>SFKX01000042.1 GCA_004553625.1 Clostridiales bacterium | reverse complement strand
TCTTCCCATCCCGAACAGAGAAGTTAAGCCCGCCCGCGCCGATGGTACTGCACACGAGTGTGGGAGAGTAGGTTGCCGCCCCTTACAAACGAGCCGGCCTCCCGCGGACAGTTACGCGGGGGGTCGCTTTTTTTTTGCGCCAGCGTCCCCGCCCGCGGCGCAGTCCACTGCTTGAGCCTTTAGCGGCGCAAAAGTGCGCCCCCGCCAATGGGCCGCCCGCGGCCTCGCCGGCCATCCCGTGCCCGTCGCGTGCGCGCGTGCCCCCGCCAGCGGCGCGTTTTTCCCACCATCCTGCGCCGCAATCTGACACACCATTTTCTTATCTTTGCCGCAAACCAGCCTTAAAATCACCATGCTGACCGACACCACGCCGCAGGCCGCCACGGGCGGGCCCGCCACCATATACTCCGTCCTGGCCTCCATGCGCCTGGCCTCCGCCACCGAGCGCGACAAGGGCGCACGCTTCGAGAGGCTAATATGCCGATGGCTCCTGGCCGACCCCGTCTACGCCGCCCTCTTCGACAAGGCCTGGCTCTGGGCCGACTTCGCCGCCGAGCGGGCCATACCCGCCGCCGACATGGGCATTGACATCGTGGCCCGCCGACGCGACGGAGGGCTCACAGCCGTGCAGTGCAAGTTCTACGACGAGCAGACCACCATTAACAAGGCCGCCGTCGACTCCTTCATATCCGCCAGCGGCAAGACGTACCACCCCGCCGACCCGTCGCTCCCCGACTTCACCTTCGCCGGACGGATATGGGTGGCCACCTCCGAGCGCTACGGCGACAACGCCAGGGAAGCCCTCGACGACCAGACGCCGCCCGTTGTCGTAGTCAACCTCGGCACGCTCGCGCAGAGCCCCGTGGACTGGCAGGCACTGGCCGACGGCAGGCAGCCCCAGGAGCGCAAGCCCGCGCAGCCCAGAGACTACCAGGCCGACATCGTGGCAGCCGCCTTGCGACACTATGAGACGCACGACCGCGGCACGCTCGTCATGGCCTGCGGCACGGGCAAGACTCTCACCAGCCTCTTCCTCGCCCAGGCGCTCTGTGGCGACGGAGGCAGGGCCGTCCTCTTCCTGGCGCCCAGCATAGCCCTCGTCAGCCAGACGCTCCGCAGCTGGTTCGCCGCCGCCAGAGAGCCGCTGACCGCCGTCTGCGTCTGCTCCGACACGCGGGCGGCGGACGCCGCAGACCCCGACCAGGACGACATGCACGAGAGCCTCCTCGACCTCCCCATACCCTCCACCACGGACGCGCGGACCGTGGCCGGCATACTCCGCGACGCCGGCGGCCGACGCGGCCTCACGGTGGTCTTCTCCACCTATCAGAGCATAGACGCCGTGCGCGAGGCGCAGAGGCTGGCGGGGGTGGAGTTCGACCTCGCCGTGTGCGACGAGGCGCACCGCACCGCCGCCGCCTACCTCGCCGCCGACAAGGCCAAGGGCCGACGCGAGAGCCCCTTCGCGCGCATCCACGACGCCGACTACGTCCGCGCCACGCGCAGGCTCTACATGACCGCCACGCCAAAGATTTACGCCGATGGCGAAACGAGGCACGCCGAAAAAAAGCAGGACACCCTCTTCTCGATGGATGACGAGGCCGTCTACGGACCGCGCATAGCCACACTCTCCTTCGGACAGGCCGTCGAGAGGGGGCTGCTGACGGACTACAAGGTGCTCGTCCTGGCCGTCGACGAGTCAATGGTCGGCGACGACCTGCTCGAGCGCGTCAAGGCCCGCGCCATGGAGGGCGGCGACGAGGGCGAGGCCCTCCAGCACGTCATCCCGGACATGACGGCGCGGATGCTCGGAGCCGTGGCAGCCATGAGCAAGAGCGTGGTGGACTGCATGCCCGCCGAGAAGGATCCCTTCGACGACGACCCCGACCGCGACAGCCCACTGGCCACGGCCATAGCCTTCTGCGACTACGTGACACGCTCGCGCAAGACCAAGGCCGGAACCTACGTGACGAACGAGACGGCCATGGCACTGGAGACCATAGCCCGCGAATACCGGGCCGCCATGGAGGAGAGGGGGGAGCTGGACGAGCGCGCCGAGAGCTACCTCGCCAGGCTCGCCGACGTCAGGGCCGACTACGTCACGGGGGCCATGCCCACCAACGAGCGCGAGAGGCGGCTCGCCATACTCCGCGAGCCCGTGAGGGGCGAGGCACACATAGTCTGCAACGTGGGATGCCTCTCCGAGGGCGTCGACGTGCCGGCTCTCGACGCCGTCATCTTCCTCTCGCCCAAGAAGTCGCCCATCGCGCTGGTGCAGTCGGTGGGCCGCGTCATGCGACGCTTCGAGGGCAAGAGGTACGGCTACATCATCGTGCCCGTCATAGTCCCGCTCGGGCAGGACCCCAACGACGTCGTCACGTCGACGGCCTTCAAGCCCGTCTGGAACATCCTCAAGGCCCTCCGAAGCCACGACGAGACGCTCGCCGCCGAGCTCTCCAGCCACACCTACACCCACGTGCGCTACGTCCGACTGGGCTCCGAGGCCGACCTCTCGCCGCAAGGACGCGCCGCGCGACGCCGCCGGGGGGCGCATGACCGGACGCCAAGCCTCTTCGAGGCCATGCCCGTCGAGACCACCGAGATGCTCTACGCGCGCATGACCGAGGTGGTGGGAGACCGCATGTACTGGCCAGCGTGGAGCAAGAAGGTGGGCGACGTGGCGGCGCGCTTCGTGGAGCGCATCTCAGCCATGCTGGCACAGGGGCGACACGCCGCCGAGATGGACGCCTTCGTAGCGCAGCTGCGCGAGAGCGTCAACCCGTCAATAGGCCGGCAGGACGCCGTCACGTTCCTCGCGCAGCACCTCGTCACGAGGCCCGTCTTCGACGCGCTCTTCACCGACTACGACTTCGTCGCCAACAACCCCGTCAGCCGGGCCATGAACCGCATGGTGGAACTGCTCGAGGGCGAGGCCTTCGCCGACGATCGCCGACTGCTCTCCAACTTCGCCGAGCAGGTCCGCATGGTCTGCAAGGGGCTGGACACCGCCGCCAAGCGCCAGGACATGATACGCACCCTCTACGAGCAGTTCTTCAAGGCCGCGCTGCCCAAGGTCTCCGAGCAGCTCGGCATCGTCTACACCCCCGTCGAGTGCGTCGACTTCATCATCCGATCCGCCGACTCCATCCTGCGCCGCCACTTCGGCATGGCGCAAGGGCTGGCCACGCCAGGAGTCCGCGCACTCGACCCCTTCGCCGGCACGGGCACTTTCACGGCCCGGGCGCTGCAATATCTGGCGGGGAGGGATGACGTCTCCGACGCCGACCTCGCCCGAGCCTACCACGGCGGGCTCATCTGCAACGAGATCGTCCCCCTCTCATACTACGTCGCCGACGTCAACATCGAGACCGCCTACAACGGTCTCGAACGCCTCCGCGCAAAGGGCGCGACCTATGAGCCATACAACGGCATCTGCCTCGCCGACACCTTCCAGCTCGCCGAGAGCCGAGGGCAGCTGCTCTTCGAGGGCGACCTGGCCGCCAACGCCCGAGCCGCCGAGAGGGTGATGGAGGAGCCGATAACCGTCATCTGGGGCAACCCGCCATACTCCGTGGGCCAGAAGTCAGCCAACGACAACGCGCAGAACCAGAGCTACCCCGCACTCGAGGCGCGCATCGCCGCCACCTATGCCGCAAAGTCGGATGCGGTAAATAAAAACAGCCTCTACGACAGCTACATCAAGGCCATCCGCTGGGCCTCGGATCGCATCGGCGAGCAGGGCGACCGCGGAGGCGTCGTGGCGTTCATATCAAACGGCGCGTGGATTGACGGCATCAGCCAGGCCGGCCTTCGCCGATGCCTCGCCGCGGAGTTTGACACAGTCCACGTGCTTAACCTGCGAGGAAATCAACGTACAAGTGGCGAGCTGAGCCGACGCGAGGGAGGCAAAATCTTTGGCAGCGGCTCCCGCACCCCCATAGCCATCACCATCCTGACGCGGCTGCCGCGGGGGCGGCGCACGGGCGAGTGCCACATCTTCTACCACGACATAGGCGACTACCTGAGCCGCGAGGAGAAGCTGGACCTACTCCGCGAGTGGCAGTCGGCGGACGCCGTGGAGTGGACGGAGATAACCCCCAACGCCAAAGGCGACTGGATTAACCAGCGCGACGGGTCGTTCGACGCCCTCACGCCAATCGCGCCCGAGAAAAAGTATGACCTCGCAACTAAGAGTTTCTTCGTCGTGAACTCGCGGGGAGTCGCAACCAGTAGAGACGCTTGGTGTTACAATTTTGGAAAAGAGTCTCTTTCTGAGAACATGCGGCGGACGATAGATACTTTGAGCGCATACAAGGAGTGTTGAACACTGCGGATGCAGACAGGTGTCGCAAGAATGTTGCCGATTTCGTTACGAATGACGACACGAAGATTAGCTGGTCTCGGGCTTTGCGTAACGATGTGTTGAAAGATAAGAGGGCGGTCTTTTGCGAAGCAAACATAACGGAGGCTATGTATCGCCCGTTTGTGCGGCAGAACCTCTACCGCGACCCACAATTCAACGAGGTCACTGGTATTGTTGCCTCCCTCTACCCCCCCCCGTATAAAACCACCCACCCAGACCAAAATCCAACACGCACAAACCTCGCCATTTGCGTCAGTGGCATAGGGGTCACAAAAGACTTCTCCTGCATCATAACAGACCTAATTCCCGACCTTGAACTAATCGGTATAAGCCAGTGCTTCCCCCTCTACTACTACACCGAGGCCACTCCTCCCGCCCAGCCCTCGCTCTTCGGCGAGGCTGACGGGCGGGACAGCATGGAGCGCCACTCGGCCCTCAGCCCGTGGGCCGTGGCCGAGGCCCGCGAGAGGTATGGAGCCGGCGTCACCGACGAGGACGTCTTCTTCATGGTCTACGGCGCTCTCCACAGCCCCGCCTGGCGCGCCCGCTTCGCGGACGACCTGCGCAAGGCTCTGCCGCGCCTGGAGTGGCCAGGGAGCCGCGAGCGTTTCCGCTCACTCGCCGAGGCCGGCCGGCGCCTGGCGCGCCTCCACCTCCTTTCCGAGACTGACGCCGAGCTCAACGCCGAGCTCGAGGCCGAGCTGAGCCGCGCCGGGGTGAAGGTGGAGGGCGACGCGGCGGCCGCCGAGGCGGGACCACTGGCCCGCGTGGCGGACTCGCCCGAGGCACGCGCCCGCTACCGAGTGGAGAAGATGCGCTTTGAGCGGCGAGGAGACCGCGGAGCCATCATCGTGAACGACCGCATAGCCGTGCGCGGCATCCCCGCCGAGGCCTACGACTACGTCGTCAACGGAAAGAGCGCCGTCGAGTGGGTCATGGAGCGAATGGCCGTCAGCCAGGACAAGAAGAGCCTCATAGTGAACGACCCCAACCTCTGGGCAGCCGAGCACTCCGACCCCCGCTTCATTGTGCGCCACCTGCTGCGCGTGGTGGCCATGTCGTGCCTCTCCGCACG
>SFKX01000004.1 GCA_004553625.1 Clostridiales bacterium | reverse complement strand
AGCTGTTAGATGACGGAGTTATTGAACTATCCACAGTCGACGAAATTGGGAAAATGGCATACGGTACGGGCAATATTCCTTTTGTCAGAACATCCGATTTTTCAAACTGGGAGATAAAAGCTGACGCAAAGCAAGGCGTTTCCGAAGAAATCTACAGGCAATACGCTGAAAGAGAGGATGTGCAAGCCAAAGACATTTTGCTTGTAAGGGATGGAACGTATTTAGTTGGAACATCTTGTATGATTACAGAGCTGGATACGCAGATGCTTTATTGTGGTGGGTTAATCAAGATTCGTGCAAAAAAGGAAAATATCATAGACCCATATCTTTTACTTGGCCTTCTAAATTCGTACATTGTGAAGCGGCAAATGCGAACTAAGCAATTCACAAGAGATGTAATTGATACACTGGGGCAACGGTTCAAGGAAGTGTTTATACCTGTTCCCCGGTCAGAGACCTTGAGAAAGTCAATTGCACTGCGGGTTAGCGAAATTGTTAATAACCGAATAACCGCAAGAAATGAAATGCAAGACCTATCAGAACGGATAATCATGCGATAAGAGTTTAATTATTTCCCTATATTGGGATGTAATACAATAATTTCCTTCCCCAGCTTCCTTGCATACCTCACCGTCATCGCCGTCCCACCCCGCCACTCGCCATTGTAAACAGCTAACAGGCAGGCGACGTGATCGACCAGGTAGCGGTTGCGCTCCAGCATACAGCCGTCATGGTATTCCCGGCTTACATACACAATCTCATCCGCCTGTTCCAGAATAGAAGAATAGAGTTCCCGCGCTGAAGTCGGCCACTTGTCTGCCTGTCCCTCACAGGGCAGGATACAGTGGAGTTTCAGCGCGGGATTTTCTTTTTTCAAGGCCAGAACCGCCAGCGCCGCCCAGGTGTCTGCCCCCTCCGCCATCCCGGAGAAAAAGTCCGTATATCCTGCATTCACTAACTTGGCGATCTTTTTGGCAAGCGTTTCTTTCAGTGCGACACATCGGGCATCGGCCTCGTTATAGCCCCAGGGGAACTTCCTCGGACGATGACCGGTGAATGCACAACAACGTTCAATCATTATAATCAGCCTCCTTTGCATGGCTAAATAATGGCCATATTGCATGGCCATTATATCAGCCATAATAGGAACTGTAAAGGGGGCTGGAAACAATGATTCACTATGCGCCATTGTGGAAAACGATGGAGGAGCAGAAGGTAACGACCTATACTCTGCGGTTCAAACACGGCATGAGCCATGCAACTGTTCAGCGCCTTCAATCCAATATGCCGGTATCGACACATACGTTGAATAAACTGTGTACGATTTTGAATTGCCGCCTGGAAGATGTGGCAGAGTACGTCCCCGACGAATAACAGCTCTACAGTCCTGCGAGTGCAGAACCGTAGAGCTGTTCATATTTTCGGAGCGAAAATTTCTATTTCCGTTTCTTCCCTCTCTGCGAAACATGGCTTTTCGCCAGCTTTGACTTTTGGGCAATCTTCATCAGCCAGTGTTTTTCTTCCTCGGACAGTTTGTTGTACGGGGTCTGCGTCTGCTTGCAGTACATCATCAGCCAAGCCTCGGCGCGACTGCCCTTGAAGTTCGCCACATCCTCCAAGTCCTGCTTCAAGTCCGAAATGGCGGAGTGTTCCGGTCCGCTCTCACTCCGATCCCGATGGGCCTCACGGATATCCTCCATGATCGCATCAATATCCTCATGGACTCGGCTGGTGAAGTAGTCCCTCTCCCGCAGAAGAACGGCGTCCGACAACAGCGCGTCCATGTCCTGATCTCCCGGCTGGTACTCCTCAATAATCTTGGAGCGAACCACTTCCACCCAGGCGTTCAGATTATGTATCTGCATGGCGGCGATGCCGTTCACATAGATGCTGATGTCAGCCAGCAACTTCATAAAATCCGGGTGCGTCACCAACTCCCCCAGCAGGGCGGTATCCACCCGTCCTGCTTTCAATACATCAATCATACCGTCACTCAAACGCAGGTCCGCCAGATCAGCGTTTGGGTGACTTTTCATTTCAGACAGCCCCAGCAGATAGTCAGCGGTCACACCGTAGAACTTCGCCAGCTTGATAAGGGCGTAGTGGCTGATGTCCTTAGTATCGTCTGCCTCATAACTGCCCAGAGCAGACGAGGACAGGCCCGTCTGTTCCGCAAGTTCTTTCAGCGTCAAGCCGCGTTCCACCCGCAAATCCTTCAATCTTTCCTGTATGGTCAAATACATAGCGCCGCCCTCCCCTGATATTACTGCCATTCTACCACATTTCCGAGAGCGTGGAAATATCCGTTTTTGTCCTGGATTTCCTACCTCTTGGATATACGGGAGAGTGGCCTTTTTTCTGCTACGATGTTTCTGTCAAACGACATTGCAGCTTGAAAAAAGAATGACCGTCCGAAAGGGATATGTTCTTTGGAGAAGTATCGCATGGAGCGTACCAAGGAGAACAAAACGCCGCTGGAAGAACAGGGGCAGGAACTGAGTCGGGGAGAGCGGCGTGAGCAAAGATGCAGGTCAGAGCTATCCGCAGATGGCGGAGGTCTGCATCTTTGGCGGGAGTGCAGAGGGTGGCCAGCCCTTTGCGCCAAGTCCAGAGCGGCGAGCGTCTGGTCAGTGTCCAGAGGCGAAACCTTTGGGCCGGGTGCAGGGCGGCAGCGCCTGCTGGGTGTCCAGAGGGCAAAGCCCTTTGGGTCGGGTGCAGGGTGACAACGCTTGCTCCGGTGTCTAGAGGGTGAAACCCTTGGCCCAGTAAAGTGATGCTCTGCGTCACTTTATACTGGGTTATTATCTGGCGCAAAGCACTCAGATTCGGCGGCTTCGCCGCCCCTGGCCACTCCCGGAACAGCAAAAACGAAAAACAGGAAGGAGAGCAGAATGGCAAAAAGACTGACCCGGCACAACGGGAGAGCCGGGAAAAGCGGCGTCTACAAATCAACGCACAACGACAGAACCTTTGATACCGAACACGCCGACCACATTGACAGTGAGCGCATTCAGCAGAACATCTATTGGGATTGTTTCCAGGGCGCGACCTATCCGGCCCAGCAGGACGGTGAGGTGTCCTTCGCGGATGTGGAACGGGCCTTTTATCTGGACCGCTACTCGGACTACCTTGACGGCCAGCATGAGCGGAACGCCAAACGCCGCCACTCCGAGCGTGACCGGAGCGTGGATGATCTGCTGGCTGACAAACGCTTCTGCCCGGAGGAAACCATCTACCAGATCGGCACGATGGAGGACTCCGTTTCCCCGGATGTGCTTCTGGAAATTGTCGGGGAATTTATGCTGGAACTTGAACGCCGCTTCGGTGAACACGTCCATGTTATTGACTGGGCGCTCCATCTGGACGAGGCCACGCCCCATATCCATGAGCGCCATGTGTTCGACTATGTGAACCGATATGGCGAGGTCGAGCCGAAGCAGGAAAAGGCGCTGGAGGCCCTTGGTTTTGAACTGCCTGATCCTGAGAAAAAGCAGGGGCGTACCAACAACCGGAAGATGGTTTTTGATGCGGTCTGCCGGGTCATTCTGTTTGATATTTGCAAACGGCATGGTCTGGTGGTGGAGGAAGAACCTGACCCCGGCAACCGTGGGCGCAGCTACCTGATGAAGAACGACTATATCATCCAGAAGCAGAAGAAATTGATTACAGAGCAGGAGACGGCGATTGAAGAAAAGGCACAGGCGTTAGAGGCCGTGTCGCTTCGGCTGGAGGATGCCGAGGCCCTGATTGATGAGGTCACAGAAATTGCCTATGACAAGGCTGTGGAGCTTGTGACCGATGCCGTCCGCGCCGAAACGCAGTTACAGGATGAGAAGATTGTCTCCGATTACAAGGATTGGTGTCTTGCCCCGGAGCGGCGCTTTTCCCCAGCAGAGAAAGGGCTTGTCGGCAAGGTGCTGGGAAAGGTGCAAGCGCTGATCCACAAAGCCGCTCAAAAGGTGCTTGCCAGAGTGCAGGCGGTTTTGCGGAAGCCGGAGGTCAAGTCTGCCGCCACCAGGCAGATTAAGGAGAAGGCCAGAGAGTCCGTCCTCGCCAAACTGGAACGGGGCAAGGCCGAAGCTGCCAAGCGGGATGCGGAGCGCAGGGCGGCGAAGACCGCAACAAGGCACAGCGTGGAGAGGTGATTGCTATTACACTGACAGAGGGAATTTTGGTAGCCGCTGCCGAAATCCCCTCTGTCATGTTTTTTGAAACGGGGTTGTCATGCCATTAGCCCGGTTTTTTCAAATTTGCTCATAACCACAGCAGGAGGGCGCGGTGGCCGCCCGATTTTTACAGATTGGAGGTATGCGAGATTGAATGAAAGTGAAGAATTGCAGTCCGGTTTTCCCGACTGGCTGACGGAGGATTACAAGCTCATAGAGCCGGAGTTCTGCCGGTCGTTCCTTCGGGAACATCCCATGCGCTGTATCCGGGGGCGGTTCTACACGGTGGACGGGCTGGTGGCGGACGAGAGTGTCTTGAAAAAGGAAATCTACGACCAGATCAGTCCATGGCTGGAAACCAAAATCGCCAGGAAGGTGGACGAGCTTCTGAACGCCCTGCGGATGGCGGCGTACTCCGAGCCGATAGAGTTGGATTGCGACCGTATCCATGTTGCCAACGGCACATTGTTTGTAGATGGCCGCTTTGCGCCGGAAAAAACCTACTGCAATAACCGTCTGACCGTCAGCTATCGCCCTGACGCGCCGCCGCCGGAGAAGTGGCTGCGCTTTCTGGCGGAGCTGCTGTACCCGGAGGACATCCCCACCTTGCAGGAGTACCTGGGCTACTGCCTGCTTCCCACCACCAAGGGTCAGAAGATGCTGATGCTCATTGGCAAGGGCGGCGAGGGCAAGAGTCGGATTGGGCTGGTGATGCGCTCCATCTTCGGGGACAGCATGAACACCACCAGCATCCAGAAGGTGGAGAACAACCGGTTCAGCCGCGCCGACCTGGAGAGCAAGCTCCTGATGGTGGACGATGATATGGACATGAGCGCCCTGCCCAAGACCAACTATATCAAATCCATCGTGACCTCGGAATGCAAGATGGACATGGAGCGCAAGGGCGTTCAGAGCTACCAGAGCCAGCTTTATGTGCGGTTCCTCTGCTTTGGTAACGGAGCCTTGACCGCCCTCCATGACCGGTCTGACGGTTTCTTTCGCCGCCAGATCGTGCTGACCACAAAGGACAAACCAGTAGGGAGAGCGGATGACCCGTTTCTATCGGACAAGCTGATTGCGGAGCGCGAAGGGATATTCCTCTGGTGCCTGGACGGACTTCACCGCCTGCTGGTCAACAACTACCGCTTCACCATCAGCGACCGGGCCAGGGAGAACATTGCGGTCGTAGTTCGGGAGGCCAACAACATCGTGGATTTCCTGACCTCTAATGGCTATGTCCAGTTCAAGGCGGACAGCGAGGCCGCTACCCGTGACCTCTATGCCGCCTATAAGGTCTGGTGCGAGGATAACGCAGAGAACCCGCTTTCCCCCAAGAGCTTTTCCGGCTTCATCGCACAGAACGCCGATGCCTACCGGCTGGAGGCCACCAACAATGTGTATATCGGCAGTGGTAAGCGGTGTCGGGGCTACCTGGGAATTGAGGTTTTAATAAGACCGACCGCTTTATAAAAAAGAAATGAAATTATCTGTACGTGCGTACAGGCGTACAAGGGAGCTTGGCCCTGTACCGATGTACGCATGTACGGATAGTTTGAAGTTCACCCGTATTCTTTATAGGCGGCCACACTGGGCTGGTCTCAAAAGTCGGGGCAAAATTCAATCCTTGTGATTTTCGTGAAAAATGGCATTCAGCGGTGAACAGGTTACGCCCGCTGGTGATTTACGAAACCGTGTATCCGCTTTGCGGATGAGCGGTCTTTCCCACGGTTCCGGCGGGTGTCCCACGAAACTGTGAAGTGGACAGGTGGCCTTTGTGACCTGGGCTTCATAATAGCAAATCTGAGCGGAAATTACAACCGCAAAAATCTTTATCATTCCGTAAAAACGCTTTACGGAATACAAAATCAAATTCAATAGAAAGTGAGGGAAAAGTTTTGAAATCCGATTTGAGGAACGAAATCAAGGCGTACATTGTGCGCCAAGGGATGACCATGCAGGAGGTGGTGGACATTCTCTCCGATGAGTACGGCTGGTCAGACAGCGTGTCCAACCTGTCCAACAAGCTCCAGCGGGAGTCCCTCCGCTACAAGGAGGCTGTCCAGCTTGCCGATGCACTGGGCTATGACATTCAGTGGGTCCGGCGCAAGCCCAACTGACCCACAAACTACGAATTATGGAGGTACTTTATTGAACGATTTTGAAAACTATGAATACGAACCCATTGACCTGTGCGCCTGCTATGAGCCGATGTTTGAAGCGCCTGCCGACTTTGTTGAGGAGTGGTACAGGGAGCATGGACTGAGAAACCCCTTCTCCTGCAAGGTGACGCGCAAAATCGGCAACACCTGGTATATCATCGAGACGGAGTGCGCCGGGGACGAACCGCTCCCCAGCATGATGCGTCGCCTGATTTTTTCGGATAAGGGGGTGGTTTGATGTCGACAAAGCGGCTGGATCATGCTACAATGGAGCCATGCACTACGGTACTGTCAGCTGACCCACAGAAGAAAGGAGAAGACAACGTGGATCAGCAGAAAATCACGATTTTGTACTGCCGTTTGAGCAACGAGGATTTGGTGGATGGGGAGTCAAACTCGATTGCAAATCAGAGAAGCATCCTCAGCAGCTATGCCGCTTCCCACGGTTTCACGAATACCAAGGTGCTGGTGGACGATGGTTACACCGGGACGAACTTCAACCGTCCTGGGGTCCAGGAGGGGCTTGCCCTGGTGGAGCAGGGCTTGGTTGGCACTTGGATTGTTAAGGACATGAGCAGATTTGGTAGAGACTATTTGCAGGTCGGTAGGTTTACTGAAATCGTCTTTCCCAGCTACGATGTGCGCTTCATCGCCGTCAACGATGCGGTGGACAGTGCCAAAGGGGACAACGATTTTACCGTGATTCGCAATGTTTTTAACGATTTTTATGCCAAAGATACCAGTAAAAAGGTTCGCGCCGTTATGAAAGCCAAGGGAACCAGCGGCAAGCACTTGGGCGGTCCGCCCTACGGCTACCGCACCGACCCGCAGGACAAAAACCACTGGATATTGGACGAGGACGCCGCACCAGTGGTCAAGCGTATTTTTGACCTGACCATTGCCGGAGTTGGCCCATCCCGGATTGCCCGTATCTTGGAGGCAGACGAGGTGTTGACGGTCAAGGCCCTCTATGCCCAGCAGAAGGGAAAGCCTCTGCCGGAGCGCCCCTGCCACTGGATTGAGCAGTCCGTGGTCAACATCCTGGAACGGATGGAGTACACCGGCTGCACCTGTAATTTCAAAACCTACTCCAAGTCCTACAAACTCAAGAAGCGCATTCCCAACGCCCTGGAAGATATGTTCATCCTGCCGGATACCCAGGAGGCCATTGTGCCGAAAGAACAGTGGGACAGGGTGCAGGAACTTCGCAAGCACAAGCGCCGCATGACCAAGGCGGAGCGGCAGGGACTGTTCTCTGGTTTGGTGGTCTGCGCCGACTGCGGCAGTAAGCTCCACTTCGCCACCTGTAAGAATTTTGAGGGCAGACAGGATCACTACATCTGTGCCAAGTACAAAAGCGGGCGAGGAACCTGTTCGGCGCACTATATCCGGGAGGATGTTCTGCGGGATGTGGTCTTGGAGCGCATCCGGGCCGTGACGGAGTATATCCGGGCCGATGTGGAGGGCTTCCAGGAGGAATGGCTGATGTGCCGGAGAGAGGAACAGGAGAAGTCCATCCGGGAGGACAAGCGGCGGCTGGAGAAAGCGAAGAAGCGGCTGGCGGACATCGACAAACTCATCACCCGTATCTACGAGGACATGGTACTTGGCAATCTGAGTCAGGAGCGTTACCAGAAGATGCTGGAGGGTTACGAAGCGGAGCAGGCGGCGCTCAACAACGAGGTCATCGGTCTTGAGGACTGGGTTGCGACCCGTGAGGAAATGGAGGACAATGTTGACCAGTTCCTCGCCTTGATGGAAAAGTACGTGGACATTCCGGAGCTGACAACCACCATCGTGAACGAGTTCATCAAGCAGATTATCGTCTACGCCCCGGACAAATCCAGCGGCAAGCGGACGCAAAAGGTCAAGATCGTATTCAACTTCCTGGAGGAAGTAGAAGTACCGGAAATCAGCGAACCTGTAATTACGCAAACTACCTATGGACGCAGAAAGACGGCGTGACACTTGGTCACGCCGCCCTCTGCGGCAAATAGTTACTTGTCACTATTAAACCTTTCGGCGCGGGGGTATCTTTTTGCCTTTTTACAGGGCGGCCTTGGCCTTCTCGCAGAGGGCGGTGAAGGCGGCGGCGTCGTGGATGGCGGTCTCGGAGAGCATCTTGCGGTTCATGTCGATACCGGCCTTCTTGAGACCGTGCATGAAGGTGGAGTAGTTCATGCCGTTGGCTTTGCAGCCGGCGCTTATACGGGTGATCCACAGCTGACGGAAGTCTCTCTTCTTCTGCTTGCGGCCGGCGTAGGCGTAGCGGCCGGACTTCATCACCTGTTCCTTGGCCATCTTGAAGTGGCGGGACTTGCTGCCCCAGTAGCCCTTCGCGAGACCAAGCATCTTATTTCTTCTCTTGCGCGTCATCATCGCGCCTTTGACTCTGGCCATTTCGCTGCGACCTCCTCTTATTTATACGGGATCATGCGCTTGATAGCGGACTCGTTCGTCACGTCCGCGTAGGCGCCCTGACGGAGGCCTCTCTTGCGCTTGGTGTCTTTTTTGGTGAGAATGTGGCTCTTAAAGGCGTGAGCACGCTTTACCTTGCCCGATTTCGTGAGGTTGAACCTCTTTTTCGCGCCGCTGTGGGTTTTCAGTTTCGGCATGGCTATATTTCTCCTTCCCTTGGTTTGCTTACTCTTTTGTCTCCGCGCTGGGCTGGGGCCGTTCCTCCTTGGGCTTTGCCGGCTTCTTTGCGGGGGCCTGCGGCTTCGGCGAGAGGAAAATGGACATGTTCCGGCCCTCCAGCTTGGGCTGCTTGTCGAGGTTGGCCAGTTCCGCGCACTTGGCGGCGAAGTCCCGCAGGAGCTCCTCGCCGATGTTCGTGTGTGCCATCTCCCTGCCGCGGAAGCGGACCGTCACCTTGACCCTGTCCCCGTCCGCCAGGAACTTCTGGCCGTTCTTCAGCTTGACGAGAAAGTCGTTCTCGCCGATGCTGGGGGACATGCGGATCTCCTTTACCTCGATCACGCGCTGGTTTTTGCGCGCTTCCTTTTCCCGCTTGGATTGCTCGAAGCGGTATTTGCCGTAGTCCATGATCTTGCAGACCGGCGGATTGGAGCCGGGCGCGATCTTGACGAGGTCGAGGTCCTTTTCAATGGCGATGTTCATTGCCGCGGAAGCGGACATGATGCCCAGCTGCTCGCCGCCTTCGCCTATGAGCCGCACCTCTCTGTCGCGTATCTCCTCGTTAACCTGATATTCCGTGACTGCTATCAAAAACACCTCCCGCAAAATCTTCCAGCCTAGCAAAAAACGCAGACATCTTTCGATATCCGCGCCGAAACAACACTCTGCCGCCCACTCGGGGCGGGTATGTTATTGACCGCGGCGCGCTCTTGCGGCCGGGTGAGGACGGCGGACACCGTTCTTCTTTGTTTTGAGCCTAGTTAATATATCAGAACGGCGCCGCCTTGTCAAGCCCTTTAGAGTTCCTCGAGGATCTTTTTCCGCTTTTCCTCGTATTCCTCTTCCGTTATGAGCCGCTGGTCGTAGAGCTCGCGCAGTTTGCGCAGCCGCTCCTCCGGCTCGTCCTGCCCGGCGCCGTCCTCGTCCTCTATGCGGATCTCCGGGCCGATGTATTTCTTCCCAAAGACCACATAGGCGTTATAGCCCGTTATGGCCGCGGCCATCGCCGTCCAGAGCGCGCCGAAGGCACCGAGGTTCGGAATGGCGACAAGGATGCCGATGAGCAGAAAAATGCAGCCGCCCACGATTCCCACAACGCCGCTCGCACGGCTGGGCCGGTAGGTCACGCGGCGGCCCCGGCGTCTGTCGTTCATCAGTAATCCTCCTCCGGAGCGCCCTCGGCCTTCTCAAGCTCCATGGCGAGCTTCACTATCCGGCTGGTGCCGAGCCTGTCCGCACCGAGCTTTATGAAGTCCTCGGCGTCCTCGAGCGAGCTTATCCCGCCCGCGGCCTTGACCTTTATCTTGCTGTCGCAGCAGGCGCGCAGCAGCGCCACATCCTCGCGCGTGGCCCCGCCTGTCGAAAAGCCAGTGCTGGTCTTTATGAAGTCCGCGCCGGAGTCCGACACGATGCGGCAGAGCATACGCTTTTCGTCGTCCGTGAGCAGGCAGCACTCTATGATGACCTTCAGGACCTTCCCCTCGCAGGCGGCGCGCACGGCCCTGATGTCCTCCGAAACGGAGCTCCAGGCGGCGTCTTTCACCATGGCGAGGTTCACGACCATGTCTATCTCGTCCGCGCCGTTCTTCACGGCGTCCGCGGCCTCGAAGGCCTTGGCGGCGGTGGTCATATAGCCGTTCGGGAAGCCTATGACCGTGCAGACCGGGACCCGGCCGGCCAGGTAGCCGCTCGCCCCCTTCACGTGACAGGGCGGGATGCAGACCGAGGCGCAGGAATACTTCACCGCCTGGTCGCATATGGCGCGGATCTCGTCCTCCCCGGCGTCTACCCGGAGCAGGGTGTGGTCGCAGCGGGAAAGTATTTCTTTAAGCTCCATTTCAAGTTCTCCTTATCCTGTTTTGGCCATTATAATACGCCGCGCCGGAATATACAAGCTCGGTTTCGAATATCTTGCTTATGACCCCCGGACACGGCGCGGCGCGTCCGCCGGAGCGGGGGCATCCGACGATACGGAGGCAAGGGCATGGACGAGAGCATTGTTTTGAGAAACGACCTGGAGCTGCGCGGCGCCCTGGCGGCTGCCCCGCAGTTTTCGCACATGAGCCGCGGCGAGCGGTTCTTTGTCTTTCCCGTCGAGACCCGGCGCCTGTCGGGCGCGGCGGACCGCATAAACGTCATCGCGCGGCAGTCGCTGCTGGAATCCGCCGTCCTGCCGGACGAGTCCGGCGGGATCTACGTCCGGGGCGAGCTGCGCTCCTTCAACAACCGGCGCGGCGAGGGCGCCAGGCTGGTCATCACCGCATTCGCCCGGGAGCTGCGCTTCGACCAGGGAGAGGACCTCAACCGAATCAGCCTGGCCGGCACGCTCTGCAAGCCGCCAAACCTGCGCGTCACGCCCATGGGCCGCGACATCTGCGACCTAATGCTCGCCGTGAACCGGCGCTGCGGCCGCTCGGACTACCTGCCCTGCATCTGCTGGGGACGCCGGGCGCGCGAGGCCGGCTCCCTCTCCATCGGAGACAGGATAGGTCTCAGCGGGAGGGTCCAGAGCCGGCCCTACATAAAGCTCGTGGACGGCGTCCCGATAGAGAAGGTCGCCTACGAGGTCTCCGTCGCGGAGATGGAGCTGCTGGACAGGTGAAATTTAAGCGAGGGGGCCGCAGGCCCCCTCGCTGGTTTTTATTCGGACTTTTCGTCCTCGGTTATTTCGACCTCTATGCCCTCCTCGGCGGCGCTGACGACGTCCTCGAAGTCCGCGTCCTCGGCGGCGGGCTCGTTCAGGCAGGCGCGCAGCTCCGCAAGCTCGGTCTCCATCCGCTCTATCGCGGCGAGGGAGAGCATGACCCTGTCGAACGCGCGGACGTACATCTCGCCCGGGGCGGTCTTGTCGGCGGTCTCAAAATAGAGCTTGCCGACCTCGGCGTAGGCGTCTTTGAGGCTGTCGCGCTCGGTGCTGAGTTCCATCGTCAGCTTGGCGAGTTTGGCCAGGGCCTTGGCCTTTTCGCCCGCGCCGCCGGCCAGGTCGCGCGCCTTGTCTCCGGCGGCTCCGGCCAGGTCCTTTGCTATGTCCGCAAAGCCGCCCGCAGCGGCCTTGAGGGACCTTATGAGTTCGCTGTAATCAGACATCGTTCTTTTCCTCCGTTTTTTCCGATTTCTCAGTGGTTTCTTCGGTGCTTTCAACGGCCTGCGCCGACTGCGCCGCCAGCTCGGCGGCGTAGGTCGGCCTGTGCGGCCGCTTTATGTTCACCAGCAGGATGAGCAGCGCCGCAAGCGCGGATACCGCTGCTAAAAGCTGGGAAGTGCGTATGTTCGTTCCGGGGATATAGAGGCTGTCCGTCCGCAGGCCCTCCACCCAGGCCCTGCCCGCGCCGTACCAGAACACATAGAAGAGGAAGATCTGCCCGTCATACTTCCGGTGGTCCTTCCGGTACCAGTAGCGGTCTATGATGATGAAGCCGACGAGGTTCCACAGGCTCTCGTAGAGGAAGGTGGGGTGGACGCTGTAGGTCGTGCCGTCCGGCGTTGTGAGCTCCATGCGGCAGAAGATATCCGTCTCGCGGCCGAAGGCCTCGCGGTTCACGAAGTTTGCCCAGCGGCCTATGACCTGGCCCAGGATAAGGCCGGAGGAGGCGACGTCCAGCGTTGCGCCGAAGCGGATCTTCTTCGCCCGGCTCCAGACGATGACGGTGAGGACGCCGGCGATCGTCCCGCCGTACATGGCGATGCCGCCCTCCCAGATCTTGAAAACGTCCCAGAAGTTGTCCTTATACCTGTCCCACTCGGCGATGACGTAGTAGATGCGGCAGCCGACGATGGCGATGGGCAGCACCCAGAGGACGAGCCCGAAGATATCGTCGCCCTTGATGCCGACGCGCGGGGCGCGCTTTGAGGCGTAGAACACGGCGGCGATGAAGGCGATGGCCATGACGACGCCGTAGAGGTAGAAGGTGTGGCCGAAGAGCTCGAAGCTCGCGGGGAAGTCCAGTGTGAGGCCGCCGAGCATGGGGAAGCTGATGGCGGCGTCTCTCAGCATAGTTGGCAAGAGGATCAGTCCTTTCGAGGTCCGGGCCTGACTACTGAGAGCGCGAGCCGGTCCGGGGCGAGGTATTCTTTGATGAAGGCGGCGCAGTCCTCCGCGCGTATTTCGGGCAGCAGCTCGAAGGCGCGCAGGCAGTCGAAGCCGGCAAAGCCGCTCCTGACGAGCGTGTCGGCCAGGGAGGCGGGGCGTTCCAGCGCCCGGATGCGCGAGCCGTATTCGGCCCTGCGGCAGCGCTCGAAGGCGGCTGCGTCCAGGCCCTCCGCTGCGGCCTTGCCTGCGGCCGCGGCGAAACGCTCGAGCACCTGCTCGGGTTCCCGGCTCTCTCCGCCCAGGACGGCGTAGGAGGCGCAGGGTCCCCAGTCCAGCTCGTACCAGAGACTGCGTATCGCGCCCTCGGCATAGAGGGAGGTGTAGAGCGGGGAGGAGGTCCCGGCAAGGCAGCGCAGCGCCAGCGAGCCGGTCAGCCTGCGGCGCAGCAGCTCGCCCCCGGCGCAGTCCGCCGGCAGCTTGGCGCCGAACATGAACTGCGGCGCGGAGACGTCCATCTCCCGCGAAAAACGCCGCTCAAAGGGCTCCGGACCCTCGGGCGCGCCGAAATCCGGCTCCGGCGCGGGGGAGAGCTCCCCGGGCAGTATGCGTTCCGCCGCCTCCGTCACGCGCTCCGGCTCCACGTCGCCTATGACGCAAAGCTGCATGTTCGAGGGCGCGTAGAAGGCGCGGTGGCAGGTCTCCAGGATCTCCGGCGTTATCTGCGCGATGCTCTCCACCGTGCCGACGATGCTGTCCCGCACGCGGCAGCGCTCATAGAGGCAGCGCATGAGCCCGTAGTAGACGGCATGGCTCGGGTCGTTTTCCGTCATGCCTATCTCCTCGCCGATGATGCCCTGTTCCTTCTTCACGCTCTCGGCGGTGAAGTAGGGGGTGGAGACAAACTCCAGGAGCGTGTCGAGGTTCTGGTAGAAGTTCTCGGTACACTCGAAGTGGTAGGCCGTGATGAAGTCCGAGGTGTAGGCGTTGGGGTTGGCGCCGCGGGAGGAGAGGACGGCGAGCGCGTTGCCCCAGGGCATATCGAACATCTTGTGCTCCAGGAAATGCGCCACGCCCTCGGGCGTTTCCACACTCTGCCCGGCGACGCTGAAGTCCCGCATGACTCCGCCGTAGTTCGCGGCGAAGCAGGCGTATTTTTTCAAAAAGCCCGGCCTGGGTATGACGGTGACGCGCAGGCCGTTGGCGAGAGCGCCGGTATAGCTCGTCTCGCCGATGGCGGGGTGATCAGTCCGCTTGAGCAGCATCCTCGCCGCCCTCCCTTCCGCAGAGATAAAATTCGGCGTCCAGCTCGCAGCTGCGTGCGATCTCTGCGAGCTCCTCGGCCGTGACGAGTTCGCAGGAGGCGGCCAGCTCCGCCGGGCTCAGCTCCGAGCCGGAGACGTTCGCCGGCAGCCAATAGCTCTCGAGCGCGAGAGGGTCGTCCTCCACGACTCGCAGCAGGGCCGAGCAGCCCAGCCGCGAGCTCTCCAGCTCCTCGGGCGTTATCTCGCCGCGGCGCATGGCCTCCAGCTGGGCGAGGATCTCGTCCCGCGCGGGGCCGAAATTTTCAAAGTTGACGGCGCTGGCCACGAGCAGCAGGCCCTTATAGATGTCCGTGCCGGAGGAGGCGTAGTAGCAGAGCGAGAGCTTTTCGCGCACGTTCGCAAAGAGCTTGGAGCTCGCCGAACCGCCGAAAACGCTGTTAAAAACGGTGAGCGCGGCCTGGTCCGGGTTTTCCATCCACTCGCCTATGCGCCAGCCCAGGGCCAGCTTGCCCTGGCTGAGGTCCGCGCTCTCGCGGAAAACGCGGGGCTTTTCCTCCACGGAGTTCATGCGGATATCCGTCCCCATGTCCCAGCAGATCTCGCCCCGGGGCAGCTGGGCCAGGGCCTCCGAAAAGGCGGAGCGGATCTCGTCCCAGCCCGAGGCGCCGCAGTAGAAGAGTTCTATGGGCGAGGTGGATATGAGCTGCCTGTAGTGCTTGGAGAGCGCGACGTAGCCCACGCCCTCCGCGCCGGACTCGGAGCCCAGCGAGCCCACCGCGACGGGCTCGTAGGCGCACATCTCCTCCACGAGGCGGAGGACGGCGTAAGAGTCTTTATTGTTCCGCTTGGCGCGGATGCGCTCGGCCAGCCTGGCGCGCTCGCGCTCGACATATTCCGGCAGGAACAGCCCGCCGCGGGTGTTGGGGCTGAGCAGCAGCTCGCCCAAAAGCCCCGCCGCCCGCTCGAGCAGGCGCTCGCCCTGGGGCAGGAACCTGTCCTCCGGGAAGCTCGCCACAAAGCCGGGGGCCTGTATCTCGCCTATGCAGCGGACCACGGGCTCCGCACGCAGGCCGTAGAGCCCGTCCATATAGGCGGCGAGGCTGTCCATATCCGGGCAGCGCACCGTGCCGCGGCGCAGGACGCTCGGTATGAGCGCGTTCATGGAAGCCGTTTCCGCGTCGAGCTGGGCCAGCAGGCTCAGGCTCAGCACGGCGGTCTTGAACTTATCTGTTCTGAGGGCGGTCAAGAACACGCCCGGTAAGATCTCCTCCCGCCGAAACTCCATCCGGCGCACCTCCCGTCTTTTGATCATCCGATATTATAGCACACAATGCGGGCCTTGCCATACAATTTCTCCCGCCGGAGGTAAATTATTTGTGAACGAGCCTCAGCCCGAGACCTCGCCCGCGCCCTCCAGGCCCGCCTTAAAGCCCCAGCCCTCCGGCACGCGGGGTTCGGCGTACAGCTTCCCGTCCCGGATGGAGAGGCCCAGCAGCTCCCGCGTCACCACGCGGAAATACCAGCCTGCCGAGCCCGTATACCAGCTCCAGCCCGCCTGGCCTAGCCTGTCCGGGTTGGAATAGACGTCCGCAGCCAGGACGAAGGGCTCCGCCCCATATTCCACAGAGCGCCCGGGCAGGAGCGCCCGCAGCAGAGCCAGGCCCTCCTCCCTCCGGCCCGTCCTCAGGCAGGCCATGGCCAGCCAGATCGCGCCGTGGGTATACTGTCCGCCGTTTTCGCGGAAGCCCGGGCCGTAGCTCGAGATATAGCCCGCGCGCTCAGCGCCATCGCCGAAGGGCGGGTCGAAGAGCTTCACAAGGCCGGTCTCCCTGTCGAACAGGCGCTCCAGCGCGGAATCCAGGGCCTTTTGCACCCGCTCGGGCGAGGCCTCTGCGCACATGGCGGCCCAGCTCTGGGCCAGGGAGTCTATCCGGCAGCCCCGGCCCTTCGCGGAGCCCAGGGGCGCGCCGGAGTCGAACCAGCCGCGCAGATACCAGGCCCCGTCCCAGGCCCTGTCCGCCGCGCGGCCCATCCGCGAGGCCGCGGACAGCAGAGCCGCTGCGCCGTGCCTGTCGCCCTGGCGGTCCAGCACGGCTGCAAAGCGCCGCGCCGTATGCGCGAAGAACCAGGCCAGCCACACGCTCTCGCCCCGGCCCTCTATCCCGACCGTGTCCATGCCGTCGTTCCAGTCCCCCGCCAGCATGAGCGGAAGGCCGTGCTCGCCCACGCCGCGGCGGATGACCAGCCGCAGCGCCAGCGCTGCGTGCTCCAGCACCGTCGCCTCCGTCCCGTCGTACCGCGCAGGCTCGTAGCGGCTCGGCTCGGTGGGGGCCAGGGGCTCCGAGTCCAGCCAGGGCCGGCTCTCGTTCAGGAGCGAGTCGTCTCCCGTCGCGTCCAGGTATTCGCAGACGGCCCAGGGCAGCCAGATGAGGTCGTCTGAGCAGCGGGTCCTCACGCCCCGGTCGGGCTCGCCCTCGTGCCACCAGTGCATGACGTCGCCTTCCCTGTACTGGTGCGCGCAGGCGGAGAGGATGCGCTCCCGCGCCAGCTCCGGGGCCATGAGCAGAAGATTCGCCGCGTCCTGCAGCTGGTCCCGGAAACCGTAGGCCCCGCCGCTCTGGTATATCGAGGTGCGCGCCATGAGCCGGCAGGCCAGGGCCTGGTAGAGCGCCCAGCCGTTCATATAGGCGTCCAGCTCCGGCAGGGGCGTTTTTATCCTCAGCCGGCCCACGGTCCCGGCCCAGAAGCGACGCGTCTCCTCCAGCAGGGCCAGGGCGCGCTCCGGTTCCGCAAGACGCGAGAGCTCCTCCGACTCCAGAAAGCCGCAGACTATGACCCGCGTCCCGCCGCCCGGCAGACGCGCCGAAAACACCGGCCTGCCCGCCTCCTCGGCGGCCAGCTCCGCCGGGCAGGAAAAGCCCGCCCGGAAGCACAGCTCCGGCGCCCCGCCGCGCCTGTTTTCGGCAAGCAGCGAGTTTTCCTCCGCCCGCGTGCGGACGAAGGCCGCGTCCCGCTCCTCATAGGCCAGACTGGGGCGGAACGTCCACTCGAGCTCCCCGGCCGCGCCCTCTATTATCATTATCCGCGCCCCCGCGCCCTTCGGGACGAAGAGCGTGACGCGGCTGCGGCCCTTTTCCCACTGAGCCCAGCCGAAGCCGAAGCGCACTACGGCCCCGGCGAAAAGGCTCTCCCCGCCGCAGCGGAGCGTCTCGCTGCCCGAGGCGGCAAGGTCCCCGTCCAGGCAGCGGTCCACGCGCAGCTCGCGGGCGTTCTTATACCACATCCCCGCGGGACCGCAGTCCGCCGCAAGACAGCCGAAGTCTCCGTCAGTCAGCGGGAGGGTCCAGGCCCGGACGGGCAGGCCGCGCCGCGCGTCGAACTCGAAGGTCCCGCCCTCGAGCCAGCGGTAAGGCACGGCGCCGCCGCGCCTCGGCTCCGGCAGGGGCGGGCGCGGGGTCTCCGGCGGCTCGGGCTCCGTGAGCTCGGGCCGGGCGAGGTCCACGACCAGCGCCGCGCTGGCCAGGATGTCCTCCGCTCCGGTGCGCTCCGCCGTATAGACGCCGCCGGGCGCGCCTGCCAGGGCCTCCAGCCCCTCCTTCTGCAGCAGCTCGGTCACGGAGCGGGAGAGACGGCGCAGGTAGTCCCCGCCCTCGCGGGTGAGAAAGACAAGGTCGCTCTTCACGCCGCAGACGCGCAGCAGCTCGTGCCTGCGTATGAGGTCGCGCGCCGCGCGCAGGCGGCTCACGTCGTCCAGCTCGGCGCAGACCACGGGTTCGTCCCCGGAGACGCCGATGCGCCAGAGCGCGTCCCTGGGCGCGCCGCCGGCGGGGTAGCGCGGAAAGACCAGGGCCGGGGCCATATCCAGGGCGGCGGCCAGGTCCCGCGCGCCCATGCCGCCAAGCGCGGCGCGGGCGGAGAGCAGGTCTGCAAAGTCCTGGGCCGCTGCGGAAAGGCCTCGGGCCGCTGCGGCGAAGGCCGCATCCGCCGTGGGGCCGAAGGCCAGGGCGAAGCGCGCGGCAAAGCGCCCGGACATGGGCGCAAAGGCCGGGGTGACGGCGCGCACCCAGGGGTGCGACAGCCAGCCGAGCGGCTCGCCCAGCGCGTCCGCGCGAAGCTCGAGCGGGCGGTCCGACCTCAGACAGAGCCAGCACTCGGCCAGCTCGCCCCGGGGCAGACGCCGTATGAGCAGAGCGCCCTCGCGCACGGAGGCGTGCAGGCCCAGCCGCCAGAAGGCGGGGTGGCCCTCCCTGTCCCGCGAGCGGGCGAGCACGGGCTCGAACTCCAGGCAGAGTTTGCCCTCCAGCGCCCTGGGCGAAGTTAGCTCGACGAAGCGGACCTCGCACATGTCCCGCGCGGAGACGGCCGCGGAGCAGAGACTGCGCAGCCTGTCGCTCTCGCCCTCAAAGCTGAGCGCGCCGCCGCGGAACTGGTGCCTGAAGCGCAGTCCGCCCTGTGCGCCCGGCAGGGGCAGCAGGTCAGTCCTGCCCTCGGGCGTTTCGAAAAATATGCGCAGGCCCGCCGGGCCGCCGAGCGGCGAGTCCGGGCCGCGGTATAGGCTGATGCCTCCGGCGCAGGCCGAGGCCAGGCCGCTCGAGGTCAGCATGAGGTGATAGACCCCGTTCGACACGGGGTAGCAGCGGGGATAGGCGGCGTCCGGGCAGGCTCCGCCCAGCTCCCAGCCGGGGCCGGGAGCCCGCTGCGGTTTTTCGGGTATCTCGCCGCCGCGGCGCCGGAGCGTCACCGCGCCTATGGGCAGGCGCTCCTCCAGCAGGCAGCGGTGCGCGCTCATGGCCGGGTCCGCCATGAAGCGGCGGCAGAAGATGTCGTCCATGAGGCAGTTGTCTATCGCGGCGAGGCTCATGCCCAGGTGGTGCGCCATGACGCAGCGCACGCTCTCGCCGCCGCGGCCCGAGCTGCGCGAGGGAGTGTAGTCCACGGCCTCCCAGAGCCCGAAGCGGCCCGTGAAGCCGAGGGCGCAGAGCCTTCTCAGGTTCCGCACGGCCGCGCGCGGCTCCACCGCCAGCGCCAGAAAGCTCGAATAGGGCGAGACCACCCTCTCCGCGCCCATGCCGCGCCGGAGCGCCAGGGCGGCGCAGCCGTGGGCCTTGTAGCGGTAGCTGAGCGCCGGGTCCAGCGAGTAGAAGGCGCTCTCCGACTGGCCCCAGGGCTGGCCGTCCGGCATGTCGTGCCGCTGGACGTAGAGGCAAAAGCGCGCGCTCTCCCAGAGCAGGCTCTCCCGGCACAGCGGGAGAAAGAGCTCCGGCATGAGGTATTCGAACATCGTCCCCGTCCAGCTGGCCATGCCCCTGTAGCCGTCCTTGGAGACCAGGGCGCGGGAGAGCCGCCGCCAGTGCCGCCGCGGGACCTCGCCCCGGGCCACGCAGAGATAGCCCGTCAGCCGGGCCTCGCTCGAGAGCAGGTCGTAAAGCCCCTCCGAGAGCTTGCCCGCGCTCTCGTCCCAGCCGATGCGGAAGAGCCTGCGGCCCGGGTCGTAGAGCGGGCGGAAGTCCATCGCCTGGTAGAGCGCCTCGGCCCGGGCGGCGAGGTCCGCGCGCCCGTAGTCCGTGAGCCCGCGCCGGGCCGCGCCCAGGCAGGCGGCCAGATTGCCGCTGTCCACGGTGGAGACGTACCTCGGCTCCAGAGGGCGGAGCGTCCGCGTGTCGTACCAATTATAAAGATGACCGCGCCACTTGGGCATCCGCTCGCAGGAGGCGAGGAGCCTTTCCGCGAACTCGCCCAGCTCCGGCACGGAGCAGAGACCCAGGTCCGCCGCCGCGAGGGCGGAGATCAGGGCCAGGCCGATATTAGTGGGCGAGCTGCGGTGGGCGAGGCCCGTCGGGGGCTGCTCCTGCCAGTTGTCGGGCGGGAGGTAGTTGTCCTCCGCGGTGCAGAACTCGGCAAAGTAGGCCCAGATCTTTTCCGCCTCGCCGAGCAGGAAACGGCGGTCCGCCTCCGCGAGCGGGGGCGCGAGCTTCGTCTCCCTGCCGAGCGCCGGCGCGGCAAGGCCGGATACGAGCCAGAAGAGCCCCAGAGCCCTGCCGAGGGGCAGGGGCGCAAGCGCGAGCAGCAGCGCCCCGCAGAGGACGGGAGGCCAGCCCTCCAGGACCTTGCGCGCCCGGCCCTCGGACTGCGCGGCGGTCTGCCAGGCCAGGAGGTTCCGCTTGGATATTCCCATGCGCCAGAGCGCCGTGAGCGCCGCCGAAAGGCAGCAGAGCGCCTCCCAGGGCAGCAGGACGAGCCGGAGCAGGACCTGCAGCAGCCGCCCGGAAAATCCGTGCGGCGTGGCCGAGCGCAGGCGTTCCCTGTCCCGCCGCAGGAGCGCGGAGCCCAGGGCGGGCAGGAGCCCCGTGCAGAGCGAAAAGAGCGCCAAAAGCCCCGCGCAGAGCGAGGCCGCGGAGCCGGAAAACGAGGCCCAGAGCAGGGCTCCAAAGCAAAAAACGGGGTGCAGGCTGCGGCGGAGGCTGTCCGCGAGCTTCCACCTGTCCGCAAAGGCAAGGTCGGCGTCAAAGATGAAGCCCAGATTCTGCCAGTCCCCGCGCACCCAGCGGTGCAGGCGGCGGAAATAGGCGCCGGGCCGGGCGGGGAAGCCGTCCGTCAGCTCCGTATCGCTCATGTAGCCGCCGCGGAGGATGGCGCCCTCGACGGCGTCGTGGGAGAGGATGCGGTTTTCCGGCAGGCCGGAGCAGCCGACGAGCAGGGCCTCCGCGTCCAGGATGCCCTTGCCCGCAAAACCGCCGCGGCCCGTCAGGTCCTGCCAGACCTCGCCGCAGGCCGCGCCGTAGGGGTCCGTCCCGCCGGCCCCGGCCATGATGCGGGAAAAGGGCGTCCTCACGGCGGAGGGCAGCTCCACGTCCATGCGCGGGTGGATGAGACCGTGGCCGGACACCATCGCCCTGCGGCCCGGGTCAAAGACCGGGCGGTTCATGGGGTGCAGCATGGCGCCGATGAGCTCGCGCGCCGCGCCGGGAAGCAGGCGCGTGTCCGCGTCGAGGGTGAGTATATACCTCGTCCCCGCGAGGGCCTCCGCATCCCCGGCCAGGACTTCCAGGCCGCCGGAGCCCTCGCACAGGAGCCGGGCCAGGTCCAGCAGCGCGCCGCGCTTGCGCTCGAAGCCCGACCAGAGCCTGTCCCGGCCCCGGGGCTTCCGCTCGCGGCAGAAGAGGTAGAAGCCGCCGCCGTATTTTTTGTTCAGCGCCCCCACGGCGAGCGCGGCGGCGCGCTTCGCCTCGGCGTCCGAGGGCAGCTCGGGGGCTTTGGCCTCGGGCAGGTCCGCCAGCAGGCCGAAGGCCAGGTTCCCACCGCAGTCGCGCGAGGCAAGGGAGAATTCCTCCAGCCTCCGGGCCAGCTCCGGCCCCGAGTCCTCCCCCGAGAGCAGGGAGGAGACGACGCAGATGCAGCGCCCCTCATCCGGGACGCCGCCCGCCAGCTCCAGCCGGGGTATGAGCCGCGGCGGCAGCACGCGCAGCAGCACAAAATCGCAGACGGCCTTCGAGAGCTCCCAGAGCGCCGCCAGCGCCGGGAAAAAGAGCGGCAGGCTCCTGAAATAAACCGCCAGGCCCGCGGACAAAATGAGAGCGGGCAGCAGCTGGGCCAGAGCGTAGCCCCGGCCGCTCCGGGGCTCCGGCAGGAGCAGGGCGCCCACGTGGCCGCTCTCGCCCGAGCGCTCGATGAGTTCCGCGGCCAGCTCGTGCTCATCCACGCCGCGCTTTTTCGCCAGGAGACGCAGGCGCTCGCGGTAGTAGGCGCGGCTGCGCTCGTCCATCTGCGGATAGACGCCCGCGGGGTCCCGCCGGAGCGCGGCCTCGACCAGGTCCGCGCCCTCGAGCAGCTGCGTGAGGTCCAGGGTGGCGAAGAGCCGCAGCGAGTTTATGCAGGCCGAAAGCGGTTCCGGGTCCGGCCCGCCGGAGAGCGAGGCGGCTATGTCCTCGACGAGTGCAAGGCGCAGGCAGGGCGCAAAAAGTCCCAGCTCCCGCATCCGCAGGGGAGTCTCCGCCTGGGCCTCGCTCAAAAAGCGCGAGGCGCGCTCTTCCGTGACCTCGCCGCCGCAGTCCCGGACCAGACGGCGGCAGAGACAAGCTATGAGCGCGCCGCCCTCCGCGCAGCCTCGGAGCCTGCCCGCGCGCCGCAGCTCGGAGGCCGCGAGCCTGCCCTCGCGTTCTATGAGATACCAGTTGTCCAGCAGCCACTCCGCGCCCGGGGCCGGGGCGGGGCTCCGGGAGAGCCGGGCGTGCTCCCGACTTATGGAGGCGAGACAGCGCAAAAGTCCGCGCGAGAGCGCGCGGCCCGTATTTTCGGCCATTTTTATCACCCTATCCGATGAAAATTCGCAAGATTTACTTTGCCCCGCGCGGGCCTTTCGTATACCGCGAGGGCTGTAAAAGAAAAGCACTTGACAGCACCGGGGAGGGCGTGTATAATCACAGAGGTTTGAAGGAGGGGAGCGCGCCATGGCGGAAGGACCCGTGGAGAGAACGATGCTCTTCGACTTCTACGGAGAGCTGCTGACGGAAAAACAGCGCGAATACTTTGACCTGCACTATAACGAGGACCTCTCCCTTGCGGAGATCGCGGACATCGGCGGGATCTCCCGCCAGGGCGTTTGGGACATTATCAGGCGGGCGGAGGCCGCGCTCCGCGAGATAGAGGCCAAGACGGGCCTCGTGGCGCGGTTCCGGGCCAGGCGGGAGGCGCTTTCGGAGATAGAGTCCAAGCTCTCCACGCTCCTCGGCTCGGCGGACGAAAATGCAAGAGACACGGCGCGGGAGGTCATCGCCGCGCTGCACAGCCTGGACGAGTGAGGGAGGCGATCCACAGTGGCTTTTGAGAGCCTTTCCGATAAGCTGAACGCAACGTTCAAAAAGCTCCGCGGCAAGGGCCGCCTGACGGAGCTGGACATAAGCGAGGCCATGCGCGAGGTGCGCCTGGCCCTGCTCGAGGCGGACGTGAGCTACAAGGTCGTGAAGGACTTTGTGAAGCGCGTCTCCGAGCGCGCCAAGGGCGCGGAGGTCATGGAAAGCCTGACGCCGGCGCAGATGGTCGTGAAGATAGTAAACGAGGAGCTGCGCGAGCTCATGGGCAGCGAAAACCAGAAGCTCAACATCTCCTCCAAGAGCCCGAGCGTGGTCATGCTGGTGGGCCTGCAGGGCGCCGGCAAGACGACAAACGGCGCAAAGCTCGCCGCGCTCATGAAAAAACAGGGCAAGCGCCCGCTGCTCGTCGCCTGTGACGTCTACCGTCCCGCCGCGATAAAGCAGCTCGAGACCGTGGGCGAAAAGCTCGGCATCCCGGTCTTTCAGATGGGCCAGGGCGACCCCGTGGAGATCGCCAAGGCGGGCATAGCCCACGCGAAAAAGTTCGGCAGCGACCTCGTGTTCCTGGACACGGCAGGCCGCCTCCACATAGACGAAGAGCTCATGGACGAGCTCAAAAACATCAAGGCCGCAACGGAGCCCGCGGAGATCCTGCTCGTTGTGGACGCCATGACGGGTCAGGACGCCGTGAACGCGGCCTCCGCCTTCGACGAGGCCCTGGACGTGACGGGCGTCATGCTCACGAAGCTCGACGGCGACGCCAGGGGCGGCGCGGCCCTCTCCGTCACGGCCGTGACGGGCAAGCCCATAAAATTCGCCGGCGTGGGCGAAAAGCTCGACCAGATCGAGGCCTTCCACCCGGACCGCATGGCCGGGCGCATCCTCGGCATGGGCGACGTGCTCACCCTCATAGAAAAGGCCGAGCAGACCCTGGACGAGAAAAAGGCCGCCGAAATGGCCGACAAGCTCCGCCAGAACCGCTTCACCCTGACGGACTACCTCGAGCAGATGAAGCAGCTCAAGGGCATGGGCTCCATGGAGGACATCGCCGGGATGCTCGGCATGAACGCCAAGAGCCTCAAGGGCGCCAAGGTGGACGAAAAGGCCATGGCCCGCACCGAGGCCATCATCCTCTCCATGACTCCGAAGGAGCGCGAAAACCCCGGTATCCTCGGCAACTCGCGCAAAAAACGCATCGCCGCCGGCTCCGGGACGACGGTCGTGGACGTCAACAGGCTGCTCAAGCAATACGACATGATGCTCCAGCTCGTGAAGCAGATGTCCGGCAACAGCCGCAAGATGAAAAAGTTCGCCAAGATGGGCGGCATGCCCGGCATGGGCGGCTTCCCCGGTTTCTAGGTTGTACCCGCCGGAGGGCGGTTCAACATATGACTCAGACTAACAACGGAGGTGAAAATACATGGTCAAGATCAGACTTCGCAGGATGGGCGCCAAGAAGGCCCCCTACTACCGCATCGTGGTCGCGGATTCGCGCAGCCCGCGCGACGGCCGCTTCATCGAGGAGATAGGCACCTACGACCCCCTCGCCGACAGCGAGAAGCTGAAGGTGGACCTGGAGCGCGCCAAGTACTGGATCGCCAACGGCGCCCAGCCGACCGATACCGTCAGGGGCCTCTTGAAAAAGGCTGAGGCCTAAGGAGCTGCAAACTAGACGATGAAAGAACTTCTGACCTACATTATACAGAGCCTCGTCGAAAAACCCGACGAGGTCTCCGTGACCGAGCGCAAAGCCGACGGCGAGACCGTTTTCGAGGTCCGCGTCGCCGAGGGCGATATGGGCAAGGTCATCGGCCGCCAGGGCCGGATCGTTAAAGAGATCCGCGTCCTCATGAAGGCCGTCGCCCAGAGAAAGGGCAAAAAAGTGTCCGTGGAGATCGTGGACTGAAGTTAAGGGAGGCGAAAACGCCTCCCTTAGCTTGCATTTGGTAAAAGGCGGGTCGATATGAAAGAGAGATTCATCGAGGCCGGGGAGATCGTCAACACCCACGGCGTCCGGGGCGAGGTAAAGATCCTGCCCTGGACCGATTCGGCGGAGTTTTTGGCGAAGTTCCGGACCCTGTATATAGACGGCGCGCCCGTGAGGGTGCTCGCCGCGCGCGTGCACAAGCAGACTGTTCTCGCCCGGCTCGAGGGCGTGGAGGACGTGAACGCCGCCATGCGCCTCAAGGGCAGGCGCGTGTTCATAGACCGCGCGGACGCAAAGCTCCCCAAGGGCGGCTACTTCATCCAGGACATCATCGGCGCCGAGGTAGTCACCGAGGATGGCGAGAGTGTTGGTAAGCTCACAGAGGTCATAGACGCGCCGGCGTCCATGGTCTACGTCGTGAAGGGCGAAAGGGAGCGGCTCATCCCCGCCGTGCCGGAGTTCATTCTGAGGACGGACGCCGACACCGGCGTCATCACCGTCCGGCTGATAGAGGGGATGTAACGTGGAGCCGTACAGGATAGATATAATGACCCTCTTCCCGGGCAGCATGAGCGCGGTCCTGGGGGAGAGCATCATAGGCCGCGCCGCCAAGAAGGGCGCGGTGGAGATAAACTGCGTCCAGATACGCGACTACACAGAGAATAAGCAGATGCAGGTGGACGACTACCCCTACGGCGGCGGCTGGGGCCTCGTCATGATGGCGCAGCCCCTCAAGAGCTGCCTGGACGACATCATGTCCAAGGCCGGGAAGAGGCGCAGCCGCGTCATCTACATGTCCCCGCAGGGGAAGCCCTTCGATCAGGAGGAGGCCAAGCGGCTCCGGCGGGACTATGACCACCTCGTCCTCGTCTGCGGCCACTACGAGGGCGTGGACGAGCGCTTTATCGAGGAGTGCGTGGACGAGGAGATCTCGCTGGGCGACTTCGTGCTCACGGGCGGCGAGATAGCCGCGATGGCCGTGGCGGACTGCGTCTGCCGGATGGTCCCGGGCGTCCTCGCGGACGAGGAGTGCTACACCGGCGAGAGCCATTGGGACGGCCTGCTCGAATACCCGCAGTATACGCGCCCGGAGGTCTGGGAGGGCCGCGCCGTGCCGGAGGTCCTGCTCACGGGCGACCACGCGAAGGTCGCCAAGTGGCGCAGGAAAAAACAGCTCGAGCGCACCCTGGACAAGCGGCCCGATATGTTTGAAAAACTGGAGCTTGGAGACAAAATGGACAGGAAACTCGTCGAAGAGATAAAATATGAGCGCCTGCCCGAGGGCGAAAAGCTGCGCTTCGAGCCGAGACGCGCGGAGCCCTCGGACGTGCCGGGCGTCATGCAGATAGTCGCTCAGGCGCAGAGGTACCTGCGCGAGAGCGGCGTGGACCAGTGGCAGGACGGATACCCCAGGGAGGAGGTCCTCTACGGGGACATAGAGCTAGGCCGGGGCTGGGTGTTCGAGCACGAGGGAGAGCTCGCGGGCTACGTCTGCATCTCCATGCTGCACGAGCCGAGCTACGACGTCATCGACGGCGCATGGCTCACCGAGGGCGACAACTACGCCGTCGTCCACCGGGCGATGACCGCGGACAAGTACCGCGGCACGAGGCTCGCGCGGGATATGTTCTCCCTGGCCTTCGACCTGGCGGCGGGCCTGGGCAAGGCCTCCGTGAGGGTCGATACGCACAGGGACAACAGGGCCATGAACCGCCTGGCAAGCGAGAAGCTGGGCTTTACTTACTGCGGCGAGGTGGACGTCAGTCTCATGGACCCGGGCCACGACTCGCGGCGCAACGCCTACGAGAAGCTTATCTGAGCTGCTGAAAAGGAGGGGGAAGCATGGCAAAGAAGAAACCGGATCGTTTCGTCATCAAGGAGAACCAGGGCCTGGGCATGGGCATGCTGTATGTAGTCGTGGATACGCAGACCGGCGTCAACTACATCGCCGTCGGCGGCCTTAGCCCGTTTGGCATCACGCCGCTGCTCGACGCGAACGGCAACGTGGTCGTGGACGACACGGCGCAATATACGCTCGAATGAGCCTGTGAGGTGCATCAAATGATAATCGGCGTTGATATGGGCGCTTCCGCGGTGAAGCTCTGCGCCCTGGAGGGGGAGCGCATCCTCCGCACGCACTACGAGCACGGCCGGGGCGGGGACGTCCCGGCGATGCTGGAGCGCCTGGGCCTGGACGCGGCGGAGGCCGAGGCCATAGCCCTGACGGGGCTCGCAGCCAAGAGCTCCGGCCTGGAGCGCCTGGGACGCCCGCTGAGCTACATCTCCGAGCCGGAGGCCATAGGCGAGGGCGCCTGCTGGCTGAGCGGCAGGGACGATATCGTCGTGGCGAGCATCGGCACAGGCACGGCCTTCGTCCGGGCCAAGGCCGGGGAGTATACCCACCTGTGCGGCACGGGCGTCGGCGGCGGGACGCTCAAGGGCCTTTCCGTCAAGCTCCTGGGCCTGGAGGACATGTCCCGGCTCAACGAGATGGCCATGCGCGGCCGCAACGGCAAGGTGGACCTGCTCATCGGCGACTTCGTCGAGGGCTACGGCATCCTGGACCAGGAGATAACCGCCTCGAACCTCGCCCGGATGGACCCCACGGCCTCCGATGAGGACTGGGCCGCGGGCATCTCGACCCTGGTGCTCCAGGTCATCGGTACGATGAGCCTGCTCGCCTGCGAGGGCAGTGGCGCCCCGGAGGTCGTCGTCATAGGCGCGATGGCCGCAAGCGCGCCCTCGCGCAGGAACTTTGCCCAGTTCGAGCGGGTCTACGGCAAGCGCTTCATCATCCCGGAGCACAGCGCCTGCGCCACCGCCATAGGCGCGGCAAGGAGGGCAAGGTGCGTCTGACCAGCCCGAACGAGATAAAGACGCTCATGGAGCGGCACGGCCTGCGCTTTTCCAAGGGCCTGGGCCAGAACTTCCTCATAGAGCCCTCGGTCCCCCGGCGCATAGCCGAGGCCGGCTGCGAGGGCGGGGGAGAGGGCCTCGCCGTCCTGGAGGTCGGCCCCGGAGTCGGCTGCCTCACGGCCGAGCTCGCACAGAGGGCGGAGCGGGTCCTGGCAGTCGAGCTGGACCGGGGCCTGCTCCCCGTCCTGGCGGAGACACTCGCCGGATGCCCGAACGCCGAGGTGGTCCAGGGCGACGCGCTCAAAACAGACCTCGCCGCGCTCCTGCGCGAAAAATGCCCGGGTATGCGTTACCGGGTCTGTGCGAACCTGCCCTACAACGTCACGACGCCGCTTTTGGCAAAGTTCATAGAAGCGGGGATATTCGAGCAGATAACGGTGATGATACAGCGCGAGGTGGCGCTGCGCCTGACCGCCGCGCCGGGGACGCCGGATTACGGGGCCTTTTCCCTGTATCTGAACTGGCACTGCGAGGCCGAGCGGCTCTTCGACGTGCCGCCCGAGTGCTTCATGCCGCGGCCGAAGGTGACCTCCAGCGTCGTGCGGCTCAGGCCGAGAGCGGAAAAGCCCTGCCCCGTGCGGGACGAGGCGCTTATGTTCCGCTGCGTGAAGGCGGCCTTCGCACAGAGGCGCAAAACGCTCAAAAATGCGCTCGGCGCGGGGCTGGGCGAGTATAAGCCCCTGCTCGACGAAGCGCTCGAGCGCGCCGGCCTGGACCCGGGCGCCAGGGGCGAGACGTTCTCCTGCGCGGACTATGCCCGCCTCGCGGACGCCATCTGCGCGCTGAGGCCGGAATCTTAACAAAAACACCGAAAGAACAGGCAAAAATATAGGAATATTCTACTTGAACTGCGCGGAGAATGATGGTATACTTTCCACGGGTTGTATGATACGTCTGAATCGTGTCAAAACAGTTCGTTAAGGTAAAATCTTCATATAAATCTGAAAGGACGTTGAAGGATGAGCAAAAAGTACGTTTACCTGTTTTCCGAAGGCAACGCCAATATGCGCGAGCTGCTGGGCGGCAAGGGCGCTAACCTGGCCGAGATGACCAATATCGGAATGCCGGTCCCCCAGGGCTTCACGATAAGCACTGAGGCCTGCACCCGCTACTATGAGGACGGCGAGAAGATCGCCCCCGAGATCGAAGCCGAGATCTTTGAGTACCTGGCCAAGATGGAAGCTCTCGTCGGCAAGAAGTTCGGCGACAAGGAAAACCCGCTGCTGGTCTCCGTCCGTTCCGGCGCCCGCGCCTCCATGCCCGGCATGATGGACACCATCCTGAACCTCGGCATCAACGACGACGTCGCCGCCACCCTGGCCGAGAAGAGCGGAAACGTCCGCTGGGCCTACGACAGCTACCGCCGCTTCATCATGATGTTCTCCGACGTCGCCATGGGCTATGACCGTCTCAAGTTCGAGGCCATCATGGACGAGCTCAAGGAAAAGCGCGGCGTCGAGACCGACGCCGGCCTCACCGCCGAGGATATGCAGGAGATGGTGAAGCGCTTCAAGGTCCTCTACAAAGAGCTCGCCGGCGAAGAGTTCCCGACCGACCCGAAGGTCCAGCTCATGGCCGCCGTCCGCGCCGTGTTCGGCTCCTGGATGAACGACCGCGCCATCGCCTACCGCCGCATGAACGACATCCCCAGCTCCTGGGGCACCGCCGTCAACGTCCAGATGATGGTCTTCGGCAACATGGGCGACGACTGCGGCACCGGCGTCGCCTTCTCCCGTGACCCCGCCACCGGCGAGAACAAGCTCTACGGCGAGTTCCTAATGAACGCCCAGGGCGAGGACGTCGTCGCCGGCATCCGCACCCCCCAGACCATAGACCAGCTCCACGAGACCAACGCCGCGGCCTACGACCAGTTCGCCGCCGTCGCGAAGAACCTCGAGCGCCACTACAAGGACATGCAGGACATGGAGTTCACCATAGAGCAGGGCAAGCTCTACATGCTCCAGACCCGCAACGGCAAGCGTACCGCGCAGGCCGCTCTCAAGGTCGCCGTCGACATGGTGAACGAGGGCCTCTGCACCAAGGAAGAGGCGCTGCTCAAGATAGACCCCAACTCGATAAACGCCCTGCTGCACCCGCGCTTCGACGAGGCCGCCCTCAAGAAGGCGAAGCCCGTCGCCACCGGCCTGGCCGCCAGCCCCGGCGCCGGCTGCGGCGCTGTGTACTTCACCGCTGAGGACGTGAAGAAGCACGCCAAGAACGGCCCCACCCTGCTGGTCCGCAGCTTCACCAGCCCCGAGGACATCGAGGGCATGGCCGCTGCCAAGGGCATCCTGACCGCTACCGGCGGCCGTACCTCTCACGCGGCTGTCGTCGCCCGCGGCATGGGCGCCTGCTGCGTCGCCGGCTGCGGCGCGCTCCGCATCTACGAAGATGAGAAGTACCTCACCATCGGCGACATCCGCGTCAATGAGGGCGAGGTCATGAGCATCGACGGCAACACCGGCAACGTCTATGTCGGCGCCATCCCCACCGTCGACGCCACGATAAGCGGCGACTTCGCCGTCGTCATGGGCTGGGCGGACAGCATCCGCAAGCTCAAGGTCCGCACCAACGCCGACACCCCGCGTGACGCCGCCAACGCCGTGCGTCTGGGCGCCGAGGGCATCGGCCTCACCCGTACCGAGCACATGTTCTTCGACGCCGACCGTATCCCGGCCATGCGTGAGATGATCCTCTCCACCGACGTCGAGCACCGCGCCGCCGCCCTGGCCAAGCTGCTGCCCATGCAGCGCGGCGACTTCGAGGGTATCTTCAAGGCCATGGAAGGCCGCCCGGTCACCATCCGCCTGCTGGATCCCCCCCTGCACGAGTTCCTGCCCACCGCCGACGAGGACATCAAGGCCCTGGCCGACGAGATGGGTCTCACCTTCAACTACGTCAAGGGCACCATCCTCAGCCTGCACGAGAACAACCCCATGATGGGCTTCCGCGGCTGCCGTCTGCCCGTCAAGTACCCCGAGATCGCTGAGATGCAGACCCGCGCCATCATCGAGGCCGCCATCAACGTCAAGGCCGAGTGCGGCTACGACATCGTCCCCGAGATCATGATCCCGCTGACCTGCGAGTTCAAGGAGCTCAAGTATGTCTCCAACATCGTGAAGGCCACCGCTGAGAAGGTCAAGGCCGAGAAGAACAGCGACCTCAAGTACCTGGTCGGCACCATGATCGAGATCCCGCGTGCGGCCCTCACCGCCGACGAGATCGCCAAAGAGGCCGAGTTCTTCTCCTTCGGCACCAACGACCTCACCCAGATGACCTTCGGCTTCTCTCGTGACGACGCCGGCAGCTTCCTGCCCAGCTACTACGAGAAGCAGATCTTCGACAACGACCCCTTCGAGCGCATCGACCAGGTCGGCGTCGGCAAGCTGGTCGACATGGCCTGCAAGCTGGGCCGCAGCACCCGCCCGGACATCCACCTCGGCATCTGCGGCGAGCACGGCGGCGAGCCCTCCAGCGTTGAGTTCTGCCACCGTGTCGGCCTCGACTACGTCTCCTGCAGCCCCTTCCGCGTGCCTATCGCCCGCATGGCCGCTGCTCAGGCGCAGATCAAGACCCCCCGCGACTGAGTTTTTAGCCCAATAACAGCAGCGCCCCCGCACGGTCCCTCCCGGGACCCTGCGGGGGCCTTTTTCGTCCGCAGGGAGAAGGACCGCGCTTTTTGGCGATTGACATTGTTTTGCGAGCGATGTTATTGTAGAGTGTAAACGGAGGTGAGACGATGCCGGTACTGGAATGTGTAGAGCTCGGCAAGAGCTACGGAGGGGGCTTCGCCCTCGAGGGGCTGACGCTAGGGCTGGAGGAGGGCCGAGTTCTGGGTCTTCTGGGTCCGAACGGCAGCGGCAAGACAACCCTCATAAAGCTGATCGCCGGGCTGATAAGGCCGGAGCGGGGCGCGGTGCGGGTCTGCGGCGAGGCGCCGGGACGCGGGACCAAGGCCCTGGTCTCCTACATGCCGGAGCGGCAGGACCTGCCCGACTGGATGCGCCTGCACCGGCTGCTGGACTATTTTGCCGACTTCTTTGCGGACTTTGACCGCGCCGCGGCGGAGGAACACCTGCGCCGCCTGGGCCTCGATACTCGGGCGAGGGTGCGCAGCCTCTCCAAGGGCGAGCGGCAGAAGGCCCGGCTGGCCCTGGCCATGAGCCGCGCCGCAAAGCTCTACCTGCTGGATGAGCCCTTCGGCGGGGTGGACCCGGCTGCAAGGGATTATATACTCGAGACCATACTCGCCGGACGCGCCCCGGGCGCCGCCGTGCTGATCTCCACCCACATGATAGCCGAGCTCGAGCCCGCCCTCGACGACGCGGCCTTCCTCGGCGGGGGCAGACTGGTCATGGCCGGCCCCGCGGAACAGCTCCGCCGCGAGCGCGGCATGAGCCTCGACGCCCTGTTCCGGGAGGTGTTTCGATGCTGAAAAAGCTGCTCAAATACGAATTCGCCGCCACCGCGCGCTACATCCTGCCGCTCATCGTCCTGCTCTTCGTCATGAGCGCGGCGGCGGGCCTGTGCATACGCGGACTCGGCGCAGAGCGCACGGGCAGAGTCGCCGTGGCGGTCTCCGCGATCTTCGTCGTGCTGTTTTTCCTCGCCGTCATCGCGCTGGCGGTGGTGACGCTCGTAGTCATCGTCTACCGCTTCTACCGCAGTATGCTCTCGCAGGAGGGCTACCTCACGCACAGCCTGCCCGTCAGCATACACGGGCTTCTCTGCTCCAAGCTCATCGCCGCGGCGGCCTGGTTCCTGCTGACGGGGGCCTGCATCTACGGCTGCCTCTTTGCCGTGGCTTTCCGGGCGGAGGTGTGGGCTCAGGTGCTCTACGAGCTGCGCGCCCTGGCGCTCCGACTCAGCGCGGCCTACGGCATCGGCGCGGCGGAGCTCGCCGCGGTCCTGCTCGAGTTTTTGCTGCTGCTCCTGCTGGGGACGCTCTCGAGCTGCCTGCTGTTTTTCGCCTCCCTGGCCGCGGGGCATACGCTCTCCAGACACAAGCTCCTGGCCTCGCTAGGGATCTTCCTGGCCCTGGGACTCGCATCGCAGCTGCTAACCATGCTCCTCACCCTCGCCACCGGATACAGGCTGAGCGCCTTCGTCTCCATCCCGACGCTGGGGCGGCTGGCCCAGTTCGGACATTCACTCCTGATAGGCGGGATCGTCCTGAACGCCGCCTATTGCATCCTGCTCTACGCGGCCACGGCCTATCTGCTGGGCCGGCGGCTGGACCTGGAATGAGACGGGCCGCGCTCGCGGCGCTGGCCGCCGCCTGCCTGCTCCTCTCCGCCTGTGCCGCGTCCGGTCCGGCGGAGACCCCGCCCGCGACCCCGACCCCGGCAGTCACGCCCGCACCCACGCCGGAGCCGACCCCGGAACCGACGCCCTCGCCCACGCCGCCGCCCACCCTCCTGGGTGAGACGGAGGACATGGGCCAGGAGTACCAGGACGCCATCGTCTTTTACGGAGACAGCAACACAAACGGCCTGCGACTCCAGGAACTGCTCCCCGGCGGCTACAACACCACCCAGGTCTGGACGCCCATGAGCGGGACGCTCACCCTCAACCGCTGGAGCGTGGACAAGATCGTCTACCCCGAGACCTGGGAGGAGATGTCCGTCACGGAGGCCATGGCGCTAAAACGGCCGGAATACCTCATCGTGAACCTGGGCGAGAACGGTGTTTCCTTCATGGACGAGGAGTATTTCAAAGAAGAATACACCGCCCTGGTCCGCGCCCTGGGCGAGGCCTGCCCGGAGACGAAGATAATGTGCGCCTCGCTCTTCCCCGTGGCGGAGAGCTACCCATACCAGGGCGACATCAACAACGACAAGCTCGCCGCGGCCAGCGCCTGGATATATGAGATAGCCGAGGCGGAGGGCCTGCGCTGCATAGACCTCGCCGCGGCGGTCCGGGGTGAGGACGGCAGCCTGCCCGAGGACCTGCACATCGGAGACGGCTACCACCTCAACTCCGAGGCGCACGGCCTGGTCCTGGACTACATCCGTACCCACGCATACAGATAGGCAACCGCGAAATAAATTGCAATCATTTTTGGCGGCGGCGTGTACGTCGCCAAAAATACTTCTCGCGGAGCGAGCGTCGAGCAAAGCGAGGCGCGCAGCGCAGCGCAACCCCCCCTTGTCTGAGAAGGCTCCGCCTTCTCAGACAAGTCGCTTTAGGCGGTCTTTGTGAGGAACACTTCGCGGCAGGAGTATTCCGCGGCGCGGGCGGCGGCGCGGGCGGAGCCCTCGTCCGGGAAGAGACCGTAGACCGCGGAGCCCGAGCCGCTCATCACGGCGCCGAGCGCGCCGTTATCCAGCAGCAGGCGTTTTATCTCGCCCACGGCCTGGGCGGCGCGGCGGTCAAGCGCGTCCTCGAACACGTTGTACATCCTGCGGGCCACGCCGCCGAGGTCCCCGGCCTCCAGGGCCGAGATGAGGCCCTTCGTATCCGGGCGGCAGCGGGTCCGAAGCCCGTCCAGGCGGGAGAAGAGCTCCGGAGTGGAGCAGCCGAAGTGCGGCATGCAGATTACGGCGGGCGTCTCCGGCAGGGGCGGCAGCGCCGTAAGCACTTCGCCCCGGCCCTCGGCCAGGGCCGTCCCGCCCAGCAGGCAGAAGGGTACGTCCGAGCCCGCGCGCGCCGCCGCGGCCTGCAGCGCCTCGCCCTCCAGCGGGGAGCCGCACAGCTCGTTCAGAGCGCGGATCACCGCCGCCGCGTCCGACGAGCCCCCGCCCAGGCCCGCGCAGACCGGGATGTGCTTTTCTATTCTTATGTACGCCCCGTGGTCCAGGCCCGCCGCGCCGAAAAAGGCCTTCGCCGCCTTCACGGCAACGTTGCGCTCGTCCGTGGGGATGTAGCTCCGGTTCGTCTCAGCCAGGAAGAAGCCCGGCTCGCGCAGCTCGACATAGACCTCGTCCGCCAGCTCCGCGGCCTGCATGACCATCCTCAGCTCATGGTAGCCGTCCTCGCGCCTGCCCAGCACGTCCAGAGATAGGTTCAGCTTTGCCCGGGCGGCGATGCTCAGCCCGCTCACGGCTGGAAGAGCCGGGGCATCAGCTCTGTGCCGCTCTCCAGGAAGGGACCGGCTTCCCCGTTCTTTTCCGTATAGCCCAGGCCGGAGGCCGGGCCGTTCTCGCGGCTGTCGTAGATCATATACGGCACGGGCGTTTCGCCGTGCGCTCCGTTTTTCATGAAGGTCCGGTGGTCGGAGAGGATGAGCAGGCGGAAGTCCTCGCCCCGGCGCCTCAGCTCGGCGCAGAGCGGCTTTGCCACGCGCTCCGACAGGCACTCCACGCTGTAGATCTTGTGCTCGAGGTCGTGGTTGTGCGTGGCCTCGTCCGGACCCTCGAGGTGGACCGCGGCGAAGTCGTGCGACTCCAGGACCTTCAGGGCGGCGGCGGTCTTGGCCTCGTAATCCGTATCCCACTCGCCGGTGGCGGTCGGCACGCTCACCGCCTCAAGACCAACCAGCTTGGCTATGCCGTGGCAGAGCGGCACGGCGGAGATGACGCCGCCGTCCGCGTCGAAGCGCTCCACAAAGTTCGGCAGCTTTGCGCCCTTGCCCTCGGCCCAGAACCAGATGCAGTTGGCGGGGAGCTTGCCCTCCGCTTCGCGCTTTTTGTTCACGGGATGCCCGGGCAGCAGCTGGGCCGCCTTGCGCATCAGGCCGAGCAGGACCCCGGCGTTGGCGCAGCCGCGGGGCAGCAGGGGGCCGATCTTTTCGTTCAGGTGGTCGTGCGGCGGGGCGAGGACGATGCCGGCTATGTCCGCCTCCGCCTGCACGGCGAGGTGGCGGAAGCTCGAACCGGGCCGGACCGTCAGCCGGGCCTCTTCCGCCAGGGCGGCGAACTCGGGCTGCGCGAAGAGCCAGGTCACGAGCTCGTCCGACTCCTCACCCTCTATGGAGCCCGCGCTGTGCGAGACCATGACGCGCTCCTCAAAGGGGCCGGCGGGGTCTCCGCCCAGGTTCACCATGTTGCAGCGGTAGGCCGCGCCGCCCTCCGGCATGACCCCGCCCGAGGCCGCCAGCTCCAGCGGCGCGCGGCCGGAAAAATACTTCCTCGGGTCGCAGCCGAAGATGGACATGATGGCCGTGTCGCTCCCGGGAGGAAAGCCCTCCGGGATGGTCTTGACCAGGCCCAGCTCCGCCTTTGCGCAGAGCGAGTCGAAAAAGGGCTTTTTGCAGACTTCCAGCGGGGTCTTGCCGTCCAGCTGCTCCAGCGGGTCGTCGGCCATACCGTCGCCTATTATGAGGACGTATTTCATCTATCTTCCTCCTCTTGTGCTCATTTGTGCGTAGTATAACTCAATTTCCGGCCAAAGGAAAGAGCGAGTTTCCGCGAGCGGGAGGGGCGTGTAAAAATGACTTCACTTTTGGACGGAAATGTGGTATGTTGTAAGTTACGAAAAGAGAGGCCGAAAGGCCGGAGGAGGCGGGGCTTTTTGAATTCCATGAAGCAGATAAAGGCGCAGGAGGAGGTCCGCGCCCAGCGCGAGGCCGAGGAGCGGCGCGAGCGGCTGGAGCGGGAGACCGCGGCGGATATGCTCGTCCTGCACGCCCTGCTGGAAGCCGAGCAGAAGGCAAAAGAGATCGAGGACGCCGCGGAGGAGTACCGCGCGCGGCTGGGCTCGCGGGTCCAGTCCGCAAAGGACGAGATGCTCGCCCAGGTGCGGCGGGAGACGCGCGCCGCCATGGCCAAAGACGCCGAGGCCGAGCACGCCCGCGCCGAGCTCGAGATAGAAAAAGACAGGGCTGCCGCCGCTGAAACGCGCGAACGGCTCCGCCGCAGATATGAGGCAAAGCGCCCCGGCTATGTGGACCGGGTGCTGGCGCTCGCCCTGGGGCAGAAGGATGAATAACAGCGGACGCCGGGCGATGGACATCGCCCTTGCCACGGAGGCGCGCGCGATGTACGCCCACCTCCTGTCCGACGCGGACAAGGAGAAGATAGCCTCCATGCGCACGCCGGAGGAGCTTTTGAGCTTCCTGCTGCGCAGCCCGGCCTGGCACAAGGCCGCCGCAGGCCTGCCCCCGCAGGGCGCAACGGACGTCCAGTTCGCCGAGGCCCTGAGCCGCTGCCTGTTCGAGGACTACGAGCGGCTCTACAGGTTCGCCAACGACGCCTCGAAGAAGTTCCTCATCTTCATGACCTACGAGGCGGAGCTCAAGCTGATCCTCTCCGCCCTGCGCCGCCTCTCCGAGGGCGCGGTGGAGGAGAGCTATTACCTGCCCGCGGCGGCGCTCAAGCTCATGCCCGGGCTGGACGCCAAGCGGCTCAGGGAGGCGCGCAGCTTCCAGGATGTCCTGGAGGGCGCGGCAGGGAGCATCTACGGCCCCGCCATGCGCGAGCTGGAGCTGGACCCGAAGACCGGCAAGCCCGCCTTCAACGAGGCCGCGCTCCGGCTCGAGGGTCAGTATTACCGCAGCCTCGACAGGCTCCTGCACACGGGCTACGACGGCCCGGCAAAGCGCGAGCTCATGAGAACGGTCTCCTTCCGGGCGGACATGCTCAACATCTCCTACCTCCTGCGTCTGCGCCGCTTCGGCACGCCGGTACAGGAGGCGATGCGGCTGCTGCTGCCCATGCACGGTGCGCTCGGCCCGGAGATGGAACGCCGCATCCTCGAGGCGGATACGGACGAGGACGCGCTCGCGGAGCTCAGAGGCTCCAGGCTGGGCAAGTGGCTCTCCGGAGTGGAGGGCGCCTCGCCGGAGGGACTGGTCCGCGCGGCGGAACGCGCGTTCTACAGAAAGGTCATGCACGGCGCGCCGAACCTCAGCGTCGTGGATGCTTTCCTACAGCTCAAGGAGGGGGAGGCGCGGATGCTGCGCCGTGCCTTTGTGGCGCTGCAATACGGACTTTCCCCCGCAGGATATATGGATTAGACGGAACCAAGGGAGGGCGCAATGGCCACTGAAAAACTGCTTAAAGCCCTGGTCTCCGGTCCGGCGGAACTGCTGGACGAGGCCATACACAAACTGATACTGGACAGGGAGTTCCACCCCCTCTCCGCCGCGACGCTGGGAGGCAGGCGCGGCCTGCTCCGCCCGGAAGGAGAGGACCCCTTCCGTCCCGCGCTGGATTCCGCCGCGGCCCTGCTGACAAAGCTGGGAATCCGCGCGGAATTCGCCGAGTTCCGCGACAGGGGCTGGACGCTCGAGGACTGCACGGAGTATATCTCCCGCGTGTCCGGCGCGGCGACCCGCGTCATAACGCAGAGGAACGCCGCCTCCAGCCTCGCCCAGGACGACGAGGAGCTCATCTCCCGATTTGAGCCCTTCTCGCTCCTGGACGTGGACCTGGGGCAGCTGCTGGACGTCAGTCACATGCGTCTGCGCTTCGGCCGGGTGGAGCCCGAGCTCTGGGACGAGCTGCGCGCCGAGGCCGAAAAGGAACACGGCGCTTTCCTCTTCCGCTCCGGCTTCGCCGGGGACAAGGTCTGCTGTATATTGCTGACCCTGCAGGGAGGAGTCCTGCGCGAGGAGGAGCGGCTGGTCGAATACGGCTTTGAGCCGGAGGACCCGCCCAACGCCGCCGGGCTCACCGGAGTCCCCGCAAAGCGCATGGAAGAGCTCCGGGCCGAGGCAGACGCCGCCAGAAAACAGGCCCAGGCCCTCTCCGAAGAGCTCGGCCGGCTCGCCCAGAGGGAGAGAGACGAGGCGCTCTCGCGCTGGTCCTGGCTCAAATATATGAGCGAGGGCTTCGCCCTGCGGCAGTATGCCGGCTACGACGGGGACGAGTTCTTCCTCTCCGGCTGGCTGCCCGCTGCGGACGCCGAGGACTTCAAGCGCGCCGCGGAGGCGCTCGGCTGCGTCTGCTCCTTCGAGCATCCGGGCCGCGGCGACCACGGCCACGTCCCCGTCAAGCTCAAAGAGAGCTTCTGGACGCGAATCTTCGCCCCCTTCGTAAAGATGTACGGCTACCCCGCCTACGGCGAGTGCGACCCGCGCATCTTCATGGTCATCACCTACTGCCTGCTCTTCGGCGTGATGTTCGGAGACGTCGGCCAGGGTGCGCTGCTTGTGCTCATCGGCATATATATGCTGAAGAAAAAGGGAATGTGGCTCGGGCGTATCCTCGCCGCCGTCGGCTGTGCCGCAGTCGTGTTCGGCTTTGTATACGGCAGCGTGTTCGGAAACGAGCACCTGCTGCCGGGCTTTAAGGTCCTTGAGGGCGGCGGAGTCATGCAGATCCTGCTCGTCTCCGCGGGCGGCGGAGTCGTGCTCATCCTGATAAGCGGAGTCCTGAACATCCTGACGGCCTTCCGCCAGCACGATTACCGGGCCGCGCTCTTTTCCGCAAACGGCGTGACGGGCGTCCTCTTCCTCGCCGGGATCGTCGGCTGCGCCGTATCGGACGCGCTCTTCGCCACCTCGCTTCTGTCCAAGGGGCCGGTCTGGCTGGTCTTTGCGCTCCTGCTGCTCTCCATCTGGCTGGGCGAGCCGCTCACGATGCTCTTCGGCCTCGCGCCAAAGGAGCACGGCCACAAGACCTCCGCGGGCATGATGCTCCTGGAGGGCTTCTTCGAGCTGTTCGAGGCCTTTCTCTCCTGGCTCTCCAACTGCCTGAGCTTCCTGCGAGTCGGCACCTACGCCATCTGCCACGCCATCATGATGCTCATTGTCTACGCTCTCTCCGAGACGAGCGGCGGCGGATACTCCATCATCGGGCTCGTCCTCGGCAACGCGCTCGTCATGCTGATAGAGTCCGTCCTCGTCTGCATCCAGGCGCTGAGGCTCGAGTTCTATGAGCTCTTCGGCAGGTTCTATACCGGCCGCGGCACGCCCTTCGAGCCCGCCAAGGTGGATTACTCGGCCGCGATGCAGCGCGCCGTCTGACAAAGTACGCTACAAACAGATATAAATCGGAGGTTCTTAACATGCTAAAGTTCATCGCTCCCCTTCTGGCCGTTCTCGTCCTGATCGTCCTGCCGCTGTGGATGATCGCCCGCCGCGCCAAGGCGGGAAAGAGCGTCAAAAAGCCGCTCTATGCCAATATCTGCGGCTTCTTCCTCGTCATGTTCGCAACGGCGGTGGTGTTCCTGGGCCAGGGCGTCGCTGCGGCGAACGACGCGGCCGAGGTCGCCGCGGCTGCCGGCGGCACGGACTGGACCAAGGCCATCGGTTACCTGGCGGCGGCGCTGGCCGTCGGCATCTCGGGCATAGCCTCGGGCATCGCGGTCTCGAACTCCGCCTGCGCGGCCATCGGCGCGCTGACCGAAAACGAGGGCAGCTTCGGCAAGTCCATAGTCTTTGTCGGCATGGCTGAGGGCATCGCCATTTACGGCCTGCTCATCGCCATCGTCATCCTGCTGTTCTGATGCGCTGCTTCTGCATCACGGACGACCCGGACGTCCTGACGGGCATGCGCCTCGCCGGGATAGAGGGGGCGCGCGCAGCCACCAAAAAGGAGGTCGACGCCGCCATAAGCCGCGCCTGCGCGGACCAGGGCGTGGCCGTCCTCATAGTGACGGAGGGCTGCTACGCGCTCAGCCGCGAGCGACTCGACGCGCTCAAGCTCTCCGCCGGGCGGCCGCTGGTGAACATCGTGGCGGACAGCCGCGGCTCCGTGCGCGCGCGGGACTATATCACCCGCCTCATAAACGAGGCCATCGGCATCAAGATCTAGGAGGGGGCCTATGCAAGAGAAAAAAAGCAAGCTCAAAGCCTTCGCCGCAGCGCTGACCGGCGCCGCGGAGGAAAAGGCCGCCGCGATGAACGCGGAAACGGAGCGGCTGGAGCGCGAGGCGCTCGAGGAATATGCAGCGGCCCTGGCCTCCGCGGCCGAAAAGCGCAGGGCCTCCGCCCTGGCCGACGCGAAGGTCAAGGAGAACAAGCGGATAGTCGCGGAAGGGCTCGCCGCAAAGCGCAGCCTGCTGCAGTTCCGAGAGGACTGCGCGGACGACGTCTTTGCCGAGGTCAGGCGGAAGATACTCGAGCTGCCCCAAAGGCCCGAGTACGCCGAAACGCTCAAAAACCAGCTCTGGCGCGCCCTCGACGCCGTCCCCGGCGCGAGAGAGGCCAAGGTCTGGCTCCGGCGCGAGGATATGGGCTACGCCCAGGGCCTCAACTCGGCCTCGCCCGGCGTGAAGCTCGAATTCCTGGAGGGCGGCTTCTCGCTCGGCGGGCTCGTGCTCGAGTGCCCTGAGCGCTGCAGGCGCATCGACCTCTCCTTTGACTCGGCGCTCGAGGACCTGGAGGGCAGGTTCTCCGAGCTCACAGGCTTCAGTCTGGAGGAAGCAGATGGAGAATAAGACCGAATACTATATCCACGGGGTGAACGGCCCCGTCATAAAGGTCCGCGGCGGCAGGAGCCTGCCCCGCATGAGCCTTGTATACGTCGGCAAGCAGCGGCTCTTCGGGGAGGTCGTCTCCTCCGCCGGGGAGGAGAGCATCGTCCAGATCTACGAGGACTCCGGCGGGCTCGCCGCGGGCGAACCCGTCTACCCGACGAACGAGCCCATGTCGATACGCCTCGGCCCCGGGCTCATAGGCGGTATCTTCGACGGCATCGGCCGGCCGCTGCAGATCATAGAGGCCATGGCCGGTTCCTTCATCGCCAAGGGCATCAACATAGAGAGCCTGGACGAGACGAAAAAATGGGCCGTGACCATGCTGGTGAAGGAGGGGGACGAGCTCTCTCCCGGCCAGTTCGTCGCCTCCTGCCGCGAGAGCGAGATGACCGAACACCGCTCCATGGTGCCGCCCGGGGTCTCCGGCCGGGCCGTGGACGTGAAGCCCTCCGGCGAGTACACGGTGACGGAGCCGCTCCTCTACGTTGAGGACGCCAGGGGCAGGAGGACCCCCGTCTGCCTCTCCCAGAAGTGGCCCGTGCGCGAGCCGCGGCCCTTCGCGGAGCGCAGGCCCATAGACCGCCCGCTCGTCACCGGGCAGAGGGTCATAGACACGCTCTTCCCCGTGGCCAAGGGCGGCTGCGCCGCCATACCCGGCCCCTTCGGCGCGGGCAAGACCGTCGTCCAGCACCAGCTCGCAAAGTGGTCCGACGCGGACATCATCGTCTACCTCGGCTGCGGGGAGCGCGGCAACGAGATGACCCAGGTGCTGGACGAGTTCCGCGAGCTCAAGGACCCGCGCACCGGCCGCCCGCTCATGGAGCGGACGATTCTCGTCGCCAACACCTCCAACATGCCCGTCGCGGCGCGCGAGGCGTCGATATACACGGGCATGACCATCGCGGAGTACTACCGCGACATGGGCTACCACGTCGCCCTCATGGCCGACTCCACCTCCCGCTGGGCCGAGGCCCTGCGCGAGATATCCGGCCGCCTCGAGGAGATGCCCGCAGAGGAGAGCTTCCCCGCATACCTGCCCAGCCGCCTCGCCGGTTTCTATGAGCGCGCGGGCTTTGTCGATACGCTCTCCGGCGCGGAGGGCTCCGTCACGGTCATCGGCGCGGTCTCGCCCCAGGGCGGCGACTTCTCCGAGCCCGTCACCCAGAACACGCAGCGCTTCGTCCGCTGCTTCTGGGCGCTGGACCGCTCCCTCGCCTACGCGCGGCACTTCCCCTCGATAAACTGGAACAACTCCTACACCGAGTATTTCAACGAGCTCATACCCTGGTACAGCGAAAACTTCGGCGAGGACTTCACCGAGCTGCGCGGGCGCATCATGGCCCTGCTGAACGAGGAGTCCTCCCTCATGGAGATAGTCAAGCTCATCGGCTCCGACATCCTGCCCGACGACCAGAAGCTCATCATCGAGACGGCCAAGGTCATCCGCGAGGGCTTTTTGCAGCAGAACGCCTTCCACGCGACGGACACCTATATGAAGCCCGCCGACCAGATGGCCATGCTGCGGGTCATCCTCCGCCTCTACGACGGCGCGAGGGAGCTGGTGGCGCAGAATATCCCGCTCCGCCAGCTGACGGATACGGGCGTCTTTGCCGCGCTGGAGCGCATGAAGTTCGAGCTGGGCGGCGGGAAGCCGGCCTCCGAATTCACGGAGCTGGTGGACAAGGCCGTCGCTTCCGTGCGGCGCGCGAACGCATAGGGGGTGGCTGTATGCGCATAGAATACACGGGTCTTTCCGAGATAAAGGGCTCGCTCGTCGCGCTCGAGGGCGTGCACGGCGCGGCCTATGACGAGCTCGCGGAGATCATCCTGCCCGACGGCAGCCGCAGGCGCGGCAGGGTCATCCTCATAGACGGCGACAGGGTCGTCATCGAGGCCTTTGAAGGCACTAGCGGCATAGATATGCAGAGCGCCTGCACCCGCTTCATGGGAAAGCCCATGACCATCGCCCTCTCCGGCGAGATCCTGGGCCGGGTCTTTGACGGCACGGGCAGGCCCATAGACGGCCTCTCCGAGGTCTACGCCGCGGAGCGCCGCGACATAAACGGCGCCGCTATAAACCCCGTCTCGCGCGAATACCCGCGCAGCTTCATCCTCACGGGCATCAGCTCCATAGACGCGACCTGTACCCTCATACGCGGGCAGAAACTGCCCATCTTCTCCGGCGCGGGCATGAGCCACAACGAGCTCGCCGCCCAGATCGTCCGCCAGGCGCGCGTCATCGCCACCGAGGGCGACGACGCCAGGTTCGTCACCGTCTTTTGCGCCATGGGCATCAAGAACGACACCGCCGACTACTTCCGCAAGGACTTCGCGGAGTCCGGCGCCCTGGGCAGGACCGTCATGTTCCTCAACATGGCCTCCGACCCCATCATAGAGCGCGTGCTCACGCCGCGCTGCGCCATGACCGCCGCGGAATACCTGGCCTTCACGCTGGGCTACCACGTCCTCGTCGTCATGACGGACATGACCTTCTACTGCGAGGCCCTGCGCGAATTCTCCAGCTCCAAGGGCGAGATACCCTCCCGCAAGGGTTTCCCGAGCTACATGTACTCCGACCTCGCCTCCATCTACGAGCGGGCGGGGCTCATACGCGGCAAGCCCGGCAGCGTGACCCTGGTGCCGATACTCACCATGCCCGGCGACGACATCTCCCACCCCATACCGGACCTCACGGGCTACATCACGGAGGGGCAGATTGTCCTCTCCCGCGAGCTGGCGCAGAAGGGCATCTACCCGCCCGTCAGCATCCTGCCCAGCCTCTCGAGGCTCATGAAGGACGGCACAGGCGAGGGCTTCACCCGCGCCGACCACCCGGACCTTTCAAACCAGCTCTTCGCCTCCTACTCCGAGGTCTCCAGCGCGAGGAGCCTCGCCACCGTCATAGGCGAGGAGGAGCTCTCCGAGGCGGATAAGCTGAGCCTCAAGTTCGGCAACGAGCTGGAGCGCAGGTTCATCACCCAGGGCATGTACGAGGACCGCAGCATCCAGGCCACGCTGGACCTGGGCTGGGAGCTCCTTTCGATACTCCCGCGGGACGCGCTCTCGCGCGTTTCCGACAAGGTGCTGGACGAACACTACGTCCAGCACGAGCACAAGCTGTGACCGCGGAAGCGGCGCCTGAAAGGGAGGTGAGGGCTTGGCGCAGACCGCGCCCACAAAGGGCAACCTGAACTCCGCAAAGCGTTCAAGGGCCTTGGCCGAGACCGGCTATGAGCTCATGGACCGCAAGCGGAACATACTCATACGCGAGATAATGGGCCTCATCGACGAGGCCGAGGACCTCCAGGCGCGCATAGACAGGACCTTCTCCGAGGCCTACGCCTCCATGCGCCTGGCCGAGATCTCCATGGGCGGCTCCGCCGAGAGAGGCGCCGACGCCGTCCCCATAGACGACAGCTTTTCCCTGCGCTTCCGCAGCGTCATGGGCGTCGAGCTGCCCCGGGTCGAGTCCGAGCCGCAGCTGCCCTCCGGCCCGCCCTACGGCCTCGCCTTCACGAGCTCGGACCTCGACGACGCCTACTTCAAGTTCGCGGAGGTCAAGGAGCTCATCTGCGAGCTCGCCCAGACCGAAAACAGCATCTATCGCCTGGCCTACGCAATCAAAAAAGCGCAGAAACGCGCAAACGCTTTGCAAAACATCGTCATCCCCGGCCTCGATTCCGAGATCTCACGTATCTCCGACGCGCTCGAGGAAAAGGAGCGCGAGGAGTTCGTGCGGCTCAAGGTGGTCAAGGGCCGCGAGCCGGAGGAGGACGTGTGATCAACACAAAAAATTGGAGGAGAACACAATGAAAAAGCTGCTATCCTTGGCGCTCGCTCTGGCTCTGCTCTCCGGTCTTGCTGCCTGCGGCAGCGGCTCGGCCGACCCTTCGGACGTTACGGCTTCGCTCGCAAAGGCTCAGGAGGTCGCCGCAGGCCTCACAAGCGCAAAAACCGAAATGGATATGGACATGAGCTACACCATCACCGCGGATGGCCAGAACCTCGACGTCTCCACCACCATGAGCATGAGCACGGAGGTCATCATGGAGCCCATGACCGCCTACGCGCTCGTAAGCATGGACGTCATGGGCGTGCAGATGGACGTATACAGCTACGTCCGGCAGGAGGGCGAGGGCTATGTCGCCTACGCCAGCCTCGACGGAACGAACTGGACCCCCCAGGAGCTGACGGAGGACCAGCTGGCCCAGTATAACGCCGCGCAGAGCGTGGAGTTCTATATCCGCGCGGCCCAGGGCTTCAAATACAGCGGCGAGGAGGAGCTGGACGGGGTCAAGCTCCACCGCTACGACGGCGAGCTGACCGGCGACATGCTGAACGAGGCTGTGGAGCTCTCCGGCATGGACACGATGCTCTCCAGCTACGGCGTCAACGGAGACACGGTGTTCGAGGGCAGCATGCCCATGAGCATCTGGCTGGACGCCGAGACCTTCGCCCCCGTGCGCTATGAGCTCGATATGAGCCAGGTCATTGCGGGCTACATGCAGGGCATGTTCGAGGCGGAGGGCGCGAGCATGGAGAACGCCTCCATCCTGGTGAGCATCAGGCTCTCCGAGCTCAACGCCATAGAAAGCATAGAGACACCGGCGGGCATAGAATAAAAGCCCGGGCAAAAGGCTCCTGCCCCGCGGGGCAGGGGCCTTTTCGGTATTACAGGAAAGGGGAACGGATATGGCAAGACGCAGAAAGGCCGGGAAGGGCCGCGGCGGGATAATAGGGACCGGGCTCTTCGCCCTGGCGCTGCTGCTCATGTACGCGGCGTCCAGCCTCGGCCTCGTCAGCTGGGGCGGGGGAGAGGACAGGGTGGACCTCGCCGTCACGGCGCTGCCCGAGGACGGCCTCTTCGCCGCATACATAGACGTCGGCCAGGGGGACTCCGCCCTCCTCGCCTGCGGGGGAGAGACCCTGCTCATAGACGCCGGCGTCAGCTCCGAGGGCGAGACGGTCGTTGAGTACCTCAAGTCCAGGGGCGTCACGGAGCTCGACTACGTCGTCTGCACCCACGCGCACGAGGACCACTGCGGCGGGCTTGACGAGGTCATCGAGAGCTTCGATGTAGGCACGCTCTTCGCGCCATACACTGAGTTCGACAGCTCCGGAGCCTTCACCCGCTTCGAGGACACGGCCGCGGAAAAGGGCCTCTTCGTCACCGTGCCGCCCCTGGGCGCGGAGTTCACGCTGGGGGATGCGGTGTTCGAGTTTGCCGGCCCCGTCTCCGACTGGAGCGGGGACCTCAACGACTCCAGCCTCGTCCTGCGCATCGAATACGGCGAGACGGCCTTCCTCTTCACGGGGGACATCTCCGCCGGGGCGCTTGAGGACTGCGCCCTCATAGGGGGCTTTGACCTCGGCTGCGACGTGCTCAAGCTCGGCCACCACGGCAGCTCCAGCTCCACTGACGAGGAGGTGCTGGACCTCACGCGGCCGGAGCTCGCAGTCGCCTCCTGCGGCGAGGGCAACCGCTACGGCCACCCGCACGAGGAGGTCGTGCAGCTCCTGGAGAGCAGGAACATCACCCTCCTGCGCACGGACACGGACGGCACGATAGAGCTCGTCAGCGACGGACAAAAGATACTCCAGGCGGCATAGAGAGCAAAAAGCCCCGGACTTTTCGTCCGGGGCTTTTTCGTTTTATGCAGGCGGGTATTCGCAGACGTAGGCTATCTTGCCGCTGTAGGCGCCGGGGTAGGCGGAGACGGGGTCGTTGCGCGAGTCGTTATATATCCAGCCGAAGGCCGAGTTGTTCCAGAGCAGGACGTAGTCCTCCGCCGCGCCGTCCGTGTCGTGGCCGGAGGGCTCGCCGGGGCCCCAGACGTAGTAGTCGATAACCTCGCCCGTCACCCAGACGAGCCTGCCGTCCACGCGGTGCAGGCCGATCCAGACGAACTGCGCCCCGGCCTCCTCCGCCAGGTCCACCACCTTGGAGAGCTCCGTCACGCTGGAGATTACCGCCAGATGCCCGCCCTTTTCCTCGCAGAGGGCCTCAGCCTCCTCCCAGGAGCAGTCCGCCATGAAGAGCTCATAGCTCGGCTCCGGAACGGGCGTCGGGCTCGGCGTGGGCTCGGACGTGGGTTCCGGCGTGGGCTCGGGGCTCGGCTCCGCGCCGGGGACGCCGCCCTGCGCCGTATCTGCGGGGGGCGTGGGGCTCGGCTCCGTCCCGCCCTCGCCGCCGGGCAGGAACAGGCTTATCGCCAGCGCCGCTATGACTATCACCGCGCAGATGCCCAGCACGATGAGCACGGGGCGGCGGCTCTTCTTCGGCCGGGACTCCTTTTCTCTTATCGCCCGCTCCTCAAAGTCGCGGTCCACCTTGTATTCCGGCCTCGGCCCCGTGGGCTTCGGCGGTTCCACCGGCTTTACCGGCGGCAGCTCCACCTTCGGGCGCTTCGGTTCAGGCTTCGGCGGTTCCGGCTCGGGCTCCGGAGCTTTGACGGGCTCTGGCTCCTCTTCCTCCTCCGGCTCGAGGTGGGCCAGGATGCCCGCCATCGTCCGCTCGACCTCGCTGAGCTCCCGCTCCGGCTTGCCGAACATCTCCATGGCCTTCGCGTCGCCCTCGCCCACGCAGGGGCGCAGCGCCTCCGCGAGCTCGCGCGTGTCCTTATACCGCGCGGATACCTCGAACTTCAGGCACTTTTCAATGACCGGGCCGAGCTTTTCGCCGGCTGCGGCGGGGGTATGTATCTCGTCTCCGTTCATCCTGCGGCGCAGCGCCGAGGCGCGCAGCTCGTTCGTCATGTTCTCCGGCGCGCGCTTGAAAAAGGGCAGCAGCCCGCCCGTCACGCCCGCGTACAGCAGCAGGCCGATCGAATACACGTCCGCCGAGGCATCCGCCGTCCCGTTCCAAAAGAGCTCCGGCGCCATGTACTCCAGCTCGTCCGTGGACCAGTCGCCGGGAGCGTGGTCCGCCCGCGGACCCAGCCGCGACCTTCCCTCCGCGTCCCGCGTGATGTTCCCCGGGTGTATGTTCCCGTGGAAGGCCGCGCCGCAGTCCGCCGCGCCCTCGCAGACCTCCAGCGCCAGCGCGATGAGCTCCTCGCGGCCGAGCCTCCTTATATCCTCACCGAGCGGCTTTCCCGCTCCGTTCCAGACCTTGTCCATTGCCTCTCCCCATTTCTCGGGTATTATGTCAACAGGATATCACAGCCAAAAGCTCAAGTCAACCACAAGGACGCCGCCCGGCATGTGCCGGGCGGCTCTGCTTTTCAGGAGAAGGCTTTGCGCTGCGCTTCATGCCTCGCTTTGCTCGACACTCCGCTGCGCGAGAAGTGTTTTTCCCGAGGTACACGCCCCCGGGAAAAACGGATCGGACTTTATTTCGCGGCTGTGGCCGCAAAACTCTGCGAGGCTTTTTAGACATACTTTGCCGCCCGGCATGTGCCGGGCGGCTGATGTGAGGAATATGGTGGGAGAGGAATTATCACTTGATGATGCCGAAGGCCTGCAGCTGGCCGAAGAGCACGAGGAACATCGCCAGAGGCACGACGATCTTGCAGCAGACGGCGTAGACCTTCTTTGTTTTGAACACGTTGCCGTTTTGCTCTATCTCCTCCGCGAGGGTATCGACCTTGTATTCGTAGCCGATGAAGATGCACATGAACAGCGCGCCCAGCGGCATCATGATGCCCTCGGACCAGAGGTCCATGAAGTCGAGCCAGCAGTAGCCCAGCGGCTGCCAGAGCCCGTTGGAGCCCAGGCCGTCCGCCGCCACGATCACGGCCAGGACCAGGATGGCCAGGCAGGTGAGGATGGTATACTTCTTGCGGTTGCCGGGCTGGCCCTTGGCGTGTGCCTTGTCGATATAGAAGGTGGTGACGACCTCGACCAGCGAGATGGCGGAGGTGATCGCCGCGATAAAGACGAGTATGTAGAAAATGAGGCCGAACACGGGGCCGAAGCTGCCCATCGCCGCGAACACGTCCTGCAGCGTTACGAACAGCAGGCTCGGGCCGGACATGGCGGCGTCCTCACCGCCCAGGGCGATGGCCGCGGGCAGGATGGCAAAGGCGGCCATGACGGCGACCAGCGTATCCGAGCAGACAACGATGAGTGCGTTTTTCTCGATATTCTCCTTCTTCTGGAGGTAGGAGCCGTAGGTTATCATGGCGCCCATGCCCAGCGAGAGCGAGAAGAACATCTGCCCGCCGGCCGAGGCGATGACGGCCATGAAGTCGTCCTTGAGCGGCTGCAGGTTCGGCACCAGCATGAAGCGCAGGCCCTCGCCCGCGCCCGGCAGAGTGACCGAGCGGATGATGACCACCAGCAGCATGACAAAGAGCGCGGGCATGGCGTATTTCGTGAACTTCTCTATGCCGCCCGAGATGCCGCCCATGACTATGATGCAGGTCAGCGCAAGGAATATGACGCTGTAGACGATGGACTCCACCTGGTTCGTCAGCAGGCCGTTGAAGAGGTCGCCTGCCGCGGCGCCGCCGCTGCCCCAGGACGCGCCGAAGATGTCGCCAAGGTTTACAACGATGTACTTCGTGACGTAGCCGCCGAGGACGGTGTAGAAGCTCATGATGAGGAAGGCGGAGGCTATGCCTAGCCAGCCCAGCCAGCGGACCTCCTTCGAGAGCTTCTTGTAGGTCCCGACGACGCCGAGGCCCGACTTGCGGCCCAGCGCCAGCTCGCCTATCATGACCATGAAGCCGACGAACAGTACCAGCAGAAGGTAAACGACCAGGAACGCGAAACCGCCGTTCGCGCCCATCTTATACGGGAAGCCCCAGAGGTTGCCCAGTCCGACGGCAGAGCCGACGGCCGCCATCAGGAAGCCGAAGTTGCTTCCCCAATTACCACGTTTGTGTTCCATAACTTTCCTCCTTTTTCTATCACTCCCAACCGGGTTTCCAGGCCCGGTAAGGCGATTATAAAGGAGGATTTTCGCTCTTTCAATCGCAAAAGCCATATCTTATCGGCTTCTTAACGCCCCGGGGCAAAACCTTGATATCCCGTTTATACCCCCGCCGCGGACCGGGAAACGGCCTCCGCTTGACAAGGAGCGGGGCCTGGAATATAATCTGTATTATGTGATTTAATACGGAAAGAGAGAATCCGCATGTCTAATTTCAGGGAAGTCGAATACATGGAAGAGCCCGTGCGGAGGCGGCGCAGGCGCAGGCGCAGGAGACGGCGCGGCTGTCTCGGGCCGCTTTTCGCGCTGGTATTCATCTGCCTGGGGCTCTATGCGGCCTGGCGGCTGACGGACGGCTTCGGCGGTTTCGGCCTGCCAGTGCGCCTGGACCTCGGCAACACGGACACGGAATTCACATACGACCTCGCGTCCCTGGGGGCGCAGGTGAGCCCGGAGATGTATCTGGACGAGTGCGGCGCGCAGGAGGCGGAACAGCTGCGCGCCCTGGCCAAGGAGGCCCCGGAATGGGCCGAGGAGCTGGAGTTCATGGCCCGGCACATCGGCATCTACACTGAGGAGGCCGTCAAGACGGCGCTCGGCGGCGCGGAAAAGACCCCCTTCGTGCTGCTCACGCCCTTCCGGGAGCCGGATGAGTCCGGCCTGGACGCGAGGATAGAGCTGGAGGAGGGCGAGCTGCCCTATCTGCTGCAGTACGACGCGCGCTGGTGCTTCCACGGCTACGGCAGCTCGGTCATGGGCTTCACGGCATGCGGGCCTACCTGCCTTTCCATGGCGGCCATGGGACTCACGGGAGACGCGCGGCTCACGCCCGCACGCATCGCGGACGCCGCCGAGGCCGCGGGCCACTACGTCCCGGGCTCCGGCACGGCCTGGTCCCTCTTCACCGAGGGCGCGGAGATGTTCGGCCTCCGGGGTGAGGCCATCAGCGCAGGCAGGACCGCGCTGCGCGAGCGCCTGGAGGCGGGCGAGGTCATCATCGCCTCCATGCTGCCCGGCGACTTCACGACCAGCGGACATTTCATCGTCATCTACGGCGCGAACCTCCTGGGCTTCAAGGTATACGACCCGAACAGCCCGGAGCGCAGCTCCAGGCTCTGGAGCTACGACAGGCTCGCGCCCCAGATCGCCCAGCTCTGGAGCATAACGGCGGCGGACGGCTCCGGGTCGCAGGAGCAGGGCCAGACTCAGGCCCAGGCCGGGGCGGGCGAGCTCTTCATCGCGGACTGCGAGGAGTTCATCACCCTGCGCAGCGCGCCGGACGTCGGCGCGGAGGCCATAACCACCATCCCCAGGGGCGCGGAGATGACGCTCATCCGCTTCGAGGGCGGCTTTGCCTATGTGGAATACGCCGGGCAGCGCGGCTATGTGCTCTCGACCTACATAGTGCCGAAGTCCGACTCCGCCGCGCCGACCTCGGCCTTCGGCTGCGAGGACCTGGAGGAAGGGCTCCAGCGGCTGGCGGAGGCATATCCGGGGCAGCTGGAGCTGGGCTCCATCGGCGAGAGCGCCGAGGGACGGAGCATAGCGCTCGCCGTGGTCGGCGCGGCCGGGGCGGAGCGCGAGCTGCTCATACAGGGCGGCATACACGGCAGGGAGGGCCTGAGCAGCTATGTCGTTCTCTGCCAGATAGAGTATCTGCTGGAGGCGGGGGTCCCGGAGGGCACCCGCTTCCATTTCATACCCATGGTGAACCCGGACGGGGTGGAGATAAGCCGGACGGGCCGGCTGGGCGCGGCGCAGGAGGCGATATACGAGTCCGACCTCGCGGCGGGCCTGACGGAGCCGGGCGAGGAGGCCTATGCCCGGACCTGGAAGGCGAACGCCGCAGGCGTGGACCTCAACCGCAACTTCGACGCGGGCTGGGAACTGCTCGACGGGCGGAGCGCGCCCTCGGCGGAGGGCTGGCGCGGCTCGGTGCCGGAGGACCAGCCGGAGAGCCGGGCGCTGGCGGAGTACACGCGCGCGCTCATGCCGGACGCGACGATAAGCTACCACACGGCGGGCAGCGTCATCTACGCCGACTACGCCGGGGCCGCCGCGGAGGTGAACGCGGCCTCACTCAGTCTGGCGGAGGCCCTGGGCGCGGCGGCGGGCTACGGGCTCGGCGATACGGAGGAGCTGGACGCCGGGGGCTACAAGGACTGGTGCGCCGGAGAGCTGGGCATACCTTCCGTGACGGTGGAGCTCGGCTGGGGCGAGAGCCCGCTGCGGACGGGCGCCGCGGCAACGCTCCGTTTCAGGAACGAAACGGCCCCGCTCATCGCCGCGGAATGGCTGCTGGAGGGGGCTTAATCTCGCTGAACGCATTGACCTCGCGCGCGCGGCATGGTATAATACGTGATTACTGAGCGCGGGGGAGTTTTGTCATGTGGATAGCTGAGGGCTGGAAAGATTATGAGCTTATAGACTGCTCGGGCGGGGAAAAGCTGGAGCGCTGGGGCGGCTATACTCTCGTGCGGCCGGACCCCCAGGCCATCTGGCAGACGCCCAGGCGCGACCCGCGCTGGAAGGGCTGCGACGGGAAATATACCCGCAGCGAGTCCGGCGGCGGGGCCTGGGACAAGCGCCGCCTGCCCCAGAGCTGGCAGATAGGCTACGGCGAGCTCCGCTTCAACGTGAAGCCCATGAACTTCAAGCACACGGGCATCTTCCCGGAGCAGGCCGCAAACTGGGACTACATCATGCGCAGCATAAGGGCGGCGGGCAGGCCCGTGAGCGTTTTGAACCTCTTCGCCTACACCGGCGCGGCGACTGTCGCCGCTCTGCGCGCCGGGGCCTCCGTCTGCCACGTGGACGCCGCAAAGGGCATGGTCGCCTGGGCGAAGGAAAACGCCGCCGCCTCCGGAGTGGCGGACAGGCCCGTCCGCTGGATAGTGGACGACTGCGCCAAGTTCGTAGAGCGCGAGATACGCCGCGGGCGGCGCTACGACGCCGTCATCATGGACCCGCCCAGCTACGGGCGCGGCCCCGGAGGCGAGGTCTGGAAGCTCGAGGACAGCCTCTGGGACTTTGTCAGCCTGGTCTCGGGCGTCCTCTCGGACGACCCGCTCTTCGTCATCATCAATTCCTACACCACGGGGCTTTCGCCCTCGGTGCTGACCTATATCAGCGAGAGCATCTTTACTAAGCGCTTCGGCGGCCGCTCGGAGAGCCGGGAACTGGGCCTGCCCGTCACCGCGACGGGCCTGTGCCTGCCGGCAGGAGCCGCATGCCGCTGGGAGCGCGGGGAGTGACTAGTCGTATGCAGCCAATAATAAGGGCGGAGCGCCTGCACTACAGCTACCCCGGGGACGAACAGGAGACCCTGCACGGCATCGACCTCGAGATAGAGGAGGGCAGCTTCGTCGCCGTCCTGGGACACAACGGCTCCGGTAAATCCACCCTGGCAAAGCTCATGAACGCCATCCTCCTGCCCTCTTCGGGCAAGGTCTACGTGGACGGCATCGACACCGCCGACGAGGAGCGGCTGCTGGACATCCGCCGCACGGTGGGCATGGTGTTCCAGAACCCTGATAACCAGATCGTCGCAAACGTCGTCGAGGACGACGTCGCCTTCGCGCCGGAGAACCTCGGCGTTCCCTCGGAGGAGATACGCCGCAGAGTGGACGAGGCGCTAAAGACGGTCGGCATGTACGAATACAGGCTCCATGCCCCGCACCTGCTCTCCGGCGGGCAGAAACAGCGCGTCGCCATCGCCGGCGTGCTCGCCATGCAGCCGCGCTGTGTCGTCCTGGACGAGCCCACCGCTATGCTCGACCCCGTCGGCAGGCGCGAGGTCGTCGCCACGGTGACGCGGCTCTGCCGCGAAAAGGGCATGACCGTCGTCCTCATCACCCACCACATGTCCGAATGCGTGGGCGCGGACAGGCTCATCGTCATGTCCGAGGGCGCGATAGTCGCGGACGGTTCGCCCAGGGAGGTCTTTTCCCAGGTCGAGCTGCTGCGGAGCGAGGGGCTCTCCGTCCCCGCGACGACGGAGCTCATCTACAGCCTGAGGCAGGAGGGCTTCGACCTGCCGCTCGAGGCGCTGACGGTGGGCGAGTGCGCCGACGCCGTCATGGCAGCCATCAAAAAGGCCGGGGGTCAGTGAGTATGGGCGCGGTCATAAGAGCCGTGGGGCTGAGCCACGTTTACAGCGAAGGCACCCCCTTTGAAAAAACGGCCATACACGACATAGACGTAGAGATATACGAGGGCCAGCTCGTCGCCGTCATCGGCCACACTGGCTCAGGCAAGAGCACCTTCATCCAGCACCTGAACGGACTGCTGAAGCCCTCCTCCGGCAGCGTTTTCTGCGAGGACGTGGATATCTTCGCAACGAAGGAGGCCACGCGGGACGTGCGCTTCAAGGTGGGCCTCGTGTTCCAATACCCGGAGTACCAGCTCTTTGAGGAGACGGTATACAGGGACATCGCCTTCGGCCCCAAGAACATGAAGCTCCCCGAGAGCGAGGTGGACGAGCGGGTCCGCGAGGCGGCGCGCTTCGTCGGGCTCTCCGAGGACCTCTTCGAGAAGTCCCCGCTGGAGCTCTCCGGCGGGCAGAAGCGGCGCATAGCCATAGCGGGAGTCATCGCAATGCGGCCCAAGGTCCTCATCCTCGACGAGCCCACTGCCGGGCTCGACCCCGCCGGCTGCGAGGGAATACTCAAAAACATCACCGATTACCGCCGCGAGACCGGCTCCACCGTCCTGCTCGTCACCCACAGCATGGACGACGCCGCACGTATCGCGGACAGGCTCATCGTCTTTCACGGCGGACAGATCGCCATGGACGGCGCGCCGGAGGACGTGTTCAAAAGGGCCAGAGAGCTCACCGAGATGGGCCTCGACGTGCCCCAGCCCGCCGCCATCGCGGATGAACTCCGCAAACGCGGAGCGGCCCTGCCCGAGTCCGTCTACACCGCCGAACAGCTGCGCCGGGCCGTCCTGGCCCTGCTCGGAAAGGAGGCGGCGGACTGATGCTCAAAGACATCACACTTGGCCAGTTCTTCCCGGGCGATACCGTCGTCCACAGGCTGGACCCCAGGACCAAGCTCATCCTCGTCATCGTCTACATCGCCGCGCTCTTCACCGCGGTGGACTGGTTCTCCTACGGGCTCATGTTCGTCGTCACGGCGGCCTGCGTAGGCGTCTCGCGGATAAAGCTCGGGACCATCCTCAAGGGGCTCAAGCCGCTCATCTTCATCATCATCCTCACCGGCTTCCTCAACCTCTTCTACACGAAAGAGGGCGCGGTCCTCGCGGACTGGTGGATATTCACGATAACGACCGGCGGCATAAAGCGCGCCTTCCTCATGGTCGTGCGCATAATGATGCTCATAACCGGAACCTTCCTCCTCACCTATACGACGAGCCCCATCGCCCTCACGGACGGGCTCGAGATCCTGCTCGGGCCGCTCAAGAAGCTCAAGGTCCCCGTCCACGAGATGAGCATGATGATGAGCATGGCGCTCCGCTTCATACCCACGCTCATCGAAGAGACCGACAAGATCATGTCCGCGCAGAAGGCAAGGGGCGCGGACTTCGAGACGGGCAAGATAACGGACCGGGCCAAGGCCCTGCTGCCGCTTTTGGTGCCGCTCTTCGTCTCCAGCTTCCGCCGCGCGGACGAGCTGGCCGTGGCCATGGAGAGCCGCTGCTACCACGGCGGCGAGGGCAGAACCCGCATGAAGCGGCTGCACATGCAGCTGCGCGACTGGGTCGCCCTGCTCCTGGGCGCCCTGGTGCTCGCGGCGACGATCGTCATGAACGTCTACGGCCTATGAGGAACATCGCCTTAAAGCTCCGCTACGACGGCACGGCCTACCACGGCTGGCAGGTCCAAAAGACGGAGGCCAGCGTGGCCGAAACGCTCGAAAAGGCGCTGGGGAAGGTTTGCGGCGGGCGGGTAAAGCTCACCGGCTGCGGCCGCACCGACGCCGGGGTCCACGCGCTCTCCTACTGCGCAAACTTCCGCACCGAGAGCCGCATACCCGTGGAGCGGCTGCCCCTCGCCGTCAACACCCGCCTGCCGGACGACATCGCCGTCCTCGAGGCCTGCGAGGCGCCGGAGGACTTCAATGCCATTTTAAGCTGTATAAAGAAAGAATATATATACAAGATAATGAACACCCGCATACGCGACCCCTTTTTGCAGAAACGGGTCTGCTTCTACCCCGCGCCCCTCGATATAGACAGGATGCGCGCGGCGGGCCTGGCCTTCGAGGGCCGGCACGACTTCAAGGCAGTCCGGAGCGTGGGGACGCAGACAAAAACCACCGTCCGCACCGTGCACTGGTGCCGGGCCTGGCGCGAGGGCGACATGATAAGCGTCGCCGTATGTGCGGACGGGTTTCTCTACAACATGGTGCGCGCGATAGTCGGCACCATGGTCTACGCCTCCCACGGGAAGCTGGAGCCGGAGGAGATACCGGCCCTGCTCGAGACCGGGGACAGGCGGCTCACGGGGCCGACCATGCCGCCGCAGGGGCTCTACCTGCGCAGGCTCTGGTATGAGGGCGCCGTGGGCGACATGATGCGGGAGGAATATCCTGATGAGAGACCCGGCGCTCAAAAAGAGGCTTAGATTGAGGCGCGCGGCCTTCTGCGCCTGCGCCTTCACCCTGGCGGCGCTCGCCGTCTGGGCATTTTCCCTGCGCTGGCGCGGCGGAGACGGACAGGAGCCGAAAATTTCTCCGGCTCCAGGCGAAGCGGCGGCGCGGTTCGGGAACACTTTCGCCCTTTGTTCGTCAACTAAACTGCGGATATTCGGCGAATCGGGCGAGCTTTTGACGGAACTGGACTTCGCCGCGGAAAAACCGGCGCTGGCCGCCTCCGCGGGCGCGCTGGCAGCCTGGGACATGGGCGGGGGCTCCGTCCTGGTCCTGGACGCGGAGGGGAACAGCCGGAGACTCGAGGCCGGGGCTCCGCTCTTCGACGCCGCCGTGAATGAAAACGCCCTCGCCCTGCTCTCAGGGGCGGAGACCGAGGACTGCCTCGGCTGCGTCACGCTCTACGGGGCGGAGCTCGAAAAGACCCTCGCCTGGTACGCGGAGACGGCTATGCCCGTGGCGCTGGAGCTTGCGCCGGACGGGGAGAGCTTCTTTGTCCTCTGCCTGGCGGAGGAGGGAGCCCAGCTGCGCTGCATCGCCGCGGCGGACGGGGCCGAGCTCTGGCGTTACGAGTCCCCCGCGCCGCTCTTCGACCTGGCTGTCCTGGGCGGCGAGGCCGTCTGCGCCGTGGGGACGGAAAAGACCGTGGTCCTAGACCTCTCCGGCGCGGAGCTCCAGACCTGGGAGCACGCTTCCGAACTGAGCGCCTGGGAGTTTTCAGATAATGCCGCAGTCCTGCGCTTCGGAGAAACGCGCGTTGTGCTGGACGCGGGCGGCGCGGAGGTATATAATGAATAGCGATAAGTGCGTAAAGGGGGCAAAAAAATGAGAACTGTCATAGATCTCGTTCTTCTTGCCATAATAATAATCAGCATCTGGTCCGGCTACAAAAAGGGCTTCATCCTGGGCATAGCCGGAGTCGTGGCGATCGTCGTCTCGCTCTACGGGGCCTCGCTGGTGTCCTCGGCCTTTTCCTATGAGGTCGTCCCGGCGCTGCGGCCCTTCGCCAGCGGCTACGTCGAGAGCCAGATGCAGGAGACCGTGCTCGAGGACATGGGCATCGCCAATACCGAGCTCTCCTATGAGGATATCCTCGCGGACGACCCGGAGCTCCGCCACAACTTCTGTGCCACCTGCTACAAGACCTTCGGCATCTATGACGACGCCGCGGACCAGATGGCCACTGAGGCGGAGGAGTACGCGGACAGCCACAACAGCACCATCGAGGAGGCCATAGTCGAGGTCCTCTGCACCCGCGTGGCCTATATCGCCGGAGTGGCGCTGCTCTTCATCATCTTCCTCATCACGCTCATGACCCTCGCCAATATCCCGAACCTCTCCTTCCGCATCCCGAATATGGATGTCCTCAACGACGCGGGCGGCGCGGCCGTCGGCCTCTTCACGGGTATACTCTACTGCATGCTCCTTTCCTGGATACTCCGCTTCGGCGGCCTGGCCATCGGGCTCGATACCTTCGGAGATACGCTCCTGGCAAAGTTTTTCCATTCGATAGACTTCCTCACGGCGGGTCTCGGTATCTGAGTCTGCGAATATATGAACAAAATGTCAATTCCGGCCCGCCGGTGTTGACATTCTGAGAACTTGGTGATAAATTAGCACTCGAAGAAAAAGAGTGCTAATTTAATTTTCGGAGACTATCTGACAGGAGACCATACTATGCAACCAACTCTTTGCTCACGCTGCAAGAAGAATGTGGCGGTGATATTCATAACAAGGCTGGAGGGCGGCCAGGCGAAGAACGAGGGGCTCTGCCTCAAGTGCGCGCGCGAGTTGCACATCAAGCCCGTGGACGACGTGATAAACAAGATGGGCCTCTCCGACGACGAGCTGGACGGCCTGACCAACGAGATGATGGAAGCCCTGGGCAATGCCGAGGGCCTCATGGACATCGAAAACAGCGACTCGGATTCCGACGACGAGGGCAAAACGGCGACCTTCCCCTTCCTGAACCGGCTCTTCGGGAACATGGGCGGCCAGAAGCCGGAGGCGAGCGCCTCCGGCGGCGAGCTCACGCCCGCGCAGAGCGGCCCGGAGCAGGGGGGCGGAGCCTCGCAGCAGGGCCAGACCCAGGCCCCGCCGCGGCCCAAGAAGAAGTTTTTGGATAATTACTGCATAAACCTCACGGACAGGGCGCGCCAGGGCAAGCTCGACGCCATGATCGGCCGCGAGGAGGAACTCGAGCGCGTCATCCAGATCCTCAACCGCAGGCAGAAGAACAACCCCTGCCTCATTGGCGAGCCCGGCGTCGGCAAGACGGCCATCGCGGAGGGGCTTGCCCAGAGGATAGCCGACCGCAGCGTCCCCTACAAGCTGCGCGACAAGGAGGTGTACCTCCTCGACCTCACGGCCCTCGTCGCAGGCACGCAGTTCCGCGGCCAGTTCGAGAGCCGCATGAAGGGGCTCATCGAGGAGATCCGCAAGACAGGGAACATCATCCTCGTCATAGACGAGGTCCACAACATCGTCGGCGCGGGCGACGCCGAGGGCAGCATGAACGCTGCGAACATCCTGAAGCCCGCCCTCTCCAGGGGCGAGATACAGGTCATCGGCGCGACGACCTTCACCGAGTACCGCAAGCACATCGAAAAGGACGCCGCCCTCGAGCGGCGCTTCCAGCCCGTCACCGTGGCGGAGCCCTCCATCGAGGACAGCGTCAAGATCCTCGAGGGCATCGCCCACTACTATGAGGACTGCCACAAGGTCAAAATCTCAAAGCAGATGTGCCGCGAGGCGGTGCTCCTCAGCGAGCGGTATATAACCGACCGCTACCTGCCCGACAAGGCCATAGACCTCATAGACGAGGCCTGCTCGGACGTGAACCTCAAGGACCGCACCCTCGCCCGCATGGACGAGGCCCAGAAGGAGATCGACGACCTCAACAAGGAGCGCGACCTCCTGCTCGCGGACACCGAAAACGAGCACTACGAGCGCCTTGCCGTCATCCGGACGACCATCATGCAGCTCACCGACGAGCTCAACCGGCTCAAGGGCGCTCAGCCCGAGCTCACGCGCGAAAACCTCGCCCGGGTCATCGAGCTCTGGACGAAGATACCCGCAAGCTCCATCACCGAGGACGAGTTCGACAGGCTCTCCAAGCTGGGCTCGCGGCTCCGCGAGCACATCGTCGGCCAGGACGAGGCCATTGACGCCGTATGCGCCGCCATAAAGCGCAGCCGCGTGGGACTCCAGGCCAAGCGCAAGCCCGTGAGCTTCATCTTCGTCGGCGGTACGGGCGTCGGCAAGACAGAGCTCGTGAAGCGCCTCGCCGCGGACCTCTTCAATTCGCCCGAGAGCCTTATCAGGCTAGACATGTCCGAGTTCATGGAGAAGTTCTCCGTCTCGCGCATCATCGGCTCGCCCCCGGGCTACGTCGGCTATGATGAGGCCGGCCAGCTCACGGAGAAGATCCGCCGCAAGCCCTATTCCGTCGTCCTCTTCGACGAGATAGAAAAGGCGCACCCGGACGTCATGAACATCCTGCTCCAGATCCTGGACGACGGGCATATCACAGACGCGCAGGGCAGGAATATAAACTTTGAGAACACCGTCATCATCATGACGACAAACGCCGGTAGCAACACGAAGAGCGGCTCGCTCGGCTTCGCCGGGACCGCCGCAGACAAGGACCGCGAGCGCGCGATGAAGGCCCTGGGCGACTTCCTGCGCCCCGAGTTCATAAACCGCGTGGACGAGATCATCTGCTTCAACCGGCTGACGGAAGAAAACTTCCGCGCCATCGCGGGCCTGATGCTCGCGGAGGTGCGCGAGCTCATGCGCGAAAAGGGCATGGAGCTCTCCTGGGACGAGAGCGTTCTGGACTACCTCGTGAAAAAGAGCTACAGCCAGACCTACGGCGCCAGAAACCTGCGCCGCACGATCCAGAAGGATATAGAGGACGCCATGGCCTCCGTCATCGTGGACGGCAGGCGCGGGAACGTGAGCGCGATAAGGCTCAGGTCCGAGGGCGAAAAAGTTATTGTGGAGGCGGAATGAGCCATGCTGAGGTTCGAGAGCGATTACCTGGAGGGCGCGCTGCCCGAGATTATGGAGGCCCTGCAGAGGACCAACCTGGAACAGACCCCCGGCTACGGGGAGGACGCGCACTGTGAAAACGCGGCGCGGCTCATCCGTGAGAAGTGCCGCGCGCCGGAGGCCGCGGTCCACTTCCTCGTCGGCGGGACGCAGGCCAACCTGACCGTCATCGCCGCGGCGCTCAGGCCGCACCAGGCGGTCATGGCGGCAGATACGGGGCATATCGCGGTCCACGAGACCGGCTCCGTCGAGGCCACCGGTCACAAGGTCATCGCTCTGCCCAGCCCGGACGGCAAGATAAATGCAGAGCAGATCAAAAATTGCGTCGAGGCCCACTGGGCGGACTCGACGCACGAGCACCAGCCCCAGCCCGCGATGGTGTACATCTCCCAGCCTACGGAAAACGGCACGGTCTACTCCCTCGCGGAGCTGGAGGCGATAAGCGCGGCCTGCCGCGAGAAGGGGCTCGTCCTCTTTGTGGACGGGGCCAGGCTCGGCACGGCGCTGGCCTGCACGGACGTCGGCCTGCCCGAGCTCGCCCGGCTCACCGACGTGTTCTACATAGGCGGGACGAAGCTCGGCGCCCTCTTCGGAGAGGCCGTCGTCATCACGAACGAGGCCCTGGGCCGGGACTTCCGCTACATCATCAAGCAGCGCGGCGGCATGTTCGCCAAGGGCAGACTCCTGGGCGTCATGTTTGAAACGCTCATGTTGGACGGGCTCTACGAGCGCACGGGCGAGCGCGAGGTCGCCCTGGCGCTGCGCCTGCGCGCCGCCTTTGAGAAAAAGGGCTGGCCCCTGCTCTACGACTCCCCCACGAACCAGCAGTTCCCGATAGTCCCGGACGCGCAGCTGGCAAAGCTCGCGGAAAAATACAGCTTCTCCGACTGGGCCAGGGTGGACGAGACGCACCGCGCCGTCCGCTTCTGCACCAGCTGGGCCACAAAGCCCGCGGACGTGGACGCGCTCATAGCCGACATCGAGGCCCTCTGAGCCCTTTTACGCAAACGCAAAGAGCGCCGCCCTCATTTTGAGGGCGGCGCTCTTTTTTCTCAGCCGTAGTATGCGAGGGCGATGCTGTAGACGATGATGGCGTCCACCTCGCGGTTCGTCAGCGCGTCCAGCAGGGCCTTGGAGCCGCCGGTCAGACGTTTTATCTGGTCGAAGCGCTCCATTAGCTTTTCGTTCGAGGAGAGGGCGTTCATGAACTTTGTCTCGGTCGTCACGCCCAGGCTCTGGCCCTTGAGCCCGCGCAGGGATTTCGCCCCGCCGTCCGCCAGGGTCACGAGGACGATGTCGTTCGACAGATAGGGCGAGAGGGTCTCGTACTTGCCCTCTTCGTTATCCAGGACCAGGCCGCCCCAGGCCACGTCTATGTTCCCGCTCGAGAGCTCGACATAGGCGTTTTCCGCCTTTATCGGGATGACTTTCAGCTCCCAGCCCAGGCGGTTGCACACCTCCCGCGCGAGGTCTATATCAAAGCCGGCGTAGCTGCCGTTTTCCTCGTAGCTCATGGGGAAAACGTCCGTATCCGCGCCGAGCAGCAGGGTCCGCGATGCCGCCGCGCCGACCTTCTCCAGCGCGTTTATGTCCTTTGAAAAGCTCGTCCTGTCCTCCCCGAACCACTGCATCGCCAGGCGCTGCACCGTTCCGTCCGCGGCCAGGACCTTGAGCGCGGCCTCGACGTAATACTGCACATAGTCCCCGTCCCGGAAGCCTATTGAAAAGGACTGCGTATCCAGCGTTTCCAGGACGCGGTAGCGCCCCGTTATCTTCCCGCAGCCCGTCAGCGGAAGCATGAGGCACAGGACCAGCGCCAGCGCCAGGTATCTGATCTTTCTTTTCAAGCGGCCCAGCCCCCAGAAGATAAAATGGTTGCGCCCGCGCGGGGCGCAACCATAATAGTATTATATTCGACAGCCACATTCAAGTGGAAATTTGTAAATTCTCTGCCTACTGCCCGTAGCTCGAGAGGAACTTCCGCGTCCTCTCCATCTGCGGGTTTTCGATTATCTCCGGGCCGCCCTGCTCCACGATGAAGCCGCCGTCCATGAAGATGACCCTGTCCGACACCTCGCGCGCGAAGTGCATCTCGTGCGTGACGATTATCATCGTCGTCCTGCGCTCGGCCAGCTCGCGTATGACGCGCAGCACCTCGCCCGTGAGCTCCGGGTCCAGCGCGCTCGTCGGCTCGTCGAAGCAGAGGATGTCCGGGTGCAGGGCCAGCGCCCGCGCTATCGCCACGCGCTGCTGCTGCCCGCCGGAGAGCTGGTGCGGGTAGTGCTCCGTCCTGTCCGAGAGGCCCATCGAGGCAAGCAGCTCCAGGCCCTCCTTGTCTATGGCCTCGAAGATGGCCTTTTTGTTCTGCTTATAATCCGGGCGCTCCTTTGCGAGCAGCCGGCTCGCCAGGGTGACGTTTCCCAGCGCCGTGTACTGCGGGAAGAGGTTGAAGCTCTGGAACACCAGGCCGAAGTGCAGCCTCTTGCGCCTCACGTCCGCCTCGCCGCGCGTCGAGGGGTCCGCCGCGTCGAACAGAGTCTCGCCGTTCACGGCGATGCTCCCGGCGTCCGGCGTCTCAAGAAAGTTCAGGCAGCGCAGCAGCGTCGTCTTGCCCGAGCCCGAGGAGCCTATGATGGAAAGCGCCTGCCCCTGCTCCAGCGTGAAGCTGATGTCGTTCAGGACTTTCGTCTTATCGAAATGCTTTTCAAGGTTTTTTACCTCAAGTACCGACATGTTCGCACCCCCTTACCTGAAGAACTCGAGCTTCCGCTCCAGCCTGGCCAGCAGGAAGGAGACGACGCCGTTGAAGATGAGGTAATATACGCCGGTGAAAAACAGCGGCCAGATGAGGCCGGAGTAGCCGTGCGAGCCCTTGAGGAAGGCGTAGCCCGCCCAGATGACCTCCTGGTAGGAGATGATGCGGGCGAGGGAGGTGTCCTTCACCAGGGTGATTATCTCGTTTGCCATGGGCGGCACGATGCGCTTTATCATCTGCAGCAGCGTGACGTGGCGGAAGATCTGCCCCTTCGTCATGCCCAGCACCTGCCCGGCCTCCTGCTGGCCTATGGGTACGCCCTGGATGCCGCCGCGGTAGATTTCCGAAAAATAGCAGGCGTAGTTTATGACGAACATCACCGCCGCCGCGGCAAAACGCCCCTCCGGGAAGCTCCAGGGGTTGGTCTTGAAGATGTAGCCGGGTATGTAGAAGATTATATAAAGCTGCAGCATGAGCGGCGTGCCGCGGATGACCCAGACCACCAGGCGGCTCAAAAGCGATATCGGCCGGAAGCCGAGCAGCAGCTTCGAGAGCCGCCGCAGCTTCTTCACACGGGACCGCGTCTCCGCGGCGCCCAGCTCCCTGCCCTTGAAGCTCGGAGTTTCACCGTTCTCGGCCTGCCTGAGCAGCGCCTCGCCCTGAGAAAAATATTTCCGCCCCAGGAAGCCCAGAGGCGCCCAGCGGCTCATGGAGCCGAAGCAGATCACGAGCCCCAGAGGTATGGAGCCTACGAGCGTCACGACGAAGAGCTTCAGCGTCTGCACAAAGCCCTCGTTCAGCGCGGATATAACTGTCTGGATCATTAAGCGCGTTCTCCCCTGTCCGCGCCGAAAGCAGAGGGCTGTGCGTCCTCTGCTTTCGGCCAGTTGTTTCTTCTGCGTATGTAAAGGGCCTTACTCCTGGGCTATCAGCGCTGCGGTGACGCCGTAGGTCTCGGCCAGCTCCTGCATCGTCCCGTCCGCCCAGGCGGTCACGAAGAACTCGTTGAGCGCGGCGGCAAGGTCCGAGCCCTTGCGGAAGCCGACGCCGTATTCCTCGCTGTTGAGGCTTATCGTGTAGGTGAGGTCCGCGTAGTTCGTACCCTCGCCCACCATGGCGGCGGCCATGAGGCTGTCTATGATGGCGGCCTGGCAGGTGCCGGAGCTCACCTCGAGCACAGCGGTGGCCTGGTCTATGACCGGCGTGTAGTTGAAGCCGTTCTCGATGGCCATGTCCTCGCCGGCGGAACCGCTCTCAACGGCGAAGCTCAGCTCGGCCATGCTGGCGGCGTCGGGATAGTTCTCGGCCTCGGCGGCGGGCAGAACCACGACCTGCGCGTTATTGCAGTAGGCGTTGGAGCACTCCATGGCGGAGAGAACCTCGTCCGTCAGGGTCATGCCGTTCCAGACGACGTCTATCGTCTTGCCGTCGAGCTCCATGACCTTGCTCTCCCACTCGATCTCCTGGAACACGACCTCCACGCCGAGGCTCTCGGCAAAGGCCTTGGCGAGGTCTGCGTCAAAGCCGACCCACTCGCCGGACTCGTTCTGGTAGTCCATGGGCTCGAAGTTCGTGATGCCGACGACCAGCGTACCCTTGTCCTGGACATAGGCCATGTCGCTCTCAGCCGTGTCTCCGCCCTCATCGGCGGGCTCGGTCACGTCCGCGGGGGCCTCGCTCTCGGGCGCGTCGCTGGGGTCGGAGGCGGCGGGCTCGCCGCAGGCCGCCAGGGCAAATACCATGCACAGTGCAAGCAAAAGCGCAAAAAACTTTTTCATCTTTCATTCTCCTTCTGCACTCCAGTACTCAGAGTGCGGTATCATACTACCACATTAGCGAAATAAAGCAAGTATTTCCTCGGTTTTTGCCTGTGCGAATTCTGCACAGCTTGATTTGGGGGGCAGGGAGTAGTATAATTCAAAGGTTATGAGAACTTATGACGCGGGAAAATGCGATATAGTCGTTATAGGCGCGGGCCACGCCGGGATAGAGGCCGCGCTGGCCTCGGCGCGCCTCGGCATGGAGACGGTCTGCTTTGCCATAAACCTCGACACGGTGGGGAACATGCCCTGCAACCCCGCCGTAGGCGGCACGGGCAAGGGCCACCTCGTCCGGGAGCTGGACGCCCTCGGCGGAGAGATGGCCAGGGCCGCGGACGCCGCCTGTATCCAGTACCGGATGCTGAACCTCGGCAAAGGCCCTGCGGTACACTCGCTCAGGGCGCAGGCGGACCGGCGGAAGTACCAGGAGGTCATGAAGCGCACGCTCGAGCGGCAGGAGCGGCTCCGGCTCATCCAGGCAGAGGTCGTGGACATAGGCGTCGAGGATGGGCGAGTCGTCTCCGTGACGACGCACACGGGCGCAGTCTGGCGCTGCGGCGCGGCCGTCGTGGCGACGGGTACTTTCCTCAAGGGCCGCACCATCGTGGGCGAGGTCATCCGCGACTCCGGTCCGGACGGGCTGGCGCCCTCGGGGCCGCTGGCGGAGAGGCTGCGCGAGCTGGGTCTTTCGCTCCGCCGCTTCAAGACAGGCACGCCGCCCCGGATAAACGCCCGGAGCGTGGACTTTTCCAAAATGCAGGTCCAGGAGGGCGACGCCGAGCCCGAGCCCTTCTCTTTCCAGACCGAGACCCCGCCCGTGAACCGCGCGCGCTGCTGGCTCACCTACACGAATGAGCGGACGCATGAGATCATCCGCGAGAACCTCGACCGCTCGCCCATCTACTCCGGCGTCATAGAGGGCGTCGGCCCGCGCTACTGCCCGAGCATTGAGACGAAGGTCATGACCTTCCCGGACAAGGAGCGGCACCAGCTCTTCATAGAGCCCATGGGCCTCGGCACGGAGGAGCTCTACGTCCAGGGTTTTTCCAGCTCCATGCCCGAGGAGGTGCAGGTGCGGATGCTGCACACGATCCCCGGTCTCGAGCGGGCGGAGATCATGCGCCCGGCCTATGCCATCGAATACGACTGCGTGGACCCAACGGAGCTCCTGCCCACGTTGGAGACGCGAAAAATATCGGGCCTCTACGGCGCGGGGCAGTTCAACGGCTCCTCGGGCTACGAGGAGGCCGCCGTCCAGGGCTTCTGCGCGGGCGTGAACGCGGCGCGGAAGATAAAAGGCGAGGCCCCCTTCGTCCTCAAGCGGAGCGAGGCCTACATTGGCGCGCTCATAGACGACCTCGTCACACGCGGCACGAACGAGCCCTACCGCATGATGACCTCGCGCTCCGAGTACCGGCTGCTGCTGCGCCAGGACAACGCCGATGAGCGGCTGACGCGCCTCGGCTTTGAGCTGGGCCTTGTGCCGCGCGAGCGCCTGGAGGCCGTGGAGGCGAAATACGCCGCCGTGGACGCGGAGATAGCGCGGCTGGAGAACACGCACGTAGCGCCCACGCCGGAGCTGCGCGCCGCGCTGGAGGCTCTGGGTACGGCCGCGCCCGGCTCGGGCGTCTCGCTCGCCGCGCTGCTCAGGCGGCCGCAGCTGGCCTACGCCGACCTCGCGCCCTTTGACCCGGACAGGCCCCCTCTGCCGCGCGCAGTGACCGCGCAGGTGGAGATACGCCTCAGGTACGAGGGCTATATAAAAAGGCAGCTCAGGCAGGTGGAGGAGTTCTCGCGCATGGAAAACCGCGCCCTGCCGGTGGATATCGACTACGAAAAGGTCCCCGGTCTGCGCACAGAGGCGAGACAGAAGCTCGCCGCCCTGCGCCCGGAGAGCTTCGGCCGGGCGTCCCGGATATCCGGCGTCTCGCCCGCGGACATGGCCGCCCTGGCGATGTATGTGGGGAGGCGGGAGAGATGAGCAATGCCGTCGTCCTCGGCTTTTCCGGCGGGGTGGATTCAGCCTGCGCCGCGGAAATGCTCAGAAGGCGGGGACATGAGGTCCGCTGCCTATATCTCGAGACGGGCTCCGGCGAGGCGGAGGCCGCGCGCGCCTGTGCCAAGGCCATGGGCCTGCCGCTCGAGGTCATCGACGCACGCGCCGAACTCGAGAAATACGTCTGCCGCCCCTTTGCCGAGGCGTACAAGAGGGGGGAGACGCCCAGCCCATGCGTCCTGTGCAACCCCGAGGTGAAGCTCCGCATGCTCTGCGAATACGCGGACAGCCTGGGCGTCGAGCACATCGCCACCGGCCACTACGCGCGGGCCGAGGGCGGGGCGCTCTTCATGGGCAGACCGGAGAACGACCAGAGCTATATGCTCTGCCGCATCCTGCCGGAGCAGCTCCGGCGGCTCGTGCTGCCGCTGGGCGGCATGATAAAGGCGGAGACGCGCGCTCTGGCGGAAAAATGGGGCCTGCCCGCGGCCAAAAAGCCCGACAGCATGGAGCTCTGCTTCGTGCCGGACGGGGACTACGCCGCCTGGCTTGAGCGGCGCGGCGACGCGCCCGGGCCGGGCGAGCTCATCTTCGAGGGCCGGGCCGTGGCGAGACACGGCGGCATACACCGCTACACCCTCGGCCAGCGCCGGGGCCTCGGCTACGCCGCGGGGCGGAGGGTCTATGTCTCCGAGATACGGCCGGAGACGGGCGAGGTCGTCCTCGCAGAGGGGGCGGGCCTCTTCGTGAGCGAGTTCACGGCGGGGGATATGCGCTGGCTGGTCCCCGCGCCGGAGGAGCCCTTCGACTGCGCCGTCCGCATCCGCCACTCACGCGCGCTCGCGCCCGCTCGCGCCCTGCCCCTGCCGGGCGGCAGGCTTCGCTTCACCGCGGCCGCTCCCCTGCGCGCGCCCACGCCCGGCCAGGCCGCCGCGGTCTATGTCGGTTCCCAGGTCCTGGGAGGCGGTTTCCTGCTGCATGATACAAAGGATACAAATTAGATACATTTTTTGTTGACAAGGCGCGGATTTGCGAGTATCCTATAACTGTATTACTCTTATTAGTACGCAGTAAGCTGAGCGCAATGGGGCTGATGGGATGATGATAAACATCAATTTCAGAGATTCGCGGCCTATCTACGAGCAGGTCAAGACGGCGCTGAGGAAGCTCATCGTGTCCGGGGCGATGCCCCCGGACGAGAAGCTGCCCTCGGTGCGGGAGCTTGCGGCGCAGCTGGTCATAAACCCGAACACCATCCAGCGGGCCTACAGGGAGCTGGAGGCGGAGGGCTACATCATCTCCAAGCCGGGCAAGGGCAGCTATGCAAACATCAGAACCCAGGTGGACGAGGGAAGAAAGGCCGAGCTGCTCGCCGCGATGGACGAGATCGTGGCGGAGCTCCTGTTTCTCGGCGTGACGGCGGGTGAGCTGGAAGAGCGCATCAGGCAGAAGGAGGCCGCCGGCGATGAGAGTTGAGTTCAGGGACGTAAAAAAGGAATACTACGGCCACCGTGCGCTGGACGGACTGTGGCTGACCGCCCCCGCCGGGGAGGTCTACGGCCTCGTCGGTCCCAACGGCGCCGGAAAGACCACCGCCATGAAGCACCTGGCCGGCGTGCTGCGCCAGGACTCCGGCGAGGTCCTCTGCGACGGGGAGCCCGTCTATGAGAACCCCGGCGTGAAAGGCCGGATCTTCTGCATACCGGACGAGGTCTTTCACTTCCCGCAGGCCTCCATCCTGGACATGATGAAGTTCTACCGCGGGATCTACCCGAACTTCGACCCGCGGCGCTTCGAGCAGCTGCGCGAGGTCTTTGACCTGGACCTCAAGCAGCCCATGCGCCGATTCTCCCGCGGTATGCTCAAGCAGGCCGCCTTCTGGCTGGCCATCTCCATGCGGCCGGAGCTCATGATCCTGGACGAGCCCGTGGACGGGCTGGACCCAGTCATGCGCCGCCAGGTCTGGGCGCTCATCATGCAGGACGTGGCGGAGTACGGCACGACGGTGCTCATCTCCTCGCACAACCTGCGCGAGCTCGAGGACGTCTGCGACAGGGTCGGCATAATAGACCGGGGCAGGATGCTGCTTGAGCGCGTCCTCTCCGAAATGCAGGAGAACATGACCAAGCTGCAGCTGGTCCTGCCGGAAGGCGCCGCCCTGCCTCAGGAACTGGACGTCCTGCACACCGCAGGCCAGGGCCGGCTCAAGACCCTTATTATACGCGGCCGCGCCGCAGAGGTGACGGCCAGGCTCGAACGGCTGGAGCCCATCTTCATGGACGCCGTGCCGCTGACCCTGGAGGAGATCTTTATATACGAGCTGGGAGGTGAGGGCCATGAGGTCCGGGACATCGTTCTTTAACGGGCCGCTCTTCCGCAAGACGGTCCTGCGCTTCTGGCCGCTCTGGTTCTCCTACGCCTTCGTCCTGGCGCTGGCGCTGCCCGTGCGGCTGGCCGGCCGGCTCGGCCGAGCGGCCACCGCTGTGGACGCGGCGCGGACGGCGCAGTTCGTCCCGGTGGAGTTCCTGGGGAGCCTCGGCCTTGTCGCCGCGCCCATCATCGGCTGCGCCGCGGCCATGGCCGTCTACAGCCACCTGTACTTCCAGCGCTCCGCCGCCGCATACGGCGCGCTGCCCATAAGGCGCGGGAGCATCTTCTGCTCCGTCACCCTCGCCGGGCTCGTCCCGATACTCGCGGTGAACCTCCTGGCGGCGCTCAGCTGCCTCGCGGTGGGCGCCTCCCAGTTCAAAGCGGTCCTCCCCGCGGCGCTCTCCATGTTCGGCGGCATGAGCCTCATGGTGACGGCCTTCTTCGGCATAGCGGCGTTCTGCGCCCAGCTCACGGGCAGCATCATCATCCTGCCGATACTCTTCATCGCAGTGAACATTGCCGCGTTCGTATTCGAGAGCGTGGTCCTCTCCGTGCTGGGCGAGTTCGTCTACGGCTTCGTCCCGCGGGACTACAGCCTGGATTTGTTCTCGCCGCTCATCGGCATGTTTGCCAGGAGTCAGTACCAGTCCGTCTACGAGCACCTGGCGGACGGCTCCTTCCGGACGGTCGGATACAGCTATTCCGGCTGGGCATATTCGGGCGGCTGCGCCGCAGTAGGCGCGCTGCTGCTCTGGCCCTCCGGCCTGCTGTACAGGCGCAGGAAGCTCGAAACGGCGGGAGACGTCGTGTCCATCGGCATACTGCGGCCCGTGTTCCGCTACTGCGCGGCCATAGCCGGCGCGCTGCTGCTCGCCTTCCTGCTGGCGGACCTGGTCCTGCCGGACGCGGCGAGCATGGGTCTCGAGGGCGCGCTCATCTTTGCGCTCTTCATGCTCATCGGCGGACTGGTGGGCTGGCTCGCGGCGGAGATGTTGGTGCAGAAGAGCTTCCGCGTGTTCCATATGGGCCGGAAATGGTTCGGCTTTGGAGCGCTCTGGCTGCTGCTCAGCGCCCTGCTCCTCTGCGGTGAGCTGGACCTCACGGGCTACGAAAAACGCCTGCCGGAACAGGACGAGGTCCTCTCCGTCAGCGTGGACGTCTCCGGAGACTCCATGGAGCTGGACGAGCCGGAGAACATCGCGGCGGTCCTCGAGCTGCACGAGAGCGTCATAGAGGGGAAGGACGCCTACGAGAGCGCCGCCAGGTCCCGCGCGGGCCTTGGCTACGGCACCGCCTCCTCCGAGACCGCGAACACGGCGACAAACTACAACCCGCAGAACCTCCGGCTCTGCTACGAGCTCGCAGACGGCAGGCGGCTGCAGAGACGCTATTATATCAGCCTCAGCCAAAAAGACGCGGAGCTGCTCGAGACGGTCTCCAACTCAGTGGAGGGCATCCTCTCCCGGAAGCAGCCGGACATAGAGCCCTCCGCCTCCACGGTGAGCTACGCCTCCGTCAGTTGGGTGAACGCCCAGGGCGAGCCCGAGAGCCTTGAGCTGAGCGGCGCTGAGGCGGCGGAACTCTATTGGAACTGCATCCTCCCGGACATGCAGGACGGGAACATCGGCCTCGTCTGGTACGCCGGGGCGGGCGCCGAGAATTCCGAGGTATACGACTGCCGCGTGAGCATGGAGCTTGTAAAGCGCGGCGCGGCGGGCGAGGATTACGGCTATTTCTACACCTACGCCACCCTCCGCTCCGAGCGGACCAACGCCTGGCTTCTGGAGCGCGGCGTGCTCCTGAAAACGCCGGAGGAGCTCGGAAACGACTGGCTCATAAGCTGAACAGGTGCGCAAAGGCGCGGGACGAAAGTCCCGCGCTTTTTTGTTCACAATTAGGAGGCGGAAACTTCAAATATTTTTCTATTTTTGTTCATGACAAGGACACAAGTTGATTTTATTATAACGCACGTAAACAAAAAGATGGAGGCAAGAGCCATGGATCCATATGAGAATAAGAACAACGAAAACAGGGAAATGAACGAGGACGAAAACAGCAGCCGGTCTTCCTCCTGGTATAGGGACGAACAGAAGCCCGCGGAGGACGGCAGCTACAGGATAGTCAAGCCGGACGCCGAGCGCGGCGACTGCTGCTACAGAGACGCCGCTTTCACTCCCCAGACGGAGGGCGGCTACTACGTCCCCGGCGGGCGCGGCCCCAAGGGTCCGGAGCCCGAGAAAAAACACAAGAAACACGGCCTCGGCGTCGCGGGAATAGTTGCCCTCTGCCTGGTCTGCGCGCTGCTCGGCGGCGTTTCCGGCGGACTCATCGCAAACAACAGCCAATCCGCCGCGGTCAGCGGGACGGATGAGCCCTCCAATACCGGGACGCTCGTCCAGGAGAGCCCCAGCGCCAGCCCCAACGCTACAGGCGCCTCAAACAGCGGAGAGGTCATGAGCGCCAGAGACATCTACTATGACCTCGCGCTCCAGCAGGTAGTCGGTATCCAGACCGATATCACCCAGACCAACATCTTCGGCATGACGGTTTCCGGCTCCGTCTCGGGCTCCGGCTTCGTCATCAGCTCGGACGGCTACATCCTCACGAACTATCACGTCGTCGAGGACGCCTACACCGGCGGCTACGAGATCAAGGTCATGTTCTATAACGGCGACACATACACCGCCGAGATCAAGGGCTTCGACAGGAACAACGACATCGCCGTCCTGAAGATCGACGCGACCGGCCTCATGGCCGCCACGCTCGGCTCCAGCGACAGCCTCTATGTTGGCGACACGGTCTACGCCGTCGGCAACCCCCTCGGCGAGCTCAACTACTCCCTCACCGGCGGCATGGTCTCCGCCACCGACAGGCTCATCACCACCGAAGAAGGCACCATGACCATGTTCCAGTTCGACGCCGCCGTCAACGAGGGTAACTCCGGCGGACCGGTGTACAACGTCTACGGCCAGGTGGTCGGCGTGGTCACCGCCAAGTCCAACGAGGAGGGCGCTGAGGGACTCGGCTTCGCCATCCCGATAGACGACGCCGTGCGCATCGCAAACGACGTCATCTCCGGCGAGCGCAGCCTCGACGCCGAGACCGGCGACGCCTACCTCGGCATAACGCCCACCGACGTGGACAGCATGGCCGCACAGTATTACGGCTTCCCCGAAGGCGCCTATGTGCGCAGCGTCACCGAGGGCAGCGCCGCTGAAAAGGCCGGCATCAAGGTCGGCGATATCATCACAGAGCTGGACGAGCACGCCGTGGGCAGCAGCGATGAGCTAAGACAGGAGCTCCTGTTCCATTCGGCGGGAGAGACGGCGGACATCGTCGTCTGGCGCAGCGGGGAATACCTGACGCTCAGCATAACCTTTGACGAGAAACCCGCCGAGAGCGAAAATACCCAGGACCAGGGCCTCGATAACTACCCCTGGCAGCAGGGCGGCTACTTCGGCTGAGGTATGACCTCCGCAAGGAGTTTATATAAAAAACCAATCTGATACCATCCAATCTTCATTTTCACTCCTCTCTTTTTTGACAGCGGGGCGCCCGGGCGAAAGCCCGGGCGCTTCTGCATTCTTCCGGCAAACTGCCGGGATACCGGGCGGTTTCCGGGCGAAGTCCAGACGAAATAGACAAATCGGGGAATATTGTTCATTGAAAAATCCGGCGGTTGCAGATATGATAAAATTGGTTTGTGGAATATTTGACACTCACCTCGTGAAAGCGGCCCCCGCAGGGGCCAGGGAATATGAAATTATCATCAGAAGGGAGAAGGCTTGTTTATGGACAGGACAGCACTTAGAAACAAGTACGCGATCGCCGGCGTGGGATATACGCCCCAGGGCAAGGTACCCGGCCGCTCTGCCGCCAGCTTCTACCTCGAGGCCAGCATGAACGCGATAAAGGACGCCGGCCTGCGCAAGGAGGACATCGACGGCTTCATCCTCTACCGGGACTTCCCCATCCTCAAGGGAGACGCCTTCCACCACACGGCAAACGTCATCACAAAGAGCCTGGGCATCCGCCCGAATTTCCTGAGCCAGGAGTCCTACTGCTACCGCACCTTCCTGCACAAGGCCATCGGCGCAATAGAGGCCGGGGCCTGCAACTACGTCCTCGTCGTCTTTGCCGAGAGCGGCCGCACCGGACACAGGACCTGGACGGATGAGATCGACACCTTCAGCGACAAGCCCTATGACGAATACGCCGCCTACGGCAACATCTCCGCCTTCACGAACTACGCCTTCTTTGCCAGCCGCGCGATGCACGAGTTCGGCACCGGGCCGGACGTCTGGAGCGAGATCGCCGTGGCGCACCGCCGCTGGGCCAACCTCAACCCCATCGCCAACTACTACAGCAAGCCCCTCACCAAGGAGGACTACATGGCCGCGCCCTGCCTCGCCTGGCCCTTCCGCGGCGTGGACGCCACCACCTCCACGGACGGCGGGCGCGCCGTCATCATAACCACCGCCGAGCGCGCCAAGGAGCTCAAGAACCCGCTCGTCACGATCCGCGGCTTCGGCGTGTTCAACGACACCTCCAAGGGCTGGCAGCTCACCCCGGGCGACCCGCGCAGCAGCGCGCTCATCGCCGGCAAGCTCGCCTATGAGATGGCCGGGCTCTCGCCCAAGGACATCGGCGCAGCCCAGATCTATGACTGCTACACCTACACCGTCGAGGCGACCCTCGCGGATTACGGCTTCTATGACAGAAAGAAGTCCCGCGACTTCCTCACAGTCGAGAACATCGGCCCCGGCGGCGACTTCCCCGTGAATACCGGCGGCGGCCTGCTCGCAGAGGGCTACTACATGGGCCTCACCCCGCTGGCAGAGGGCGTCATGCAGATGTCCGGCCGCTGCGGAGACCGCCAGCTCGGCGTCATGCCCGGCACCAAGCTGCCCGAGTTCATGATCATCAGCGATAACGGCGGCTACTACAACAGCAACGAGACAATGATTCTGGAAAGGGGTTAATGAGCATGGCTATCGAAGTTAGAAATATTTCCCTTCCATTCGACCTGCGCACCAGCTACGACAACGAGCCCTTCTATAAGGCCGCGCATGAGGAGGGCAAGTTTCTCCTGCCCCGCTGCAAGGACTGCGGCAAGTATTACTGGCCCGCGGCCTTCATCTGCGAGCACTGCGGCAGCACCAATGTGGAATGGGTCGAGGCCTCGGCGCACGGCACGCTCTATTCCTTCGTCGAGACGCGCTTTGCCTTCCACAAGGGCATAAAGGGCTGTCTGCCCCTCGGCCTGTGCGCCGTCACGCTGGACGAAGGCCCGCGCGTATTCGGCAGGCTCCTCGGCTACGAGGACATCGAAAAGGTCCCCTACGACGCGCCCGTCCACCTCGTCTGGCTCAGGGACGAGGAAAAAGGCGCCACCATCATGGGCTGGGAACTCGACTGAGTCCCGCCCGTCCACCTAGCGGCTGAAACTGGGGCGGGCGCCCGCGGGCATCCGCCCCAGCTGCGTTTTTTGGGGGCTGTACAAGCCGCGCGGCCGGAGTTAAAATAAAGATTAGGAGAATACAGATGACAATTGTCGTTATCGGCGGAGACGCGGCGGGCATGAGTACCGCCTCGCGCATCGCCAGAAAGAGAAAAGACGCCCACGTCATAGTCTTTGAAAAGACGGATATCGTCTCTTACGGCGCCTGCGGCCTGCCCTATTACATCGGCGGCGTGAACGACGATATCGAGCTCGTCAAGATCCGCTCGGCAGAGGAGTTCCGCGCCGGGGGAGTGGACCTCAGACTCTGGCACGAGGTTACCTCCGTGGACTTCGACGCAAAGACCGTGAACGTCAAAGACCTCAAGAGCGGGGAGGAGTTCGTCCAGAGCTACGACAAGCTCCTCATCGCCACCGGCAGCCGCCCCATCGTCCCGCCCGTCGAGGGCAGGGAGCTCCAGGGCGTCTACGTCCTCAAGACTATCCCCGAGGCCGAGATCATCAAGGCCGCCCTCCTCAAGGACGAGGCCAAGCGCATCGCCATAATCGGCGGCGGCTTCATCGGCATGGAAATGGCTGAGGCCGTCACCCTGCGCGGCAGAAAGGCCCTGCTCTTCGAGTCCATGCCCCACGTCATGGGCGGCTACGACGAGCTCTTCCAGGAGGCACTGGAGGATAACCTCCGCAAGCACGGCGTGGAGCTCCACCTCGGCGAGACCGTCAGCCGCATAGAGGGCGAGGGCGGAGTCGCCAGGCGCATCGTCACGCCTCTGGGCTCCTACGACGTGGATATGGTCGTTTTCGCCATCGGCGTCCGCCCGAACACGGATATGTTCACGGACCCCAGGCTCAAAAAGTTCAAAAACGGCGCCATCATAGTCACCGACGCCATGGAGACAGATATCCCCGACGTCTATGCTGCCGGCGACTGCGCCACACTCTATAACGCCGTCACGGGCAAGCTCGACTACATCGCCCTCGGCACTACGGCCAACAAGCAGGGCCGCCTCGCCGCGGACGCCATGCTCGGGGAAGAGGTCCACTTCAACCGGACCATCGGTACCAGCATCCTCCGAGTCATGGACCTCGAGATGGGCAAAACCGGCGTATCCGAGCGCGAGGCCAAGGAATGCGGCTTCGACTACGGCACCGCCACGGTCCAGTCCATCAGCCATTCGCCCTACTACACCTGCCCGCCCCCCTACCTGCTGACGGCCAAGATAGTCTACGACAAAAAGACCAAGGTCATCCTCGGCGCCCAGATCATGGGCGAGAGAGAGGCCGCCATGCGCATAAATATCTTCGCCTGCGCGGTGGACCGGAAGATGACTACGGAGGAGCTCGGTATGCTCGATATGGCCTATTCCCCCTCCGTCACCTACATCTGGGACATCGTTCACGTTGTGGCAAACGCGGCCAAATGAGCCGCGTCGGGCGCGGCGCGGAGAAATCCAGGTACAGGAGCGTGCGCCCATGGAAAACAAGGCGGAGAGACCCGCAACGGCCAAACTTGAGATAAGAGAGGCCTTCTGGCGGCTCTATACGGCAAAGCCCATCTCAAAGATCAGCGTGAAGGACATCTGCGCCCTCGCCGGTTATAACCGAGGCACCTTCTACCGCTATTACAGCGACGTTTACGAGGTCCTCGAGAGCATCGAAAACGAGATCCTGGAGCAGTTTTCCCAGCGCTTCGCCCAGATCGCGCGCTGCTCCAGGAAGATGGACCTCGCCGGGCTTGTGAAGTACACCCTCGCCCCATGCAGCGTCTACAACAAGTACCTCGCCGTCATGCTCGGCGAAAACGGCGACCCGGCCTTTCAGAAAAAGCTCCGCGACAACACCAAGGAGCTCCTGCGCAGCCAGATCGCCCAGAAATACCGCGTGCTCGACGAGGCCGGGGAGTTCGCCCTGGAGTTCTGCGTCTCCGGCATCCTCTCCTGTACCCGGATGTGGTATGAGCAGGACAGCGGCATGGACATAAACGACTTCATCGCACTCATGCTCCAGATGCTCTCGGAGCCGATGCAGCTGCTAAATCCCGAAAACCAGCAATAAAAAACACCCGCCGTGAGGCGGGTGTTTTTTTGGTATTTAAGTCATCGATTAAAAGAAGTCGCTGATCTGGCCGTAGAGCACGAAGGCCATGATGACGGGAACGACGAACTTGAAGCAGACGTTGAAGAAGCCGTAGCCCCAGAACTTGTGTCCGGACTGCTCGCACTCCGGAACGACTGCGTTCTTGGTCTTGTAGACCCAGCCGATCAGGACACTCATGGCCAGCGCGCCGAAGGGCATCAGGACGCCCTCGGAGAGCATATCGAAGAAGTCGAGCCAGCAGTCGATGGCCATGGGGATCTTGCCGCCCTCTGCGACCTGGTAGTTGATGATCTCGTAGGGAGCCGGGAAAGCGGAGCCGCCGCTGCCCAGGGCGTCCAGCGCGACCGGCAGGCCGACCACGAAGATGAGGCCCGCGGCGATGCAGGTGATCTTCTGGCGATTGGGCTTCTTGCCCTTGTCGATAGAGGCGTCTATACGGTAGGTGCAGACGACCTCGAGCAGGGAGATGGAGCTCGTCACAGCGGCTATGAACACGAGGAAGTAGAACATGAAGCCGACGAAAGAGCCGAACTCACCCATGTTCGTGAAGACCTGCTGCATGGAGGTGAACAGAAGTCCCGGGCCGGAGGCGTAAGGCACGTCGTAGGCCGCGCAGGCGGGCAGGACGGCCATACCGGCCATGACGGCGATCAGAGTGTCGCAGGCGGGGATTATGATGGCGTTCTTCTGCAGGTCCTCTTTCTTATCGAGGTAGGAGCCGTAGGTTATCATACAGCCCATGCCGAGGGAAAGCGAGAAGAACATCTGGCCTGCCGCCGTCTTTAGGACGTTGATGAAGCCGGAGAAGCTGCTCATTGCGGAGAAGTCCGGCTTGAACATGAAGGCGTAGCCCTCAGCAGCGCCGTCCTGGAAGGCTATGTAGACCACGACGAACAGCAGGATGAAGAACAGCGCGGGCATGGCGACAGAGGAGAATTTCTCTATGCCGGACTCGACGCCGCCCATGACGATGAGGATGTTGATGATGACAAAGAGCACATGGAAGAACAGCATCCCGCCGTAGTCATAGAGGAGGAAGCCGAAGAAGGCGGTTCCCTGACCGGCAAAGCCGTCCATGCCGACGAGCTCGAAGAAGAAGCCGAACATATAGCGCATGACCATGCCGCCGAGGACGTTGTAGAACGCCAGGAGGCAGAAGCCTGCGATAACGCCGAGGAAGCCGACCCACTTGTGCTTCTTGGAGAAGGCCATGTATGCGCCGACTGCGCCGCGGCCCGTCTTGCGGCCGAGGGACAGCTCGCCAAGCATGACGACGCAGCCCACGACAACGACCAGTATGAGATAGACTAAGAGGAAGGCGAAGCCGCCCGTCATGCCCATCTTGTACGGGAAGCCCCAAATGTTGCCCAGGCCGACCGCCGAGCCGACGGCTGCCATCAGGAAGCCAAAGTTGGAGCCCCATGAACCACGCTCATGTTCCAGGTGTTGAGATTTCTGATCCATTGATTTCCCTCCCAATTTTTAAAATTAGCCGGTGCTTCGTATCCCATTAAGCGCCGGCTCTCCCAATCCTCGGGGATGTATCCCTCATCCCCGTGTTTATAATTTACACCAAAAAAGCGCCGTTTACAAGTCCTTAATTCGCGCATTAATTTTCTTTATTCAAAATACTCATATATCCGCTGACAAATTCCGATTTTTTGTGAAAATTTTGTGCAATTTGCCTATTTGACTAGCTTTTGTCAATTTTTGAGTCTTTAACTAGCAAAATCGCTAAATCAGGAAGTGCAACGGACAATTAGGACTTGCTTTTGCCGGGTAATCCTGTATAATTAATGTGTTTACACGAAAATGATATGCCGCCTTAGGCGCGGTCAACACAGTTTCTTTGGGAGGAATGGAAATGACATACGAGATGGACATCGCCGGACTCAAGCGCGAACTGCCGCTTTGCCGCGTGACTGACGAGCTCTATATCGGCGCCTTCGTCATGTTCGGGGATGTCGAGCTCACGGTCCACTGTGCGGCGGAGCTTTTGAAGCGCGCCCCGGAATACGACTACCTCATCGCCCCGGAGGCCAAGGCGATACCCCTGCTCTATGAGATGGCCAGGCAGTCCGGCGCGGAGAAGTATTTCCTCGCCCGCAAGGGCGCAAAGGCCTATATGACCGGCGTGTTCGAGGTCGAGGTCCGCTCCATCACCACCATGCACATACAAAAGCTCGTCATAGACACGGCGGACGCCGAGCTCATAAAGGGCCGCCGCATCCTCATCATAGACGACGTCATCTCCACCGGCGAGAGCCTCCACGCCGTCGAGGAGCTGGTGAACAAGGCCGGCGGCATCATCGCCGGGCGCATGGCCGTCCTCGCAGAGGGCGACGCCTACGACAGAAAAGACATCATCACCCTCGCCAAGCTCCCCCTCTTCAACGCGGACGGCTCCGTCCGAGATTGACAACCCAGCCGCAGCTACGCCTCCGGTCCCGCTCCCGCGGGGCCGGCGGTTTCTTCATCTTATGCCGCGGAAAAACTCCGCCAGCAGCCGCGCGCAGTCCTCGCTCAGGACGCCGCCGTAGACTGCGGGGCGGTGGCCGTAGTTTTCCTCAAAGAGGTTTATAACGCTGCCCACGGAGCCGCTGCGCGGCTCCTTTGCGCCGTAGATGACCGTTGAGAGCCGCGCGTTTATCACCGCGCCCGCGCACATCGGGCAGGGCTCCAGCGTCACCGCAAGGCCGCAGCCCGAGAGGTTCCAGCTGCCGCGGACGCGGCAGGCCTCCCTTATCGCCTCCAGCTCCGCGTGCGCGCCCGCGTCCGGCAGCTCCTCGCGCCGGTTCCGGCCCCGGCCTATCACCGCGCCGGATTCGTCGAACACCACGCAGCCTACCGGTACCTCGCCCTGAGCCGCCGCCTCGCGTGCAAGCTCCAGCGCCTCGCGCATATACTTTTCACAGTCCAAGACCAATCTCACCACCCGGAGTGTTCTTATGCTTTCTATTTTACTCATAGGCGTTGGCCTGTCAATGGACGCCTTCGCCGTCTCTGTAACAAGCGGGCTCACAGTCAAGGGCTTCGGAGCGAAGCACGCCTGCCTGCTCGGACTCTACTTCGGCGGTTTTCAGTTCCTCATGCCGCTTTTGGGCTACCTGCTCGGCAGCACGGTCAGCTCCCTCGTCAGCGAATGGGCGCCCTACATCAGCTTCTTCCTGCTGGCCTTCGTCGGAGTCAAGATGCTCGTCGAGGCGATAAAGGGCGGGGAGTCCGCCGTATGTACGCAGCTGCGCCACTCGCAGCTGCTGGTCATGGCCGTCGCCACGAGCCTCGACGCTCTGGCCGTCGGCATATCCTTCGCCTTCATGGAGGGCGTCTCGCTCCTGCCCTCATGTCTCATGATAGGCTGCACGACCTTCGTCCTCTGCTTTCTCGGCGGGATGCTCGGCGGGAAGATCCCGGGCGTCTCATGTAAGACCTCGGGCATACTCGGCGGGCTCGTGCTCTGCGGCATAGGAGTGAAGCTGCTCATCGAGGGACTCATCTGAACGGGAGGGCCGCAAATGCAATTTCTTTATCTTCTGGAGAGTATCCGCTGTCCCTTCCTGGACGGGCTGTTCAGCCTCGTCACGGAGCTGGGCGGCGAGACCCTGTATATGGCGCTGGCCATCGCCGTCTACTGGTGCGTGAGCAAGGGGCTCGGCTTCTACATACTCACCACGGGTTTCGTCGGGACGATCGCCAACCAGTTCATGAAGCTCTGCTTCCGCATACCGCGGCCCTGGGTCCTGGACCCGGACTTCACGATAGTCGAGTCCGCGCGAGCCGGGGCCACGGGTTATTCCTTCCCCAGCGGCCACACGCAGAACGCCTTCTCCAGCTTCGGCTGCCTGGGCATGTGGACGAAAAAGGGCTGGCGCGTCCTCTTTTTTGCCATAGTTGTGCTCATAGGCTTTTCGCGGATGTATCTCGGCGTGCACACGCCGCTCGACGTGGGCGTGGCCTTCCTGCTGGGGCTCGTCCTCATGCTGGCGCTCTACCCGCTCTTCCGCGACATTGAGGCGCATCCGCGCAGGATGTACGCCGTCATCGCCGGCATGGTCGCCCTGACGCTCTGCTACCTTCTCTATGTGGAGCTCTGGCCCTTCCCCGCGGACACGGACGCCGCCAACCTGGCCTCCGGCCGCGAGAACGGCTACAAGCTGCTGGGCGCCTCAACGGCCATGCTGCTCTCCTACTGGCTCGACCGGCGCTATATCCGCTTTGAGACGGCGGCCCCGGCGCTCGGCCAGGCGCTCAAGCTGGTCCTGGGTCTGGCGCTGGTGGTCGGGCTGCGCGCGGGACTCAAGGCGCCGTTCTATGCGCTCCTGGGCGAGGGCGGCCCCGCCGACGCGGCGAGGTATTTCCTCGTCGTCCTCTTTGCGGCGGCGGTCTGGCCCATGTGCTTCCGCGCCTTCGCCCGGCTGGGGCGGAGAGCGGCGGACAAGTCGGCCTGAGCCGGGCCGCGATCGGGAGGCTATAAGGACCATGGTCGAACACACTACGCACAAGGTCTGGCACACGCACAGAGTGCAGCAGACCCGCAGCCTGACGGAGGGCAACCCCTACACCGCGATAATCAAGTTCGCGCTGCCCATCTTCCTCAGCCAGGTGTTCCAGCAGCTCTACAACACGGCCGACTCCGTCATAGTCGGCAAATATCTGGGTACGGACGCCCTGGCGGCGGTCAGCTCCTCGGGGACGCTCATCTACCTCATGATCAGCTTCTTCAACGGCACGGCCATGGGCGCGGGCGTCGTCATATCGCACTGCTACGGCGCCAGGGACGAGGACGGCGTCTCCCGCGCCGTACACACGGACCTGGCCTTCGGCCTGGTCTCCGGCACGGTGCTCACCGTGGTGGGCGTCCTGCTGACGCCCACCTTCCTCGTTTGGATGAGGACGGACGCGGAGGTGCTGCCCCAGGCGATCGAATATTTCCGCTATTACTTCTTCGGCGTCATCTCCGTCGTCATGTACAACATCTGCACGGGCATCATGAACGCCGTGGGGGACAGCAAGCGCCCGCTCTACTACCTCATCTTCTCCTCGCTGACGAACGTGGCGCTGGACCTGCTCTTCATTGCAGTTTTCCACTGGGGGGTCTGGTCCGCGGCCGTGGCCACGACCATCGCCCAGACGATGAGCTGCGTTTTCTGCTTGGTCCACCTGACGAAAAAGGGCAACGTCTATTCCGTAAGCCTGCGCAAGATCCGCTTCCACGGCGATATGCTCCGACGCATCGTGCGCTACGGTATGCCCTCCGGAGTACAGAACTCGGTCATCGGCCTGGCCAACGTCATCGTCCAGAGCCAGATAAACTCCTTCGCCAAATACGCCATGGCCGCCTACGGCTCGCAGTCCAAGATCGAGGGCTTCGCCTTCATGCCGATAACGAGCTTCAGCATGGCCATCACCACCTTCATCAGCCAGAACCTCGGCGCCCAGAACTATGAGAGAGCAAAAAAGGGCGCGCGCTTCGGCATAATCTCCGCCGTGCTGCTCGCGGAGCTCATCGGAGTCATATACTACGTCTTTGCCCCGGCCTTCATCGGCATCTTCGACGACAACCCGCAGGTCATCGCCTTCGGCGTGCAGCAGGCGAGGACGGCCTCGCTCTTCTATTTCCTCCTGGCCTTTTCGCACTCCGTTGCGGCGGTCTGCCGCGGCGCGGGCAAGGCCTTCGTGCCGATGTTCATAATGTTCTCCGTCTGGTGCGTACTGCGCGTGGGCTACATCGCGCTGGTGATGCGGCTCTTCGGGGAGATAGGCTACATCTACTGGGCCTATCCGCTGACCTGGGGCATCAGCTCCGTCATCTACCTCGTCTACTACCTCTTCTCGGACTGGGTCCACGGTTTCGACCCGAAACCGAGAAAAACAGCGTGAAAAAACCCGCCGCCCAAATGTGGGCGGCGGGTTTTCTTTTGAGGTTTATTTTGCGGCGGTCCACTTCCAGTTGGCGACCTCGGGGAGGTCCACGCCGTATTTGGCGATGAACTGCTTGTGCTCGACGAGCTTGTCCTTCATCTGCTGGATGAGGTAGGCGCCGCGGTTGCCGAGCTGCGGCAGATTGTAGACCGCGGTCTGGACAAGGTTGAAGCGGTCCAGCCGGTTCAGCACGCGCATATCGAAGGGAGTTGTGATGGTGCCTTCCTCGATGTAGCCGCGGACGTGCAGGTTCTTGTTCACGCGCTTGTAGGTGAGCTCGTGGATGAGACTCGGGTAGCCGTGGAAGGCGAACACGATGGGCTTGTCCGCCGTGAAGATGGCGTTGTACTCCTGCTGGCTCAGGCCGTGCGGGTGCTGCTCGGCGCTCTGGAGGCGCATCAGGTCCACGACGTTCACGACGCGGATCTTGAGCTCGGGGAAGGAGTCGCGCAGGATGGTGACGGCGGCGAGAGTCTCGAGCGTGGGCGTGTCGCCGCAGCAGGCCATGACGATATCGGGTTCCTCGCCCTCGTCCGTGGAGGCCCACTGCCAGATGCCTATGCCCTGGGTGCAGTGCTTCACGGCCTGTTCCATGGTGAGCCACTGGGGCCGCGGGTGCTTCGACGCGACGATGACGTTCACATAGTTGCGGCTGCGGATGCAGTGGTCAAAGCAGGAGAGCAGGCAGTTTGCATCGGGGGGCAGGTAGAGGCGAACGACGTCCGCCTTCTTGTTGGCGACGTGGTCCAGGAAGCCGGGGTCCTGGTGGGTGAAGCCGTTGTGGTCCTGCTGCCAGACGTTCGAGGCGAGGACGTAGTTCAGGCTGGCGATGTCCGCCCTCCAGGGCAGCTGGTTGCAGACTTTGAGCCACTTGGCGTGCTGCGAGAACATGCTGTCCACGATGCGGATGAAGGCCTCGTAGCTGTTGAAGAAGCCGTGGCGGCCGGTGAGCAGGTAGCCCTCCAGCAGGCCCTGGCAGACGTGCTCGGAGAGCATGGAGTCCATGACCCTGCCGTCCGGCGCGAGGTGGTCGTCTATATCCCAGGCTTCGCCGTTCCAGGCCCTGTTCGTAACCTCAAAGACGGGGGCCAGGCGGTTGGACGTGGTCTCGTCGGGGCCGAACACGCGGAAGTTGCGCTCGGCGGTGTTGAGCTTGTAGATGTCGCGGACGAAATAGCCCATGGCCGTCATGTCCTGGGCCTCCACCGCGCCGGGGAAGGGGACCTCGACCTCATAGTCGCGGAAGTCCGGCATACGCAGGTCGCGCAGGAGCTGGCCGCCGTTGGCGTGGGGGTTGGCGCCCATGCGGCGCTTGCCCACAGGAGCCAGGGCCAGGATGTCCGCCTTGGGGCTGCCGTCCTTCTCGAAGAGCTCCTCGGGCTTATAGCTGCGGAGCCAGTCCTCTATCTGGCGGATGTGCTCCGGCGTATCCGGCTGGATGGGGACCTGGTGCGCGCGCCAGTAGTCCTCGACCTTCGCGCCGTCCACATAGTCCGGGCCGGTCCAGCCCTTCGGCGCGCGAAGGACGATCATCGGCCAGAGCGGGCGGCTCATATCGCCCGTCTCGCGGGCGTGCTGCTGATAGGAGAGGATCTTCACGATGCACTCGTCCATCGCCTCGGCCATCTTCCTGTGCATCTCCGCGGGCTCCGAGCCCTCCACAAAGTACGGCTCCCAGCCGCAGCCGCGGAAGAAGCTCTCCAGCTCCTCGTGGCTGATGCGGGCGAGGACGGTCGGGTTCGCTATCTTGTAGCCGTTAAGGTGCAGGATGGGCAGGACGGCGCCGTCCGTCTTGGGGTTCACGAACTTGTTGAGCTGCCAGCTCGTCGCGAGCGGGCCGGTCTCCGCCTCGCCGTCGCCCACGACGCAGGCCGCGATCAGGCCGGGGTTGTCCGTCACGGCGCCGAAGGCGTGCGCGAGACTGTAGCCCAGCTCGCCGCCCTCGTTGATGGAGCCCGGGGTCTCCGGAGCCACGTGCGACGGGATGCCGCCCGGGAAGCTGAACTGCTTAAACAGGCGCTGCATGCCCTCGCGGTCCCGCGTTATGTTCGGATAGACCTCCTGGTAGCTGCCGTCCAGCCAGTCCTGCGCCACCATCGCGTTGCCGCCGTGGCCCGGGCCGGAAATATATATCATGTCGAGGTCATACTCGCGGATGACCCTGTTCAGGTGCGTATAGATGAAATTCTGGCCGGGGACCGTTCCCCAGTGGCCGACTATCTTCTTCTTTATGTCGTCCTCGCAGAGCGGCTTTTCCAAGAGGGGATTGTCCAGCAGGTAGAGCTGGCAGGCCGAGAGGTAGTTGGCGGCGCGCCAATACCTGTCCATCCCGGCGAGCTCTTCTTCGGTGGCGGGTTTCCTTACGATCTCGGACATTTGTATGCCTCCTTTGAATTTCCTCAGACCTAGTTTTTCCTTTTTGACTTTTGGACCATGCGTAGTATATCACAACTTCGTCAAAATTAAAGCAAACTTTTTGTAAAATTATACTCCTGTGCAAAATCCTCGGACGCCGGAGGACAAAAAGGCTCCCGGGGACCCGCAAAAAGCCCCGGGAGCCTTGAAATATCGTATTAAATCGGGAAAGCACGCCCTGCATATCCCGGAGCGCGCGCGCCCAGCCTCCAGGCCGTGTCCATGAGCGCGGACCTGAAAGCGCCGGGGCCGTTCACGCCCGGAGCGCGCCCCGCCAGCTCCGAACAGGTTTTCCAAAAGACGGAAGCCATTGCCGCGGCGAGGACTGCGTCCGGTTCCACGGAGGCGAAGGCCCCGCAGACCACCGAGAGCATACAGCCCGTCCCCGTGACGAGGGGCATGAGCTCGCTGCCGCCCTGCACATACCAGCCGCGGGCTCCGTCCGTCACGACGTCCTCCGCGCCGCTGAGCAGCACCGCGCAGCCCAGGGCCGCGGCCAGGGCCTTTGCCGTCTCCGCACGCTCCGGAAGGCCGGGGGCCGCCGGACTGTCCACGCCCTGTTCGACGCCGGCGGAGCCCAGCAGCGCGCGGGCTTCCGCGTAGTTCACGCGCAGTATCGAGGGCGTGAAGCTCTCCAGCAGACGGCGGACGCTGCGCAGCCGCCAGGGGCTCGCCCCGACGCCGACCGGGTCCAGCACCACGGGCTTTCCGAGCCGCGCGGACTCGCGTCCGCTTGCGAGGCAGGCGGAATATTTCTGCTCCGAGGGCGTGCCGCAGTTGAGCACGGCGGCGCTCGCTATGCGCGCGATATCCGCCATCTCCTCCGGGGCCTCAGCCATCATGGGGCTTGCGCCCAGGGCGAGGGCGAGGTTGGCGCAGTCGTTCGCGGTGACGATGTTCGAGATACAGTGCAGCAGCGGGCGACCGGCCCGTATGTCCGCAAGGCGCGGAAGCTCGGCAAAGGGCATTTATTTCAGCTCCAGACTTCTCTGCATCATCTTCAGCGCGCCGCCGGCCCGCAGGGCGAACACGAGCACGCCAGCAATGATGGAGCCCGCGACGGTGGAGATGAGGAAGGGGATGATATAGGCGGTGACGGCGGTGGAGGCGGCGTCCACGCTCATGAACAGCGTGGCGACGGGCCAGGCGCAGAGCCCGCCCAGCACGCCCGTGCCGAGCATCTCCGCGGCGAGGGTCAGCACGATGGCAAGGACCTCGCCCCGGTTGTGCAGGGCCTTGTACGCCAGGCCGCAGCAGAGCGCGCCTATCATGCTGCCGGGGAAGGCCATGAGCGTCCCCGCGCCGACGAGGTTCCTGATGAGGCTGGCGCAGAAGGCCACGCCCACCCCGTACCAGGGGCCGAGGAACACCGCACAGAGCACGTTCACCATGTGCTGCGTGGGCGAGCACTTGCTCCCGAACACCGGGAAGCTGATGAAGGCGCTGCCTACCACGGCGATCGCCACGAATATGGCGGCTACTGCGAGTTTCTTTGTGTTGCTGTTTCTCATTTTTGACTCTCCTTTTCCGAAAGCTGCGGAGAAAAACGGCGATATGCGGCGTTTCCCCCGTGTGATACAAGGTCGGTCGAGGCTTAATGGCCTCCTCTCACGCCGGAACACGGCTTCCCATCGCACACATATCGGCCCGAACGCAGGGCGCTCCCCCTCCGTCCGCCGCCGGCCTTCCCGGCCGGCAGGCCCTATATCTCCGCGCCTCCTTCCATGCAAGAGTCAAAAAACAAATGGGGACTCTCAAGGGAGCCCCCACCGATGCGAAAAGCCAACTCCCTCCGGCGGCATTACCCGCATCAGGTCATAGGGTCGAAGCGGCAGCTTCCTCTCAGCCTTGCGGCTCCCCTGTTTTTTGCGCTTTTATTATCTCACCGCGCCGCGCCCCTGTCAAGACGCGCGGAGCTAAAATCCCTCGTAGATGAACGCGCCGTGGCCCGAGAAAAACGCCAGCACCGCCAGCAGCATCGCCGCGTAGCCCAGGACGCTGAGATATTCCCAATAGGGCCGCGACTTCTGCTTTTTTATCCACTTCATGAGAGCAGCCATTCGTCCAGCACCTCCGTAAAGACCACCGCGCCGTAGTCGTAGTCCAGGTGCCCCGTGTCGTAGAAGCACCCGGCGTCCAGCGCGTCCGTCATGTCGTAAAACTCCACGCCCGCTGCCTCGCATTTTGCGCGGCAGCTCTCGCGCAGCTCGAGGTCCAGCGGCTCCGGCTCCACGAGCGGATTCTCCGGCAGCCACAGCGCCCGCACTCGGACGCCCGACTCCGCGCAAAAGGCAAAGACCTCCTCCAGCGCGGCGAGGTTTTCCGCATAGAGCTCCATGCCGCCCTCGAAGTAGAGCCCGTGCAGCTTCTCGCGCCGCTCGTCCAGCTCCGCCTGGCTCATGTTGCCGTAGTAAAAGGCCTTCTGCTGCTCGGTATAGGTCCGGCGGCGGAACTCGCCCTCGCCCAGCAGGGCCTTGAGGTTGTCCGTGACGAACTCGGAGAGCCGGTCGCGCTGGAAGTAGAAGTATGGCTCGTACCACTTCCGGTGCCACTCGTAGGTGGGGTTCGTGTCCATATCGTCATACATTGCGCCCCAGTTGAGCGCCAGCACCAGCTCCGAGCCGACGGCGATGTTCCCGCCCTCCAGCATCTCGGCCAGGTCCCGGACGGTGCCGTAGTCCATGCCGAGGTTCACATAGCCGGCGCGGGTCAGGTCCTCCCGGTAGGCGGAGACGAGCTCCGACGAGCCGAAGATGACCCTCTCCCAGACCTCCTCCGGGTGGTCGCGCCGGGTTATCTCAAAGTCGTTCAGCCAGAAGAAGCCGCTCTTCTGGATGAAGCCCGAGGCCGAGAGCGCGAGGTCCGCCAGCAGGACGACCAGCAGCACGGCGGCGATGAAGCCGCCCCTTTTGAGGAAACGTGCAAATTTCATGCGGCGCACCCCCTCATATGCTCACGAAGCCGCGCAGGACGTTAGAAAGCTGCGCGGAGTCGAGAGTATAAAATATCGTGGTGAAGGAGAACACCAGCGCCACGACGCAGCGGCGGAAGAGGACGTACCAGCGGTTCGCGCCGCGCTTCACGGTGGTGATGCCGCAGAGGTGTTCAAAGGCGAGCAGGCTGCCGTTCATGAGCCCGTCCAGCACGAAGGTGAGCGAGAAGCCGTGCCAGAGGCCCATGACCATCATTGTGCCGAAGCCCATCAGCGCGCCCTGGTATTTCGTGAGCTTTTTGCCGTTCAGGACGACGAAGATGTGCTCGCGTATCCAGTCCGTGAGCGAGACGTGCCAGTTGCGCCAGAACTGGGTGAAGGACACGGCTTTGAGGGGCTTTTTGAAGTTTTCCGGGACCTTGAGGCCGAGCATCCCGCCCATGGCGATGGCGATGTCCGCGTAGCCGGACATGTCCAGCCAGAGCAGCAGGTAGCTCACAAGGCAGGCCGCCAGCGAGAACCAGGGCCGCGGCCCCAGCGAGGCCAGCCGCGCCAGCACCACGTTCACAAGGGCGAGCACGACGACCTTTTTGAAATAGCCCCTTATGAGGCGCTTGAAGTCCCGCGTGAGGCTCTCTCCGTCCACGCGCTCTGGCCGCTGCAGGCTGCGGGAGAAGTCCCTGTAGCGCAGGATCGGCCCGGCGGTGATGACGGGGAAGAAGAGCATGTAGTTGGCGTAGCGCAGGAAGTTCAGCCGCTCGCCGGAATAATAGACGTAGTAGACGGCGTCCACGGCCTTGAGCATGTTGTAGGCCAGGCCCGTGAGCGCAAAGAAAAGCGGCAGCTCGGGGAAGAGCTCCCGGAAGCGTATGTAGAAAAACGGGACCGCGCACAAAAGACAGCAGCCGACGAACAGCGCCGGCCTCCAGGCACCCCGGCCTTTCCCAGCGAGGTGGGCTATGCCGAAGGTCACGACGGTGTATGCGGCGTAGAACAGGGCCAGCCACTCCGAGACGTAGGCGATGAGCGCGAGGTCCAGGACGGGCAGGAAGTTCTCCAGCGCCGCCTGGGACCAGTATTTCCGCGCGGCTATGCTCAGGGCGGCCCAGACTATGCAGCCGCCCAGCAGCCGCAGGGCGATATCCGCCTCAAGAAACCACATTTTTCAGCAGAGCCCCTTCTTGATGCCGACGACTTCGGCTATCTCGTTCACCGTGTTCATGGGGTAGAGCGTGACGTCCCTCTGGCTTATCTCCACGCCGAAGGCCTCCTCCGCGAACATGATGACGTCCACCGCGCCCATCGAGTCCAGAAAGCCCGTGTCGAAGAGGTTCACGTCCAGGCCGTACTCCGGGTCGTCGTCCACCTCGCAGCGCTCGCGTATATATTCGTCCAGCTTTGCTATTATCTCGTCCATAGCGTTTTCCTCCGCTCCTTTTGTTATCCAGGGCATTATACCACAGCCCCCGCGCTTATGCGAGCAGCTTTTTGAGCGCCGTGCGGTCAATCTTGTCGTTGGCGTTGTGGGGGAGCTTTTCCATTGTCACCATCCGCTGGGGCAGCATGTAGGCGGGGATATATTTTCTCAGCTCCCGGTTGTACTGCCGCGGCGGCAGGGTCCCCTTTGTCTCGACAAAGAGCACGATCTCCTGCTTTGCCGCGTCGAAGAGGGCGCAGACGTTTTCCGTCCCCTCGACCATGCGGGCGGCGTTTTCGATCTCGCCCAGCTCTATGCGGTTGCCGCGCAGCTTTATCTGCCCGTCCCGCCGGCCGGCGAACATCAGCTCGCCCCTTTCGTTATACCAGCCCAGGTCGCCCGTGCGGTAGTAGCGCGGCGCGTAGGGCAGGCCCTCGGGGTTCACGTAGAAGGCGCGCTCCGTCAGCTCCGGCTGGTTCCAGTAGCCGATGTTCACGCCCGAGCCCGCGACGCAGATCTCGCCCGTCTCCCCGGGCGGCACGGGCCTGCCGTCCTCGCCCAGGAGCAGCACGCGCATGTTGGGCAGCGGCCTGCCTATGGGCAGGGGCTCCGAGTCCGCAAACTCCCGGTCCACGACGTAGGCCGTGCAGACGTCCGTCTCCGTCGGCCCGTAGAGGTTCGCGAAGATCCGACCCGGCAGCGCGCGGCGCCAGACGTTCAATTGCAGGTTCGGCATGACCTCGCCCGCAAAGGCGATGCTCCGCAGCTCCGGCAGCTCCACCGTCTCCAGGACGCCGGAGTTGGCTATGTTTATCATCACCGTCGGCACCCAGTAGATGGACGTGACGCCGTTCTCACGCAGGAACTCCGGCAGCTTCACCGGGAAGCGGAACAGGACCTCCGGGGTCAGTATGAGTTTCCCGCCGCAGCGCATCGCGCCGTAGACGTCCATGACGGAGACGTCGAAATACAGCGGGGCCTGGTTGGCGATGACCGTCTCCGGCGTCCAGCCGAAGGTCTCCTCCGCCCAGCGCGCGAAGAGCAGCACGCCCCGGTGCGGGATGGTCACGCCCTTCGGCTCGCCCGTGGAGCCGGAGGTGTACATGACGTACACCGGCTCCGAATCCGTCACGGAGGCCAGGGCCGCGTCCACGGCGGCGGCGTCCTCCGGCTCCGCTGCCAGCTCGTCCGCGAGCAGCACCGGCGCGCCGCCCAACTCCACGCCCTCCAGCTTTGACGCCAGCTCCGCGTTCGTTATGACGGCGGAGGGGCGCAGGTTCGATATTATCCTGCGCAGGCGCTCTGCGGGCGCGGCCGCGTCCGTCGGCACATAGGGCCGGCCCGCGTACATCGCGGCGCAGAAGCCCTCTATCATCGCGGCGCTCTTGGGCAGGTACACCATCACGGGCGAGGCGCCCGCGCTCCGCCTCAGCAGGCCCGACGCCGCGCGCCGGGACCGCGACCTCAGCTCCGCATAGCTCAGACTGCCGCTCTCGTCCGTGACCGCAAGGTTCCCGGGCCAGAGCTCCGCCGCCCGCTCCAGCAGGCATACGGCTGAATTCATGCTCTCACTCCCCGTAGCTTATGATGAGCGCGCTCGCCGCGCCGTATTTTGAAAACCGTGTCCCGCCGCTCTCCAGCGGGGTGGCCGTCCAGCCCTCGGAGGCCGTCGTCGCGGGGACGGAGGTCTCCACCTCCATATAGCCGCTGTCCCGGAAGCTCACCGAGGCCCCGCCCGCGTGTACGGAGACCGTTGCGGGGAGGTTCACCTTCGTCAGGTGCTCGGCCGCGGCCTCCGGCTCGGACTCCAGCGCCTCATAGACCCGGACCGGGCGGTTCGTTGCCAGGTAGAGCTCGTTGCCCTCCCTGTGCCAGACGTCCGCGTCCGTGCGGATGTCCTTGTCCGCCAGCAGCTCGCCCAGGCTCAGGCGCAGGCCGGTGGAGGTCTGGTAGTCCCCGGAGTAGAGCGGGAACTTGTTCGTGATGCCCGAGCTCAGGAGCTCTATGTCGAAGCGCTCCTGGCTGCCGCCCAGCACGTCCACCTGCTGGTTCGACGCAGCGGCAACCGCCGAGGCCAGCTGGTTCTCCATGACGAAGCTGTAGCCGAATTTCTCGCGGAAGGCCTGCACCGCCTCAATGCTCTCGCGGGCCTCCGTGTCGTCCTGGGCGGTGAAGTCGCAGTGGTAATAGACGCACATGGGCATGTCGTACTTGCCGGAGATATCCGTCCAGCTCTCGTTAGTATAGAGCAGGGTGGAGCAGTTTTGCAGCAGGATCGTCCGCTCCCCGTCCACCGTCAGGAAAAAGGGCAGGCTTATGACGTTCCGCGCACTGGCCTGGGGGAAGGGGTCCATGTCGCCGGGGGCGGCGTAGCCCGTGTTCCACAAAAAGCCCGCGTCCCAGAGCGAGAGGAAGGTCTGCGTCTGGCTCTGGCTGCTCGTATACCAGGTGTGCTGGTTCGCGCCGAGCTTATTCGACACCACGCCGTAGAGCGCAAGGCTCTTGAGGTGCTGCTCGAGCTCGTACTCCTCCCGCTCGGCGGAGGCGTAGGCCGTGGTGTAGAAGTGGGCGCCGACGTAGATATAGTTGTCCCGGAAATATTTTATCTGCTGCATGAGCTCGGCCTTGTAGGGGAAGTACTCGCTGTCTATGGGGTAGGACATGCCGTATTCCAGACTGCCGCAGATGAGGTCGTCTATCCCGTCGCCGTTTATGTCCGCGACGAGGGGGACGCAGTTGTTGCCGAACTTGGCGTAGTAGTTGCCCTTGTAGTTTTTCTCGTTCAGCTCGATGAAGCCGGCGGCGGAGTAGCCGCCCTTGCCGTCGCTCAGGAGCTTGGCGACGTAGCCGTCGAAGGTGCCGAGCAGCAGGTCCGCGCCTCCCGTGCCGTCTATGTCGTATATCCTGGGGGCTATCCAGCTGCCGTCCACGCCGAACACGGAAAGCTCCTTCCCGGCGGCCGTGAAGCTGAGCGGGCCGGTCCCGTAGAACACAAGGAGCTTGCCCTCGTTAGAGCCGCAGACGACGTCCGCGATGCCGTCCCCGTCCAGGTCCCCGTAGTCGGGCAGGACCTGGCCGGAAAGGCCCGTCTCAATGACGGCGCCCATGGGCTTGAATTCCAGCCCGCCCTGGCCCAGGAAGAGGTAGACCTTGCCGTCTCCCGCGCCGCAGAGGATGTCCAGGACGCCGTTTCCGTCCACGTCGCAGAGCACGGGGGCGGAGTAGCTCGAGACGGAGAGCTGCCTGCCCTCCGAATCCGTCAGCGGGGCGGCCTCCTCCGTCAGCAGCCGGGACTTGTAGCCCAGGCCGCGGTAGAAATAGAGCCTGCCGTCCGCGGAGCCGCAGACGAGGTCCGTCTTGCCGTCTCCGTCCAGGTCCCCCAGGGCGGGGTAGGCCCGCTGGTCAAACTCCGGGTAGTCCGCGAAGTAGCTGCCGCCGTCCTCTATGCGGACGATGTTCAGCCACTCGTCCCCGGCGGCCACGTGCGCGCCGGAGGAGTAGGCGTTTTCGTAATAATCCATGTCGAAGCTGAGCCTGCCGTCCGACTTGCCCAGCAGGGTGGAGACCGTTTCCGTTCTTATGAACCAGGTGTAGCTGTTGCGCACCAGGGTGTAGGACGGGATCTGCGAATACTCCCGGCAGAGCTCGGCAAAGGCCACGCCGGAGCCGTCCGCAAAGCCGCCCAGCTCCTCAAAGTGCAGCTCCCAGCTCATCACCGGGTTGCCGAAGGAGCCGTAGACCCGCCAGAGCGCATAGCCCACGTTCCGCTTCTGGTAGAAGGCGGCGAAGGCGTTCTCCAGCAGGCGGGTGGCGCTCATGGCGGTGTCGGAGAGGTATCTCTGCCCCTCATCCCGCTGCTCGAGCATCGTCCCGCTGATGGAATAGGGGTTCGGCAGCAGCCCGGAGGCGAAGAACACATAGCCCTCACCGTAGGCGTTCACAGTCGAGATGGCAAGGCCCACCCGCGTGCAGAGCGCCACCGCCGTCGAGGGTTTCAGGCCGACGCCGCGCTCCAGGCCCTCCAGCTCGGGGAAGTCCGTATACGCCTCGTAGAGCGTATAGAAGTCGCGCGTTATCTCCTGCAGCTCCGAGAGGTCGTCCTCGACCTCGGGGTACTGCATATTATAGGGGTAGTCCTCGAGCTCGTGGAAGCTCTTCGCGCCGATGAGGGACTTGTCGAAAAAGTCATAGAATCCGTTCGTAAGGAACAGGCCGCCGCCCGCCTCGACAAAGGCGGTTATCTCGTCCCGGAGGTTTTTCGCGTTGGCGGAGGAGATGATGCTCTCGTCCGGGTAGAGCAGGTCGTAGCCCTCGAGCGAGTAGTCCCCGGAGACGTCCACGGCTTCCGCCTCCAGGCCCAGCAGCAGCGGCTGGCTCAGCCGGGAGTAGGTGTCCTCCCAATAGCCGGTCCCGGCGCTGCCGTCATAGAGCACGGCGGCGCGCAGCAGGTTCTCCTCCGCGTTTGCCGAGCTGTAGCTCAGCTCCGCCGCGGGCAGGCTGTTCTGCTTGACGCTGTCGTCCCCGCCGCCGCCTATGAAGGGGATGCTTATCTCCCCGCAGCCCGAGAGCAGCCCGAGCAGCAGCGCGCAGCATATTATTATAGATAGGCTCTTTTTCAAGTTCTGCCTCCTGTCATTTTGCCTCTGCATGGGTCCTTTTTCCGTCGCATGGATTCTATCACATTCCCTCCGCTATTGCAATGCCGGCCCGGCTGTTGTAAAATCGGGGAAAAGGAGGCGGAGGCATGGATATCAAAAAAGCGTCGGCGCTGTATTTCTCGCCGACGGGCGGAACAAAAAAGATAGCGGAGCGCATCGCCGAGCGCGTATGTGAGAGCGCGGATTTCCTGGATGTGACGGTCCGCGCGCAGGAGCTGGACTTCGGCCCGGAGGACTTCGTCGTCATCGCCATACCCGTTTTCGGCGGGCGGGTACCCTGGCCCTTTGCGGAGAGGCTCGCCCGGGTCCGCGCGCAGGGGACGCCCGCGGCCATAGTCGCCGTATACGGCAACCGCGCCTTCGACGACGCGCTGCTCGAGCTGCGCGGCATGGCCGAGAAGCGCGGCTTCAAGGTGATGGCCGGGGCCGCCTTCATCGCGCGGCACTCCATCGTCCCCGAATACGGCGAGGGCCGGCCCGACGCCGAGGACATCCGCAAGATAGACGAGTTCGCCCGCCGCATCCGCGAGCGGCTGGACTGGGCCGCCTCGGCCGAGAGCCTGCCCACGGCCGTCGTCCCCGGGAACCTTGAGTTCCGAAAGTATGACGGAGTCCCGATGCACCCCTCCGCCAGCCGGACCAAGTGCGTCAAATGCGGCAAGTGCGCTGCGGAATGTCCCGTCGGCGCGATCCCGGCAGCGGAGCCCGACAAGACCGATAAGGACAAGTGCATCACCTGTATGCGCTGCGTCGCCGTGTGCCCGCAGTTCGCGCGGAGCCTCGGCGCAGTCGCCCAGAACGGCGCCAAGCTCAGCCTGCGCAAGTCCTGCTCCACGCGCAAGGAGCCCGAGATCTTCATGTGACCCCAGGCCCCGCGCAAAGTCCGCGCCCCGGTATGCGGCCCAGAGCCGCGTACCGGGGCGCTCTCATTTTCTCAGCCCGCGGAGTCCTCCCCGCCGGAGTCCGAGCTCGTGCTCGCGCTCCAGCTCGGGTTCGCGGCGAAGGAGTCCGCCCCGCCGGCGATGACGCCGGTCGTCGAATAGAAGCCGCTGCTGTAAGAGTGGGTGAGGATGTTCACGTTGGCCGTCGTGACGGGCTGGTCGTAGGGGTTCAGGCATTCGTTGACCATCTCCAGCCACTCGTCCACATAGAGGGAGTAGTAGGAGTTGCCCTTGACGCTGTCTCCGCCGTTGCCGGGGGCGGTGTGGAAGCTTATATCCTCGCTCTTGCACATCAAAAACTGGCGCGCGAAGAAGGAGATGTTCGCCGCGGAGAGGTTCGTCGTGACGTATTTCTCAAAGATATCTATAAAGGTGGGCAGGTTCGGGATGTTGCCGAGGGTCAGCATCTGGCTGGCCACGGACATCAAAAAGTCCTGCTGCGTGCCTATCCTGCCGATGTCCGCCGTGGGGTAGCCCGAGCGGAAGCGGACGACCTTGACAGCCGTCTCTCCGTCCAGGTGCTGCATCCCGGCGGGGATGCTGATGTTCAGGCCCTGGCTGGGGTCGTAATAATACATATCTATGGGGACGTCGTAGTCCACGCCGCCGATGGCGTCCACCAGCTCGACAAAGGCCTCCAGGTCCACCACGGCGTAGCAGTCTATATCAAAGCCAACGAGGTCGCGGATGCCCTTCATGAGCCCGTCTATGCCGTTGCCCCCGGAGACGAGGTCCGAAGAATAGTAGGTGTTGACGCGCTTCGTCCCCCAGGAGACGTTGACCATCGTGTCTCTCGGTATGCTGACGACGTCTATCTTGTGCGTCTCCGTATCTATCCGGCCGACCATGATCGTGTCCGTGCTGTTGGAGACCTGGTCCAGACCGACGACGAGGAAGGTGTACATATTCTCATTCAGGGAGGCGGGGGCGCCCTCGTTCGGGTCCTGCGTGGGCTCCACGCTGGGCTCTGCGTCCGGCGCTTCGCTCGCCTTGGGCGGCACGCTCTCCGCCGTGGGGTCCACCAGGCCGCCGCCGGCCCTGTCCACGGGCTTCTCCCAGGCCAGGTATCCCGCCACCGCCGCAAACGCCAGCACCAGCACGACGCACACGGCTATCGCCGCGGTCTTGCCGGCCTTGCCGGGGGTCCTGCGTTTTTCTCTGCCGGGCTCCCGCGGCTGCTTCCGCTCGGGCTCGGACCTGTTGTTTTGGTGGTTTCCGTTTAGCTTCACGTCTATCCCTCTTTATCCGTCACTTTTGTGTTAACGCCTTTCGGCTCTTAGACTGACCTTTTCGCGCTTTTGTTCCGCGTTTACGAATGATACCACATTTCTTCCCCCGCGTAAACTTATATTATGTAAATTTTCTCCGCGTTTTCGCGCGCGGCTTGACAAGCGGGCGGGGCGGTGCTTTAATGTCTGTAACTAAAGTTACTGTTTGCCCGGGGAGGGAACTTTATGGACGGAGAAAAAGAAAAACCCGCAAAACAGAAGCCCCAAAAGGAAAAGCCCCAGAAGGAGAGGCCCGCAAAGCCCCGCCGCGAGCGGCCCATCGAGGCCGCGGAGGTCTTTGTCCCCGGCGAGGGCTCCATGAACGACGTCTTTCGCAAGCGTCTGGCCTACCTCATGAACGGCAACAACGCCCAGGGCAAGGCCGTGAACATCCAGGAGCTGGCGGACGCCGTCGGCGTTTCGCGCCCGGCGATACGCAAATACCTCAAGCCCAAGGGCGGCGCCCCCACGACGCCCTCCGCCGCCACGGTCTGCGCCATCGCCCGTTTCTTCGGCACGACGCCGGATTTCCTGCTCGGCTTTGACGACCCGGACACCGAGGCCGGCCGGAGAGCCCTCGAGAGCGACTATTACAACGCCCTCGGCCTCAACCAAAAGACCATAGACAGGCTCCGCGCCCTCCGCGAGCGCCAGGCGGACGAAAAGCTCAGCGAGCGCGCCGCCGCGCTCATGGCCATGCTGGACCGCCAGATCTGCGCACTCGCCGCAGAGGCCGAGGCCCTGCTCGAGCTAAAGTGAAAAACTTGCCGCGCCCCCCTTGAAAAAGCCGGGGGCGCGGTTTATAATTTTAGACGAAATAGGGGAGCTTCGGCTGAGAGGAGGCCCCGAGCCTCGACCCGACCTGATTTGGATAATGCCAACGTAGGGAAATATTGCAGCATATGCCGCAGGCTTGCCTTATTTGGCGGGCCTGCTTTTCATTTGGAGGGGATACTTTGGACAAAAACGCACTCACGCTCTACGCCGTCACGGACAGGGCCTGGACCGACGACCTCTGCCGCGACGTCGAAGCCGCCATCCGCGGCGGCGCGACCTTCGTCCAGATACGCGAAAAGGAGCTCGGCTGCGACGAGTTCCTGGCCGAGGCGAAGAGGATAGTCGCCCTCTGCCGCGCGCACGGCGTACCCTGCGTCATAAACGACAACGTGGACGTGGCCATAGCCTCCGGCGCGGACGGCGTACACGTCGGCCAGGAGGACCTGGAGGCCGGGCTCGCGCGCGAGAGGCTCGGCCCGGGGAAGATAATCGGCGTCTCCGCCCACAACGAGGAGGAAGCCCGCAGGGCCGAGGCCGCCGGCGCGGACTACATCGGCTCCGGCGCGGCCTTCGCCACGGGGACCAAGGAGGGCGCAAAGCCCATCGGCCCGGAGGGCATAGGCAAGGTAGCCCGGGCCGTCTCCATCCCCGTCGTGGCGATCGGCGGCATATCGCGCGGGAACATCGGTCAGCTCTCCGGGCTCGGGCTCGCGGGGGTCGCGGTGGTCTCCGCCATCTTCGCCCAGCCGGACATTGAGGCCGCGGCGCGGGAACTGCGCGCTCTGGCGGAGCGGCTGTAACAATGTAAAAAAGCGGCGCATTGGGGGCACCACCTTGCGTCGCTATATAAAATCAATGCTTGAAAGGAGAAAAAGTATGAGAACAGCATTGACGATCGCTGGAAGCGACTCCAGCGGAGGCGCCGGTATCCAGGCGGACATCAAGACCATGACGCTCAACGGCGTATTCGCCATGAGCGCCGTCACGGCCCTGACCGCCCAGAACACTACCGGCGTCACGGACATCATGGAGGCCACGCCCGAATTCCTGGGCGAGCAGCTCGACGCCGTGTTCACGGATATCTATCCCGACGCGGTGAAGATAGGCATGGTCTCCTCGGCGGGGCTCATAGAGCTCATCGCAAAAAAGCTCCGGGACTACGGGGCAAAGCACATCGTGGTGGACCCGGTCATGGTGGCGACGAGCGGCGCGAAGCTCCTGCGCGACGACGCCATCGAGACCCTGAAGCGCGAGCTCCTGCCCCTGGCGGAGGTCGTCACGCCGAACATACCGGAGGCGGAGATACTCTCCGGCCTGGAGATAAAGGACGCCGCGGGCATGGAGGCGGCGGCGAGAAAGATAAGCGCCGCCTACGGCTGCGCCGTCCTCTGCAAGGGCGGACACCAGACGAACGACGCAAACGACCTGCTCTGTGACCGCGAGGGCAATACGCGCTGGTTCATGGGCAGGCGCATAGCTAACCCCAACACCCACGGCACGGGCTGCACGCTCTCCAGCGCCATCGCCGCGAACCTGGCAAAGGGCTTCTGCCTGGAGGACTCCGTGGAGCGGGCCAAGACCTACCTCTCCGGCGCGCTCGCGGCGATGCTCGACCTCGGCCGCGGCTCGGGGCCGATGGACCACGCCTTCGACATAAAGCCCGAGTACAGGATGGAGGCGCGCGCATGAAAAAGACCTCCACCTTCCAGAACGGACTCATCTGGTTCGGCGCGGGCGTCTCGATCGCCGAGATACTCACCGGCACCTACTTCGCCCCGCTCGGCATGGGCAAGGGCATCCTCGCAATAGTCGTCGGCCACGTCATCGGCTGCGCGCTCTTCTTCTTCGCGGGGCTCATCGGCGGGCGCACCGGCCTGAGCGCCATGGAGACCGTGAAGCTCTCCTTCGGCAAAAAGGGCGGGCTGCTCTTCGCCTTTCTGAACGTCCTCCAGCTCGTCGGCTGGACGGCCATCATGATCTACGACGGCGCCCTCGCCACGAACGGCATCTTCGACACCGGCGCCTGGGTCTGGTGCCTCGTCATCGGCGCGCTCATCCTCGTCTGGATACTCATAGGCATAACGAACCTCGGCTGGGTGAACCGCATCTCCATGGCCGCGCTCTTCATCCTGACCCTCGTCCTCTGCAAGGTCATCTTCATAGACGGCAGGCCCGGGGACGCCTCCGCCTTCGGCGAGGCGATGAGCTTCGGCGCGGCGGTGGAGCTGGCCGTGGCGATGCCGCTTTCCTGGCTGCCCCTCATAAGCGACTACACACGCGAGGCCGAAAAGCCCTTCCGGGCGACTCTCGCCAGCACCCTGACCTACGGCCTCGTCTCCTGCTGGATGTACATAATCGGCATGGGCGCGGCCATCTACACCGGCGAGGGCGACATCGCCCTCATCATGGTGAAGGCCGGGCTCGGCGTGGCGGCGCTCGTCATCCTCATCCTCTCCACCGTCACGACCACCTTCCTCGACGCCTGGAGCGCGGGCATCTCCTCGGAGAGCCTGTCGAAGAAGCTCTCCGGCAAGTGGGTGGCCGTGGGCGTCACCGTCATCGGTACGGCGGCGGCGATGCTCTTCCCCATGGACGACATCACGGACTTCCTCTACCTCATCGGCTCCGTCTTTGCGCCGATGATCGCCGTGCAGCTGGCGGACTTCTTCATCCTGCGCAGGCCGGGTACGGACTCCGGCTTCGACTGGGCGGGCCTCGGCGTCTGGCTGGCGGGCTTCGTCATCTACCGCCTGCTCATGAACGTGGACTTCGTCCTCGGCAACACCCTGCCGGACATGCTCATAACCATGGCGCTCTGCGTCCTCGTGCGCAGGCTCCTGCCCGGGAGCGGGCGGCGCGCCTCTTGACGGGCGTGGTATCATAGTCACGCAGACTTGTTTTTTACGGAGGCGCTGAGATATGGAGCTTTACAGGGGCAGGCCGGAGGACGTCTCCGGCAGGCTGGAGCGCGAGGTGCGCAGCTATGACCTGCTCGATTCGCTGGGCATGACCTATTGGCGGACGGACCACCCGGACATGCCCGCCGGGAACATGGAGGCCTGTAACGAGGTGGACGCCGTCCTGGGCGTCCTCATCTGCAAGAACCTCTTCCTCTGCAACAGGCAGAGGACCAGCTTCTACCTCCTGCTCATGCCGGGGGACAAGCCCTTCAAGACCAAGGAGCTCTCCGCACAGATAAATTCCTCGCGGCTCTCCTTCGGCTCCGCGGAGGAGATGGAGGAGCTGCTCGGCGTCAGCCCCGGCTCGGTCTCCGTCCTCGGCCTCATGAACGACAGGGAGCATCGCGTCCGCCTGCTCGTGGACGAGGACGTGCTCCGGGAGGAGTTCTTCGGCTGCCACCCCTGCATCAACACCTCCAGCCTCAAGCTCCTCACCCGCGAGCTGACGGAGGTCCTCCTGCCCGCCCTGGGCCATGAGATGACCGTCGTCCGCCTCACGGGCGAGGCCTGAACCATTATAATAATAAAGCGCCCCGGACCTCAAAGGTCCGGGGCGTCAGTCTGCTTCCTAGCCTCGCAGAGTTTCGCGGCCGCAGCCGCGAAATAGAGTTCGATCATTTTTGGCGGCGGCGTGTACGTCGCCAAAAATACTTCACTGGGCCGGGGGAGTGTAGCCCAGCTTCAGGCCGGGGATGCGCTCCTTGAGCAGGCGCTGCGCCTCGTCCACATAGCTCTCCGTCTCCGTATACACCGCGGCGAGCTCGTGTCCGCCGCCGCAGACCACCAGACGGAAGGTGTTGAGGTCCATCGTCCCGCAGCAGCAGTGCGTCGCGCAGGCCACGACCCGCGTGAAGGCGTGGTCTATCTGCTCGAGCGGGATGCAGTAGCGCCGGAGCCCGCCGTCCCGGTAGTAGAGCGCGCGTCGGCCCACCCTGAACGGCCCCGCCTTCTCCGCCGCCAGATAGTCCGCCGCCAGAGATGCGTCCTCTATCCTCGCGCCGTCCGGCGCGTAGAGCCTGATGTTCTTCGCCTCAGCCATGTCTCCGCCTCCTAGATGATAATAATAATTATTATTAATTTCTGATTGGACTATATCACAGTCACAGAAAGTTTGCAATAGGGAAGTTGTAATTTTTTAAAAAAGTGTTATACTGGCCTGGCCGGGGAAAATGCCGGCGGTTTCTGGAGGTACAGGTCTTGAAAAAGCTCATTCTCTCGTTTTTTGATAAGAAGTTTTTAAAGTTCTGTCTTGTCGGCGCGGCGAACACGCTGGTCGGGGCAGGCGTGATGTTCCTGCTCTACAACGTGGCGTATTGCTCCTATACCTTCTCCTCCGCGATGAACTACGTCGTGGGCAGCATATTGAGCTATTTCCTGAACAAGTATTTCACCTTTGAGGTGAAGGAGTACAACGCGGGGCAGGTCCTGCGTTTCATCCTGAACATTGCGGTCTGCTATGCCGTGGCCTACGGGCTGGCGAAGCCCTTTGCGGTCTGGCTGCTGGCCGATGCGACGCAGAGAGTGCAGGAGAACGTGGCGATGCTCGTCGGCATGGTGGTGTTCACGGGGCTGAACTACATCGGCCAGAGGTTCTTTGCATTTGCGAAAAAATAGGAAAACCCCTTGACAAAAGGGGAAAAAGCTGATAAATTACTATGGCGCTCCAAAGACAGCAGGCTGCGAAAGCGGAAGTCCTGCCGAGGACGGCATCAGTATGTTAGATTATTGATCGCTATTCATCCTCCGTGTCTTATGGCGCGGAGGTTTATTTTTGGGCGCGACGAAACTTCCGGAGGTGAAGAAGGAAAATGCCGAATGCAAGAGTTCTCAGCGAGAAGCAGGCGATAGTCGAGGAACTGACCCAGCGCCTCAGCTCCGCGAGCGCGGGCGTGTTCGTGGACTACAGGGGCATCACGGTCGCCGAGGATACGCAGCTTCGCCGTGAGCTGGCGCAGAACGCCGTGCAGTACAGCGTCGTGAAGAACACCCTCACGAAGTTCGCCGTAGACAAGGTCGGTCTGGAGGGGCTCGATCCCATCCTCAACGGCACCACGTCCATGGCTACGAGCGAGGGCGATCCCATCGCGCCTATCCGCATCATCAGCGAGTACTCCAAGAAAATGGGCGACAGGTTCAATATCAAGGCCGCGTTCATGGACGGGAAGATCCTCGGCGCGCAGGAGATCGAAGAGATCGCCGCCCTGCCGTCGAAGGACGCGCTGTATGCCAAGGTGCTCGGAACGATGCTCGCGCCGATCACCAGTCTGGCCGTTGTGCTGGGCCAGATAGTCGAAAAGTCCGGCGGCTCTGTCGAGTCGAAGGACGAGAGCGCGGAGGCCGAGGCCCCCGCCGCCGAGTGAAACTCGGCCCATCAATTTGATATTAGGAGGAAATTATAATGGCCAGCGAAAAAGTCACTGCCATGATCGAGGAGATCAAGGCTCTCAGCGTTCTCGAGCTCTCCGAGCTCGTCCACGAGCTTGAGGACACCTTCGGTGTGTCCGCCGCCGCCGTCGCCGCTCCTGCCGCCGGCGCCGCCGCCGCTGCTCCCGCCGCGGAGGAAAAGACCGAGTTCGACGTCATCATGAAGAGCTTCGGCGCCGAGAAGATCAAGGTCATCAAGGAAGTCCGCGCCATCACCGGCCTGGGCCTCGCCGAGGCGAAGGCTCTCGTCGAGAAGGTCCCCGCCAAGATCAAGGAGCAGGTCTCCAAGGACGACGCAGAGGCCCTCAAGAAGCAGCTCGAGGCCGTCGGCGCCGAGATCGAGCTCGCCTGAGCGCTTTTCCATCCATACGCAACGTCATGTCCCCCCGCAGCCGCGGGGGGACATTTCTTTGCCCGGGATGCAGCACAAAATCAAAATATCAATTGTATGACTCTGCCTGTTGTGGTAAACTATCCTCTGTTACAGAAAAGGGGAGGGATTCAGACTTGTTCGATCCAAACAACGCTTTTATGTACTGCCTCGTGGCCGTGGTAATAGTCTTTGTCATCGCCATGTCGCTGAGGTTCATCGTGCTCGCCTGGAGGCGGGCGAGGAAGCTGGGACTGAGCTCGCAGCTGCTGAGGCGCACGGCGGTCTCCGCGGCGGTGTTCACCGTCGTCCCGGCGATCTCCATCCTCCTGGGCGTCATAGCGCTCTCCAAGGCCCTGGGCTTCCCGCTGCCCTGGCTGCGGCTCTCCGTCATCGGCGCGCTTACATACGAGACCCCCGCCGCGGCCGCCGCCGCCCAGAGCGCCGGCACGGACCTCAGCCGCCTCATAACGGACCCGGAGACCTTTTCCACCATCGCCTGGGTCATGACGCTCGGCATAGTCCCGGGGACCATCCTCGTCCCCGCCTTCGGCAAAAAGATCGAAAACGGCATCATGCGCATCCGCTCCAAGGACGAGAAATGGGGCTCCATCTTCATGTCCGCGCTCTTCCTCGGCATGATAAGCGCCTTCCTCGGCATGGTGTTCGGCACCATACGCGAGGGGCTGCGCGGCTGGATACCCTTTTTCGTCATGGTCGTCTCGGCCGTGCTCATGTGCATCTGCGCCCTGTTCGTCAAGGTCCTCAAGTGGAAGTGGATGGAGCAGTACGCCCTGCCCCTGAGTATGCTGGGCGGAATGTTCCTCGCCATCCCCATAACGAACCTTGTGGACACGCTGGTATAAGGAGGTCAGGTAATGGACAGCTACGATGCTTTCAGGGATTATGAACACCGCGTCGGCCGCTGGTGGATGCTCACGGGCTTTGCCCTGCTGCTCGCCGTGCCGACGGCCATCTGCATAAGGTACGACGCCTGGCCGCCCCTCACCTGGGTGCTCAAGGGCCTTTTGGGCGTTGCGCCCATCTACTGGACCGTCGGGACCATCGAGGTCTTGACCTACGTCCCCATGCTCGGCACGGGCGGCTCCTACCTCGGCTTCTTCACCGGCAACCTCACGAGCCTCAAGGTCCCCTGCGCGCTCAACGCCATGGAGGCCGCCGAGGTCGAGCCCGGCACCGAGGCCGGCGAGGTCATCTCCACCATCGCCATAGCCGTCTCGGCCCTCGTCACCACCGCCGTCATCGCCATAGGCGTCCTGCTGCTCAGCCAGATACGCGGCTTTCTCGAGTCGCCCGTGCTGCAGCCCGCCTTCGACAACATCCTGCCCGCCCTCTTCGGGCCGCTGGCCGTCGTCTACGTTGCGAAGAACTGGAAGGTCGCCATGACGCCGCTCATCTTCATGATCGTGCTCTTCATCTGCGTGCCGAGCCTGGCCTCCTCCGCGAGCGTCCTTGTCCCCGTCGGGGCGCTCCTGGCCATCGGCGCAGCGCGCATCCTCTATAAGAAAGGACTGATCTGATGAAAAAATTCATCGCCGCCGGGGCCGCGGGCGCCTTCGCCGCGCTGGCCGGGACGCTCACGCTCCGGGCGCTCGCCTTCAGGCCGGAGCAGGAGGAGCGCCCCCTGCCCGACAGGGCCGAGATAGACCCCCAGAAGGTCGCGGACGACCTCGCCGCAATGGTCCGCTGCCGCACCGTCTCGAACCTCGACCACTCGCTCGAGGACGAGGCCGAGTTTGAGAAATTCCGCGCCCTGCTGCGCGAGCGCTTCCCGCTCTTGCACGAGCGCTGCGCCCCCGAGCGCATAGGCCGCAACGGCCTGCTCTTCACCTGGAAGGGCCGGAGCAGCGCGGAGCCCTCCGTCCTCATGGCCCACTACGACGTCGTCCCCGCGGACGAGGCCAACTGGTCCAAGCCGCCCTTCGACGGGGTCATCGAGGACGGCGTGCTCTGGGGCCGCGGCACGCTCGACACCAAGTGCACCCTCTGCGGCGCGCTCGAGGCCGCCGAGCGGCTCCTGGCCGAGGGCTTCACCCCCGAGCACGACCTCTACTTCGCCTTCTCCGGCGAGGAGGAGATCGCCGGGGCCTCCGCCTCCGACATCGTGGACGAGTTCGAGCGCCGCGGTGTGGTCCCGGCCATGGTCCTGGACGAGGGCGGCGCCGTCGTCACGGGCGTATTCCCGGGCGTGGACGCGCCCTGCGCGCTCATCGGCACCTCCGAAAAGGGCCAGATGCAGCTCTATATGGACATGAAGAGCCCCGGCGGCCACGCCTCCTCGCCGCCGCGCAGCACCATCGCCGGGAAGCTCGCCAAGGCCGTGACCAGGCTCGAAAGGCGGCCCGCCCCCTTCACGCTTACCCCGCCCGCCGCCGAGATGTTCGACGTCCTGGGCCGGCGCTCGACTTTCCCCGTGCGCCTGGTGTTTGCAAACCTCTGGCTCTTCCGGCCGGTGCTCGACCTCGCCACGAGGTTCATGGGCGGGGAGCTCAACGCCCTCGTCCGGACGACCTGCGCCGTCACGCAGATGCAGGGCAGCCCCGCCAACAACGTCCTGCCCCCGGACGCCTCCGTCGGCCTGAACCTGCGCATAATCTGCGGCGACAGCACCGACGAGGCCCAGGCCAGGGTCCGCCGCGCCATCAAAAACGAGGACATCAGCCTCCGCCGCGGCCCCTGCTCCGAGCCCTCGCCCTATTCCGAGACCAGGGGCGCCCCCGGTTGGGAGCGGCTCAAGAGCGCCATACAGCGCACCTGGCCGGACGCCGTCGTCTCCCCCTACCTCATGCTCGCCGGCTCCGACTCCCGCCACTACGGCAGGATAAGCCGGAACGTCTACCGCTTCGGCCCCATGGAGCTCTCCAAGGAGGAGCGCGCCTGCATCCACGGCAATAACGAGCGCATACCCCTGCGCAAGGCAGTCAAATGCGCCGAGTTCTATCTCCGGCTCATCCGCTCCTGCTGAGGGCCGCGCCATGAGAAAAACTTATCCGCGTGCCGTCGCCCTCACCGTCGGCACCGCCATGATGCTCATAAACGGCGTCGTCTACGCCTGGAGCATCTACTCGGTCCCATTCAGCGAGGGCTTCGGCTGGTCCAGCGCGCAGCTGGGCGTCTGCTTCACCGTCATGCTCGGCAGTTTCTGCCTCGGCGGGGTCATCGGCGGGGCCGTCGCCAACCGCTTCGGCATAGGCTTTTCCGTCCCGGCGGGCGGCGTGCTCGGCTTCGTGGGCTTCCTGCTCTGCATGTTCCTCACGGCCGAGCGCATCTGGCTGCTCTTCATCGCCTTCACCATCGCGGGGATAGGCGTCGGCTTCGTCTACAACGGCGTCATCGCCGCCGTCGTCCCGCGATTCCCGGACAAAAAGGGCTTTGCCTCCGGCGTCCTGCTCATGGGCTACGGCGGCAGTTCGCTGGTCCTGGGCTCGCTCGCCGCAAAGCTCATCGCCTCCCCGGACTTCGGCTGGCACCTCACCTATATCCTCACCGGCGTGCTGCTGCTCGCCGCTGCGCTTATCGGGCGGTTCTTCATCCTCCCGCCCCGGCCAAAGCACGACGCCGCCGCCCAGGAAAAGCCCCGCGGGCTCACCCCCGCCCAGATGCTCCGGACCCGCCGCTTCTGGCTCTTCTTCCTCGCCGCAGTCATAGGAACCGGCTTCGGCTCCGGACTCATCGCCCACGCGCAGTACATCTTCCTCGAGGGCGGCGCGGAGCCCGGCCTCGCTACGCTCGGAGTCGGGCTCGTGGCCGTCATGAACGGCCTGGGCCGCGTCATCTTCGGTATGCTCCACGACCGCTGCGGCTTCCGCGTCTCGCTCACGCTGGACGCCCTCATCTACATCGCCGTCGGGCTGCTGGGCTACTTCGCCCTCTCCGGGACGACCTGGCTGCTGCTCGTCTCCATGATGGCCATAGGCGCCTGCTACGGCGCCGTGCCGACCATCTCCGCCTCCGTGGCGGGCGAGTTCTTCGGCCCCGCGCACTACGGGCGGAACCTCAGCCTCGTGAACCTCAACATCCTCTTCGCCGCCTTCGCCTCCACCGTGGCCGGCGCCCTGCAGACCGCAAACGGCAGCTACGCCCCGGCCTTCCTCCTCTTCGTCTGCCTGGAGGTCCTGGCGCTCGTCCTGCTCCTGCTGCTGGGCCGGACAAAGAGCATTGATTACTAAAAAATCCGCGCCCCGGAAACCTTCCGGGGCGCGGTTTTTCAGTTTTGGGTCCCCCAGCCGTCCAGCGGCAGGCGCTGCATCGCGCCGAACACCTTGCTCTTGAGGTCCGGGTATTCCGCGGAGAGCCGGGCTATGAGCGATTTTATCTCCGCTCGCTTCGACTCCTTGTCCTCCGGGCAGGTGGTGGGGACAAGGGGCAGGCCCATCTCGCGCACGAAGGAGGCGATGCTGCCCTCGCCCAGATATAAAAGCGGCCGTATCTGCGTCACGTCCGCGCGGGACATGTAGGTGAGGGGTTTGAAGCAGCCGATCTGCCCCGTGAAGAGCAGATTCATGAGGAAGGTCTCGACCGCGTCGTCAAAGTGGTGGCCGAGGGCGAGCTTGTTGCAGCGGCGCTCTTTTATCGCGTCGTTTAGCGCGCCGCGGCGCATCTTGGAGCAGAGCGAACAGGGGTTTTCCTCCTGCCGTGCGTCAAAGACGATCTCGCGGATGTCCGTCTTGACGAGCGTATAGGGGACGCCGCGCTCCGCGCACCAGGCCGCGACGGGGGAGAAGTCCATGCCGGGAAAGCCCATGTCTATGGTGACGGCCTCGAGCTCGAAGCCGGAGGGGTGGTAGCGCCTGAGATGGAGCAGGGAGGCGAGCAGGGCCATGCTGTCCTTCCCGCCGGAGACGCCCACGGCGACCCGGTCCCCCGGACGGAGCATCCCGTAATCGTCCGCGCAGCGGCGGACGTAGCCCGTGAATCTGTTGAGGTCCATGCGATCACTCCGAAAAAGAAAAATTGAAAACGAGAATACGCGAGAATAATAGAGGATAAGAGAGGATAAGCGAGTTTTGATAGCAGAAATCAAAAATGCTGTTGACAGGCGCGCCCGGGAGTGATATAAAAATAAGGCGCGTCACGGGTATTTTAAGAGACGCCGCCCGATTTGTCAAAGCATTTATCACATATAATTGGAGGCTAAGAAATGTCCACTACCATGCTGAAAAAGGACACTGTCGAGCGCAAGTGGTATGTGATCGACGCCGCCGGCAAGCCCCTGGGCAAGACCGCCGCTCTCGCGGCCGACCTGCTCCGCGGCAAGCTCAAGGTCGATTACACCCCGCACGTGGATTGCGGCGACTATGTCATCGTTGTGAACGCGGAGAAGGCCGTGCTGACGGGCAAAAAGCTCGAGCAGAAGTACTACAGGACCCACTCCGGCTACCCCGGCGGACTCAAGGAGACCCGCTACGACCGCCTGATGAAGCAGAAGCCTGAGCTGGCGATGCGCCTTGCCGTCCGCGGCATGCTGCAGAAGAACACCATCGCCGACTGGCAGCTCAAGAGGCTGCGCGTGTTCCGCGGCGCGGAGCACACCCACGCCGCTCAGAAGCCCGAAGTCTGGGACCGCTAAGGGAGGTTAAGAAATGGCTACCTACAAGAGCAAAAAGGCATATATGTACGGCACCGGCCGCAGGAAGAGCTCCGTGGCCCGCGTGCACCTCTTCCCCGGCGGGACCGGCTCCATCACGATAAACGGCCGCGACATCGACGACTACTTCGGTCTCGAGACCCTGAAGCTGATCGTCCGTCAGCCGCTGGTGACGACTAACACCCTCGGCAAGGTGGACATCGAAGCCACCGTGTCCGGCGGCGGCGTGACCGGCCAGGCCGGCGCCATCCGCCACGGCATCGCCCGCGCGCTCCTGGCCGTGGACGAGAGCTTCCGCGCTCCCCTCAAGGCCGCCGGCTTCCTCACCCGCGACCCGAGAATGAAAGAGCGCAAAAAGTACGGCCTCAAGGCTGCCCGCCGCGCTCCCCAGTTCAGCAAGCGCTAAACGTCACAGCTCACAATGCAAAAGCGCCGGAACCGTTTTGGTTCCGGCGCCTTTTTTATCTCCTGTCCGGCCGTTTCTTTTGCTTATTTCCACAGCGATGCGGGGTAGAGACCCGCCTCGGTCAGACGGCGGACGGCCTCCACCACGCCGGGTTTGTCCTCCCGGTAGGTCATGCCGTACCACATGTCCCCGCTGCGCATCACGTCCACGCTGCACAGGCCCTCACGCAGCAGCCGCCCTACCAGATTCGGCACCAGCATCTCCGCCTGCGGGTTCTCGCGCAGGCCCTCCGCCAGAAAGTCCGGAAAGCGCCGCTCTATCTCCCCGAAGATCGCCGGGGTGAAGCCCCAGAAGTTCATCGACACCGTGCAGTCCTCCGCCAGCGGCACAAAGCTCGACCCGCCGTCCGGACTGTAGGCCGGACCCTCCGGCAGACGCACGACGTAGGTCCGCTCCTCTATGTGCTCCAGCTGGCCCCCGCTCGTCCGGCACACGCCCCGGCACACCTTGCCGCTCGGCGTCACCGTATTGCCCAGCTTGTAGCCCACCATCGCAAAGCGCATCGGCCGGGCGGATTCGTCCACTCGGCTCAGCCAGTCGTATATCATCCGATAGGCCCCGGGGCCGTAGAAGTCGTCCGCGTTTATCATCGCAAAGGGGCCGTCCACCGCCTCGCGGCAGCACAGCAGCGCGTGCGCCGTCCCCCAGGGCCGCACCCGCCCCTCCGGCACGGCATAGCCCGGCGGCAAAAGCCGCTCCAGGCTCTGGAACGCATAGGCCGTCTCTATATGACCGGAGACCCGCCGGCCTATCGCCTCCTCAAAATCCTCCAGCATCCCGGGCGCTATCAGGAACACGACCTTCTTGAAGCCCGCGCGGACTGCGTCGTACACTGAATAGTCTATGATGAATTCTCCGTCAGGCCCGACGGGGTCGATCTGCTTCGGACTGCCGTAGCGGCTGCTGAGCCCCGCGGCCAGTATCACGAGCGTCGGCTCGGCCATAAAATGCTCCTCCTCTCGGTGCTTTGACATGGTACATGGTATTCTACCAAAGTCAGGCGAAAAAGTCACCATATTTGTGCGCCTGATGAATTTTTTTGCCCCGGCTGCGGAAAACTGCCCATGAAAGGACGTGTTGCCTATGCCAAGGCGCGTGGGAGCGCAGACGCTCATGCTGCAAATACAGCCCTCTATCCTGGCCGGCGCGGCCGTAGCCGGGAAAAAGGAGGGCGAAGGTCCATTGGGCCGGAGCTTCGATTACATCTGCCAGGACGCCTACTTCGGCGAATCCAGCTGGGAAAAGGCCGAGAGCGCCATGCTCCGCCGCGCCTTCGAGCTGGCCTGCGACAAGGCCGGCGCCGCGCCCTCCGAGCTGGACTTCATCCTCTCCGGGGACCTGCTCAACCAGTGCGCCGGTTCCGCCTATGCCCTGCGCGACCTCTCTCCGCCATATTTCGGCCTTTACGGCGCCTGTTCCACGATGGCGGAGTCCCTTCTGCTGGGCTCCCTCCTTCTAGACGGAGGCTGCGGCAAAAAAGTTGCCGCCCTCACGAGCTCACATTTCTGTTCCGCGGAGCGGCAGTTCCGCTTCCCGCTTGAATACGGCAGCGTCCGAACCCCCACCAGCCAGTGGACCGTCACGGGCGCGGGCGCGCTCATCCTCGCGGACAAGGGGCCGGGACCCTATGTCACCTGCGTCACGCCCGGGCGCATCGTGGATGCCGGCATCACGGACTCCAACAACATGGGCGCAGCCATGGCCCCCGCCGCCTGCGACACCCTCGCCGCGCACTTTTCCGACACGGGCCGCGCCCCCTCATACTATGACGCCGTCATCACAGGCGACCTCGGCCTCCTGGGACGGGACATCGTCCGCGAGCTGATGGGTATGCAGGGCTTCGACCTCGGCCCCGCCTACACCGACTGCGGCGTCCTCATCTACGACGCCGCCGCCCAGGACGCCAAGGCCGGAGGCTCCGGCTGCGGCTGCTCGGCCTCCGTCCTCGCGGGACACATCCTCCGCTGCCTGCGCGAAGGGGTCTGGAAGCGGGTGCTCTTCGCCGCCACCGGCGCGCTCATGAGCCCCACCACCACGCTCCAGGGCGAGAGCATCCCAGGCATCTGCCACGCCCTGGCGCTAGAGAATGTGAGGTGCTGATTTGGAGATACTCACCGCCTGTCTCAAGTCCTTCGCCGTCGGCGGGGCGCTCTGCGCCCTCGGCCAGCTGCTCATAGACAGGACGCGGCTCACGCCCGCGCGCATCCTGACCGCCTACGTCGTCGCGGGCGTGCTGCTCGGCGCCGTCGGGCTCTATGAGCCGCTGGCAGAATGGGCCGGCGCCGGGGCCTGCGTCCCGCTGACCGGCTTCGGCAACACCCTGGCCCGCGGCGTCCGCGAGGCCGTAGAGGAAAAGGGCGTCCTCGGAGCCTTCACGGGAGGCATAACCGCCTCCGCCGCCGGCATCGCCGCCGCCGTTTTCTTCGGCTTCCTGACAGCCCTTATCTTCAAACCGAAGGACAAATCATAAAGTGCTTGCCCACGGGGTTTTGAGAAAAAACTCCGTGGGTTTTCGGCGTTTTCGGTGTATTATAGGGCAAAGGGGGGAGAGATGTGCGCGAGGCGGAGATCATAGAGCTCATACGCCGACGGGATGAGCGCGGCGCGGAGGAGCTGCTGCGGCATTTCGGCGCGCTCATCCGCTATGTCGTCTCGCCCATCCTGCCCGACGAGCGGGACAGGGAGGACTGCCTCTCCGAGGTGCTGATGCGGGTCTGGGAGGGCATAGGCGGCTTTGACCCGGCGCGCGGGAGCTGGAAGAGCTGGCTCACCGCCCTGGCCCGCAACGCCGCCCTCAACCGCCGCCGCGACGCCGGACCCCAGCCTGCCCCCCTGGGCGAGCAGGGCGCGCAGCTGCCTGGCCCGGAGGAGGCCGTCCTCGCCGGGGAGGAGCTGGAGGAGCTCCGCCGCGCTGTGGCCGCGCTCCCCGCCGGGGACCGGCTGCTCGTCTACCGGAAGTACTATTACCTGCAATCCACCGCCCAGATCGCCGCGGAGCTCGGGCTCAGCCCCCGCGCCGTGGAGGGCAGGCTCTACAGGCTCAAAAAACGCCTCGCCAAGGCGCTGGGAGGTGTGCGCAATGGATGAACGCAGGCTCGACGCCCTCCTCGGTCAGGCCCTCTCCGACCCGCCGCCCGCAGAGGTGGCGGAGTCCGTCGGACCCTGGCGCAGGGCCATGTACCTCATCTGCTGGGGCCTGGCGCTGAATGTTGTGACCTTCAGCTTCTACGGGCTCGACTACCTCCTGCCCTTCCTTGGAACGGCGCTCATACTGCTCGGCTTCCGCCCGCTCAGGCGGGACGGCGCCTGGTTCGCCGCCGGGCTCTGCCTGGCGGGGCTGCGCCTCGGCCTGCAGCTCTACGCGCTCGTCTGCGGCGCGGGGGCTCTTGCGCCGAGCGGCTTCATCCCGGTATACCTGCCGCTCGTGACGGCGGACTGCTTCGGCCTCTTCCTCTGCCTCTGGCGGGGGGTCCTGGGAGTCCTGCGCCGGGCGGGGCTGCCGGGCGGAGCGCCCGCCGGAGCCCTGCTCCTGCTCTGGTACGCCCTGCTCGCGGGCATGGCCCTCACGGGACTGGGCGGAGTTCACGCCGCCATCATAATGCTCGCGCTGCTCGTCTGCATCCTCGTCTCCCTCACGCGGCTGGCGCACAGGCTGGACGAGGCCGGATATGCGCTCCGGCCCGCCGCGCCGCGGCTCGGGGACGCAAAACTCCTCTGCCTGCTGCTGGCCCTGGGCGCGGCGGCCCTGCTTGCCGGGGCGCTCTTCTTCTCCCGCGCGGACACGGCCTGGGCGCCCGAGCCGGAGCGCAGCGCGGAGGCCGCGGCCGTCGCCGCCGGGCTGGAGGAGCTCGGCATGCCCGAGGCCCTGCTCCGGGACCTCTCAGACGAGGACCTGCTCGCCTGCCGGGGCGCGCTGCGCGTCGAGAGCGCGAGCCGCGGCTTCGCCGTGGAGGACGGCAGGCTCCGGCAGCTCCGCGATCTCCGGGACAGGGAGGGCAGAGAGCCGGAGCTCGTCCTCACCGAGGCCGCCGTGAAGCTGCCCGGGGAGGGCGAGAGCTGGCTGGTGTTCCACCACTTCGCCTGGGCGGAGGGGACCCGCTTTGGCGGCACGGAGAGCGTCCAGCTCTGGACCACGGACTCGAACCTCGACGCCTGGGACATAACACAGCCGCCCCGCGGCCGCCTGCTCTGCACGAGGGACGGCGTCCGGCTCTCGGCGGAGGCCGGGAAGATCGCGCGCGGCCCGCAGGACGAGGACTATGAATATGTGTTCGGCTTCTCCATGCCGCCGGGGGCGGGGGATGCGAGCGGCTATTTCCGCTAAGCCTGCGAGCTCCTCATGCCGGGCTACGCCATGTATTCCATCTGCAACTACACGCACAGGATGCCCGGCCTGAACTTCCCGGCCAAGAGCGCCTGGGACTTCCGCGCGGAGGGCATGTTCGCCCAGGGCAGCTTTAACACGGTGCAGAACGAGCTGTATTTCACGCCTTGACAGCGCCCGGCGCGGGTGATACCCTGGACCGGGGTGCTGTTTTATGGAAAAGCTCTGGGAATACTACCTCCCGCCCGAGGGCTCCGGTGCGGACTACGCCGTCCGCGTCGAGGGCGACGAGCTGGAGCCCTATGTCAAAAGGGGCGGCGTGGCGCTCATCGAGCGCGGCGCCGAGATACGCGACGGGGACGTCGGCCTCTTCTTCGCTGAGGGGGAGATGCTCTTCCGCCAGTACTGCGAGGACTGGGCCGGGAACGTCTATCTCTTCGCCGTGAACCGGCGGCGGAGCGAGCTTGACCTCCGCCTGCCCAGGTGCGAGGGGAAGCCCGTCTGCTCCTTCGGCCGGGTCATCCTGGACAGAGAAGTGCCGCTGCCCTGAGAAATATATCGGGCGGACGCCGTTTTCGGCGTCCGCCCGCTTTTTTGCGACGTACACGCCGCCGCAGAAAATGATCTCACTTTATTTCGCGGCTGCGGCCGCGAAACTCTGCGAGGCATTTATTTGAGGTAGGTCGTGCGCGGGGTGTAGAAGCTCTCGCCGGGCTCCAGGTGGAGGCTCAGGAAGCCCTCGTCGCTGCCCGCGGCTATGAGCCGGCGGATGACCTGGGGCTCGCCGGAGTAGTCGGCCGTATAGTCCTCGAACACGGCCCAGGCCGCGCCCTCCGCCGCTATCTCCTCCGGCATCTCCTCCGGCGCGTACTCCGTGCGGCTCAGGAGCGCGCCGTCCGCGGAGTAGAGCAGCACCGCCAGCTTTTCCGAGGGGCGGCGGCCCTCGACCTCGAGCGTGATGTCCATGCCGTAGCCGCGCTCGCCCTTCTTCGCGCTCTCGCAGCTTTCCGAGAGCGAGTGGGTCATGCTGCCCATGTTCGCCGACATGCCCTCGCCGGGGACAAGGTAGACGCGGCCGTCCGCCTGCTGGTACACGGGGTTGCAGTAGGCCGACATGTGCCCGGCGCCGCTGTCGGCAAAGAGCTTGCCCGTGAGCACGGTGGTCTCCATGCCGTCCGAGACGTTTATGCTCAGGTGGACGTCCGCGAGCTTGTCGCCGTAGTCGCTGCCGGTGCAGCTCTCGCCGTCCTTCTCATAGCGCGCGGCGATAAAGGCTATGCCCTCGATGGGAAAGCTGGTTTTGCCGTCCGTGATCTCCGCGTAGATGCGCCGGGTGTATTTTGCGGCGTCCTCGCGGGATATCTCGCCGCCGCCGCCCGACAGGGAGGAGGCGTTGTCCTGGACGTAGGCCTCGAAGTCGAAGCTGTCTATATAGTTCTCGGTGATGTACACGCCCACGAGCCTGTCGGCATCTGCGGGCTCGCCGTCCTCGCGGAGCAGCGAGCAGCCCGGGAGCATGAGGGCGAGGGCGAAAATGAGGGCGATGGCGAGTTTCTTCATGTGTATGTCTCCTTTGGGTCAGGTGAAATAGAGGGGGGACCCCCCCGGAGCGCCGTCAGACGAAGAGGTCGTTGTCGTCCTTGAGCCGCTTGTGCGCGGCTACGAGCCTTGCGCCCAGCAGCACGGCAAAGCAGCAGATGAGCGCGCTCACGGGGAAGTTCACCGAGAGCAGGCTCACGCCCGCCGGTCTTACCAGCGCATTGACGATATCCACTGCCGCGGAGAGCAGCAGCATCGCCGCGAGCGCCGCGGCGCAAAACCGCGAAAGCCTGCCCACCGCCGCCATCACGGCGGAGCTCAGCTCGCCGTCCAGGTCGTAGCGCCGGAGCGCGGCCAGCGTGAGCGTGCAGGCCGCCACGCCCAGCCCGGACGAGATGAGCGAGAGCGCGGTCTGCATGAGCGCCGCCGCGCCCATCGTCTCAAAGCGCAGGATCAGGACAGCCGCGCCCAGCCTCGCGCCAGCGCCGTAGGTAAAATACAGCGCCGCCGCGCAAACGCCCCAGCCGCACAGCCGCAGGAGCGGCCTGCCCTCCGCCGAGCAGCAGGCCCGCAGTATCCGCAGTCCGGCCCAGGCCAGCAGCGCCGCCCACACCGCCGAGGGCTGCACCGTCTCCGAGGCCATGAGCCCATCCATGTCCAGCGGGCTCTTCATCACCAGATAGACAAGCCCCGCGCAGACCAGAAGCAGCAGGTCCTCCGGCCTCGCCCGCCGCCGCAAAAGCTGGACTATGAAGCCCAGCGCGGGCAGCGCGGCCAGTACCAGGCACACGCTCTCCGGCGTCTCGCCGTCCATGCCCGCAGTCAGCGCCTGTATCTGCGCGAAGGGGAACCAGAGCCGCCCGAGCGCCGACTCCGCCTGCGAGACCGAGAACAGGTACACAGAGCAGCCCGCCACCGCCGCCGCGGCGCAGAGGATGAGGCAGCGCGAGGGACTGAGCACAGTCTTTTTGTCGCCTTTCATTCTTCTTCCTCCTCTAGTTTGCCGTCGAATTTCAGAATGTCGCCCACGTCACATTCTAGGTGATAGCAGATGCGGTTTATCGTCCCGAACCTCACGCCCCGGGCCTTGCCCGAGCGCAGGATGGAGAGGTTCGCCTCCGTTATCCCCACCTTGGCGCAGAGCTCCTTTGCCGTCATGCCCCGCTCGCGCAGGACCTCGTCCAGATGCACCCGTATCGCCATCAGACAAAAAGGTCGTTGTCGTCCCGCAGCCTCTTGTGCGCGGCGATGAAGCGGGAGACTATGAGCGCAGCCAGGCAGAACAGCAGCTGGAAAACGGGGAACTCCACGTTCACACTGTTCTCGCCCCGGGTGTTGATGAAGATGAGCTTCACGAGGTTCGCCGCGAGGCTCGTGAGCAGGATGGCTGCCGCAGCCCGGACGCTGTAGCGGTAGAAGCCCCGGGCCTGTTCCACGGTCTCGTCCGTGAGTTCGCCGCCCTCGCCCAGGCTGTTTGTGAGCCGCAGCCCCAGCAGGCAGCCGTAGACGGTTATGCAGTTCGAGGCCACGGAGGCCGCGCCGTCCGCAAAAGCCGCGAGCGTGAAGCGCTCAAAGAGCGAGGCGAGCACCGCAAAGACCGTGACCCCCGCGAGCGCGGCAAAGAGCATCCCGATAAGCAGGACCACGATGCGCACCAGCTTCACGAGCCGCCTGTCGTCCGAGGCGCTGAAGTACCGCAGCAGCCGCAGCGCCAGCCAGGTCACGAGCACGGCGAAAAGGCCCATCTGCGCAAAGGCGGAATATATCGAGCGGTGCGAATCCAGCGCCCGGCCCAGCAGTATGAGCAGCACGGCGCTCAAAAGCGCGAGCAGCCAGTCCTCGCGCCAGGGCCTCCGCCGCCGCGAGAGCAGGAAGAGCGCCCCGGCCGGTATCAGGCACACCAGCACATACAGGATTATCGCCAGAATGCGCCAGACCGCGCCCGTCTTCGCAATGTCCCAGAGCAGGTCCACAAAATAACCGCAGGGCAGCATGAACGAAAGCTCTATGAGCTCCGGCCACGCCGCCAGCGCCGCGCAGACCCCGAGCCCCAGCGCCGCCGCCAGCGCTATGAGCTGCCAAAACCTCTTCTCCGCCATGTCTATTCCTCCTGAATTATCGCAAAACAATAATTTTCTGCTTTCAGTCTAACAGCTCAATTATCGTTTGTCAATAATTTTTTACCGGACAAAAAGCTCCCCCTTGTTCGGGGGGAGCGGTTTTCAGCCTTTGCGCTGCGGCGGGGGAGGGGGGAAGTCGAGTATCTTTTTGATGCAGAGGGCGTAGACCGTGACGCTGGCGATGGGGCCGAGGATATCGGAGACGGGCTCGGCCCAGAAGGCGGCGCGCGCTCCGAAGGCCGCGGGCAGCCAGAACAGCGCGGCGAAGTAGACGAGCTTGCGCCAGGCCGAGAGCGGCAGCGCCAGCTTCACCTGGGCCATGCCCGTGAAGCCGTCCACGAGGGCGTACTGCACGCCGAGGGGGATGATCGCGAGCGTACACACGTGGATGGCCGAGAGCGCCTCCTCCGCGAGCCCGGCCTCAGTTGTGAAGAGGCGCACGAAAAGCCCGCCGCCCAGCCGCGCGAGGGCGAACATCAGCGTCGTGTATCCGACGCAGAGCAGCGCGATATGCTTCTGCGCCTCGAGGATGCGGTCGCGCCGGTGCGCGCCGTAGTTGAAGGCGAGGATGGTCTGCGTCCCGCCCGAGATGCCGCCCAGCGGCATGGTCACGACCAGCATGAAGCTCTGCGCGATGGTGGCGCAGGTGATGAGCCTGTCGCCCAGCTCCGGACCGCCGTAGCTCTGCAGAACGGCGTTCATGGAGATTATCATGACGCTGTCCACGAAGATTATGAGGAAGGGGGAGATACCGGTCAGCAATATGCGGCCGATGAGTCTCATGCTGTAGCCCCCGAAGCCGATGCGCACGGGGACCTTCTTCCCGAAGAGCACGCAGAGGACATATACGCAGCTGGCCAGCTGGGAGATGACCGTGGCGAGCGCCGCGCCCGCGACGCCCATGTCAAAGACGAAGATGAACAGCGGGTCCAGCACGATGTTGAGCGCCGCGCCGAGCACGACGGAGAACATGCCCTTCTTTGCAAAGCCCTGGCTGATGATGAACTGGTTCATGCCGAGGGAGAGGAGGTTGAAGGCCGTGCCTGCAAGGTAGATGGAGAAATACTCCTCGGCGTAGGGGTAAGTCACGTCGCTGGCTCCGAAGAACATGAGCATGGGCCGGCGGAGCGGGTAAACCGCCGCCGTCAGGACGAGGGCGCAGACGCACAGGACGAGGAAGCTGTTGGCGAGGATGCGCCGGGCCTCCTCCGGTCTGCCCGCGCCCATATTGATGCTCATGAGCGGCGCCCCGCCCACGCCCACCAGAAAGGCAAAGGCCCCGAGCATGGTCACGACAGGCCCGCAGACGCCGACGCCCGCGAGCGCGGTCTCGCCGGTTACGGGGATATTGCTTATGTAGATGCGGTCCACGATGCTGTAGAGCACGCTGACGAACTGCGCCAGCATACTCGGGAAGGCGATCCGCCAGACGAGCGGACGGACAGGGTCGCGGCCGAGGTCGTTCTGCTTTTTCACGGCGATGCTCCATTCCAAAGTTCTGCCCGGCCCCGCCGGGCAAGTGACATTATAGCCCGTTTTCCGCGCAATGCAAGCCCGGAAAGAGGCGTTTTGCAAAACAAAAAGGCCGGCGGAGATCTCCGCCGGCCCTTTCGCCGTTTTGTATGTTCGCTCAGGCCTTCTCAAAGGCGTCCTTGCCCATGCCGCAGACGGGGCAGACCCAATCGGCGGGGACGTCTTCCCAGGCGGTGCCGGGGGCCACGCCGTTGTCGGGGTCGCCGACGGCGGGGTCGTACTCGTAGCCGCAGACGCAGACGTACTTATCCATTCTCTTCGCTCCTTTTCGTTTACTTTATTTCAAAATACAACTCAGCCAAAATAACGGGCCAGCAGACCCTCGAAAGCCTTGCCGTGGCGGGCCTCGTCGCGAGCCATCTCGTGGACGGTGTCGTGGATGGCGTCGAGATTCAGCTGCTTGGCCAGCTTGGCCAGCTCGAACTTGCCGGCGGTGGCGCCGTTCTCGGCCTCAACGCGCATCTCGAGGTTCTTCTTGGTGCTGTCCGTCACGACCTCGCCCAGCAGCTCCGCGAACTTCGCCGCGTGCTCGGCTTCTTCGTATGCCGCCTTCTCCCAGTACAGGCCGATCTCCGGGTAGCCCTCGCGGTGCGCCACGCGCGCCATCGCCAGGTACATGCCGACCTCGGTGCACTCGCCCTGGAAGTTCATCCTCAGACCTTCGATTATCTCATCGGGAGCGCCCTTCGCCACGCCGACGACGTGCTCCGCCGCCCAGCTCAGCTTGCCCTCTTCCTGCTTCTTGAACTTCTCCGCCGGAGCCTTGCACTGCGGGCACTTCTCGGGAGGGGTGTCGCCCTCGTGCACATAACCACATACGCTGCAGATCCACTTTGCCATTTTTCTTTTCCTCCTAATCGATTTATCGTTTGAATTTGTAAACACCTTATGTAAAAAACGGCTATGTGTCCGTTTTTTGCCCCTTTAAACAGCCCCGGCAGGTCCCCGAAAAGCTCAGGGCGTGGCCCGTCACCGAGCCGCCCGTCTCCCGCTCGACCTCCCGGTCCAGCGAGCTCAGACTGGGCGAGCACACGTCCAGCACGCTCCCGCACTCCGAGCAGATGAAGTGCGCGTGCGGCCGGGTCTCCGCGTCGTACCGCTCCTGGCCCGCGACCGTCCCTACGCTCACCGCTGAGCCGTCCTTCACGAACATCGCCAGGTTCCTGTACACCGTCCCCAGGCTCAGGTCCGGGTACTCCGGCTTCAGCCGCGTATACAGCATCTCCGCGCTCGGGTGCTCCGTTGTGTTCCGCAGCGCCTCATATATCGCTTCGCGCTTTTTGCTGTATTTCCGCGCCTCCATCGCCGCCTCCTAAAACGATAATAATTCTTATTTCTGAAATGATATTAGCACAGCTCTCACGTTTTGTAAAGGGGGTGACGCAAAATTTTTTCACTTTTTTTCGGGCGGCGAGGCCCGGCGCAGATTCGACGAGATATCCGCCAGCGCCGCCGCGGCCTCCATGTCGCAGCGGCGGGCCATGTCCGCTATCGACAGAATCCCCACCAGCTTCCCGCCCTCCACTACGGGCAGGCGCCGCACCTGGTCCCCGCGCATCAGCCGCGCAGCCTCCGAGACCTCCAGCTCCGGAGCCGCCGTCACCACGCCCCGCGTCATTATCTCGCCTATCTCCAGCGTCCGCGGGTCCGCCCCGGCAGCCACGCAGCGCAGCACGATGTCCCGGTCCGTCAGCATCCCCTTGAGCTTGCCCTTGTCGTCCGTCACCGGCAGCGCACCGAGGTTCATCCGCTTCAAAAGCCGCGCCGCCGCTATCACGGGCTCGCGCTGGCCTATCGTCACCACCCGGCCCGACATTATCTCCGATACCTTCATTATAAAATACACCTCCCGGTACGTTCTACTCGGATTCTTGACGCACCGGGAGGCAAATATTCAATTCTCCGCCACAAGTTTCAAAAGCGCCGGGCCCACCGCGTCCGCATACAGCCGCACCGCCGTCAGCGCCTCCGGCAGCGTGTTCCCGCTCGAGCCCACCTCCAGGATCATCGAGCCCGTCGTCAGGTGCTGGTTATAGCGCTCCTGCGTCACCGTGACCGGGCGCGCCAGGGTCGGGTACTTCGCGTTCACCGCCTGCTGCAGATAGAGCGCAAGGCGCAGGTTTTGCTCCCAGTTCGGATGGCTGAGGCCACCTTCGCCCGTCCCCACCAGCATCATCAGCTGAGACGAGGCCTGGCCGTCCAGCTCCGCCATCGTCTTGTACACCACGTCGTCCCCGCCCAGCGCGTCCCGGTGCAGGTCTATCACCACCGCTATATCCGGGTACTCCGCCAGATACGCCTCCACCGCCGCGCCCGAGCGGTTGTAGGAGCCGGTGTAGCTCGGGTAGTCGTATATCTCCCGGTCGTGCAGGACCGTGAGGCCCTGCTCCTCCAGCGCCGCGGCCAGCTCGTCTCCCACGCGGATGACGTTCAGCTCCTTGTCCTCCGTCCGGTAGCTGTCCGAGGCCTCGTACATGTGGAGCCGGTCCGGCGTATAGGCCTCGCTGCCGTGCGTGTGCACGATAAGCACCTGCGGCCCCTCCGAGGGCAGGACCTGAGTCGGCCCCAGGCGCACCAGCTCGCCCACGTCGATCTCATAGCTGGTCGAGTTCTTTATCGAAAGGCCGCTGTAGATAGTCGTCTCCACGATGTTGGCGGAGCTTTCCGGGGCGGCCTCCTCGGGCTCCGGGCTCGGCTCCGGCGAGGTTCCGGGCTCCGGACTCGGACTGAAGCTGAAGCTGAGCTCCGGCTCCGGCGAGGCGCTCTCCGCCGCCGCGGACTCCCGGGGACCCAGCTCCAGCTCCAGGCTGGCCGTCACCATCCGCCCGCCCAGGACCTCGCCCAGCCGCGCCGCCAGCGCCTCCCCGGCCCCGCTCACCGTCAGCGCACGCGCTCCCAGCAGCAGTACCCCCGCCGCGGCCAGCTTTTTCGCCCAGCCCATCGCCTCACCCCCTCATGCAAGAATATGCCCCCGACCCTGCGAAAATTACCCCCATACTTGCGCGCGGAGCGCGTTCGTGCTACAATATCCACCCCGCGGACGGGGCGGATTTTCCGCCGGGCGCGGGCTCAGATAGACATAACAACTTTTGCGCTTTTTCGCGGGAGGAAAGACTTATGGAGCACGTATTCAGGCCCCGCGGCGTCTGCTCGCAGCTCATGCGGGTGGAGGTCGAAAACGGGATTATAAAAAAAGTTGAGGTCAAGGGGGGGTGCAACGGCAACCTGAAGGGCATTTCCAGCTTGATTGTGGGGATGGACGCCCGGGAAGCCATTTCCAGGATGGAGGGTATCCGCTGCGGATTCAAGCCCACTTCCTGCCCCGATCAGCTCGCAAAAGCGTTGCGGGAGTGTCTCGAAAAAGACTCAAATTGATTTACATAATATCTCGAAACCATTACAAAGGTAACAAAATTCGAGCTTTTTGTCACCCAAACTTGCGTGATTGCAAAAAAATTTACGTCGATTTCCGGCGAAACTGAAAAGTTCGGCACAAAGCACAACACAATATGTAGATGAATTCGACAAAATACGCCCAATTAATCCATATGATGTGGTGGACTTGTTAACTATAATTAAATTTCGGAAACTCTGTTTGTCTAAAATGCCGATTGAATTTAACTTGCATTTTTGACTATAATTATTGCAGAAGAGTTACGGAAGCCCGCGGCGCGGGCGGAAGTGACACGGCTTGGACAAACTGAGGTGTACAATGGCCAGAAACTGGAAATTGGATATAGTCCTGCTCGCGGCGACCTGTCTGCTGTGCCTGACGGTGAGCGGTTCCTTCGTGATGAAGGGCGGGGCGGAGGCGGTCTATGAGCCGCCCGCTTGGGAGCTCGAGCTCGAGGCCGAGGAGCCGCAGAACTCGGGCGAAGCGGTCCCCGCAGACCCGGAGGGCGCCGAGTTCAGGACCGAGAGCGGGCTCAGGCTCGTCCCTCTCTACATAAACGGCGCGCTCTACGGCGCGTGCCGTCTCGTGGACGACAAGGCGCGGATCTCCCTCGAGGAGTTCGCGGATGCCGCCGGGCTCGAGCTCGACGAAGAGACCTCCACCCTGGGCGGGCTCAAGCTCGAGCTGGACGCGGAGGGAGAATATTTCTGCGTGTCGGGCAGATACTTTTACCTCGACGGCGGGCTCGCTGAGGATGGGGGCGAGGAGCTCTGGCCCCTCTCCGAGCTGGGACGGGCCTTCGGCTTCACCGTGGTCTGGGACAGCGCTTCGGACAGCCTCAACGTGGACACCACGCGGCCCGAAGCCCTCATCTCCGGGGACGAGTTCTACGCCGAGGAGGACGTGTACTGGCTCTCCCGCATCATCTACGCAGAGGCGGGCAACCAGTCGCTCGAGGGTATGCTCGGCGTGGGCGACGTCGTCATGAACAGGGTCGCCTCCGCGGCCTTCCCCAACACGGTCTACGAGGTCGTGTTCGACAAGCGCTACGGGGTCCAGTTCTCGCCCGTCGAGACCGGCAGCATCTACCTTGAGCCGCCGGAGGACTGCGTCATCGCGGCAAAGCTCTGTCTGGAGGGCTACGACATCGTCGGCGGCAGCCTCTACTTCGTGAACCCGGACATAGGCGTTTCGAGCTGGTTCCGCCAGACCAGGACCTACGTCGCCAGCATAGGCGACCACGACTTCTACGCCTGATTGAAATTTCCGGCGAAATGTGATATAATACCGGGCGCTGTATGCGTCCGGTATTACTTTTTGTGGGGTGAGCTTATGGAGGAGATCCTGCGCGAGGGCTTTGCTGAGCTGGGCATCGCGCCGCCGGAGGATGCCGCGGCAAAGTTCCGGGGATACTACGAGCGCCTGGCCGAGACGGGCGCCGTTATGAACCTGACGGCCATCGAGGGCGAAGAGCCCGTGGCGCGGCTGCACTTTCTGGACAGCGCGGCGCTTTTGAGCCTGGCGGACTTTGCGGGCAAGCGGGTCATAGACGTGGGGACCGGCGCGGGCTTTCCCGGGCTGCCCCTGGCGATACTCAGGCCGGACGCGCAGTTCACCCTGCTCGACAGCCAGGAAAAGCGCATGGGCTTCCTCTCCCGGGTGCTGGAGGAGCTGGGAACAGCAAACGCCGCCTGCGCCTGCATGAGGGCCGAGGAGGCCCCCAAAGACTGGCGCGGGAGCTTCGACATAGCCGTGAGCCGGGCGGTGGCGCGGCTGAACGTCCTGTGCGAGCTCTGCCTGCCCTTTGTGAGGGAGGGCGGGCTCTTCATCGCCATGAAGGCCGAGGACTGCGCTCAGGAGCTGGAGGAGGCCCGGAACGCCGCCGAGGTCCTGGGCGGCTCCGAGCCCAGGCTGCTGCGCTACCGCCTGCCCGGGACGGACATAGTCCGGGCGGCCGTGCTCATAAAAAAGCTCCGGCCCACGCCGGAGAAATACCCGCGGCGCTGGGCCAAGCTCTCCCGGCAGCCGCTCTAGGAACAAAAGCGGCCGCAGCCGCGTCCAAGTCTGCAGAAAAGGCCTCGCAGAGTTTCGCGGCCGCGTCTTATCCCCATGGAGGTTTTGACATGAAAAAGCTCATCTCACTTCTGCTGGCGGCCTGCCTCCTGTGCGGGGCGGTCCCGGCCCTGGCGCTCGACGCGGGCGAGGCCCGGGCAGTCATCGGCGCGGACCTCACGGACGAGCAGGTCGCCGCGGTCTATGCCAGCTTCGGCATAGAGCGCGGCTCCGTCACCGAGCTGCGCGTTACGAACGCCGACGAGCGCAAGTACCTCGAAGGCTATGTGGACGAGGCCCTCATCGGGACGCACTCCATCTCCTGCGTATACATCGAGGTCCTGGACGAGGGCGAGGGCCTGGAAGTCTCTACCTCGAACGTCAACTGGTGCAGCTCCGAGATGTACGTCTCCGCCCTGGCGACGGCGGGCGTCTCGGACGCGCGGATAATCGTGGCGGCGCCCTACGAGGTCTCCGGCACGGCGGCGCTGACGGGCGTATATCTCGCCTACGAGGACATCACCGGCGAGGCCCTCGACGAGACGGCCAAGCTGGTCGGCACCCAGGAGCTCAGCCTCACGGCCAAGCTGGCCGAACAGCTCGGCGGCTACGACTCCGTTGAGATCGTGAACGAGCTCAAGCTGCTCCTGAGCGAGACCCGGGACATGACCGACGCCCAGCTGCGCGAGGAGATCCGCGCCGTGGCGAAGGAGCTCGGAGTTACGCTGACGGACACGCAGGTCGAGCAGCTGGCGGGGCTCTGCCGCTCGCTCGAAAAGCTCGACCCGGAAGCGCTCAAGGAGAAGGTCGAGTCCGTCCAGAGCGCGCTCGGCAAGCTCAGCCAGGCGAAGGAGGCCGTCTCCGGCTTCTTCGAGGGCGTGAAGCAGGTTTGGAACAGCGTTGTGAACTTCTTCAAGGGCCTCTTCGGGGCATAACTTCTCTGAGAAGGCTTTGCCTTCTCAGAGAAAGGGGATTGCGCTGCGCTCTGCGCCTCGCTTTGCTCGACGCTCGCTCCGCGAGAAGTGTTTTTCCCGAGGTACACGCCCCCGGGAAAAACGGATCACAATTTATTTCGCGGCTGCGGCCGCGAAACTCTGCGAGGCTTTTTCTACAAGCTAAGCTCCGGCCCGTCCTTTTGGACGGGCCGGAGCTTTATTGTTTTTCCTCAAGTTCGGCCAGGAGGCGGCGGATGGGTTTGCCCAGGACGGGGTGGACGAGGTCCGGCGCTATCTCGGCCAGGGGGCGGAGCACGAAGTCCCGCTCCGCTATGCCGGGGTGCGGCAGGGTGAGCCGCTCCGTGTCCATTTTGAGCTCCTCGTAGAACAGCAGGTCGAGGTCCAGCGTGCGCGGACCCCAGTGGAGCTTCCGCTCGCGCAGGGCGGCCTGCTCCAGCTTTTGCAGCTCGTCCAGCAGCTCCAGCGGGGGCAGCAGCGTGTCCAGCGCGAGGCAGCCGTTCAGAAAGCGGGGCTGCTCCGTGTAGCCGAAGGGCTCTGTTTCGATAAACTCCGAGACCGCTCCCACCCGGCAGCCGGGCAGCGCGGCCAGGCCGCGCACGGCCCCTTCAAGGTAGGCGCGCCTGTCGCCCAGGTTCGAGCCCAGGGCCACATAGGCCCGGCGCCAAAAGCGCTCTATCCGCACGGAAACGTCCGCAAAGGGCAGGCCGATGGGCGCCGAGGGCTTGTGCAGCTCGAGCGCCAGGCCCTCTAAGAGCTCCCAGCGCTCCAGCACCGCCATGGCGCAGCGCTCCGCCGCGGACTCTATGAGCTTGCAGCTGTGCTCCCGCAGCCAGTCCGACACGAAATGGCACACCGCGCCGTAGTCCACCGAGAGCTCCAGCTCGTCCGCGAGGCCGGCCCGGCGCGTGTCCGTATACAGCTCCAGGTCCACCGTGAACCGCTGGCCCAGGCGCGTCTCCTCCGGGTACACGCCGTGGTTGGCGTAGACCTCCAGGCCCCTTATCCTTATCTCGTCAGCCACCGAAGCCCGCCTCCCTGCGTATCGCCAGCGCCATCTTTGCCGCCAGCAGGTTTTCCCTCACGTCGTGGACGCGGATGAAGGCCGCGCCCTTGAGGACGCCTATCGCCGTGGTCGCCAGGGTCCCCTCCAGCCGCTCGTCCACGGGCAGGCCCAGCGTGAGGCCCACGACGGACTTGCGCGAGGCCCCCAGCAGCACCGGCAGACCCAGGACCCGCAGCTCCTCCAGCCTGTTCAGGACGGCGAGGTTCTGCTCGTAGCTCTTGCCGAAGCCCACGCCGGGGTCCAAGATGATCTTCCCGCGGGCTATCCCCGCGGCGTCCGCTATCCTCAGCGTTTCGCGCAGGTCGTGCAGCAGCTCAGGCATGAGGTGCGCGTACTCCGCCCGAGCCCGGTTGTGCATCAGACAGCAGGCCGCGCCGCTTCCCGCGATGACGCGCGCCATCTCGCCCGCGTCGTACTTGAGGCCCCAGACGTCGTTTATCATGTCCGCGCCGGCCTCGAGCGCGAGGCGCGCCGTCTCGTATTTGTAGGTGTCCACCGAGACGGGCAGGCCCGTCTCACGCTTCACGGCCTCCACCATGGGCAGGACCCGCTCCGCCTCCTCCGCCGCGCCGACCGGCGTGTGGCCCGGGCGCGTGGACTCGCCGCCCAGGTCTATTATCGCGGCGCCCTCCGAGGCCATCCGCGCGGCCTGCCTGAGCGCCGCGTCCCTCTCCGTCCAGCGGCCCCCGTCCGAGAACGAGTCCGGGGTCAGGTTCAGGATGCCCATGATGTATACGCCGTTTTCCGTATCGAAGTCCCTGCCGCCTATGCGCATCGTCTCACCTGCCCAGCATGTGCCAGAAGCGCTCGCGCAGCTGGGCGTCCGTCTCGAACACGCCGCGCGCCGCCGTCGTAACCGTTTTGGAGCCGGGCTTTTTTATCCCGCGCATCGTCATGCACAGGTGCTCCGCCTCCACGTACACCATGACGCCCTTCGGCCGGAGCCCCGCCATGAAGGCCTCCGCTATCTGCTCCGTCATCCGCTCCTGCAATTGCAGGCGGCGGGCAAAGACCTCCACCGTCCGCGCGATCTTGCTCAGGCCCACGACCTCGCCCTCCGGCACGTAGGCCACGGCGGCCCTGCCGTAGAAGGGGAGGAGGTGGTGCTCGCACATGGAGTAGAAGTATATATCCTTCTCGAGCACCATGCCGCTGCCCTCCGCCTTGAAGCGCACGGCCAGGTGCTCCGAGGCGTCCTCGGCATAGCCCGAGGCCAGCTCGGCGTACATCCGCGCTATCCGCTCCGGCGTCTCTATGAGGCCCTCGCGCTGCGGGTCCTCGCCCATGCCCTCCAGCAGGAGGCGCACGCCCTCTTTTATCTTTTCTGCATCCATCTTCTGTGGGCTCCTTATCCGAACACTTTGCCGTAATAATTCTTGTAGACTATGGTCTTGGAACAGCTGTACATCTGCCTTATCTCGTCCACCATGGCCTGGACGTAGCCCTCCGGCGGCTCCGGCGCGCCCTCTGCGGGCGTGAACTCGCCCGTTGCGGCGTTGTAGCGCCCGTAGTCAGAGATGAAGCTGTAGTTCCGGAAGGCGGCGAAGTCCTGCCCCTCCCAGAGTATGTCCCGGCCCATCATGAGCCGCGAGTCGAAGGGAACGCCGAAGAGGTTCAGGAGAGTGGGCAGGATGTCGCTGCTCTCGCAGTATTTGTCCACGTACACGGGCTCTTCCATCTCCGAGCACCAGAGGATGAGCGTCGAGTGCTCGAGGTCGAAGGCGGGGTCCAGGTCCTCGCCGGCGATGGACTCTATGTCCTCCTCGTCCAGGCCGTAGGGGTAGTGGTCCGCGGAGATGACGAGGACCGTCTCGTCCAGTATCCCGGCCTCGTCCAGCGAGTTTATGAGGTACTCGACGGCGAGGTCGAAGTCCATCTGGCTGGCGATATAGGCCTTTGCGGGGGTGGTGAGCTCCGTCAGGTCCTGGACCTCGTCCTTGTAGCGGCTGCATATGTCGTGGCCGCCGCCGAAAACGTAGTCCATGTGGCCGCTTATCGACATGATGTAGATGTTGAAGGGCTCCCGGCCGATGTAGTCGTCCACGGTGTTGCGCACGAGGTCCAGGTCCGAGGTCGGCAGCAGCCAGGGCTCGTCCAGGTCTATCCCGCGCGTGTTCGCCTTGAACTCGTAGCCCAGGTTCGGCAGGGTCTCGTTCCGGCTGTAATAGGTGTACTGCCCGCCGTGGTAGGCGATGGAGGTGTAGCCCAGGGGGTTCAGCACGTTGCCCATGCCGTAGGGCATATAGCTGCCCGCCGAGGCCAGCATGTACTGCTTGGAGCTGTTCTGCATGAGGCCCGTGAGCGTTATGAACTCCCCGCCCGTCGTCGAGGCGGCGGTGATGGGGCAGTAGAAATTCTCGAACACGAAGCCCGAGTGCGCGAGCTCGTAGAGAGTCGGCGTGTGCTCCTCGTCCAGCGCCCAGGTGGAAAAGCTCTCCGCGCAGATCCACACGAGGTTCTTGCCCCGGAACATGCCGGTATATTCGTTCGTCCAGCTCGGCTCCGAGTCCCGGACGAACTCGTGGACCGCGACCAGCTCCGGGTCCCACTCGTTTGCGATGAGCGAGTCGAAGTCTATCTCCAGCGTCTGCGGCACGGGCGTGAACACCTCGGGAGTGGGAGTCGGCACGGGCGTCGGCGTCGGCAGGGGAGTGGGCGTGGGCTCCGGCGCGGGCGTGGCGTTGGCGCGGGCCTTACGCAGCTCGCGCGCGTCCTCAAGGGCCTGGGCGGCGTCTATCCGCTGGGCGGTGAGCAGGCCGAAGCTCCGCACGCCCGCCTCCATGACGAAGCCCTCGCCGTAGAGCGAGGACAGCGGCACGGCCCCGGAACGGGCCAGCCTCACGCCCGCGGAGCCCGCGAGCTGAAAGGCCAGAAACAGCGCCAGGGGCAGGAGCTTCCGGCCGCGGCCCCCGGGCGCGGCGCGCGTGAGCCGCTTCCCGAAGCCCAGCCAGAGCCCGAAGGGCAGAAGGATGAGCGCCAATTCCGGCAGGCAGCGGACTATCCCGCGCAGGGCCTCACGCCAGTAGCCCGTCAGCGCGCCGCCCGCCACGCCCAGCATCCCGACGCTGAGGTATTCGCTGAAGATGTCGTGGTACACGGCGTGTACGCCGAAGAACAGCGCCAGCAGGAAGAGCCAGAGCCCCGTCAGAAAGCGCAGGAGCCTCCGCCCGCCCAGGCCCGACAAAAAGCGCAGCAGAAAGCCCGCCGCCAGCGAGAACAGCGCCGTGAACAGCAGCCCCGGCGCCGTTATGCTCGAGTGGAAGGCCTTGAACACCAGCTCCAGCCACAGGAGGGCCAGGGGCAGGTATAAAAGCTCAATACTCGTTAAAACCGTATTCGTAGGGGATCGTGAGGTTTGCCCCTGTGAAGCTGCCGTCGAGCTTCGAGATAGTACGCGCATATTCCTCGCTCCCCTCCTCGTATGGGACGGGCTGGTAGTTGTTGCCGTCCACGACGCCGGAGGAGGCGCAGGGGATGAGTGTGAGGTCCGTCACGGAGACCGTGCCGTCCGCAGCCCTTGTGACCTCCAGCTTGGCGATGACGGTGTCCTTGTCGCGCGGGTTCGTGTTGCCGCCGAAGGACCAGTTGCCCATGCTGTAGAATATGTAGTGGTCGTTATATATCTCTATCGGCTGGAGCGTGTGCGGGTGCGAGCCGTAGACAACGTCCGCCCCGGCGTCTATCGCGGCGCGGCCCTGCTCCAGCTGGAGGGCGTTCACGTCGTAGGCGCCCTCGTCGCCCCAGTGCAGCGCGGCGATGATGAACTCCGCCCCGGCTTCCTTGAGCGCGGCGATGCCCGCCTTTATCTGCTCCGTCTTGCCGAAGGAGAGGGCGTAGACGCCTATCTTGAGGCCGGACTCCGTCTCGTAGATGCTGTACTCGTCCCGGCCCGCGTAGCCTATGCCGGCCTCCTCGAGCGTGGCCTTTGTGTCCGCGTAGCCCTGCTCGCCGTAGTCCTCGACGTGGTTGTTGCCGAGGGTCACGAACTCGACGCTGCCCTCCGTCAGGATGCCGACGTACTCCGGCGGCGCGCGGAAGGTGAAGTTCTTGTCCGCGGCGACGTCGTAGTTCGAGAGCACGCACTCGAAGTTTGCCATGGTGAAGTCGTCGTCCTCGAAGAACTGGACGGTCTTTTCAAAAACGTAGCCCAGGTTGTCCGGCGTGACGACGTTCTGATACGCCACGGAGCTGCCCCGGTAGTAGGGGACGGCGTCCGGCGTGATGTCGCCTATGAAGTTTATCGTGAAAACCTGCGGCTCCGGCTCCGGCGTCTCCTCGGCCGCGCCGGGCGTGGGCTCCGCCGTCTGCTCCGCAGACATCGAGGGAGGGCGCTCCGGACCCGTGCTCTCCTCCGGAGCCTCCGCCTCCGCAAAGTGCAGGCTGCCGCCCATCAGCGCGAAAAACGCGCAGAGCACGATGGCCAGCAGCGATCTTGCCGCTCTTTTTATCTCACTCGCCCGCTTTCATTGCAAGGTAGGCGTTTATGAAGCCGTCTATGTCGCCGTCCATCACCGCGTTGATGTTGCCGTTTTCAAAGCCCGTGCGCGCGTCCTTCGCCAGGGTGTAGGGCATGAAAACGTAGCTCCTGATGGCGCTGCCGAAGTCTATCTTCATCTGCACGCCCTTGATGTCCGATATCTTCTCCAGGTGCTCGCGTTCTTTTATCTCCGCGAGCTTCGCGCGGAGCATCTCGCGGCAGTTCTCGAGGTTCTGGAAGTGGCTGCGCTCCACCTGGCTCGAGACGACGATGCCCGTCGGCAAATGAGTCAGCCGGACGGCGGAGGAGGTCTTGTTGACCTTCTGCCCGCCCGCGCCCGAGGAGCGGAAAACGTCCATCTTGATGTCCTCGTCCCGCAGCTCGATGTCCCCGGTGTCCGTTATCTCCGGCATGACCTCCACCGCCGCAAAGCTCGTCTGCCTGCGGCCCGAGGCGTCGAAGGGGGAGATGCGCACCAGGCGGTGGACGCCGTGCTCGCTCTTCAGATAGCCGTAGGCGTTCTCGCCCTCTATCTTGATGGTGGCGGATTTTATTCCCGCTTCCTCGCCGTCCTGCCAGTCCATGAGCGTATACGTGTAGCCGTGGCGCTCTGCCCAGCGGGTGTACATTCTATAAAGCATCTGCGCCCAGTCCTGGGCCTCCGTCCCGCCCGCGCCGGGGTGGATGGACAGTATGACGTTGTTCGCGTCGTACTCGCCGGAGAGCAGGGTGGAAAGGCGCATCGCCTCCAGCTCCGACTCGAGCTTGGCGTAGTCCGTTTCGAGCTCTGCGAGCATGGAGTCGTCGTTTTCCTCGAGCGCCATCTCGCAGATGGTCATGAGGTCGTCCCAGCTGCTCTGGAGCTTTTCGTATTTTTCGCACTTCTGCTGGAGCTGTTTTATGCGCTTTTGGACCTTCTGGCTCCTGTCCAGGTTGTTCCAGAAGCCCTCCTTCGCGCTCTCCGCCTCGAGCTCGGCTATCTCCGCGCGCGCTTCGTCCAGTTTGAGCGCCGCGCCCAGCCCGTCCAGGTCGGGCCTTATGCCGTTCAGTTTTACCTTGTATTCTTCAAATTCAAGCATGACTTCAACCGCTTTCTCAAAAATTAGCCCCACTATTATATCCAAAACCCGCCCCTTTGTAAATAGCGCGTTGACAGCTTTGCCCCGCTCCGATACAATCTCTTTGAAAGGGGTGAAGGCCCATGATGGACTATGCCGAAGCCCTCCGCTTCCTGCGCGGCAGGATCGAGCGGGACGGGCATCTCGTCGGAGTCGCCGCGGGCAGCGGCATCACCGCAAAATACGCCGTCGCCGGGGGCTGCGACCTCGTCCTCGCCCTCAGCTCCGGCAAATACAGGCAGATGGGCTGCAGCTCCATGGCCGGCTTCCTCTGCTACGCCAACAGCAACGACCTCGTCATGGACTACGCCCTGCGCGAGCTCATGCGCCCCTGCGCCGGGGTCCCGCTCCTCTTCGGCCTCAACGCCTCCGACCCCACCCGCGCCATGTACGACTACATCCGCGAGATAAAGCGCATGGGCTTCACCGGAGTCGTCAACTACCCCACCGCCGGCATGATAGACGGACGCTTCCGCGCCGCCCTCGAGGCCGAGGGCGCGGGCTATGAGCGCGAGGTCGAGGCCATACGCTTCGCCCACTACTGCGGCCTGCTCACCGTCGCCTACGTCTTTGACCCCGCCCAGGCCCGCGCCATGGCCTCCGCCGGGGCCGACGTCGTCTGCGCCCACTTCGGCCTGACCTCCGGCGGCGTCCTCGGCGCAAAGCACGTCCTCTCGCTCGAACGAGCCCGCCGCACCGCCGACGAGATCTTCGAGGCAGCGGCCGAGGTCTCGCCCGGCATCCTCCGCCTCGTCTACGGCGGCCCCGTCACCACCCCGCAGGACGCCCAGTACATGTACCGCGGCTCCACCTGCCAGGGCTACATAGGCGGTTCCGCCTTCGAGCGCATCCCCGTCGAGTCCGCCGTCATGGAGGTCACGCGCAGCTTCAAGCAGAGCCCCAGCATCGAGCCGCGCTCCCAGCTCGAGCGCATCCTCTTCTCCGACCCGCGCAATTACGACTATATCGAGTTCGTCCGCGAATACATCGCGGAAAACTATATGGGCGAGCTCAGCCTCACCGAACTCGCCCAGACCGCCCACCTCTCCGTCTCCTACCTCTCCTCGCTCTTCCGGCGCGAGGTCGGCCGCAGCTTCCGCGAGTACCTTCTCGCAACGCGCATGGAAAAGGCCCGCGAACTCGCCGCCTCCGGCGAGCACAGCCTCGTCGAGATCGCGCAGCTCGTCGGCTACCGGGACTACGCCCAATTCAGCAAGATGTACAAAAAATACCACGGCGTTTCACCGAGCACGGATTCGCAAAGCGCAAAAAAACACAAGCAGCAGGGCAGAAGCCCCGAAAAAGAGATAAACTAAACACAAGAACACAAAAAGAGAATACATTGTAAAACGCGGCGAAAACAGCTAAACTTGTTAGTAGAAACGGCAGGTCTGAGCGAGTTTGTTCGCCGCGTTTTTGGATATTTCGCCGGTTTTGCTCGGACCGTGACAAAAATCTGCACAACAAAGGAGGACGAGACATGAAAACTATTGCCATCATCGGCACCTTTGACACGAAGGGCAGGGAATTCAAGTTCCTGAAAGACCTCGTCGAGCAGCGCGGACTCGGCACGCTCTGCATCCACACCGGCATCTACGAGCCATATTTCGCCCCGGACGTCTCAAACGCCGAGGTCGCCGCTGCCGTGGGCGAGGACATCGCCGTCATCGCCCAAAAGCACGACCGCGCCCTCGCCACGGACGTCATGTCCCGCGGCGCCGAAAAGCTCGTGCCGCAGCTCTTCGCCGAGGGGAAGTTCGACGGCATCATCTCCGTCGGCGGTTCCGGCGGCACCAGCCTCGCCACGCCCGCCATGCGGGCGCTGCCCATCGGCGTCCCCAAGGTGATGGTCTCCACCATGGCCTCCGGCAACGTCTCCCAGTACGTCGGCACGAGCGACGTCGTCATGTTCCCCTCCGTCGTGGACGCGGAGGGCCTCAACGAGATCTCCATGCGCATCTTCTCCAACGCGGTGAACGCCGTTGTGGGCATGGTCGAAAACCGCATAGATATCCCCGACAGCGGCAAGCCCCTGCTCGCCGCCACGATGTTCGGCGTCACCACCCCCTGCATCAAGACCGCGAAGGAATACCTCGAGTCCCAGGGCTATGAGGTCCTGGTGTTCCACGCCACGGGCGCGGGCGGCAAGTCCATGGAGGCGCTTATAAACGCCGGTTTCATCAAGGGCGTCCTCGACATCACCACCACAGAGTGGTGCGACGAGCTCTACGGCGGCGTGCTCAACGCCGGCCCGGACAGGCTCGAGGCCGCGGGGAAGAAGGGCATACCCCAGGTCGTCTCCGTCGGCGCGCTGGACATGGTGAACTTCGGACCCTGGGACACCGTCCCCGAGCAGTACAAGGGCCGCAACCTCTACCCGCACAACCCGACCGTCACCCTCATGCGCACGACCGTCGAGGAAAACCGCGGCCTCGGCAAAGTGATAGCGGAAAAGCTCAGCATGGCCAAGGGACCCACGGCGCTGATGCTGCCCCTCGGCGGCGTCTCCGCCATAGACGCGCCCGGCCAGCCCTTCTACGGCCCCGAGGAGGACGCCGCGCTCTTTGAAGAACTCAGGCGCGGCATCGGCCCCAACGTCGAGCTCGTCGAGATGCAGAACAACGTGAACGACGACGACTTCGCCCTCGCCGCGGCGAAGAAGCTCATAGAGCTCATGAAATGATACGCCGGGGGGACCCCCGCCGCCTTTTGTAAAAGGCGGGCGAAAACTTCAGATATTTGGCTTTCGATACATTATTAATTAAGGAGGAAAACACTATGAACAGGCAGAGCAGAAGCGAGATACTTGAGCAGTTCCGCAAGGAGGTCGCTGCGGGCAAGATCCTCGTAGGCGTCGGCGCAGGCACCGGCATCACGGCCAAGAGCTCCGAGGCCGGCGGCGCGGACATGCTCATCATCTACAACTCCGGGCGCTACCGCATGGCCGGGCGCGGCTCCCTCGCGGGCCTGCTCTCCTACGGCGACGCCAACGCCATAGTCGTCGAGATGGGCGCAGAGGTGCTGCCCGTCGTCAAGCACACCCCCGTCCTCGCCGGCGTCTGCGGCACCGACCCCTTCCGCGTCATGGACATCTACCTCAAGCAGCTCAAGGACATGGGCTTCAACGGAGTCCAGAACTTCCCGACCGTCGGCCTCATAGACGGCGTGTTCCGCCAGAACCTCGAGGAGACCGGCATGGGCTACGGCCTCGAGGTCGAGATGATACGCCTCGCCCACGAGCTGGACATGCTCACCTGCCCCTATGTCTTTGACCCCGAACAGGCCAAGGCCATGGCCGAGGCCGGCGCCGACATCCTCGTCGCGCACATGGGCCTCACCACCAAGGGCACCATCGGCGCCAAGACCGCCCTCACCCTCGACGACTGCATCGTCAAGATAAAGGACATCATCGCCGCGGGCCGCGCCGTCCGCCCCGACATCATGGTCATCTGCCACGGCGGACCCATCGCCGAGCCCGACGACGCCGCTTACATTATTAAAAATATACCCGAGATCGACGGCTTCTTCGGCGCCTCCTCCATCGAGCGCTTCGCCGCAGAGCGCGGCATAAAGGCCCAGGCCGCCGCCTTCAAGGCCATCACCCGCTGAACTGACGAAAGGAGCAAACACATGGAAAAGAAATTCCTGCACATCGTCACCCCCGACGACGTCGAGACCCAGGTCCTCAGCTGGGGCTCCTTCCAGTGGCTCAACGAGCCCCGCGTCACCGGAACGGAGAACATGGCCGTCGGCATCGGCCGGATCGCCCCCGGCCAGGGCCACACCAGGCACAACCACCCCGGCTGCGAGGAGTTCATCTACTTCCTCGAAGGCACCGCCGAGCAGACCGTCGAGACCGAGGACAACGGCTTTGAAAAGGCCGTCATGAAGCCCGGCGACCTTGTCTCCATCCCGGAGAGCTGCTTCCACTCCACCATGAACATCGGCGATACGGACCTCGTGTTCCTCGCCTGCTACCTGCGCTCCGGGCCGGAGGTCGGCCTGCGCGCCGAGGCCGAGATAATCCCCCCGAAAAACAAAAAGTAAGCCCCTAAATTTCCAGAAAATCCCCGCCCGCTGCCGTACCCTCCGGCGGGCGGGGAGCTTTTTTTAGGAAAATACAGGTGAAACGCGAAAAAACTTGCTTTGGCATCTATTAATTTTGAGAGCGGTTTGTTATAATGTGTTCCGAGAGAGAGGCCAGGTGCCTAATACAGAGAGAGGAAGATTGAATTGATCTCACACGGAAAAGAGGTAAAGGTGTTCGCCGGGAACTCCAACCTGCCGCTGGCCCAGGCCATCTGCGACAGGCTCAGCAAAAAGCTCGGCGACTGCAAAGTCTCCGCCTTCGCTGACGGGGAAGTCTCGCTCGAGCTGAGGGAGCCGGTCCGCGGCGCGGACGCCTTCATCGTACAGTCCACCTGCAAGCCCGTGAACGACAGCCTCATGGAGCTGCTCGTCATGATAGACGCCATGAAGCGCGCCTCCGCGGGCCGCATCACCGCCGTCATCCCCTACTTCGGCTACGCCAGGCAGGACCGTAAGGCCAAGAGCCGCGACCCCATCTCCGCCAAGCTCGTAGCCAACCTCATCACCGAGGCCGGCGCGGACAGAGTCCTCACCATGGACCTCCACGCCGCCCAGATCCAGGGCTTCTTCGACATACCCGTCGATAACCTCTTCGGCGCGCCCATCCTCGGCAACTACTACCGCCGCTGCTTCGGCCGCGGGAACGACGAGTTCATGGTCGTCTCGCCGGACGTCGGCAGCGTCGCCCGCGCCCGCGCCTTCGCCCAGAAGCTGGACATGAACCTCGCCATCGTGGACAAGCGCCGCCAGAAGGCCAACTCCTCCGAGGTCATGAACATCATAGGCGACGTCCGCGGCAAGAACGTCATCCTCCTCGACGACATGGTCGATACCGCAGGCAGCCTCTGTCACGCGGCGGACGCCCTCGTCGAGATCGGCGGGGCGAAGGATATCTATGCCTGCGCCTCCCACGGCGTCCTCTCCGGTCCCGCGCTCGACAGGATCGAAAAAAGTCCCATCAAGGAGCTCATCCTGCTCGACACCATCCCCTACCCCAAGGATAAGCCCCAGTGCGGCAAGATACGCTACATCTCCGTCGCCCCCATCTTCGCGGAGGCGATAGAGAGGATATACGAGGAAGTCTCCATCTCCTCGCTCTTCGACTGAGCCATGCTCTTTGAAAAGCGCGGCGGGGCGGAGTGGATCTTCGTCTTTCTCGGCAACCCCGGGCCCAGGTACGAAGGGACGCGGCACAACGCCGGCTTCATGGTGGGGGAGGTCTTTGCAAAAAGGCTCGGGCTCAGGATAAACCGGGCGCGCTGGCGCGCGCTCACCTGTACGGCGGAGCTCGCGGGCAAGAAGGTCCTCTTCATGTTCCCGCAGACTCTCATGAACCTCTCCGGCGAGGCCGTCGGCCCAGCGGCGAAGTTCTACAAGCTGCCGCCCGAGCGGGTGCTCGTCTTTTCGGACGAGATGGCCCTGCCGCCCGGAAGCGTGCGGGTCCGGCCCTCCGGCAGCGCAGGAGGTCACAACGGGCTGAAGAGCGTCATCGCGGCGCTCGGCTCCGAGAACTTCCCGCGTATCCGGCTCGGCGTGGGCGAGCCGCCCCACCCCGACTACGACACCGCAGATTGGGTCCTCGGCGCCCCAAAGGGGAAGGACGCCGAGCTCTTCGCCCAGGCCGCCGAAAGGGCAGCCGACGCCGCCGAGTGCTACATCTCCGAAGGCCCGGAGCGGGCCATGAACAAATATAACCGCAAAGCCCAGTAACGACCCAGCAATATCTAACTCGTCAGGGGGGAAATGTGTGAACAGAAAATGTATCGCAATGCTCCTCGCGGGCGGACAGGGTTCGAGGCTCTACGCGCTCACGAAGGACGTTGCAAAGCCCAGCGTTCCCTTTGGCGGGAAGTACAGGATAATCGACTTCCCGCTCTCCAACTGCGCAAACTCCGGCATAGACGTCGTCGGCGTCCTCACACAGTACAGGCCGCTCAAGCTCAACAGCTACATAGGCAGCGGCCAGGCCTATGACCTCGACAGCTCCGACGGCGGCGTCTTTATCCTGCCGCCCTACCAGAGCGCCGGCGAAAAGGGCTCCTGGTTCTCCGGTACCGCCAACGCTATCTACCAGAACATCGGCTTCATCGAGAACTATGACCCCGAAAACGTCCTCATCCTCTCCGGCGACCACATCTATAAGATGGACTATTCCGACATGCTCCGCCAGCACACCGAAAATGGCGCGGACTGCACCATCGCCGTCATCCAGGTCTCCATGGAGGAGGCCTCCCGCTTCGGCATCCTCTCCACCGGCGAGGACGGCTTCATAAACGAGTTCGAGGAAAAGCCCAAGGAGCCCAAGTCCGACCTCGCCTCCATGGGCATCTACATCTTCAACTGGAAGAAGCTGCGCAAATACCTCATCGAGGACGAGGCAGACCCCAACTCCTCCAAGGACTTCGGCAAGAACATCATCCCCAAGATGCTCGCAGACGGGCAGAGGATGTGGCCCTACCGCTTCGCCGGTTACTGGCGCGACGTCGGCACCATCGTCAGCCTCTGGGACGCCAACATGGACATGCTCTCGCCCAGGCTCATAGACCTCTACGACCCCAACTGGCCGATCAGGTCCAAGAGCCCCATAAAGCCCCCGCACTACGCCGGGCCGGACTCCAAGATCATCCACTCCATCGTCACCGAGGGCTGCGAGATCGAGGGCCGGGTCGAAAACAGCGTCCTCTCCAGCTCCGTCAAGGTCGGCAAGGGCGCGAACGTCGTCTACAGTATCCTCATGCCCGGCGCCGCCGTCGAGGACGGGGCCGAGGTCAAATACGCCATCATCGGTGAGAACACCGTCGTCCACGCGGGCGCAAAGGTCGGCACGGAGCCCGACGGCTCCGAGAGCTGGAACGTCGCCACCTGCGGCCCGGACATCGAAGTCGGCGCGGGCGCCGTCATAAAGGCCGGGGCCATGATCTATGACAGCGTGGCTCCCGGGGAAGGAGGAGCTGAAAAATGATAGACCTCCACGGACTTATCCTCGCAGACCGCTCGGCCAATGAGCTGCGCGAGCTCGTCATGTGCCGCACGGCGGCTTCGGTCCCCTTCGCGGGGCGCTACAGGCTCATAGACTTCTCGCTCTCCAGCCTCCAGAACGCGGGCGTCAGGGACGTCGGCGTCATCATGCAGCAGGACTACCAGTCCCTGCTCGACCACATCGGCAGCGGCAAGGAGTGGGACATGAGCCGCAAACGCGGCGGGCTCCGCCTCCTGCCCCCCTTCGGCCGCCAGAGCGGCGTGGGTGAATACGTCAGCGTCATAGACGCGCTGCTCGCCGTCCGCGGCTACATCTCCGACGTCAAGCAGAACTACATCTTCCTCACCCGCGGCAGCCTCGCCGTGAACCTCGACCTCGCGGATATCATGGCCGCCCACCTGAAGTCCGGCGCGGACGTCACCGCCGTCTGCATGCCCGGCACGCCGGAGGGTACGCACCACCGCTTCGTCGCGGACGAGAACGGCAGGGTCAAGGAGCTCCTCTTCCGCAGGAGCGGACCCGGCCCCGGCGTCGCCGCAATGGAGGCCTACGTCATGGCCAAGACCACCCTGCTCGACATCATCGACCGCTGCGACAGCGCCCTCGCCCGCCACTTCCACCGCGACGGACTCGGCGGGCTCATGGAGGCCGGCGGCAGCATCAACGTCTATATGCACGAGGGCTACGCCGTCAACATAGACACCGTGGACGGCTACTACAAGGCCAATATGGACATGCTCGAGGCCAAAAACCGCCACGAGCTCTTCCCCGAGGACAGGCCCGTCCACACCAAGGGCAGGGCAGACGTCTCCACCTACTACGGCGAGGGCGCAACAGTCAAAAACTGCCTCGTCGCCGACGGCTGCTTCATCGAGGGCGAGGTCGAGCACTGCGTCATCTTCCGCGGCGTGCGGGTAGAGGCCGGGGCCGTGCTCAAAAACTGCATAATCATGCAGGACTCCGTCATCGGAGCCGGGGCGCAGCTCTCCAACATAATTTCCGATAAGGACGTGACCGTCGGCGCGGGAGTCACGCTGGCGGGCAGTCCCAAGCTCCCGCTCGTCGTCCCCAAGGGCAGCGTGCTGTGAGCACATATTCTTACTATTTCAGGAGTTTCTATGACTACAGGACAGATTTCCAGAGACGAGATGCGCGGCGCGCTTGAGGACAAGCTCTGCGCACACTTCGCGGTCACCGGTGACGAGGCCACCGATGAACAGGTTTTCCAGGCCTCGGCAATGGTCATCCGCGAGATAATGAGCCGCCTGCTGGCCTTCGAGAAGATCGAACAGCCGGATAAGGAGGTCCACTACCTCTCCATGGAGTTCCTCATGGGCCGCAGCCTCATGAAGAACGCCTATAACCTCGGCGTGGCGGACGCTCTGGTCGGCGCGCTGGAGGATATGGGCCGCAACGCCTCCGACATCTTCGAGACCGAGCCCGACGCCGGACTCGGCAACGGCGGTCTCGGCCGGCTCGCCGCCTGCTATATGGATTCCATGGCCACCGAGGGCATCGCCGCGACGGGCTATTCCATCTGCTACGAGCTCGGCATTTTCCGCCAGAAGATCGAGGACGGCCGCCAGACAGAGACCGCCGACAACTGGAAGAGCGCCGCCGAGAGCTGGCTCATACCCAGGTATGAGGACACCGTCGAGATACGCTTCGGCGGAAGAGTCGAGGAAAACTGGGACTACTACGGCAACTGCCACGCAGAGCTCAAGGACTACACCACCGTCCTCGCCGTCCCGCGCGACATGCTCATCGCCGGCTACGGCGGCGGTAAGGTCAACACCCTCCGGCTCTGGGAGGCCCACAGCCCCAACTCGCTCGACATGTACCAGTTCTCCGAGGGCGAGTACGTCAAGAGCATGGAGCAGCGCACCCTCGCCGAGGTCATCACCAAGGTGCTCTACCCCGCCGACGACCACATGGAGGGCAAGACCCTCCGGCTCAAACAGCAGTACTTCTTTGTCTCCGCCACGGCCCAGACCATCGTCAAGCAGCACCGCAAGGTCTGGGGCGACGTCCGCTCCTTCGCCGAGCACCACGTCGTCCACATCAACGACACGCACCCCACCCTCATGATCCCCGAGCTCATGCGCATCTTCATGGACGAGGACGGACTCGGCTGGGACGAGGCCTGGAACATCGTATCCAACTGCGTGGCCTACACCAACCACACCATCATGTCCGAGGCGCTCGAGACCTGGCCCCAGGGCCTGGTCCAGAGCCTGCTGCCCCGCGTCTTTGAGATAATCAGCGAGATAAACCGCCGCTGGCGCGCCGTGCTGAACGAAAAGTTCGGCGGAGACGGCGGACGCATCGCACGCAACGCCATCATAGAGGGCGGCAAGGTCCACATGGCCAACATGTGCCTCGCCGGCTGCTACATGATAAACGGCGTCTCCGGCCTGCACGGCGATATCCTCAAAAACAGCCTCTTCCACGACGTGTACTCCTTCGAGCCCGAGAAGTTCACCTACGTCACGAACGGCATAGACCACCGGCGCTGGCTCTCCCAGGTGAATCCCAAGCTCGACGCCCTCGTGCGAGAGCTCATCGGCCCGGGCTTCCTCAAGAACCCCGAGGAGCTCATCGGCCTGCGCAAGTTCGAAAACGACGCCGAAGTCCTCCTCCGCCTGCAGGAGATAAAAGGCTGCAACAAGCAGGCCCTCGCGGAGTTCATGAAGAAGTCCCAGGGCTTCGAGCTCAACACCGACGCCGTCCTCGACGTCCAGGTCAAGCGCCTGCACGAGTACAAGCGCCAGCTCCTCTGCGCCATGCTCATCGCCCACCTCCAGGACAGGCTCCGCGACGAACCCGACCAGGACTTCGTCCCCCGCGCCTTCGTCTTCGGCGCAAAGGCCGCCGCAAGCTACAAGACCGCCAAGCGCATCATCGAGCTCATCTGCTCCCTCTCCGCCGACATCAACGCCGACCCCGTCTGCAAGGGCAGGCTGCAGGTTTTCTTCCTCGAGAACTACCGCGTCTCCGTGGCCGAAAAGCTCATGCCCGCCGCCCAGGTCTCCGAGCAGATCTCCACCGCCGGCAAAGAGGCCTCCGGTACCGGCAACATGAAGCTCATGATGAACGGCGCCGTCACCATCGGCACCCTCGACGGAGCCAACGTCGAGATGTACGAGCGCCTCGGCGACGAGAACATGTTCCTCTTCGGCCTGCGCACCAACGAGGTCGAGGAAATGAAGCGCCGCGGCTACAACCCCAACGCCGTAGCCGAGAGCGACCCCAGGCTCCGCCGGGTCCTCCAGCGCTTCAACTCCGGCCTCGCCGACGGCAAGAGCTACGCAGACCTCGTCTCCAGCCTCCTCTACGGCGGAGACCAGTATATGCTCCTGGCCGACTTCGCCTCCTACGTCGCCTGCCACGACAGGCTCTATGAGGCGGTCCGGGATACCAAGGGCTTCGCCCGGATGGGCCTCGTGAACATCGCGGAGAGCGGCATCTTCGCCGCGGACCGCGCCGTCCGCGAGTACGCCCAGAACATCTGGCGCCTCTGATACCACGCATAAACAGCCGCCGCCCCGTCCGGGATGCTCCGGACGGGGCGGTTTTTCGTTCACCTATCGCTGGGCGCGGCCTCGCTGCCGGCAAAGATGAGGTCGTCTATATCCGTCTGCATACCAGCTCACCTCCCTCCCGCACAGCATATACATTCTATGCGCGGCCGGGAGAGATAATGATTTTTTTCGCGCGGGGCGCAGACTTTTTTCGCGCCGGGGACGTCTACAGTATATGGCGGAAACGCGGAGCTTTTAAGGAACCTTTAAGCTGCGCATGCGTCATAAACGAGGTGACATCGCGCGCGGGCTGTGGTATCCTGTCTGTGCGCATGGTGCAGGAGACTGACTTGCGCCCTGCTTTTTTGTAAGTCGCAACAAATTTTTATTGGAGGACAAAGACGATGAAAATGAAAAAGACCTGCTGCCTCATCCTGGCGCTGGTGATGGCTCTGGGCCTGCTCTCCGCCTGCGGCGGCGAAGGCGGACCCACCAACACCCCCGCTCCCGAATACGCATACGTTGCCAAATACACCGAGCTCGAGGGCGAGTTTGAGGGCATGAACAACGCCTGCTTCGCCGGCGGACGCATCTACTTCATGTCCAGCGTCCAGGACGGCGAGATCACCGAGAGCTACCCCAGCTATGACGAAAACGGCAATCCCGTTCTCGACGAGGAGGGCAACCCCGTCATGGAGGAGTATACATATCCCAACTACGTGACGGCCATCTTCTCCATGGACGTCTCCGGCGGGGACCTCCAGCGCGTCGGCGGATACGCGCCCACCGAGATACCCGAGGGCGCCCAGGGCGGAGCGTGGGTCAGCGCCTTCACCGCCTCCCAGGACGGCAGGCTCATAGTGGCCGAGAACGTCAGCTACTCCACCGGCAGCGGCGAGGCCTCCGGCACCGACCTCGAGCCCGTCGCCTTCGCGGCGGACGCCGTCGCCGTGGATGTCCCCGTCACCTCAGACGCGCCCGACGTGGGCGAGTTCACCTATGTCGAAAAGTACCTCCTGCGCGTCTTTGACCAGCAGGGCAACGAGACCGCGAGCATAGACCTCTCCCAGTTCAACGAGAACGAGGAGGAGTATTTCTACATGAGCGGTATGGTCGCGGACGGCGACCGCGGCATCTGCGTCAGCGTCGGCAACGAGCTGCTGGGCATCAGCTTCGAGGGAGAGCTGCTCTACCGCATCCCCGCGGGCGAGGGCATCGACGGTTTCATGAGCCTGGTGAACCTCTCCGACGGCAGCGCGGCCGTCCTCGCCTATGCCAACGACTACAGCGAAATCAAGCTCCTCTCCGTTGACAGCCAGACCGGCAAGCTCGTCGATAACGAGGTGGACTTCGACCGGAGCGTCTACCGCGTCTACCCCTTCGGCGGGGACTACGACTTCGGCTACAACAAGGGCGAGAGCTTCTTCGGCTTCGACGCGGACACCGGCAAGGAGACCAAGCTCCTCACCTGGATAAACTGCGACGTCGATGGAAACAACCTCTCCGGCGTGTTCCCCCAGGAAAACGGCGACATCGTCTGCCTCACCACCGAATACGGCAACGAGGGCGGCTCGACGAATTACCTCATAAACCTCGTCAAGACCCCCTATGACCAGGTCCCGCAAAAGACCACCCTCACCCTCGCCTGCACCGGCCTCGACTACACCGTAAAGAGCGAGATTCTCAAGTTCAACCGCATGGACGGCGACTACCGCATCGAGGTCCGCGATTACTCCGAGTATAACACCGACGAGGACTACACCGCCGGCAACACCAAGCTCATCACCGAGATAGGCGCGGGCGCCGTCCCCGATATCCTCATCACCAACGGCCTGCCCATCGACACCTTCAGCGCGCGCGGCTACTTCACCGACCTCTGGTCCTTCATCGACGCCGACGCCGAGCTCGGCGGGCGCGAGGCCCTGGTCGAGCCCTTCCTCAACGCCATCAGCCAGGACGGCAAGCTCTATTGGATAACGAACAGCTTCAACCTCGTCACCCTCGCCGGTCCCAGCTCCATAGTCGGCACGGAGCCCGGCTGGACCTACGACGACTTCTACGCCGCGCTCGACCAGATGCCCGAGGGCTGCGAGATCCTGAGCCTCGGCACCACCAAGCAGAGCGTTTTCGACAGCATCTGCAACCTCAACCTCGACAGCTTTGTCGACTGGGGTACCGGCACCTGCAACTTCGATTCCGAGGAGTTCATAAACCTCCTCAAGTTCACCGACCTCTTCCCCAAGGACTTCGACTGGGAAAACCATGAGTGGAGCCAGGACGATAACGACGACGTCCGCATCAAAGAGGGCCGCCAGCTGCTCATGAGCGTCAGCCTCGGCTACCCCTTCGACATGGTCTATTACTCCCAGAGCTTCGGCGGGAACATGACCCTCATCGGCTTCCCCGACGTCCCCGGCAGCGGCGCCGTGTTCAGCACCTACAGCCCCGGCTTCGCCATATCCGAGACCTGCAAGGAAAAGGACGCCGCCTGGCGCTTCGTCTCCGGCTTCCTCAAGGAGGACTACCAGAGCTATTACGGCTCCTACGGCTTCTCCGTCAACCGCGCCGTGTTCGACAAGAGCTTCCAGGATGCCCTCGAGCGCGAGAGCAGCAACTATGTCATGACCGACTCCGGCGAGATGCAGGAGCAGAAGGTCCGCTTCACCCAGGAGGACATGGATGTGCTCATGAACGTCATCAACAACACCCAGCTCTTCGGCCAGAGCTACGCCTCTACCCAGGACCAGCTCCAGAAGATAGTCAGCGAAGAGGTCTCTTCCTACTTCGCGGGTGAAAAATCCGCAGAGGACGTCGCGGCGATGATACAGAACCGCGCTTCCATATACGTCAGCGAACAGAGGTAATACACAGACACAGCACGACCCGGCATTTCCCGGCACCATGGAGGACCCCATATGAATAAAATCACTAGAACCGGCTCACTGGTACTCTCTCTCACCCTCGCCCTCGGGCTGTTCTCGGGCTGCGGCTCCGCCGCGCCCGGGAGCACACCGGGTCCGGACAGGGTCTACGTCCCGCAGTATACGAAGCTCGAAGGGCTCGCGGGCGGGATAAACCTGGCCGAGACCGCCGAAGGCAGGCTCTTCCTCACGGCAGAGGTGGAGAGCGGACCGGTCCTGAAGAAGTATCAGAAGTACGACGAGAACGGCGAGCCCCTCACCGACGCCGAGGGCAAGCCCGTCATGGAGGAAGAGAGCGTCACCGAAAACGTCCCCGCGGTGTTCACGCTGGACGCCGCCGGGGGAGGGCTCGCGAGATTCGAGGGCTACAGCGTCTCGGCCCTGCCCGAGGGCGCCGAGGGCAGCGTCGAGCTGGCCGCCATCCGGCCCCTCGCCGGGGGCGGGCTCGCCGCCCTCGAGCGGCTCAGCTACAGCCTGCCCCAGGAAGAGGTCTACCGCGAGAGCTGCCTGCTGCGCATCTTCGACGCCAAGGGCGCAGAGACCGCAAAGCGCGAATTCGGCCCCGGCTCCGAGGAGGGCGGCGAGTCCCCCTCCTTCACCGCTATGGCCGCAGACGCCCAGGGCCGCATCTTCCTCATGGACCAGACCGGGGGCCGCGTCCTCGCCGTTGACGGCTCCGGCGCAGAGCTCGGCGCAGTCCGCGCGGACGAGCAGACCTACCTCCAGGGCCTCTTCCAGAGCGCCGCAGGCGAGGTCTACGCCATGACCCCAAAGACCGAGGGCGGCGGCATCGACCTGCACGCCATCGACCTCGGCTCCAAAAAGCTCGGCCAGACCGTCCACAGCCTCAGCTACGAGGCCTACGGCGCCTACTCCGGCGGCGGCGGTTACGACGCCTGCTACAACGAGGGCGAGAGCTTCTGCGCGCTCCGGCTCGGCGCCCAGCCCGAAAGGCTCCTCAGCTGGATAAACTGCGACATCAACAGCAGCTCCGTCGTCCGCGGCTTCGTCTCGGAGGGCGGCGAGGTCCTCTGCCTGCTCAACGACTACGACGGCGGCGGCGGGGCCTACCTCGTCCGGCTCGTTCCGACCCCCGCAGACCAGGTGAAGCCCAAGACCACGCTCAGCCTCGCCTGCAACTACCTCGACTACGATGTCCGCCGCGCCGTCCTCGACTTCAACCGCAAGAACGCCGAGTTCCGCATCGAGGTGCGCGATTACTCCCAGTACAACACCGACGAGGATTACGGCGCGGGGCTCACCAAGCTCACCACCGAGATCGGCGCAGGCAGCGTCCCGGATATCCTGCTCACGAACGGCATACCCATGGAGTCCTTCGCGGCGAAGGGACTCTTCACCGACCTCTGGCCCTTCATCGAGGCGGACAGCCGCTTCGGTGGGCGCGAGGGGCTGGTCCAGCCCTTCTTCAACGCGCTCAGCCGCGAGGGCAAGCTCTATGAGATAACCGGGGGCTTCACCCTCCAGACCCTCGCCGGACCCAGCTCCGTCGTCGGGACCCAGCCCGGCTGGAGCTTCGACCAGCTGCGCGCCGCCCTCGACAAGATGCCCCAGGGCTGCGAGGTGTTCAGCCGCGGCTGGACCAGGCGCGAGGTCTTTGCCAACGTGTGCAGCCTCAGCCTCGGCGGCTTCGTGGACTGGAAGAACGGCGTCTGCCGCTTCGATACAGGCGAATTTGCCGACCTGCTCCGCTTCACCGAGCTCTTCCCCGAGGAGTACAAGTGGGACGACGACGATTTCAGCCCCAAAAACGGCGAGGAGGCCCGCATCCGCGAGGGCAGGCAGATGCTGCGCCAGATGTATATAAACTCGCTCTACAGCTATTCATATGACGCCAGCCTCTACGGCAAGGCCGGCATGACCCTCATCGGTTACCCCGGCGTCCCCGGCTCCGGCGCGGTCTTTTCCTACTCCGGCGGACTCGCCATCTCCGAGGCCTGCAAGAACAAAAACGTCGCCTGGGACTTCATCAGCTACTGCCTCGACCCGGATCACCAGCAGGACGCCTTCGGCGGGCTGCCCACCAATAAGGCGGTTTTCGACAAGCTCTTCCGCGACAACATCGGCGAGAAGATGACCAGCTACTCGGACGACGGCACCGAGATGGAGACCGTGTTCACCGAGGACTACGCCCGCAGCATCCAGGACGTCATAAACTCCACCGTCACAGTCTCCGGCAGGACCAGCGGCACGCTCCGCTCCATCATAAACGAGGAGGCCGAGGGCTTCTTCGCCGGGCAGAAGTCCGCGGACGAGGTCGCCAGGAACATCCAGAACCGCGCCTCCATCTATGTAAACGAGCAGCGGTAAAGGAAAAGATACAATTCAGATACAATATAAGGCGCATTATGTCGAAATAAACAGCACAAATTGTGATATTTATAGTTGAGCTTTGCTGTCCTAAGTAGTATAATACAGAATGGCGGCGGCCGGACGCGAGATCGGAGGGATGAGAGAGAATGAAAGCCTTGGCACACAGGCGGCGTGAGCGGCTCTCCAGAGAGCGCAGAGACAGAAAGCTGAAAGACCTGGCGCACAGCCTCTGCTTCATTGGCCCGAGCGTGCTTGGCGTTCTAATCTTTTTCGTCCTGCCCTTCTGCGTTGTGGTCTATTACTCCGTCATCCGAAGCTCGATAAACCCGGAGTTCGTGTTCCTGGACAACTTCATCGCCCTCTTCAAGAACTCCGCTTTCCGCGACGCCGCCAAGAATACGGCCACCTTCTCGGCCCTGGCGGTGCCGCTGGCGGTTGTCCTGGCGCTCGGGCTGGCCATGCTGCTCGAGGCAAGGATACCCCTCAAGAGCCAGTTCCGCACCTTCTTCCTCAGCCCGATGATGGTCCCCGTGGCCTCCGTCGTGCTCATCTGGCAGGTGCTCTTCAGCAACAACGGCGTTATAAACGAGATCACCGCCCTCTTCGGCATCGCCAAGATCGACTGGATAAAGTCCGAATACGGCCAGATCGTCATACTCACCCTCTTCCTCTGGAAGAGCCTCGGCTACAACATGATCCTCTTCATGTCCTCGCTCGCCAATATCCCGCGCGAGCTGCTCGAGGTCGCGGACGTCGAGGGCGCTTCCGAGGTCTACAAGTTCTTCGCGATCAAGCTCAGATATCTCTCGCCCACGGTCCTCTTCGTGACGATACTCTCGCTCATAAGCTCCTTCAAGGTGTTCCGCGAGGTGTACCTCATGACCGGCGGCTACCCATACAGCAGCCTATATATGCTGCAGCACTTCATGAACAACACCTTCAATTCCCTCGACTTCCAGAAGATGTCCTCCGCGGCCGTCGTCATGGCAATAGCCATGGTCGTCATCATCGCTGTCCTCTTCAAGGTGGAGGACTGGTTCGGAAAGGACGTGGAGGGATGAGAAAAAAGAAATATTTCTCCAGGACGGTCATCTTTATCGTCTGCGCGCTGCTGGCGCTCATCTTCCTGCTGCCCACGCTCCTCACCATCTCGAACTCCTTCATGACGCAGACGGAGATAAGCGCAAACTACGGCGTCATCTTTCAGAACGCCTCCGGCTCCGGCGGCAAGACCTATGTCTCCGAGAAGGTCAACCTCAAGTTCATCCCGGACAAGGTCTCGCTCGAGCAGTACATAACCGTGCTCCTGAAGAGCCCCGATTACCTGCTGAAGTTCTGGAACTCCGTCATCCTGGTCGTACCCATCGTCGTGTTCCAGGTGGCGATAGCCTCCATCGCGGCTTACGGCTTCACCCGCTGGCGCGGCAAGGTGAGGGCGGCGATATTCTTCTTCTACGTCATCCTCATGCTCATGCCCTACCAGGTCACGCTGGTGCCGAACTACCTCGTCTCCAAGTGGCTGCACATCCTCAACACCCGCTGGGCCATCATCCTGCCCGGCGCCTTCGCGCCCTTTTCCGTGTTCCTGCTCACAAAGTTCATGCGCAGGATACCCTATTCGCTCATAGAGGCCGCCAAGATAGACGGCGCGGGCGAGTGGCAGGTGTTCACCAGGGTCTGTATGCCCCAGTGCCGCGCCGCGCTCTATTCCATCGCGATACTCGTGTTCATAGACTACTGGAACATGGTCGAGCAGCCCATCGTCCTGCTCCCGGACGCCGAAAAACAGCCGCTCTCCGTGTACCTCTCCACCATAAACACCGGCGAGGTCGGACTCGCCTTCGCAATCGCCACCATATACATGGTGCCCACGCTGCTCCTCTTCCTCCACGGTGAGGAGTACCTCGTCGAGGGCATCGCCACCCAGGGCTCGGTCAAGGGCTGAGCCGCATGAAGCTATACGAAAGACGGAGGAAATCGCAACATGACTGAGCAGAAAGTCAAAAACAGGGGCTGGGTCAAGAACGTCGCCATCATCTTTTTGGCGGTCATGCTCGTTCTGACTTTTTTCTCCAACACCATCATGAACGCCTCTCTCCCCGAGGCCGCAGTGCAGTACGTCCAGTCCGGCGCGATCACGACCCAGATCCGAGGGACCGGCACTATCGAGGCCAAGGAGACCTATGAGGTCAAAACCACCACCTCCCGCAAGATACAGTCCGTCCTCGTGACCAGGGGACAGGAGGTCAAGGTCGGCGACGTCCTCGTCCTGCTCGCCGCCGGCGAGGGCGAGGAGCTCAAAACCCTCCAGACCCAGCTCGAGGAGGCCCAGTACTCCTACCAGCAGAAGCTCATCAATATGGGCGGAGGCAGCAGCGAGGTCAAGCGCGCCCAGGAAAAACTCCAGGAGGCCATCGCCAAGCGCGACGCAAACGTCATCAGCGCAGAGGAGGTCGAGCTGGCCAAGCTCCGCTACGAGGCCGCGGTGGATGAGCACCAGCGCCTCTCCGACCTGCTCGAAGAGGCCGGCGGCTACGTCGAGGGTACCGGAGGAGATACGCTCGACGGGCTCCGCGACGCCGCCGACGCCGCCAAGCTGGACTACGAGTCCAACTCCATCCGCTATTCCAAGGAGCTCAAGTTCATCGACCAGCTCGCAGCCGACGGCGTCCGCCACGGCACCCACTACGGCGACGCCCAGGCCTACGCCGAGGCCATCGCCGGAGCCTTCTCCGCGGCGGGTGAGTCCACCGTCCGGGGCTACTTCGTGGATTTCAGCGAGAACACCCTCGCCGAGCGGCGCAACCTCGGCATAGACCAGGTGAATATCGACGACTCTACATATTCCAAACTCGTGGGCGACCTGCCCAGCCAGAACCTCAGCGACATCGCCAAGGGCTACAACGCCGTCAACGAGGCGTATAACGCATACGTAAAGGCCGTCGAGGCATACGAAAAGGCCGAGGAACAGGCCCAGCCCCAGAACGCCGAGCTCAACAAAAAGGTAAAGGAGGCCCAGCGCGCCGTAGACGACCTCAAGGCCGAGTATGACGAGCTCTCCGCCAAAAAGACCACCTACGACTCCGCCAAGGACGAGGTCGTCACCTGTGAGACTACGCTCGAGGGACTGCTCAAGACCTCCCAGCTCGACAACCTCGAGCTCTCGCGCATGGCTTCCCAGATCCAGTCCCTCAAGGACCAGATCGCTGAGCTCCAGGGCGGCGAGAAGGACGAAAACGGCGTCGTCACCGGCGGCCAGATCGTCTCCGACGTCAACGGAGTCGTCAAGGAGATAAACGTCTCCGCCGGCAGCAGCACGGACCCCAACAACGCCGTCATGACCATCGAGGTACCCGACCGCGGCTACCAGGTCACTATGAGCGTCACGAACGAGCAGGCCCAGAAGGTCGTCATAGGCGACTCCGCCGAGATCAGCACCGGCTACTGGGGCGGCTCCGATATGCAGGCCCGGCTCGTCGGCATCCGCAGCGACACCCAGAACACCCAGGGCGGCAACAACAAGCTCCTTGTCTTTGACGTCACCGGCAGCAGCGTCGAGAGCGGGACCCAGGCCTCCATCTCCATCGGCCAGCGCAGCCAGAACTACGAGACCATCGTCCCCAACAGCGCCGTCCGTTCCGACGCAAACGGCAGCTTCGTCCTCATGGTCGTGGCAAAGAGCAGCCCGCTCGGCAACCGCTTCGTCGCAACGCGCGTGGACGTCACCGTCCTCGCCAAGGACGACGTCAACACCGCCGTCTCCGGCGGAATCTCGGCCTACGACATGGTCCTCACCACGGCGACGAAGCCCGTCGAGGACGGTATGCTCGTCCGCCTGCCCGATTGACGCCTATGAAACTTACAGGCATCAAGCTCCGGCGCGGCCTGCCCGCGCTGAGGCGGCCAAAGCTGAGCCGCGGCAGGCTCATCCTGCTCTGCGTGGCCGCGGCCCTGGCCATCGCCTGCGCTGCGCTCGGCTTCGCCTATTCCGGCACGGCGGGCGAACTGCTCAGCCAGCAGGCCGCTGAGCGCTACCAGGGCGAGGCCGAACAGCGCTTCGCCCAGGCCAGCGCCTTCTTCCCCCTCGGCTCCGAGAAGGGGATCTCCGACATCTACACCTTCCGCTCCGCCATGGACGGCAAGCTCCTGGACGTCTCGCTAGAGGCGGCCGAGGGCGCCCCGCCGCTCTGGTTCGACGCGTACAGCGGCTCCGGCGAGCTGGCCGTCACCGGGAATAAGGGCAGCGCCACCGTCCCCGCCCTCGGGCTCGGCGGACAGTGGTTCAGCTTCCACCCGCTCGAGCTGCGCTCCGGCGGCTACTTCACCGAGGACGAGCTCATGCATGACAGGGTCATCCTCGACGAAAAGCTCGCCTGGCAGCTCTTCGGCAGCTATGACCTCGCCGGACTAACCGTCACCATCGGCGGGAAGCCCTTCGTCATCGCCGGAGTCGTCGCCCTAGAGGAGGACGGCGCCAGCTCCAAGGCGCTCGGAGAGCAGGTGGGCCGCATCTTCCTCCACTTCGACGCGCTCCAGCAGCTCACCGGCGGCGACGGCAGCTCCGGCATAGACTGCTATGAGCTCGTCTGCGCCGAGCCCATCTCCGGCTTCACCCTCGGGCTGCTCACTGAGAGCTTCCAGGGCGCCGAGACCGTCCAGAACTCCGGCAGGTTCCGCCTCGCCGCAACGCTCGGCACGCTCAGGCACTTCGGCTCCCGCTCCATGCAGACCGCCGGCGTCGCCCTGCCGTACTGGGAGAACGCTGCGCGCCTGGTCGAGAACGACCTCGCCTTTCTGCTCCTTGCCATCGTCCTGACGGCGCTCCTGCCGCTGGGGCTCCTCGTGTTCAACGCCGTCCGGCTCGTCCGGCGCGGCTGGCTCGCCCTGCGCTGGGAGGTCGGACCCAGGCTCTGGGAGCGAGCGGCGGACAGGGTCCGCGCAAAGCAGCAGATCGCCCTCAAAAAACGCCAGAAACGCATAGAATCCCGCTGGCTCAAGGAGGACGAGGTCGAAGAGAAGGACAGGGAAGAGGTCATGAAATAAGCCCGCAAAATTATGCGGAGAGCCATTCGGCTCTCCGCTTAGTTTATCTAAGCCTCGCAGAGTTTCGCGGCCGCGGCCGCGAAATAAAGTTCGATCCGTTTTTCCCGGGGGCGTGTACCTCGGGAAAAACACTGCTCGCGGAGCGAGCGTCGAGCGCAGCGAGGCGCAGAGCGCAGCGCAAGCCCCTTTATCTGAGAAGGCTCCGCCTTCTCAGATAGTTTATTCCTTCGGCATGAGGTATTTATAATACTTGCCGGGGAGCTTGGGCTGGGCGGTGATGCCGGCAAAGCCGGTGGGGTAGCGGGCGTAGCCGGCCTTATGTACGGCCTCTATGCCCAGGGCCGTTGTCTCCAGGAACTTCACCGGCAGCGCGAACACCAGCTCGTCGTCGCCCGTCGTGCCGAAGGCGCGTTCGCCGCCGCCGGGGATGACGATGGTCGGCTCCTGGGTGACGTAGACCTTGTTCACATAGCTGGCGCAGGCCAGGCGGCCCAGGGTGTAGCTCTTCACGCCGTCGCCCGTATAGTAGGCGTAGCCCTGGGCGAGGCGAGTCGCCTGGGCGCTGTTGCCGTAGACCAGGACGATGTCCGGCTCGAACTGCGCCGTCTCGTAGGGCGCGAACCAGATGGCCCGCGGCGGCGCTTCCAGTATGATGTTTGCCGCCTCGATCTTCTTTGCGGCCTCCTCGCTGCCGGCGTAGCCGGGCATCGTCACCTGGCCGCTCAGCAGCCGCTCCTTGGGCAGGTAGCCGAACACGCACAGCGACGGCGGGCAGGCGTGGTCCTCCATCTCAAAGGACATGCTCAGACCAAGCCGGCGCGCGGCCGATACGCCCTGGCAGGCCGCAAGCGGGTAGCCGAATTTTTCCGTGGGCCGCTTCATGCCCTCCGGCGGCTGCTCGTCTCCAAACACGAGCTTGATCGCGACGGGGTCAGTTTGGGGGCGGATATACTTTTTGACGTTTGCGAGAAAAAGTTCCTTGCTCTTCATGTTCTGGCTCCTTTCCGCCTGTCTCGGCGCTTTTTAAAAATGGCCGCCCCGGTGCGGGGCGGCCTTTCAGTTTCGTCAGATGAGTTTCTTCTCGCGCAGGTCTGCGATTTTGGCGTCGTCGTAGCCGAGGATCGTCTTGAGGACGGCGTCCGTATCCTGGCCCAGGCTCGGCGCGCCGCGCCAGACGTTGCCCGGGGTCTCCGACATCTTCGGCGCGATGCCGAAGGCCGTGATGTCTGCGCCGACCGTCTGGTCCTCGTAGGTGATCCAGTCGCCGCGGGACTTGAAGTGCTCGTTCTCGAAGCAGTCCTTCGCGTTGTTGACCTTGGAGCAGGGGACCTTTGCGGCTTCCATGATGCTCTCGATCTCTTCCGCGGTGTGGCTCGCGCACCAATCGACTATCTTGGCGCCGAGCTCCTTGCCCTTTTCGCTCACGACGGCCTCGGGGCCGGAGGAGCAATCCTTGTAGTTATAGTAGTCAAGGTCGAAGCCGAAGGCCTGGATCGCCCTCTTGTACACGCCGGGGCCGAAGGCGCCCAGCGCCACCAGAGCGCCGTCCTTGCTCTTGAACAGGTCGTAGGGCTGGAAGGCCGGGGACGCATTGCCGGAGCGCTCCGTCACGACGCCGGACATCGTATAGCTCGTGTAGGTGCCGCACATGTACTGCGCCATCGCCTCGAACTGTGCGATATCGACGACCTGGCCCTGGCCGGTCTTTTGCGCGTGGACATAGGCCGCAAGAGTGCCGAACAGCGCCGCAAACGCGGAGACATAGTCGTTCATATAGGGCTTGGCGACGACGGGGTCGCGGTCCTTATAGCCCTGCAGGTACAGCCAGCCGGAGAAGGCCTGGCCGATCATGTCGTAAGAGGCGCGGTTGCAGACGCTCGGGATGCCGCCGAACTTCGCGTTGCCCAGGCCGCTGATGTGGACTATGACCAGCTTCGGGTTGACGGCGAGCAGGTCCTCGTCATGGATGCCCAGCTTGTCCAGCCAGACCATGTTCTCCATGAAGATATCGGCTTCCTTCAGCAGGCCGTAGAACAGCTCCTTGACCTCCGGATACTTCAGGTTCAGCTCCAGAGAGAGGCTCAGCTTATTGCGGGCGTTCTGCGCCCAGGCGGTGCCGACCTTCTTGCCGTTGGCTTCCGCGAAGGGGCCCAGCATACGCAGAGTGTCGCCCACGCCGGGACGCTCTATGTGGATGATCTCGGCGCCGAAGTCCGAAAGCATCGCAGCGGCAAAGGGCATGGCGATCAGCGAGCCGGAGGTGATGACACGCATGCCGGCAAAGGGACCATACGACGGGATGAGGAATTTGCGTTCACTCATTTTTCAAACACTCCTTTGTAATATTGTTGTTTATTCAGCCTTCGATGCCCTTGCGGCGCTTTATCTCGTCTATAAGGGCAGGGAGGAGCTTGCGGTAATCGACCACGGCGCCGTAGTGGGAGACGTCGTAGATCGGGGCGGAGGAGGTGTGGTTCACGCTCATGATGCAGCCGGAATTCTGCATGCCCGCCAGGTACTGCACGGAGCCCGAGACCGCCAGGTTCAGGATGAAGCCGGGCTTCACCGTTGTGCCGGACTGGCCTATCTGCTTCTCGTGCGGGAGCCAGCCGTTGTCGCACAGCGGACGCGAGCAGGCGACCTCGCCGCCCAGCAGCTCCGCCAGCTCCGCCAGCTTGGGCATGTCCTCCTCGTGGATGCCGCGGCCGCCGGAGACCAGGACGCTGCACTCGTCTATCGGCTTGCCGTCCACGGATTTCATCGTCTCGCCCAGCAGCTCGTAGCAGTCGTCGGCCTCGACCTCCACGCTCTCCCTGATGATCTCGCCCGTGGCGCCCTCTACGGGCTCAAAGGGCTCGAACACGCGCGGGTGGACCGTCACCATCTGCGGGCGCTTTTCCGGAATGGCGATGTGGCTCAGTATGTTGCCGCCGAAGTTCGGCGTCGTCTGGACGAAGGTGCCTTCCTCGTCCACGTCCAGGTCGATGGCGTCCGCCGTCAGGCCGGTGCGCAGCGTGCACATCACGCGGGGCGCCACGTCACGCCCCAGCACGGAGGCCGCAAACAGGAAGATCGAGGGTTTGAGCTTCTCGCACAGCTGGACCAGGGCCTTCTCGTAGGGCCTGGCGCTGTAGACTGCGAGGTTCTCGTGCTCGGCTATGATGACCTTCTCCGCGCCGTAGGCGAAGAGGGGAGGGATCAGCCCTTCGACCCCGCTGCCCAGCAGCACCGCTACGACGGTATCGGTTCCGCCGAGCTTTTTCTTCAGGTCGTGCGCCTTGGCCAGCAGCTCGAAGGTGGTGCCGGAGAGGACGCCCCCCTCCTGCTCGGCGAACACCCAGATGTCCTTATATGCTTCTTTTCCCATGGATGCCGCCTCCCTTCATATGAGCCGCTCGGCTTCGAGCGTATCCGCTATCGCGGAGGCCATCTCTTCTACCGAGCCCGTGAAATACTTCGTGTCTGTGTTGCGCTTGGGCGGTTCGAAAACGCGCTTGTTGATGGACGGGGAACCGGGAATGCCGATCATGTCCGGCTCGCAGCCCAGGTCAGCGGCGGTCCAGACGTAGCGCGGCTTCTTCAGCGCCTTCATGATGCCGATGGGGGTGGGGTAGCGCGGCTCGTTCGCCTCCGCGCAGACCGTGATGAGCGCGGGCAGCTTCACGCGGACCTTCTGCACCCTGTCCGGCAGCAGGCGCTCGCAGACGGCCCAGCCGTCCTCGATCTCCACGCTGCCGCAGAGCGTCACCTGAGGCACGCCCAGGAAAGCCGCTATGATGGGGCCGGTCTGTGCGGTCTCGGCGTCCGTCGCGTGGCGGCCGCAGATCAGCAGGTCATAGTCGCCGATCTTCTCCGCAGCCTTGGCCAGGGGGTAGCCCGTGGCCAGAGTGTCCGCGCCGCCGAGGGCGCGGTCCGACAGAAGGGCGGATTCGTCGCAGCCCATCGCCAGGGCCTTCTTCAGAACGTCGTCCGCCTGCGGGGGACCCATGCTCACGGCGACTACGCTGCCGCCGTATTTCTCCTTCAGGCGCAGCGCCGTCTCCACGGCGTTCGCGTCCAGCGGGTTCATGATGCTCTGGACGCCCTCGCGCTGCAGGTTGCCGGTCTTGGGGTCCAGCTTAACGTCGTCCGTATCAGGGACCTGCTTTACAAATACGATTATTTTCATCTTTTCTCTCTCTCCGATGCCTATTACTTCTGCGCAAGGATGGTGCCGCCGATCAGCATGCGCAGGATCTCGTTCGTGCCTTCGCCGATCTCAAGCAGCTTCGAGTCGCGCACAAAGCGCTCCAGGTGGTACTCCTTGCTGTAGCCGTTGCCGCCCAGGACCTGCTGGCACTCCAGGCAGATCTGGGTGCAGCGGGTGGCCGAGAAGAGCTTCGTCTGCGCGGCCTCCAGGGTGTGGCGCTTGCCCGCGACCTTCATGCGGGCCGTGTCGTAGGTGAGCAGCTCCATCGCGCGGATCTCCGCGGACATGTCTGCAAACTTGAACTGGATGCCCTCAAACTTGCCGATAGGCTTGCCGAAGGCCACGCGCTCGTTCGCGTAGTTCTTGGCGATCGTCATGGCGTGCTCCGCAAGGCCCGCCGCTATCGCGCCGATGCTGATGCGCGCGCCGTCCAGCGCTTCCATCGCCATCTTGAAGCCCATGCCCTGCGCGCCCAGCAGCGCGTCCGCCGGCAGGTGGATGTTGTCGAACGAGAGCTCGCAGGTCGCGCTGCCGCGCATGCCCATCTTGTCCTCGAACTTGCCGATCGTCAGGCCCTCCGCGTCCTTCGGGACGATGAAGGCCGAAATGCCCTTCGCGCCGGCCGTCGGGTCCGTCTTGGCGAGGATGATGTAGTAGTCCGCAACGCCGGAGTTCGTTATCCAGGCCTTGCCGCCGTTCAGTATCCAGCCGCCGTCGTCCGCCGGGACCACAGTGGACTTGATGCCAGCCGCGTCCGAGCCGGCGCTGGACTCGGTCAGGCCGAAGGCGAAGATCTTGCCCTGAGCCGCCTGCGGGAGGTATTTGTCCTTCTGGGCCTCGGTGCCGTGGTAGAGGATGAGGTCCGCCGCCAGCCAGTTCGCGTCCAGGAACAGGGCCTCCGAGGCGCTGCCCTTCGCTATCTCGTGGATGACTATGATGCTCGTCACGGCGTCTCCGCCGCCGCCGCCGTACTTCTCTGCGAGGTGTATGCCCATGAGACCCGCCTGCGTCAGCTTCTGGTGCAGCTCGTAGTCAAACCCGTTCTCGTCCATCCACTTGTCGCGGGGCTCGACCTCTTTCTTGGTGAATTCCCTGACCATGTCCCGGATCATTACTTGTTCTTCTGTGAACTCAAACGTCATGTGTATAACCCTCCATTTTTCAAAATTCGGCCCCCGGATACAGGGCCCGCTTTCTAATAAATTATCTCGCCTTCGCGCCGAAAACTCAATTAGAGATAGTGCTGCAAAACCTCGGTATCTTGCTCTGTCAAATGCTTAACTATCTGAAAAAAGCAAGATTTAGAGATTCGTAGCAAGATACAATAAATACCCGGAACGGCGGTCATAATTTGTTCATTTTTATCGAGTTGACGCTCTGCCAGAAATATTTTATAATGAAGTTGAATAAATTTCTGCCTTTTTTAAACGTCGGAAAAAGGGAAATTGTCGTTATACTTACAGCTCCGGCATGGAATGAGTATTTTTTAACGCATTTCTCGCCGCGATTTTCTCTATATTTTGCTTGAGAGAAGGGGGGTCGAGGGCCTTCATCGGGAGAAACTACACGCATATGGAGACGCAGGAGCGCGAGGAGGAATATCTCGAGCAGTTCAAGGAAATGGCCCTGGAGCCGGAGGAAAAGTCCGCGGGCTTCGCCAGCGAGGAGGACTATCTCGAGCTGTTCATGGCACATTCCCAGCAGGCCCCGGGCAGCTTTGCCGAGGTCATGTCCACCGCGCCCGCCGAGAGCGGGCTGGAGTTCAAGTTCTCTTGCTTCATCTCCGGTTACCCCAAGCTCGACCCGAACTCAGGCATCGGGCTCATCCGCCTCTCCTCGGCGGTGGTCCCGCCAAGCGGGATCAGCGTTCAATCGGACGACGCCGTCCTCCTCTGCTACTCGCTTTTGGGCGAGGGCGAGATCGTCGTGAACGGCAGGGGCATACGCTGCCGCAAATATGACTGCGTCTGGATAGATTGCAGCCACAGGGCGCAGTACCGCGCCCTGCCCGGTCAGACCTGGGAGTGCGCCTTTGTCCGCGTCCACGGGCGCATGGAGTCCCCGCTCTTCGCGGAGACCTGCCGCAGGCTCCGCGAAGAGGGCGAGATCAAGCTCACCTTCGGCTCGGGCAGCCGCTTCCGCTCCATCATCTGGCAGCTGCTCAGCGTCCGGACCGACTCCAGCCCCAACCCCGAGACCGTCTACACCCACCTGCTTTTGAGCCTCTTCGCGGAGGTGGAGCTTGCCGTCGTCACCGCCGGGGTCAAGCAGCTCATCGTCCCGGACATCATCGTCGCCATCCAGGGCTATCTCGACCGGAACTACGGCCGCAGCATCAGCCTGGACGACCTCTCGCGCACCTTCAGCATCAGCAAATACCACATGTCCCGCGAGTTCAAGCGATACGTCGGCAAGAGCCCCAACGACTACCTCATCGACATCCGCCTCGAGCGGGCAAAGGACCTGCTCGTCGATTCCCGCCGCAGCATCGCGGAGATCGGCCAGCTCGTCGGCATCCCCAACACGAACCACTTCCTCTACCTCTTCAAAAAGCGCGAGGGTATGACCCCCTCCGCCTTCCGCAGGCAGAGGATATAGCCCAGCCCCGCTGCGCTTGACAGATGCGCCGCGGTGTTGTATGATATGTTTGGTATATAAGGGACGTCTGGAGGTTCAGAAATATGAAGCGTAATACCAGAGTCGGCCTCGTCACCTCGGGCGGAGACTGCCAGGGCCTCAACGCCGCCATCCGCGGCGTCGGCAAGGCGCTCCTGCAATATGTAGACAACGTCGAGATCTACGGCATGTACGACGGCTACAAGGGCCTTATCGAGGGCGACTACAAGTTCATGGACTCGCGCGATTTCTCCGGCATACTCATAGAGGGCGGCACCATCCTCGGGACCTCGCGCCAGCGCTATATCCCCGGCAAGGCCATCGTGGACGACGAGGGAAACGACCTCATGCCCGCAATGCTCAACACCTACAACAGGCTCAACCTGGACTGTCTCGTCGTCATGGGCGGCAACGGCACCCAGAAGAGCGCAAAGCTCCTCATGGACGCCGGAATGAACATCGTCACCCTGCCCAAGACCATAGATAACGACATCTGGGGTACGGATACCACCTTCGGCTTCCAGAGCGCCGTGGACATCGCCGCAAACGTCATCGACTACATACACTCCACCGCGAGCTCGCACAGCCGCGTGTTCGTCATAGAGCTCATGGGCCGCGACGCCGGCTGGCTCACCCTCAACGCAGGCATCGCCTCCGGCGCGGACATCGTGCTCATCCCCGAGATCCCCTACGACATCGAGAAGGTCGCCGCTGCGGTAGAAGCGCGCCGCAGGCAGGGCAGGAACTTCTCCATCGTCGCCGTGGCCGAGGGCGCCGTCTCCTCGACGGACGCCGTCCTCTCCGAGGAGGAGCGCCGCAGGGTCAAGGAGAGCTCCAAGCACTCCACCATCTCCTACCGCATCGCCGCTGAGCTCGAGAGCTTGACGGGCCAGGAGATCCGCGTCACCGTCCCCGGACACTACCAGCGCGGAGGCCCCCCCTGCCCCTATGACCGCGTCCTCGCAACGCAGTTCGGCACCGCCGCCGCCAGGCTCATCATGCAGAAAAAATACGGCACCATGGTCGGCATCCAGGAGGGCCGCATCGTGGACGTCCCCCTCGAGGACGCCGCCAGCCGCACCAAGTTCCTCCCCACCGACCACCCCCTCATCCAGACCGCCCGCGACGTCGGCATATTCTTCGGAGACTAACTGGCAAAGAAGGCGGAGCCTTCTTTTGCCAAGGAGTTTGCGCTGCGCTCTGCGCCTCGCTGCGCTCGACGCTCGCTCCGCGAGAAGTATTTTTGGCGACGTACACGCCGCCGCCAAAAATATATTGCAATTTATTTCGCGGCCTTCGGCGCGAAACTCTGCGAGGCTATGCGGACCCCGTTTCGGGGTCCGCTTTTTTTATGTCCGGGGAGGGGGAGAGCGCATAGTATATGTGCAGGGGGATATCCCCGGAAGGAGGCAGCACCAAATGGGTGTGACCAATTCCAACAAAGTTGCTGATACCGCCGCCATCTGCTGCGGCGATTCTTTCAAAGTGACCCTCGCCCTCACCGCCGCTCCCGATATCGTGACGAATCCCACGGACATCGTGCTCGTCCTGGACCGTTCCGGAAGCCTGAGCGGCCCGCCCTTCGCGGATATGAAGGCCGGGGCCAAGACCTTTATCGACATCATCTCGGAGTCCACGGGCGGCTCCGGCTCCGGCGAGATAGGCTCCGGCAGCCGGATGGCCGTTGTCAGCTTCGCCTCGACGGCGAGCGTAGACGCCCCGCTCACGACCTCCGTAGCAGACCTCAAGGCCGCCGTGGACGCCCTCTCCGCCGGCGGCGGCACCAACCACGGCGATGCCTTCCAGAAGGCTCAGGCCCTCTTCGACCCGGCCTCCGCCAACGCCAGGACCATCGTCATGTTCACTGACGGCGTGACCACCTCCGGCCCCGCGCCCGGCCCCATCGCCGCGGCCGCCAGGGCCGCCGGGACCGTCATCTACTGCATCGGCCTCATCGGCTCCGACGGACTCGACATAGCCGCCCTCAACAACTGGGCCACTGACCCGGACGCTTCGCATGTGGCCGTTACCCCGGACGCCGCCGAGCTCGAGGACCTCTTCGCCGAGCTCGCAGCCAATATCTCCAAGCCCGGCGCCACCGACGTCCTCATCCTCGAGACCCTCGACGCCGACTTCGAGCTCGGCGAGGTCGAGCCGCCGGATAAGGGGTCCGTCATCGTGACCGGGCCGCGCAGCCTGCGCTGGAGCATAGACTCGCTCGGAACCACCAAGAGCGAGAGCGCCGCCCTGCGCTTTGCCGTGCGCCACACCGGAGACGCGACCGGCTCACTCCACGTCAACGAGAGCATCGAATACTCCGACGCGGAGGGCAACCTCGTCCGCTTCCCGGACCCCGAGGTCTATGTGGACTGCGGCTCCGACGTCTATCCCGAGCCCTGTCCCGAGCCGCGCGAGCTGATCCTGCCCTCCTGCACCGACAGCGCCGAGTTCGACCTCGGCGAGTTCTTCGTCTCGCCCACGGGGCGCATCGTCGAGCTGGAGCTGAGCCTCTGCTCGGTCTGCCCGCACAGGCGCATTGCCCTCGCCGTGCAGCTCTACGACGGGGAAGAGGGGGGCTTCAGTTCGCTCAAGACCTTTGAACTGCCCGCGCACTGCGGCCCCGGCTGCCGTGACCTCAGGATCCGCGGTATCCGCTTTGCTGTGCCGGACGGGGCCTGCCAGTGCAGCCGCCGCGCCCTGCGCGCCAGAGTCCTCGCAAACTATATGGACACCGACTTCAACTGCGCGGACGAATAATAGTGTGAGGCGCAAAGCCCCAGCATCCAACAAAAAGAGCGGAGCCTCTTGGCTCCGCTCTCTTTTGTTATTTGTACCACGCGACGACTTCCGCCAGGTTCTCCTTGCTCACGCAGGAGGCTCCGGACTGAGTCATGCGGAGGGTGGCTTCCTCCTCGGGCGAGAGCTCCGCCCGGACGTTCAGCCGGGAGGCGATCTCCTTGCACTTGACCTTCATGATGAGCTTCATCGGCCCTTTGAGCTTGTTGATATCGAAGCCGCCCTGCAGGTAGAACACCGGGACCGAGGCGGGGACGCCCATTTTTTCCCTCAGACCGGGGGCCATCTCCGGAGTCGGGGGACCCATGCCCACGCCGCAGACGCAGCGCAGGGTGTATTTCTTTGCGGCGGCCTTGTCGCCGACGATGTTGCCCGCGAACAGCCAGCCCAGGAAGATGACCTCGCGGCCCTTGTGACATTCCGGCACGCTGCCCAGTTTGTAGCAGGGCAGACCAAGCTGCTCGCTCAGAAGCTTGGCGTATTGCTCGGTATAGCCTGTGTTGGACTTATAGACTATTATCATCATATTACCCCTTTCTTGCTGTTTGGTCCCACACTTCTAGCAACAAGTATATCAGAGGCCGGGAAAATTGCAAGCGTTTTGCCTCACTTTTCACAAATATGATGATTTTCAAACACGATGGTCCTGGTTTGACCTATTCGAGCTGCTTATACATTGCGGGCGCGTCCGCGCGGGCGGCGTGCTCCTGCGTGGACAGGACTTCCACCCGGATGCGCTTTTCTCCGAAGCCGAGCTCCAGTATGTCCCCGGGGCGGACCTCCGCGCCGGGTTTGGCGGGTTTGCCGTTGAGGCTGACGCGGCCCGCGCCGCAGGCCTCGTTCGCCACGCTGCGCCGCTTTATGAGGCGCGAGACCTTGAGATATTTATCCAGTCTCATGCCGCCGCCTCACACCAACAGCTCCGGCAGGAACTCGCGCGGCTCCAGCCAGGGCGAAACCTGCGAGACCACGCCCGCCAGGATCTCTTCCGTATAGGGGTAAGACACGGCATTGAGCGCGCTCTGCCCTTCGCTCAAGGGCAGCCTCAGCCGCGCCGAGGTCCCGCCGCCGGGACGCGGCGACACCAAAAAGCTCCCGCCGCAGCGCGCCGCCGCGGCCGTCACCAGTTTGAGGCCCTGGCCGGGTTCTTTTTTGTCCGCGCCGAAGAGCCGGCCCAGCGCCTCCAGGGACACGCCGTCGCCGTTATCGTCTATGCTGAGCGTGGCGCAGCCGTTCTCGCGGCGCAGGCGCAGACGCAGGCTCCCGCCGTCCGGCAGGTGCTGCAGGCTGTTCAGCAGCAGGTTACCCACGACCACCCAGCACTGGCGGATAGTCAGGCCCACGAGTATGTCCGCCTGGGGGCAGTCCAGGCTCATATCTATCCTGTGCTCGCGCATGAAGTAGCTCAGGCCCTCCATCTCCGCGTGGCAGAGCGCCGAAAGGTCCACAGGCGCGGTGTTCATGATGGAGGCGGCGTCCTGCGGCGGGAAGCCCTGCTCAAGCTCCAGGATCGTCTCGGCGTTCTGGAGCAGGCGGGTCATCTGGGAGCAGCTGTGCTGCAGCATGCTGGAGACCTCCAGCGTTTCCTCCTCGCGCGACTCCAGTGCCGCTTCGCTCAGCCGGTCCGCGGCCATCTTGATATTGGTGAGCTGGGTGCGCAGTCCGTAGAGCAGGGGAGGGTCCATCGGGGCATCCCAGCGCTCCGGCGCACGCCGCAGCAGATAGACCTTTACCCCGCCGTAGGCCGCGGCGCGCAAAAACAGCCTGCGCCTGCCGGGCGCCGCCAGCGCCACGCCGCTCTCCTCCAGCTCCTCGGGCAGTCCCAGCGGAAACAGCATCCTGAATTCTTCCCCGCCGGCCTCGCCTACCAATTCTAGCGAAGCCGCGTTCTGATAGATCACCTTCCCCTCCGTCACCGCTATGGCCGCTTCGCTCATCGCGTCCAGCAGCTGGCGGATGTTGTCTATATTTTCCATCACGTTCCTCCTATTATAAGCCGTTTTTTGCCACTGTATCACGTTTCGACAAATCATTCAATCGTTTTTCAGGTATTTTTCACGTTTTTTTTGACACGCCGGCTTTTTCAGCCTTTTGCATATATGATATGCTGAAATAGCCGCGCCCAACTGGGAATATTTATGGCAATTTCGAGCAAAACGTATGTAACGTCTAGAATATTGCAAATAAGGTATTGAAATTTTAAGGCGAATGTTATAGAATGTTTGAGGCCAAAATAATGCGGTTCATTACAATTTCAGATATGGAGGAATATCAAATGAGCATCAAAGTTGGCATCAATGGCTTCGGACGTATCGGCCGCCTGGTTTTCCGCGCAGGCATCGTGCGTGACGACATCGAGATAGTCGCCGTCAACGCCCCCGATAAGACCCCCGAGCAGCTCGCTTACGCCACCAAGTACGACTCCGTCCACGGTAAGTTCGACGGCAGCGTCGAGATAGTCGACGGCAACCTCGTCGTCAACGGCAAGAACGTCAAGCTCCTCAACAGCCGCGACCCCTCCAAGCTCCCCTGGGGCGAGCTCGGCGTTGACTACGTCCTCGAGTGCACCGGCAAGTTCCTCACCAAGGAATCCGCTCAGCCGCATCTGGATGCCGGCGCCAAGGTCGTCGTCCTCTCCGGCCCCTCCAAGGACGACACCCCGATGTTCGTCTGCGGCGTAAACCTCGACAAGTACGACACCTCCATGACCGTCGTCTCCAACGCCTCCTGCACCACCAACTGCCTGGCCCCCCTCGCCAAGGTCATCAACGATAAGTTCGGCATCATCGAGGGCCTCATGACCACCGTCCACGCCGGCACCGCTACCCAGAACGTCGTCGATGCCTTCTCCAAGAAGAACTGGCGCCTCAGCCGCAGCTGCTTCGAGAACATCATCCCCTCCACCACCGGCGCCGCCAAGGCCGTCGGCAAGGTCATCCCCGAGCTCAAGGGCAAGCTCACCGGTATGTCCATGCGTATCCCCAGCGCCGACGTCTCCATCGTCGACCTGACCTGCCGCCTCGAGAAGGGCGCCTCCTATGAGGAGATCTGCGCCGCCGTCAAGGAGGCCGCTGAGGGCTCCATGGCCGGCGTCATGGCCTACACCGACGAGGAGGTCGTCTCCTCCGACTTCCGCACCGACCCCCACACCTCCATCTTCGACGCCAACGCCGGCATCAGCCTGAACCCCAACTTCGTCAAGCTGGTCGCCTGGTACGACAACGAGTGGGGCTTCTCCAACAAGATGCTCGACCTCACCGCTTATATCGACAGCGTCCGCAACAAATAAGTTCCCAAATACGCCAAGGCCGCCCGAAGCATCGGGCGGCCTTTTCTCTTGCGGCGGGGAGGGGGAGGCATAACAAAAAGCGGGGCGCAAAAGCGCTCCGCTGCTGTTTGCATATATGCCGGACTGCTCCGGCTTTTACTGGAGGACTGCCCTGACTTCGACTCCGTAGCCGCTGCGGACCTCGTCTATGACGGTTTCGAGGTTGCTTTCCACATAGGCGCTGCGGCGCTTGCTGACCTGGTTCAGACCTTCTTCCAGAGTGAAAGCGGCTTCCTCTTCGCGCTGGCCGCGCACCTCATAGTTGATACCGTTTCCCTGCACGAGCTTCATGACCGTTTCCCCTTTCCGGGCTCTTCGCCCCTGTTTTGGACTCTCGCCCTTTGATTTACGGGCCTGTGCCTTCTCTCCGCTTCGGCCCGCGGGCTCCTGCCCTCTGTTCGTCATAAATATAACATACGTCTGATACGAAGTCAAGAATTGTTTGTGAAAAAAATGATTATTTTGTTAAATTAATAATTAGACAGAGTGCACAAAGGAAAACCCCCGCGGGGGGTGGCCGCGGGGGCGGGGGGCTTGCCGCGCTCAGGCGATCTTACCGGAGAGGGTCTCGGCTGCGGCGCGTATCTCTTGGAGGGAGGCCGAGCGGGTGTGGACGATCGGCTTCCAGGTGACGCGCCGGGCAAAGAGCGCGGCGAAAGAGATCGGTATGTAGGTGAACATGAAGAGGGGGAAGGTCAGCGTGAAGGCGATCTTCTTCCAGGTGGGGGCGTAGATGCGTTTCCACTCGCTTATCGTGGCGCCGCCGCCGATGACGATGAGCGTGAGGTAGGTGTTGAGCAGCATCGAGAGAAGCGACTCGCCCACGACCGAGATGTCACGCCCCGTGGCCAGGCCCAGCACCGCCGCCGCGCCGTTTGCAAACACGCCGACGAAGGTCAGGACAGCGGCGGGCATGATGTTCATGGTCATATCAAAGCAGGAGAAGCTGCCGTGCGCGATGCCCGCGAGCAGGTCCCCGCCGTATTTGCCGAACACCTGCAGGTAGCCCCGCGCCCAGCGCAGGCGCTGGTTCCAGCTCTGGCGGAAGCGGGTGGGCTGTTCGTCGTAGAGGACGGCCTCGTGACAGTAGCCTATCTTCAGCCCCCTGACCACGTTGTGGACCGTGAACTCTATGTCCTCCGTCAGCAGGAAGAAGTTCCAGCCGCCGCACTCGTCCAGCACCTTCTGCGAGAACAGAAAGCCCGTCCCGGAGACGGCGCAGCTCGTCCCCAGCTTCATCCGGGCGTGGTTCAGAAACTGCGACTCGCGCAGAAACCACAGCGCGTAGCCCGAGGAGATCCAGTTGTCACCGAAGTTTTTGCTGTTGCGGTAGCTCGTGACGATCTCGTAGCCGTCTGAGAAGGTCTTGTTCATCTCCTCGATATAGTTCTCCTCGAGGACGTTGTCCGCGTCAAAGACGAAGTAGCCGTCGAAGGGGCGCTCGGGGAAGAGCTCGTCTATCTTGCGGAGCAGGTAGCGCAGGGCGTAGCCCTTGCCGACCTGCGTGCTGTCGAAGCGCTCGAACACCACGGCGCCCGCCTCCGCCGCGACGCGGGCAGTTGCGTCCGTGCAGTTGTCCGCGACGACGAAGGTAGTCACGAGGCCGAGGTCGTAGCTCTGGCGGCGGATGCTCTCTATGAGCTTCGCTATGACCGCTTCCTCGTTGCGCGCCGAGATGAGGACCGCGTAGCGGTGCGGCTTCACCGGCTTGTGCGGCCGGTCCTTTATTATGTACGGCACCAGCATGTACATGAACTGATATGAATAGCACAGGATAAAAACTATTGAGATTATATAATTTATCGTCTTTACTGCATCCATAACTTCCTTGCCTCCTGTCTGACGACAGTATAAACACAGAAATTTAAAATCCGGTCCAACTCTACATTAAGATTTGCTTAAGCCCTGCCGAAAACTGTACTAACTGTATTAGCACAGGTAGAAATTTATCATGTCTTGTCCGACTTGTCAAGAGGCAGATGGGGCTGTGAATACTGCCAAACTATTTATTCACGCGCGGGCCGCGGCTTGTGCTCTTTGCGCGAAGGCGAAAACTGGTGAAAAAAGCCTTGACCAAGGGGGGCTTATGCGAGTATTATAGTGTACGGCCCGGTGTGGAGCCGGGCGCCTTTAATGAATGTCACAGGATATTTATTCACCATTCACGAATAATGCCCTGGGCGAAAGGAGCCGATGCATATGTCTAAAGCCTACCTCCTCCTGGAGGACGGAACGGTCCTGGAGGGCGAGGGCTTCGGCGCTGCGGGGACCTGCGTGGGCGAACTCGTGTTCACCACGGGCGTCACCGGCTGCGCGGAAAGCCTGACGGACCCCAGCTACCGCGGCCAGCTGATCTGCTTCACCTTCCCGATGCTGGGAAACTACGGCATCTCCTATGAGGACCTCGAAAGTCCGCGCATCCACGCGAGGGCCGTCGTCGTCCGGGAGTTCTGCCGCGAGCCTTCCAACTTCCGCGCGGACACGGACGTGGAGAGCTTCCTCGCGGCCAACGGCGTCCTGGGCATCTGCGGGGTGGACACGAGGCGCATAACCCAGACCATACGCGACCGCGGCGTCATGAACGCCGCCGTCACGGACACGCCGCCCGACGAGGCCCTGCTCGAAAAAGTCCGCGCATACAGCGTGCGGGGCGTGGTGGCGGAGGTCACGAGCTCCGGCGTCCTGAGGCTCGAGCCGCCGAAGTTCGCGCGGCGCTCCGTCGCGCTCATGGACTACGGCTACAAGAACAGCATCGCCCAGACGCTCATGCGGCACGACTGCGCCGTCACGATATACCCCGCGGACACGCCCGCCGAAACCGTCCTCGCCGGGGGCCACGACGGGGTCATGCTCTCGAACGGGCCGGGGGACCCGGCGGAGAACGCCTTCTGCATCGCCCAGATAGAAAAGCTCCTCGGCAAACTGCCGATGTTCGGCATCTGTCTCGGCCACCAGATGATGGCCCTGGCCGCGGGCGCGCGCACGCGCAAGATGAAGTTCGGCCACCGCGGCGCGAACCAGCCCGCCAAGGACCTCCGGACCGGGCGGGTCTACGTCACGAGCCAGAACCACGGCTTTGCAGTGGACATACCCACGCTCGCCGGCTCCGCCGCCGAGCTCCGCTTTGTGAACGTGAACGACGGCTCCTGCGAGGGCCTGGACTACCCGGGCCTCGACGCCTTTTCGCTCCAGTTCCACCCCGAGGCCCACGGCGGGCCGCGGGACTGCGTTTCTATGTTCGGGCTTTTTGCCGAGATGATGGGAGGCCGCGCCGATGCCTAAGGACAAGAGGATAAAAAAAGTGCTCGTAATCGGCTCCGGGCCGATCGTCATAGGCCAGGCCGCCGAGTTCGACTACGCAGGCACCCAGGCCTGCCGCACCCTCATGGAAGAGGGCGTCGAGGCGGTGCTCGTGAACTCCAACCCCGCCACCATCATGACGGACCCGGACATGGCCGCCGCCGTCTACATCGAGCCCCTGGACCGCCGCACCGTCGAGCGCATCATCGAAAAGGAAAAGCCCGACAGCCTCCTTGCGGGCCTCGGCGGGCAGACGGGCCTGAACCTCGCCATGGAGCTCTACAAATCCGGCTTCCTCAAGGCGCACGGCGTCCGGCTCATCGGCACGAACATCGAGGCCATTTTGAAGAGCGAGGACCGCCAGCTCTTCAAGGACGCCATGGCCGACATCGGCCAGCCCGTCATCCCCTCCCGCACGGCGGAGACCCTGCCCGCCGCCCTGGCCGCGGCGCACACCATCGGCTACCCCGTCATCATCCGGCCCGCCTTCACGCTGGGCGGCTCGGGCGGCGGAGTCGCCCACGACGAGGAGGAGATGAAGAGCGTCGCCGCGGCGGGGCTCGAGGCTTCGCCCATACATCAGATCCTGGTCGAAAAGTACATCTTCGGCTGGAAGGAGATCGAGTTCGAGGTCATGCGCGACTCCGCCGGCACCGCGATAACGATTTGCAGCATGGAGAACGTGGACCCCGTCGGCGTGCACACGGGCGACTCCATCGTCGTGGCGCCCGCGCTGACGCTCATGGACAGGGAGTACCAGATGCTCCGCACAGCCGCGCTGGACATCATCGGCGCGCTGGGCATCGAGGGAGGCTGCAACTGCCAGTTCGCGCTCGACCCGGAGAGCATGGACTACGCCGTCATCGAGGTGAACCCCCGCGTCTCGCGCTCCTCGGCGCTGGCCTCCAAGGCCACGGGCTACCCCATCGCCAAGGTCTCCGCGCGCATCGCCCTCGGCTACACCCTGGACGAGATTAAAAACGAGGTCACGGGCGAGACCTTCGCCTGTTTCGAGCCTGCGGTGGACTACGTCGTCGTGAAGTTCCCGAAGTGGCCCTTCGACAAGTTCGGCGGTTCGGACCGCAGCCTCGGCCCGCAGATGAAGGCCACGGGCGAGGTCATGGCCATCGCGCCCTGCTTCGAGGCGGCGCTCATGAAGGCCGTCCGCGGCGCGGAGATAAAGCAGGACACGCTGAACCGCGCGCCGCACTCCCGCCGCCCCATAGGGCTCAGGCTGCGCGACATGGACGACCTGCGCATCTTCACCCTCTTCGAGGCGCTCAAGCTCGGCATGAGCGTGGACGAGCTGCACGAGATAACCATGATAGACGAGTGGTTCCTCCGCAAGCTGCGCGGGATGGTCGAGCTGGAGGCGGAGCTGGCGGGCGGCCTCACGCCCGAAAACTACAAAAAGGCCCGGTACTTCGGCTACACGGACGCGGCCATCCGCCGGATCTCCGGCTGCGAGACGCCGGAGCGGCCGCCCCTCAGCTACAAGATGGTGGACACCTGCGCCGCCGAGTTCGAGGCGCGCACGCCCTATTTCTACTCCGTCCCCGAGGGCTTCTGCGACGCCCGCGCCAGGGTGGAGCCCGGGCATAAGACCATCGTCGTCCTCGGCTCCGGGCCGATACGCATAGGCCAGGGCATAGAGTTCGACTACAGCTCCGTCCACTGCGTCCGCACGCTGCGGGACATGGGCTACGACGTCGTCATCATAAACAACAACCCGGAGACCGTCTCCACCGACTACGGCACCGCCTCCCGGCTCTACTTCGAACCGCTCTGCCCGGAGGACGTCATGGGCGTCCTGGAGGTGGAAAAGCCCATCGGCGTCGTCGTGGCATTCGGCGGGCAGACGGCCATCTCGCTGGCGAACTTCCTCGTCTCCCAGGGCGTCAGGATACTCGGGACCTCGGCCGAGGGCATAGACCTCGCCGAGGACAGGGAGAAGTTCGACGCGCTGCTCGGGACGATGGGCATAGAGCGGCCCCGCGGCGAGGCCGTCCTCACCCTCGAAGAGGCCCTTGCCGCAGCGGAGCGCCTGGGCTTCCCCGTGCTGCTGCGGCCCTCCTACGTCATCGGCGGGCAGAACATGGTCATCGCCCACGACGAGGCCGACGTCCGCCGCTACATGGGCGTCATCCTCTCCGGCGGCATCGAAAACCCCGTCCTCATCGACAAATACATGCCCGGCACCGAGCTCGAGTGCGACGTCATATCCGACGGCGAGCAGGTCCTCATCCCCGGCATCATGGAGCACGTCGAGCGCGCGGGCATCCACTCCGGAGACTCCGTCGCCATCTACCCGCCGCGCAGCCTCTCGCCCGAGATGACCGAGCACGTAGCGGACTGCTCGCGCCGGCTCGCCCTCGCGCTGGGGACAAGGGGGCTCGTGAACATCCAGTACCTCATCTATGAGGGCAAGCTCTACGTCATCGAGGTGAATCCCCGCGCCTCGCGCACCATACCCTACCTCAGCAAGGTCACGGGCGTACACATGGTGGACATCGCCACCCGCGTCATGATGGGCGCCTCCCTCGCGGAGCTCGGCTGCCCGGACGGGCTGCTGCCGCCCTCGCCCTTCTACGGCGTGAAGGCCCCGGTCTTTTCCTTCGAGAAGGTCCAGGACGCCAACTCCCTGCTCGGACCCGAGATGAAGTCCACGGGCGAGGTGCTGGGCGTCGGCCGGACGCTCAAGGAGGCGCTCTACAAGGCCCTCGCCGCGGCGGGCTTCCGCTTCGTCACGGAAAACGGCGAGCCCAGGCGCGGCGTGCTCCTGAGCGTCGAGAGCCGCCAGCTGGGCGAGATCGCCCCGCTCGTCCGGAGCCTCGACGGAAGCGGCAAGCTCATGTTCGCCACGCCCGAGACCGCGGACGCCATCAAGGCCCTCGGCTGCTACGCCTTCGACATCGGCAACGTCAGCCACACGGCGGACCTCGGCGGCTTCCTCGAGCGCGCGGGCATCGGCCTCGTCATCTACGTCGGCGCCCTGCACGACGACACGATGGGCGACTACGTCGAGCTCCACCGCCAGGCCGTGAAGCGCGGCATCTTCTGCATCACCAGTCTCGACACCGCCCTCGCCGCCGCCGGGCTCCTGGGCGAACACCTCAGCCCCGATTCCACCGAGCTTTTGGACATCGGCGGGGTGGGCGATTTCCGCGGGCTGTGAATTTCCGCTTGACAGCGGGGCCGCGCGGTATATACTGGGCATACAACGCTTTGCGGAGGTTTTGCCATGATCGTTACGACAACCAACAGCATCGAGGGCCGGGAGATCCGCGAATACCGCGGCATCGTCTTTGGCGAGGTCATCACCGGCATCAACGTCTTGAGGGACATCGGCGCGGGTTTCCGCAACTTCTTCGGCGGGCGCAGCGCCGGCTATGAGGAAGAGCTCCAGAACGCCCGCAACGAGGCCCTGGACGAGATGTGCCGCCGCGCCGAGAGCACCGGCGCCAACGCCGTCGTCGGCGTGGACGTGGACTATGAGGTCCTGGGCGCGGACAACGGTATGCTCATGGTCAGCGTCACGGGGACGGCCGTCGTCGTCTGAGAAGCGGCGCGCATTTTGAATCAAAAACCCCTTTCCGGGAAAGACTAGCTGTACTTTCCTGAAAAGGGGTTTTATTATTGCAGGGCAAGGTTGAGATCTGCGGAGTCAATACGTCCAGGCTGCCGGTGCTGAAAAACGAGGAGGCGAGGGCGCTGCTCCTGCGGGCCAAGGCCGGGGATGCAGCAGCCAGGGAGGAACTCATAAGCGGGAACCTGCGTCTCGTCCTCTCCGTCATCCAGAAGTTCGCGGGGCGGGGCGAGAACGTGGACGATCTCTTCCAGGTGGGCTGCATCGGGCTCATCAAGGCGATTGACAACTTCGACACCTCCCAGAACGTCCGCTTTTCCACCTACGGCGTCCCGATGATCGCGGGCGAGATCCGGCGATACCTGCGGGACAACAGCTCCGTGCGCGTCTCCCGCTCGATGCGGGACACGGCCTACAGGGTCCTCCAGGCGCGGGAAAAGCTCACCGCGGAGACCGGCCGCGAACCCACGACGGAGGAGATCGCCTCGGCGCTGGGCATAAAGCGGGAGGAGGTCGTCTTTTCCCTGGACGCCATCTCGGACCCGGTCTCCCTCTTTGAGCCGGTGTATTCCGACGCGGGCGAGAGCGTCTGCGTAATGGACCAGATCTGCGACAGGCGCGACACGGACGAGAGCTGGCTCGAACGCCTCGCCCTCACGGACGCCATCTCCGCCCTGGGCGAGCGCGAAAAGCGCATCCTCGCCCTGCGCTACTGCGAGGGCCGGACCCAGATGGAGGTCGCCGCCGAGATACACATCTCCCAGGCCCAGGTCTCCCGGCTCGAGAAAAACGCCATCGCCCAGATAAAGCGCAGCATCTTTGCCCAGTAGCGCGCATAAGCTCAGGCAGGGGGTGAGCGCGAAATGGCCTGTCTATTCTCGGAGCTCAGGTGCAAGGAGGTCATCGACCTGCACAGCGGGCAGCGTCTCGGCTATGTCTGCGACGCGGAGTATGAGCCCTGCGAGGGGCGTATCCTGGCGCTCATAGTCCCGGGACAGGGCCGCGCCGGCGGGCTCCTCGGCCGCGAGGACGACTACGTCATCCCCTGGAGCAGCATATCCCGGCTCGGGGACGACATCATACTCGTGGACCTCCAGCAGAACCCCGCCAGAAGGCGGCGAGAAAAGCGGCCCTTTCTCTATTGAGCGGGCCGTGATTGACTTTCCTCCGCGGGGGGCCTATAATATTGAGGATATCTTGCGGAGGTGCAGACATGAACGACGCTTTGAAAAACCTCTTCACGCGCAGAAGCGTGAGAAAATATTCCCCCAAGCAGATCGACGACGCGGAGCTGCTCACCGTCCTCGACGCCGGGACCTACGCGCCCACGGCGATGGGCAGGCAGTCCCCGATCATGCTAGCCGTCCAGGACCCGGCGGACATCGCCGAGCTGGAGCGCATAAACGACGAGATCCGCGGGACGCCCGGCGCCCGCTCCTTCTACGGGGCGCCCACAGTCGTCCTCGTCCTCTACCCGACGGGCAGGCCCAGCGGAGTCCAGGACGGCTCGCTCGTCCTCGGCAACCTCATGAACGCCGCGCACGCCCTCGGCCTCGGCTCCTGCTGGATAAACCGTATCCGCGAGACCTTCGAGCGCCCGGACGGCCAGGCCCTGCTCAAAAAATGGGGCGTGGAAGGCGAGTGGACGGGCGTCGGCTCCTGCATCCTCGGCTACCCCGAGGGTCCCGAACCCAGCCCCGCGGAGAGAAAGCCCGGCTATTACCGCATCATAAGATGACGAAAAACGCGAAAGCGCCGCCCTTTTCGGGCGGCGCTTTTCTTATTGATTGGCCTCGGCCTTTGTCTCGCAGTAGATGCAGCGGTAGGTGTGCGTCTCCGGGCTGGTCAGCTTGAATATCTGCGGAAGGTCCGGCTCCACGCTCGTTATGCAGCGCGGGTTCTTGCAGCGCAGGACGTTCACGATGCGCTCCGGCATCGTCAGCTTCCGCTTTTCCACGAGCTTGCCGTCGCGGATGACGTTTATCGTCGCGCCCGGGTCCACGTAGCCGATGACGGCGAGGTCTATGTCCGCCGTCGAGTCTATCTTTATTATGTCCTTGCGGCCCATGACCTCGCTCGGCGCGTTCTTTATTATCGCCACGGTGCAGTCCAGCTTGTCCAGGTGCAGGAGCCGGTAGAGCTCCATCGCCCCGCCGGAGCGGATGTGGTCTATGACTATGCCGTTTCTGATAGCGTCTATATTCATGTCGTTACGCCTCCAGCAGCTTCAGGATGAGCGCCATGCGGACGAACTTGCCGCAGAGCGCCTGGCGGAAATAGCAGGCGCGGGGGTCCGCGTCTATGGCGGTGGAGATCTCGTTCACCCTCGGCAGCGGGTGGAGGATGCGCAGGTCAGCTTTCGCCCCGGCCAGCTTCTCCGGGGTGAGGATGTAGCTGTCCTTCAGACGGAGGTAGTCCTCCTCGTTGAAGAAGCGCTCGCGCTGGACGCGGGTCATGTAGAGGATGTCCAGCTCCGGCATGACCGCGGCGAGGTCCGTCTCCTGCCTGTATTCGAGGCCCTTGGCCTGGAGCACGTCCTTTTTGATGTAGCTCGGCAGCTTCAGCTCCTCCGGGGAGATGAGCACGAACTTTACGCCCGTGCTGCGGGAGAGCGCCTCTATGAGCGAGTGCACCGTCCGGCCGAACTTGAGGTCCCCGCACAGGCCGATCGTGAAGTTATCCAGGCTGCCGCGCTCGCGCCGGATGGTGAGGAGGTCCGTCAGGGTCTGCGTCGGGTGGTTGTGGCCGCCGTCGCCCGCGTTGATGACCGGGACGGTGGAGTGCATGGCCGCGACCATCGGCGCGCCCTCCTTCGGGTGGCGCATGGCGATTATGTCCGCGTAGCAGCCCACGACGCGGACCGTGTCCGCGACGCTCTCGCCCTTCGCCGCCGAGCTGCTCGACGCCTCCGAAAAGCCCAGCACGCTCCCGCCGAGCTCCAGCATCGCGGCTTCGAAGGAAAGGCGCGTCCTCGTCGAGGGCTCGAAGAAGAGCGTGGCGAGTTTTTTATACCTGCACCTCTCGCGGTATTCCTCCGGGTGGGCGATGATCTCGTCCGCCTGGTCCAGTATGGCCTTTATCTCCTCCGTGCTGAGGTCCAATATATCTATAAGGTGTCTCATTTTCTGCCTCCCATCCAGCTCTCGTCCGAGGGGTTCGCGCGGAAGGCCAGAAGCCCCGGCACCGTGTGCGCGGGGATATATCCCTCCGCCTCTGCGGCCCTCACTATCTCGTCAAAGTCCGTCAGGCTGACTGTGCGGACCTGCGCCTCAGCGAGCCTCTCCTTGCCCTTTTCCATCCCGTAGGTGAAGATGGACACCGCGCCCAGCACCTCGGCCCCGGCCTCGCGCAGGGCCTCCACCGTCTCTATGAGGCTGCCGCCCGTGGAGATGAGGTCCTCGATGACGACGACCTTTTCGCCCTCGCGCAGCCTGCCCTCGATGCGGTTCTGACGCCCGTGGTCCTTCGCGCCGGAGCGCACGTAGCCCATGGGCAGGCCCAGGAGGTGGGCCGCTATCGCCGCGTGGGCGATGCCCGCAGTCGCCGTTCCCATGAGCGCTTCCGCCCCCGGGAACTCGCGCCGGACCGTCTCCGCTATGGCGGCCTCGACCATGTCCCGCACCTCGGGCGCCGTCAGGATGAGGCGGTTGTCGCAGTAGATGGGGCTTTTTATCCCGCTGGCCCAGGTGAAGGGCTCCTCGGGACGCAGGAACACCGCGCCTATGGCCAGAAGGCCGCGCGCAACTTCCGCTCTTATATCGCTCATTTTGCACCTCCCATGAATTCCGAAACGCAGCGACGCCAGGCCGCGACGGGGTCCTCCGCGCCGGTTATCGGCCGGCCGACGACGATGTAGTCCGAGCCGAGCTGGCCGGCGCGCTCCGGAGTCGTGACGCGGACCTGGTCGCCCTTGTCCCCGCCCGCAAAGCGGACGCCGGGCGTCACGGTGAGGAAGGCCGCGCCGCATTTTTCGTGCACCGCGCCCGCCTCCAACGGCGAGCAGACCACGCCGTCCAGCCCCGCGAGCCGCGCGTTCTCCGCGTACTCCAGGCAGACCTCCGCGAGCGGGCGGTCTATGAGCAGCTCGCGCCGCATCCGCTCCTCGCTCGTCGAGGTGAGCTGCGTCACCGCGATGAGCAGGGGCCGCGCCCCGTCCGGGCCGGTCAGCCCCTCCAGCGCCGCCTCCATCATCTCCCGAGTGCCGAAGGCGTGGAGGTTTATCATGTCCGCGCCCGTCCCGCGCAGGACGCGCATCGCGCTCTTCACGGTGTTCGGGATGTCGCAGAGTTTGAGGTCCAGGAAGATCTCGTGGCCCCGGGCCTTTATCTCCCGGACGATGCCCGGGCCTTCGGCGTAGAAGAGCTCCATGCCGATCTTTACATACGGCCTTTCCTCTCCGAACCCGTCCAGAAAGGCCAGCGTGCGCTCCCGAGTCGGGAAGTCGCAGGCGATTATCACGTCCTTAGCCATTGTGCGCGCCTCCTATTATATCTTCGAGCTTGTCTATTCCGTATCTCTCCATGACCGCGGGCAGGGCCGCGGCTATGTCCCGCGAGGCGAAGGGGTCCCGCAGGTTCGCCGCGCCGACGCCCACCGCCGTCGCGCCCGCGAGCAGCATCTCCACCGCGTCCTCCGCCGAGCTCACCCCGCCCATGCCGATGATGGGGATGTCCACCGCCTCGTACACCTGCCAGACCATCCGGAGAGCCACCGGGAACACCGCCGGGCCGGAGAGCCCGCCCGTGAGGTTTTTTAGCACCGGGCGGCGCGCGGCGGGGTCTATCCGCAGGGCGAGAAGCGTGTTTATGAGGGAAAGCCCGTCCGCGCCCGCCGCCTCGCAGGCGCGCGCTATCTCCGCGATGTCCGTCACGTTCGGCGTGAGCTTCACGATGACGGGTTTTCTCACCGCGGCCTTCACCGCGCGGGTGACCTCGGCCGCGCTCTCGCAGCTCGTGCCGAAGCCCATGCCCCCGCCGTGGACGTTGGGGCAGCTTATATTCACCTCGAGCCAGCCGACCTCGGGGCAGTTATCGAACTTTGCCGCGACCTCGACGTATTCCTCCACGGAGAAGCCGCAGACGTTCGCCATCACGGGTTTGTGGAACACCTGCCGCAGCCGGGGCAGCTCCTCGGCTATCACCGCGTCCACGCCGGGGTTCTGGAGGCCGACGGAATTTAAGAGCCCCGAGGGGGCCTCCGCTATCCTCGGGCCGGGGTTCCCGAAGCGCGGCGCGCGCGTCGTCCCCTTGAAGGAGAAGGTCCCGAGGCAGTTTATGTCGTAAAGCTCCGCGAACTCCGCGCCGTAGCCGAAGGTGCCGGAGGCGGGGATTATGGGATTATCCAGCTCCAGCCCGCAGAGCCTGACCTTTGTATTCACCAGCGCACCTCCCCGAGCCCGAACACCGGGCCGTCCCGGCAGACGCGCCGGGGGCCGTTTTTCGTTTCCACCGTGCAGCCCATGCAGGCCCCGAAGCCGCAGCCCATCCGCGCCTCCAGCGAGAACTGGCCGGGCGCGGCGCTTTTTTCGTCCACGGCCCGGAGCATGGGCAGGGGGCCGCAGGCGTAGACGAAGCTGTATCCGCCGCGCTCCAGCGCCTGAGTCACGAGCCCGCGCTCGCCGCGCGAGCCGTCCTGCGTGAACACGCGCAGGTCGGAGCAGACCTCCCGGAACTCCCGCTCGAAGCAGCACTCCGCCGCCGTGCCGAAGCCGAGGGCCGCGGCGGGGCGGGTCCCGAGCGCCGCCAGCTCACGCGCGAGGTAGAGCATCGGCGCTGTTCCGCTGCCGCCGCCGAGCAGCAGGGGAGCGCCGCCCGAGCGGGCGAGGTCAAAGCCCCTGCCGAGGCCCGTGAGCACTTCCAGCTGCGCGCCCGCGGGCAGCTCGTGCAGCGCCTGAGTACCCCGGCCCGCCAGCTTCACGGCGAGGGTCAGCTCGTCTCCCTCCACGCCGCAGACCGAAAAGGGCCGCCGCAGAAAGAAGCCCGGCAGCGAGACCTCCACGAACTTACCCGGCCCCGCCGCGCCTTCCGTATCGCCCCGCAGGCGCAGGAGGCGCAGGCCCGGGGCCGCAAACTCCGCCCCGGCGAGTGTAAATACGCCCTTTCTCACGCGCGCCACACCTCCCGGCCTCTCACGACGTTCAAAACGCAGCGGCCGCGCACCTCGCGGCCCGCGAAGGGAGTCGCCCGGCCCTTGGAGGCGAAGCGCTCCGGGTCTATCCTGTAAGTCGTTTCCGTCTCGAACACGGCGAAGGTCGCCGGGCCGCCCGGCTCTATGCCGCTCTCTATGCCGAAGCGGCGCGCCGGGGCCGTGCTCATGAGCTCCACCAGCCGCTCCCGGCTTATTATCCCCGGTTCCACGAGGCCCGTCCAGAGCAGGGGGAAGGCCGTCTCCAGCCCGGTGATGCCGAAGGCGCTGCCCGCGAGCCCGCGGGACTTCTCCTCCGCCGAGTGCGGCGCGTGGTCCGTGGCGAGGATGTCTATCGTCCCGTCGCGCAGGGCCTCTATGAGGGCGAGCCTGTCCCGCTCAGAGCGGAGCGGCGGGTTCATCTTGAAGCGCCCGTCCTCCTGCAGGTCCGAATCCGAGAGGAGGAGGTAGTGCGGGGCGGTCTCGCAAGTTATGTCGAGGCCCTCGCGCTTGGCGGAGCGGATGAGCGCGGCGCTCTCCGCCGTCGAGATGTGGCAGACGTGGTAGGCGCAGCCCGTCTCGCGCAGGAGCTCTATGTCCCGCGCGATGGGCCCCCACTCGGACTCCGAGCAGATGCCCCGGTGGCCGTGGGCCTTTGCGTACTCGCCGTCATGTATATATCCCCCGCGCAGGAGGGAGTTGTCCTCGCAGTGGGCGGCGATGGGCTTCCCCAGGCGCTTTGCCTCCAGCATGGCCGCGCGCATCAGCTCCCGCGACTGCACCCCGCGCCCGTCGTCCGAAAAGCCGCAGACATTGGGCGACATCGCCGCCATGTCCGCGAGCTGCGCGCCCTTTTGCCCGCGCGTTATCGCCCCGTAGGGCAGGACGTCTATCACCGCGTCGCGGCGTATGATGTCCAGCTCCTGCGCCAGCGTGGCCGCGTCCTCCGGGACGGGCGAGAGGTTCGGCATGGCGCAGAGGGCCGCGTAGCCCGAGCGCGCCGCCGCCCGGGTGCCTGAGGCGACCGTCTCCTTATAAGAAAAGCCCGGCTCCCGCAGATGCACGTGAACATCTGCAAGACCCGGAACCACGATGCAGTTTTTGAAATTGTAAACACTGGCCCCTTCGCCGGGGACAATGCCGCCGCCCAGGGCTGTCACTACGCCGCCCCTGACTTCCAGCTCCGCGGGAACGAAGGCCCCGCCCAGATATATCTCGCAGCCTCTTATCACGAACGCGCCCACCGGACCGGCCCCCTCAAGACAGTCTTATAGCCCGCGGAAAGGGCGGGCTAAAACATTTTCTATATTCTACGCCGGACCAAAAACTTTGTCAACGCCCAAAACAAAAATCGCCCCTTTTGCGCAGTTTCGACCGCTTTTTGCCCCCTTTCCCGGCAGTTTGTACAAACTACGCCCCGCGCCCCGCGGGCTTGACAAAGGGTGGGATTTCCATTATCCTCGCAGTAGACAGATGTCTGCCAAGGAGGGACGAAAAATGAAACGTCTTGCACACCGCGGCCTTGTCCTCACGGCCCTGGCCGCCGCGCTCTGCCTTTTCTGCGCGGCCTGCGGCGCGCCCGCCGGGGAGCCGGAGCCGAGCCCGGACGCCGGGACAAGCGCGCCCGCCGTCTCCGGCGAGCTCGCGGCGGAGCCCGCCGAGGGGAAGCTCTGCGTCTTTGTCTCGCCCACGGAGGCGGGCGGGGAGCTGCGCTACTGGGTCCCGGAGGACCAGACGGAGCTCGCCGCGCTCTTCGCCGCAGCCAGGGAGGCTGAAGAGCTGGAGTACTCCATCGAGCCCGGCGTGCAGGAGCTGAGGCTGGGCGTCCGGGACGCGGAGGGCTATTACTGGGCCTTCCTCACGGACGGGAGCATGGCCACCACGATAAGCGCGTGGGGACTCGTCCCGGCGCAGGCCGCCGCGCCCCTGCGCGAATACGTCGAGACCGCGCTGGCCGCCCTGGGCCTCGGCACCGCGGCGGAGCCGGGGGAGATAAGCGGTCTGGCCTCCGCCACGCTCCGGAACTTCTGCGGCGGGGACTTCACGCTGACGGACCCGGACGCGCTCGGTCAGATAGAGGCGCTGCTCGCCGCCTCCGAGCCGGTCAGCCCCGGCTCCTGCGGCTTTGACATGTACCTCGAGCTGGTGCTCGAGAGCGGGGACACGCTCACGCTCGGCGCGGCGCAGGACGGCTGCCCGGTCTGGCAGTCCGAGGGGCGCTATTACATCTACCCCGCGGTGTCGAACGCGGCGCTCTGCTCCTGGTTCGCGCCGGAGCCCATCTCCGCCATGACGGCGGCGGAGCTTTTGGATTCGCCCCTGCTCGCCCATCTCGACTGGGCGAAGTACGAAAGGGCCGCGGGGAGCGAAGAGACCCTGGCGCTCATGCGTGAGCTGGGCGAGGCGGCGGGGGAGAGCGAGGAGGCCGCGGCGAAGTTCCTGGGCGCGCGGCTCGGGCTGGACGGGGCCTGTTCCGAGGCCTACACCGAGGCACTCTACGGGCTCTATCAGGCGGCGCCGGAGAATCTGGCGCGGGCCTGGGAGGGGCTGGGCGCGGCCGAGCGGGAGGATACGCTCCTGCGCCTGGCCTTCCGCATGGACATGGACGCGGACGAAGTCGGGGCCGAGCTGGGGCGGCTCGCTGACGCAGGGCGGCGGCTCTACTCGGCGGAGGGCTTCGGCGAGGACGGCTTTGCGCTGCTCCTGACGGAGGAGCAGCCGGACGGGACGCTGGACTTCACGCTCCGCTTCTGCGAGGGCTGGGGCGAGACCGGCGACCACTACGCCGAGGACAGCCTCAGCGCCGTCTCCGCGAGCGGCACGGCGCAGGCGGACGGCAGCTTCACGGCCCGGATCTGGGGTCAGGAGCTGAGCGGCGAGCTGAGCCTCTCGGCGGGGCGCGCGCGGCTCAAGTACCTCGGCCTTTCCGTGGGCGATTTCGACTTCACGGATACGGAGCGGCCCTTCGTCCCCAACGTCGGGCCGTGCGAGCTGGCGTACAACATCTATCTGCCCGTGGACTTCCGCGAGCGGAGCCTTTCCGAATACGAGGAGCTTCTGTACAGCCTGCCCTATTCTGCGGACGAGGAGGAGCTGCCCGTCCCGACCTGGGCGCGGCCCTTTGAGATCTTCGCGGGCCTCGGCCTGCCCGAGCGGCGCTGGAACGGCGGCATGGAGTGGAGCATGACATATCCGCAGACCGTCCTGAGCGGGCGCGGCTCGGAGCCGTATCTCGTGGAGTACTACCGCAGCACGGACCCGGAGCAGGCGCCGCGCCTGCGCGGGATAGAGATAGGCGACACGGCGCAGGAGCTGGTCTCCCGCTTCCCGAACCGCTTCGCCAGCTTTGAGGAGTTGTTGGAGGCGGCGCGCGGCGAGGGCGGCGCGACCTTCTACGGCAGCGGCGAGCCCTTCTACGGCGACAACGCCGGGATGAGCATTTCCGAAGAAGAGGGCGGCGTGATCTCGTTTTTCAGCGCGGGGGTGGGCGTCATCTTCCGCCTGGACGCGCAGCTGCGCGTCGCGAGCATCGAGCGGTACGAGGTTGCTTAATTGTCGAAGAAGGCTTTGCCTTCTTCGACAAAGGAGTTTGCGCTGCGCTCTGCGCCTCGCTTCGCTGCGACGCTCGCTCCGCGAGAAGTATTTTTGGCGACGTACACGCCGCCGCCAAAAATTTATTGCAATTTATTTCGCGGCTGCGGCCGCGAAACTCTGCGAGGCGTGAAAAAGCCCCGCGGCTTTGGGCCGCGGGGCTCTCGCTGTGGCAGGTTATCTATTAATACATGCCGCCCATGTCCGGGGCGGGGGCGGGGGCCGCCTTCTCAGGCAGGTCCGCGACCAGGCTCTCGGTCGTCAGGACCATGGCGGAGACGGAGGCGCTGTTCTCGATCGCGCTGCGGCAGACCTTGGTCGGGTCCACGATGCCCATGGCGATCATGTCGCCGAACTTGTCGTTCGCGGCGTCGTAGCCGAAGGTGGCGCTGCGGGAGGCCGCGACCTTCTCCAGGATCACCGCGCCCTCGACGCCCGCGTTGGACGCGATCTGGCAGATCGGGGCGAGCAGGGCCTTCGCAACTATGGCCGCGCCGGTCTTTTCGTCGCCGGAGAGGCTCTTCTCGAGCTTGGCCGCGGCCTTCGACGCCATGACATAGGCGCTGCCGCCGCCGGCCACGATGCCCTCCTCAACGGCCGCGCGGGTCGCGTTCAGGGCGTCCTCGATGCGGAGCTTCTTCTCCTTCATCTCGGTCTCAGTCGCCGCGCCGACCTTGATGACCGCCACGCCGCCGGACAGCTTCGCCAGGCGCTCCTGGAGCTTCTCGCGGTCGTAGTCGCTCGTCGTGACGGCGATCTGGTTGTTTATCTGGGCTATCCTGTCCTTGATGGCGGAGCTCTCGCCCGCGCCGTCGACGATTATCGTGTTCTCCTTCGTCACCTTGACCTGGCGCGCGCGGCCCAGCATCGTGACGTTGGCGTCCTTCAGCTCCATGCCGAGGTCAGAGCTGATGACCTGGCCGCCAGTCAGGATGGCGATGTCCTGCAGCATCTCCTTGCGCCTGTCGCCAAAGCCGGGGGCCTTGACGCACACGCAGGTGAAGGTCCCGCGCAGCTTGTTCAGGATGATCGTGGCAAGGGCCTCGCCCTCGACGTCCTCGGCGATGATGAGCAGCTTCTTGCCGGCCTGCACGATCTGCTCCAGCAGGGGCAGGATCTCCTGGATGTTCGAGATCTTCTTATCCGTGATGAGGATGTAGGCGTCGTCGATGACGGCTTCCATCTTCTCGTTGTCCGTGACCATGTAGGGGGTGATGTAGCCGCGGTCGAACTGCATGCCCTCGACGACCTCGGAGTAGGTCTCGGCGGTCTTGGACTCCTCGACGGTGATGACGCCGTTCTGGCTGACCTTCTCCATCGCCTCGGCTATCAGGCGGCCGATGAGCTCGTCGCCGCTCGAGATGGTGCCGACACGGGCGATGTCCTGGCTGCCGGACACCGGCTGGCTGTTCGCGCGGATCTCCGCGACGGCGGCCTCCGTGGCCTTCTGGATGCCGCGGCGCATGACCATCGGGTTGGCGCCGGCGGCGAGGTTCTTCAGGCCCTCGCGGATCATGCTCTGGGCCAGGAGGGTGGCCGTCGTCGTGCCGTCGCCGGCGACGTCGTTCGTCTTGGTGGAGACTTCGCGGATGAGCTGGGCGCCCATGTTCTCGAAGGCGTCCTCCAGCTCGATCTCCTTGGCTATCGTCACGCCGTCATTGGTGATGAGCGGAGCGCCGAACTTCTTGCCCAGGACAACGTTCCTGCCCTTGGGGCCGAGAGTTATCTTCACAGTGTCCGCCAGCTGGTTCACGCCGCGCTCTATAGCTTTGCGGGCCTCTTCGCCGTATACTATCTGCTTTGCCATTGTCTTTCCCTCCAAATGCTCACTCGACTATCGCAAGGATGTCTCCCTGCTTGACTATCGTCAGTTCTTCCTCGCCGATCTTGACCTTCGTGCCGCTGTACTTGCCGACCAGCACCGTCTGGCCCTTCGACACCGTCATGACGACCTCGTTGCCCTCGACCATGCCGCCGGGGCCGACCTCGATGACCTCATAGAGCTCCGGCTTCTCCTGCGCCGAGGACGCAAGGATGATCCCGCTCTTGGTCTTTTCCTCCGCTTCCTTCTGCTTGAGGACGACCCTGTCGGCCAAAGGCGTGAGTTTCATTATATATTACCTCCTGTGAATTATAAAATACAGCTTTAGCGGGTTAGCACTCGAAGAGCCTGAGTGCTAACCCGCTTATAAAGATACCACAGTTCTGAAAATTGTCAAGGACTTATATATAAAAACTTGAGAATTTTCTGTTAACATTCATTCTGGGGCGCTCCGGCCTCCCGCGCATCGGCGCGAAAAAAGGCCATGTCCCGCGGAAAGATGAAGTTCAGCCCGCCGGGGACCAGCTCGAAGCGCACGCGCCTGCCGTACTCCGCTTCTCCGTCCACGTTTATCACTTCCTCCGCCGCGGCTTCTATCTCCAGCAGGCGCGTCCGCACGAAGGTTATATACTGCGGGTAGGAGCGGTATTTGCCCTTGGCGTAGCTCATGAGCGCGCCGAGCAGGCTCAGCCGGGACACCCCGGAGACGATGAGGACGTCCATATATCCGTCGTCCGGTCTCGCGTCGTTCGTCGGGTTGAAGCCGCCGCCGTAGAAGCGGCCGTTGCACACGCAGACCAGGTTCAGCTCCGGGCCGCAGGTCAGGCCCTCTGTCCGGGCGGTCATGGCAGTCGTGATGCCCTTGAAGTAGTTCGCGGCGAGGGACACTACGTAGCCCGCGGCCCCGCCCACCAGCGGCATCCCGCTGTATTTGTGGACGTCCGTCCCTATCCGCGCGTCCAGGCCCATGGAGCAGATGTTCACGCTGTAGCGCCCGTTGCAGTCTATGACGTCTATCGGCCGGACCTCGCCGTTCATGAGCTCCGTGAGGTCGAAAAAGCGGTCCTTATCCGGGCCGAACATCTTGATGAAGTCGTTGCCCGTGCCGCAGGGGAAGTGCGTCACCGCGACGTTTGAAAGCCCCGCCGCCCCGTTCACGCACTCGTTGAGCGTTCCGTCCCCGCCGCAGGCGTAGACCCGGAGCTCCTCCGCCTTTTTCGCGGCTTCCTTTATGTATGCGCAGGCGTCCATCGGCGAGGCGGTGACGTAGACCTCGAACTCCTCCGACTCCCGCTTTTCCGCGGGCAGGCGGTCTATCGCCTCGTGGATGAGCCGGAGCTTGTCCTCCGGCTTCTGCCGGCCCGCTACAGGGTTTACTATGAACAGATGTTTCATCTGCGGCTGCCCCCATCCCTTCTATATATGTAAAGCTCGCAGCGCAGGGTCCCGTTATACAGTCTGCGCCGCTTCTGCGCGCTGCGGCCCAGGCAGCGCTCCAGCTCCGTGTGCGAGCTGAGCAGGTAGAGCTCCCAGCCGCTCACGCCCGCCAGCGCCTTCCCGAAGTCCGAATAAAGCCGCTCCGCTTCGCGCTTTTCCAGCATACGCTCGCCGTAGGGCGGGTTCGTCACGATGACGCCCCGCTCCGTTGACCGCGAAAACTCCCGCGCGTCCGCCACGGAAAAGCGAACTATCTCCGCAACCCCCGCGCGCTCCGCGTTCGCCCGGGCGAGCTCCACGGCGCGCGGGTCTATGTCCGAGGCGGAGATCCGGTATTCGCCGGAGTACTCCCGCGCCCGCGCGGCCTCGCGCGCCTCGCGCCAGATCTCCCGGCGCAGGACCGGCCACTTCTCCGCCGCAAAGCTCCGGTTTATCCCCGGGGCGCGGCCCTTCGCCGCGAGCGCGGCCTCTATCGCTATCGTCCCGCTGCCGCAGAAGGGGTCGCAGAATTCGCCGCGGCCGCGGTAGCCGGAGATGTCCACCATCGCCGCGGCCAGGGTCTCCCGCAGGGGCGCCGCCACCTGCGCCGGACGGTAGCCCCGCTTGTGCAGGCTCGTGCCGGAGGTGTCGAGGTAGACATGGACGAGGTCCTTCATTATAGAAAACTGTATCTGGCAGAGCGCGCCCGTCTCCGGCAGGCGCTCCAGACCCCAGGCCGAGCCGAGCCGTACGGCCGCGGCCTTTTTTATTATCCGCTGGCAGTCCGGCACAGAGTGCAGCTGAGACTCCAGCGACCAGCCCTTTACAGGGAAGGCCGCGTCCCGGGGCAGCCAGTCCTCCAGGCTGAGCGCGCGCACCCCCTCGAAAAGCTCCTCAAAGCTCCGCGCCCGGAAGCTCCCCAGCTCCAGCAGGATGCGCTCGGCAAAGCGGGAGCAGATGTTCGCCCGAGCAAGGCCGTATTCGTCCGTCTCAAAGAACACGCGCCCGTTCTCGGGCGCGACGGAGCTCATCCCCATATGCCTCAGCTCGTTGCCGAGGGGCCCCTCCAGACCAAAGAGACAGGGCGCGCAGAGCCGAAGCCCCGTGCCGCCCGGCGTTTTTTCCATCCGCACCACCATCCGCGCCTTGCAAAGGCGCTTTTTATCCCTATTAACATACAATAATCCTCACACCTTGTAAATAGCATACTTGGCCCGGGATGCAATTCGTTCACAAATTATTTTCATTTTTTCGTACATATTGCACGAATCTGCAAAGATTGACGACACTTTTGCGCGGAAATGTTTGCTTTTAATTTTAATTTGGTATTGATTTCTTCTGCGGGTGGGGGTATATTATGGTCAGTCTTGGATAAGGAATTAACGAGGGGTGCATCATTTGGCCTGGGACAAAGCCCGGCTCCTCCAAAAACTGAGAGAGTCCTACGAATACTATTACGATATAGACGACGGCGACGGCGGCTCCGGCCTGCCGCTCGTCTATCGCGCTGTGTTCCACGTCCGCAGCGAGGGCTATGTCCTTGTGAAGCAGGCCAAGATCTGGGCGGCGGAGTCCAACGAATATGCCTATGTTTTCTGCACTCCGCACCTGGACGAGGAGACGGTCGGCCGCTGCATGGACTATGCCCTCGAGGACGGCCTGCCCAGGATCGTGCCGGACTCGGAGCACCGTGAATCGTACATCATCGCTCTTTTCGTAGCGGATGTAATAGATAAGGAAGCTGCAAACGCAATCCGCAGCAGGAAGTACTACAGGAGCTTCAGGCTGGGGCTCTGGGGCTGGGTCGCCCTGAGGACCGCCGCCGTGGGCCTGGAAAAGGAGTTGATCGTCACAAACAAAGCTGGGAATAGTCTTGTGAATTTTTTCAGGAAATTGTTAAGGAGTGAAAAAGTATGACCGCGATTCTCATTCTGGTTGTCGGCATAGCTCTTCTGGCCCTGGGCTACATATTCTACGGCTCCTGGCTTGCCAAGAAGTGGGGCGTCAACCCCGACAGGCCGACCCCCGCACACACCAAGTTCGACAATAAGGACTTCGTCCCCGCCAACCCCGCCGTCCTGATGGGCCACCACTTCTCGTCCATCGCCGGCGCCGGCCCCATAAACGGACCCATCCAGGCCGCTGTGTTCGGCTGGCTGCCCGTTTTCCTCTGGGTCGTCATCGGCGGTATCTTCTTCGGCGCCATGCACGACTTCGGCGCGCTCTTCGCGTCCATCCGTCACGGCGGCCGCTCCATCGGCGAGGTCATCAAGGACAACATCGGTCCCAAGGCCTATAAGCTCTTCGTCATCTTCGCGCTGCTCGTGCTCATCCTCGTCATCGCGAGCTTCACCTCCGTCGTCGCCGGCACCTTCGTTTCCGACACCGCGGCGGACGGCTCCGCTCTGCCCATCATCACCGTGGGCCGCGAGAACTGCTCCGGCAACGCTTCCACCGCTACGACGAGCCTGCTCTTCATCGTCATCGCCATAATCTTCGGCTTCTTCGTCTACCGCAAGGGCGCGAAGGTCGGCCCCGCCACCGTCATCGGCGTCATCGGCATCGTCGTCATCACCATCATCGGCCTGAACGTCGGCGTCAACATCAGCCGCACGGGCTGGGTCATCTTCATCGCCGTGTACATCACGCTGGCCTCGCTGCTGCCCGTATGGATACTCCTCCAGCCGCGTGACTACCTGTCCAGCTTCCTGCTCTACGCGATGATGATCATCGCCATCGTCGGCGTCCTGGGCGGCACCGCCGGCCATGACTTCCTGCTGCCGCAGTTCACCAGCTTCAAGCTGGAAAACGGCAACACCCTGTTCCCGGTCCTGTTCATCACCGTCGCCTGCGGCGCCATCTCCGGCTTCCACAGCCTGGTCGGCTCCGGCACGACTTCCAAGCAGATCAACTCCGAGAAGGACGCCAAGGTCATCGGCTACGGCGCCATGATCATCGAGTGCGTCCTGGCTCTCGTCTCCGTCATCTCCGTCGGCGTGGTGTGGAACCTCGTCAAGGAAGGCGCTGGCGGCGAGGCCGGCACCCTGACCACCAACGCTCCTCCGGCGATCTTCGCCTCCGGTATCGCCTCCATGGTCTCCTGGATGACCGGCGGCGCGGCCGACTTCACGAACCCCCTCTACGACACCATCTACACCCTCATCACCCTGGCCGTCTCCGTCTTCGCGCTGACCTCCCTGGACACCGGCACCCGTCTGGGCCGCTACATGTTCACCGAGCTCTTCGTGCACGAGGGCGAGGACCCCTCCAAGATCCCCGGCTTCCGCGGCTTCCTGGCTAAGCCCCTGGTCGGCACCCTGTTCCTGGTCATCGTCGGCTGCGGCATCGGCTTCCTGAGCCTCTCCCAGATCTGGGGTCTGTTCGGCGCGGCCAACCAGCTGCTCGCGGGCCTGGCCCTCATGGCCGTCGCCTGCTGGCTCGGCAACATCGGCAAGAGCAACAAGATGTTCTTCATCCCGATGGTGTTCATGCTGGTCGCCACCCTGACCTCCCTCGTCATGACCATCATCTCCAAGGTCGGCGCCATCGCCGCCGGCGACGCTCAGTGGGGCAACTGGTTCCAGCTGATCTTCGCGGCTGCCCTGGTCATCCTGGCCGTGGTCGTCAGCATCAGCGGTATCCAGACCTTTGCCAAGCAGGCGAAGGGCGAGATCACCGGCGACGCCAAGGCTGTCGAGGCCACGAAGTAAGCCTCACACCGCACAATATACAAAAAGGCTCCGTCAATTTTGGCGGAGTCTTTTTTTGCGCGCGCACTTGCGCTTTGTGCGAAAACCGCTATATTATCCCCTGAATGGAAGGGGGCGCGGCCTGTGCCGAAGGAGAAGAACAAAAACGCCGGGATGCCCGGGGTGATGCTGTACGCGGACCTGCGCGCCGCTGCGGCGCTGCTGAGCCTGGAGGAACGCGGCCTGCTGCTGGACGCCATCCTGGCCTACGGCCTGGACGGCGAGGCCCCGGAGTTCGAGAGCCCGGGCCTGCAGCTCATCTGGACCTTCGTCGCGCCGAGGATAGACTCGGACCGGGAAAAGTACCGCGAAAAGTGCGACAGGGCCAGGCAGAACTCCAGAAAACGCTGGCCCGAAGCCCGCGAGGAGGATGCGGATCAGAGCGAAAAAATGCCGGTCGATGCGAGTCGGAACGAAAAAATGCCGGTCGATGCCAAATATAATTCAACCTCAAACTCAAATTCAACCTCAACCTCAACCTCAACATCAACTTCAACTTCAACATCAACCTCAACTTCAAACTCAAGGAAGGAAGGGAGGAGAAATTCGGTTTTGCACATAGGCTCACCGGAAGCTGTTGACAAACCTGTTGAAAATGTTCAAAACCCCGCTTCCTTCCTGCCTGGCTTTGGCGGAACGGAGAAAAAAAGGCCCCGCGCCGCAGAGAGCGGAGCGGAGCCGGGGGAGATCGTATACAGGCTTTGGTTCCAGGAGCCGGAGCCCTTGCCGGGGCTCAGGCCGGGGGCAGCTCCGCCCAGCCGAAGCCCACCGCCGCGCCGATGATGAGGATGATGAGCGCGACTATGAGGATGATGACGAGCAGCTTTGTGTTGTCCACTTTTTGCGCCCCCTATCTGGCGTTCTCGCCGTTCGGGCGGACGATCCGGTAATACGAGCGCGCTGTCAGGGCGTAGACCACGGCGTAGACCGCGCAGAACACCAGGAGCGTCCCCAGCGTGCAGAGGGCCGTCAGGCCCATGTTCGTCAGCGAGAAAAGCCGCAGAAGCAGCACCACCAGCTTGAAGTCGAAGGCGATGTGTACCGCCGCCACCAGGATGGGCATGAAGAACACCGTCAGGATCTGGCTGCGGATGGCCCTGCGCGCCTCGCGCTCAGAGAGGCCCACCTTGCGCATGATGTCGAAGCGGGCGTTGTCCTCGTAGCCCTCCGAGACCTGCTTGTAGTAAATTATCAGGACCGTCGCCATCAGGAAAACGATGCCCAGGAACACGCCCAGGAAGAGGAAGCCGCCGGAGAGACCGTAGACGTCCCGTTCCGTCTCCGAGCGCAGGTCTATGCGCAGGACGTCGTAATACCCGGCGTCCACGCCCGAGTTCTCGCCCGAGGCGGCCCAGTAGTCCTCGACAGCGGCCTCCAGCGCCTCGTCCGAGGCGGCGAAGTCGTACTGGCCGCGCCAGACGTAGGAGCCGTTATACTGGCTCGAAACGAGCTCCAGGAGCGCCGCGCGGTCCGCTACGACGAGGACGATCTCGCTGTCCTCCTCCGTCCAGTTTATCGCCACCATGTTCAGCACTATCTGCGAGGCCCTGAGCTTCGCCTCGCCCACAAGCTCGAGCTCCACCGTCCCGCCGTCACTGGTGAGGCAGCTGAAGCTCTCCCGGGGCTCATAGCACGCGGGGATGTGGGCCAGGGCCTCGCCCCGGGCCAGCTCCGGCGCCGCCTCGCCCGTGAGCTGGGCGTAGGTCTCCGCCGAGACGGCCATGACCCGGCTTATGCCGCCCGCGGGGGCCTCCGCGGTGAACTCGAAATACTCCACCGCCTTGGCCGACTCCGGCGCGAGCCCGCGCTGCGCGAACCAGTCCGCGAACCAGGCGTCCATGGTCTCCGCGTCGTAGGGCCTGTGGTGCTCGATGCTGACGGTGTCCGTCGCCTCGTCATAGACCTCGCCGGCGTTGGAGCTGGCGTAATAGGTCGTCTCCACGACGACGTCCGCCGGGCAGTAGATGTTCACCTGCTCCTCGCTGCCGAGGTAGAGCGAGAGCGTCCCGCTTATCATGACCATGACCATCGTGCAGAGGATGCAGATATTCGCAAGGCCCACGGCGTTGCGCTTCATCCGGTAGAGCATGCCGGAGACGCTGATGAAGTGGTTGGACTTGTAATAATAGCGCTTGTTGCGCCGGAGCGCCTTGAGCACCGCGATGGACACCGAGGTGAAGAGGCAGTAGGTCCCGATGATGACCGCGATGACCGCGACGAAATAGAGCGCGACGGCCATGGCGGCGTTGTTGACCATCATGGCGATGGCGTAGCCCGCGCCGAGGGAGAGGATGCCGAGCAGGCTGAGCAGCCAGCTGGCACGGGGCTCCTTTTCGCCCACGCTGCCGCTGCGCAGGAGCTCTACCGGCTTGGAGAGGCCCACTCTTGCGAGGTTCGTGATGAGCGTCAGGAGGATGAGCGCCGCGAAAAACAGCACGACGACGAGGATGGCCATGGGCTGCACCGAAAAGCCGAAGGGTACCGGCAGGCGCATCAGCCGGAAGAGCAGCAGGCTCACCAGCTTGTGCAGCAGTATGCCCACGGCCAGCCCGCCGCCTATCCCGATGACGCCGATATACAGAGACTCGAAAACCATGATCCCCGCGATGTTCAGCTTGCTCATCCCCAGCACGCTGTAGAGCCCCAGCTCCTTCTGCCGCCGCTTCATGAGGAAGCTGTTCGTATACAGCAGGAAGATGCAGGAGAAGAGCGCCAGCACGAACTGGCCTATCGTCATGAACATGGAGACATAGACCTGGCCGTTCGCCGTGCCGGAGGCCAGCTCCTTCGAGCCGGGGTCCGCAACGATGGCGGCCATGATGTAGAACGCCGCCGCCGTGCCGATCACCGTGAGCAGATACGGCACGTAGAAGCGGCGGTTCGACCTCATGCTCCGCGCCGCGAGACGCGGGTAGAACGAGAGCTTACGCACGGAGCTCACCGCCTTGTGCGATAACGGTCAGCGTGTCCGAGATGCGGGCGAACATCTGCTCCGCCGTCTGGCCCGCGCGGTAGAGCTGGTGATACACCTCGCCGTCGCGCAGGAAGAGCACCCGCCCCGCGTGCGACGCCGCCTTCACCGAGTGCGTGACCATGAGGATCGTCTGGCCCTCCTCGTTTATCTCCCCGAACATGCGCAAAAGCGCGTCCGTCGCCCGGGAGTCGAGCGCGCCCGTCGGCTCGTCCGCGAGGACGATGCGCGGGTGGGTTATGAGCGCGCGGGCCACCGCGGCGCGCTGCTTCTCGCCGCCGGAGACCTCGTAGGGGTATTTGTCCAGCAGCGCCGCGATGCCCAGCTTCTGCGCCAGCGGGCCTATCCGCCCGCTCATCTCCTCAAAGCTCTTCCCCGCAAGCACCAGCGGCAGGAAGATGTTGTCCCGCAGGGTGAAGGTGTCCAGGAGGTTGAAGTCCTGGAACACAAAGCCCAGCTTGTCACGCCGGAAGGCAGAAAGCTCCCGCTCCGGGATGCCCGTGATGTCCCGCCCGTCCAGCAGGACCCGGCCGGAACTCGGCTTGTCCAGCGCCGCCAGGATGTTCAAAAGCGTCGTCTTGCCGGAGCCGGATTCGCCCATGATGGCGACATATTCCCCCTCCGCGACGGAAAAACTCACGCTCGACAGCGCCTGTACCTGGGCGCCGCCGAAGCGGGTGGTGTAGATCTTCTTGAGGTCCGATACTTCGAGCAGCGGCATGCTGACTCCTCCTTCTTGTCTGAGCTGGCCCCATGATAGCAGAAACGCCGGAGTGCAATCCATCGCTTTGGCTTACATTCCGGCGCGCAATGTGACATTTTTGAAAGGCTCCGCTCACTCGGCCTCGAGCCGGTATTCGGGGAAGCTCAGTATCGCCCGGGTCCCACGGCCCAGCTCCGACTCGAAGCGCAGGCCGTGGCCCAAAAGACCGCAGATGCGGCGGCAGAGGTACAGCCCCAGGCCCGTCGAGCCGTGCTCGGCCCGGCCGTTGTAGCCCGTGAAGCCGCGCTCGCCCAGGCGCGGCAGGTCCTCCGGCGCGATGCCCGCGCCGCTGTCCTCTATGACCAGGCTCCGGCCCTCCGCCAGGATGCGTATGCCGCCCTTTTCCGTATATTTCAGCGCGTTCGAGAGCAGCTGCTCTATGACGAAGGCCAGCCACTTCTCGTCTGTCACGGCCTCCAGCCCCGTCTCCTCGAGCTCGAGCGGCAGCTTCTTCGTGATGAAGAGCGGCGCGTACTTCCGCACGCAGGAGCGCACCACAGAGTCCAGCTCTGTCCGGCGCAGGACGAGGTCCACCGTCCCCGCGCCCAGGCGCTGGTAGGACAGGACCATCTCGACATATTGCTCTATCCGGAAGAGCTCCGCCCGCAGCGCCGCCGTATCCGAACGCGGCTCCCGCTGCAAAAGCAGGCGCAGGGCGGCGATGGGCGTTTTTATCTGGTGGACCCACATGGCGTAGTAGTCCTCGGCCTCGCGCCGGGCGGCGGAATACTCCGCCTCCAGCCGGGCCTTCTCGTCCCAGAGCTCGCGCAGGAGCGAGTCGTAGCCCGCCTCCACGGGGCCGCGCGGCTCCGGCAGGCGCTCTATCGAGGCGCGGATGTTCCGCCGCAGCAGCTCCAGCTCCCGGCTCCGGCCCAGACAGCGGGCCGCATCCCACACCAGGCAGGGCAGCGCCGCCGCCGTACACAGCGCCCAGACGTAAAAAAGCGGCTCCCAGGGCAGGCCGTAGAGCCGCCAGACCGCAAAGCTCGCCCCGGCGCAGAACAGGTAGAGCGCTATCCCGCGCCAGCGGCTGCGCAGATACGCGCCGAGGCCCAAGTTCAACACCTCCGGACTAGTCGATTATATAGCCCAGGCCCTTGCGGGTCTTTATGAGCTCGCCCAGGCCCAGCTCCGCCAGGCGGCGGCGCAGGCGCGTGACGTTCACCGTGAGCGTGTTCTCGTCCACAAAGCTGTCCGTCTGCCAGAGGCGCAGCATCAGCTCCTCACGCGTCACCACGCTGCCGCGCTTTTCCGCAAGGGCCTGGAGGATGCGCAGTTCGTTCTTCGTGAGTTCCAGGCGCACCCCGCCCGCCGTCACCGTCCCGGAGGCCGGGTCCAGCAGCGCCCCGCCCCCGCAGTCCAGCAGCCGCGAGGGCGCGCCGAAGTCGTAGCTCCGGCGCAGCAGCGCCTGGACCTTTGCCATCAGCACGTCCAGGTCGAAGGGTTTTGCGACGAAGTCGTCCGCGCCCATGTTCATGGCCATGACGATGTTCATGTTCTCCGCCGCGCTCGAGATGAACATGACCGGGACCTTTGAGACCTTCCGTATCTCGGCGCACCAGTGGTAGCCCGAATACCTCGGCAGGGACACGTCCAGCAGCACGAGCTGAGGGCCGAAGGCGGCGAATTCCTCCATCACCGCGCCGTAGTCCCGCGCGCGGCGCGCCTCCAGGCCCCAGCTCTCCAGCCGCTCGCAGACCGCCCCGGCGATGACGGGGTCGTCCTCGACGACGAGCACCCTGTACACGGCTCAGACCACGCCGGGGTAGAGCGGGAAGCGCTCGCAGAGCTCCATGACCTCCGCCCGGACCTCCGGCACAGCGGCCTCCCCCTCGCGCATGAGGCGCAGGATGAGCCCGCCTATCCGGCGCATCTCCGCCTCCTTCATGCCGCGGGTCGTTGCGGCGGGGGAGCCGAAGCGCACGCCGCTGCCCAGGTGCGGCGGCTGCTCGTCAAAGGGGATGGCGTTCTTGTTCGCCGTGATGTGCGCCCTGTCCAGCCGCTCCTGCATGTCCCGGCCCGTGACGCCCATGCTCATGACGTCCGCCAGGAGCAGGTGATTGTCCGTCCCGCCGGACACCAGACGCACGCCGCCCTCCGCCAGGGTCTCCGCAAGCGCCGCGGCGTTCTTCACCACCTGGTGCTGGTACTCCGCGAACTCCGGCTGCATGGCCTCCTTCAGGCAGACCGCCTTGCCCGCGATGACGTGCATCAGCGGGCCGCCCTGGCTGCCCGGGAAGATGGCGGAGTCTATCTTCTTTGCCAGTTCCGCCTTGCAGAGGATGAGCGCGCCGCGCGGGCCGCGCAGGGTCTTGTGCGTCGTCGTCGTGACGACGTCCGCGTACGGCACGGGCGAGGGGTGCGCCCCGCCCGCCACCAGGCCGCCGATGTGCGCCATGTCCACGAACATGTAGGCGCCGACCTCGTCGCAGATCTCGCGGATCTTGGCCCAGTCTATGAGGCGCGGGTAGGCCGAGGCCCCGGCGATTATCATCTTCGGCCGGAGCTCGAGCGCCATGCGGCGCATCTCGTCGTAGTCTATGAGTTCCGTATTTTTGTCCACGCCGTAGCCGTGGACGTTGAAGTATTTGCCCGTTATCGAGGCGCGGGAGCCGTGCGTCAGGTGGCCGCCGCAGGCGAGGTCCATGCCCATCAGCGTGTCGCCCGGCTTCACCAGGGCCAGGTAGACCGCAACGTTCGCCTGGGAGCCCGAGTGCGGCTGCACGTTCGCGTGCTCCGCGCCGAAGAGCTCGCAGGCCCTCTGGCGGCAGATCTCCTCGACCTCGTCCACATATTCGCAGCCGCCGTAGAAGCGGCGGCCGGGGTAGCCCTCGGCGTATTTGTTGGTCAGGTGGCTGCCCACGGCCTCCATCACCGCAGGGGAGGTGAAGTTCTCCGATGCGATGAGCTCGATATGGTCCCGCTGCCTCTGCAGCTCTCGCTCCATGGCGGCAAATACTTCCGCGTCCTCGCGGCGCAGGTGTTCATAGTTCATCTCAAAACAGCTCCTCGGCCAATATTTTTCCCACTCCATGCCCAGCACAAAGATAACCCATTATAACGCCTCCGCCGCCGCTTTGCAATCAGATTTCCGCCCCAAAAGGAGGAAAATGTCTGTGCACTCTGCACAAATGTCCGCGCCGGGCTGACTGAGGGCATGAAAAACGGCCCCGTCAGGACGGGACCGCTGCATTTTTCCGGCGCAGGAAGCGCTTTCGGTAGAAGAGGAAAAAGGCCGGGACTGCGAAGATCAGCGCGCCGACGGTGTCTATGAAGGCGTGCTGCTTCACGAGGACAGTCGAGGCCATGCAGAGCACGCACAGGACCGTTATCACCCAGCGCCAGGGCCGCGTGAAGATCCGGCTGTCGAAGCAGCAGAGGATGTCACCCAGGCAGCCCAGGACGTGCATGCTCGGGAACACGTTCGTCGGCGTATCCGCGGCCCAGATGATGGACATTATCCAGGTCCCGAGGTCCGTCACCTGGACGTCCTGCGGGCGCAGGTGCTGCCCGTTCGGGATGAGCACGTCCAGGACGAGCGTGGCCGTGAGCGTGAACATGTTGTAGTACATCCAGCGCTTGAAGGCCTCTCCGTCTTTGATAAGAGTCGGTATCCCGACGGCGGCGAAGAGCGGGTACCAGATGATATAGAAAACCGCAAAGCCCGGGACGAAGGGTATGTAGGAGTCTATGAAGGTGTCCGTCACCCAATAGCCCTCCGTGGGCGTGTGCTCCTCGATGATGAAGAAGGCGAGGATATACACGACGAAATAGAGGGCGAGCACCCAATATTTGCGGCTGCGGAGAAAGTCCCGCAGGGTTTTGAACATATCGCGTAAAATGGCCGATTCCCCCAAATTATAAGCCGGAGCTTGTTCCCAAGCGCCTCGAAATATGCTATCCTGAAAATATCAAAAATTCATCGACTCGGAGGCCGAAATGGATAAGACGCCGCGAGGCCGCTTCGCTCCAAGCCCGAGCGGACGGCTGCACCTTGGAAATATGCTCGCCTCGCTGCTGGCCTGGCTGGACGCGCGCTCGCTGGGCGGGGAGCTTCTCTTCCGCCTGGAGGACCTGGACCCGGAGCGCAGCGGCGCGGACTGGGCGCGGCTCATGGCCGAGGACCTGCGCTGGCTGGGCCTGGACTGGGACCTCGGCTGGCCGGAGGAGCCCGGCTATGCCCAGGGCGGGCGCTCCGCGCGCTACGAGGCGGCCTTTGCGCAGTTGGATTCCCGCGGGCTGGTCTATCCCTGCTGGTGCTCGCGGGCGGAGCGGCTTGCCGCCTCCGCGCCGCACCCCGGCGAGGAGCGGCCCCTCGGCTGCAGGTGCCGGTACTACACAGAGGAAGAAAAGCTCCGCCAGCGCCGCCGCCCGGCGGCAAAGCTCGCCGTGCCGGACGAGGTCGTCTCCGTCACGGACGGACACTACGGCCTTTACGCCGAAAACCTCGCCCGGGAGAGCGGGGACTTCATAGTAAGGCGCTCGGACGGGGTCTGGGCATATCAGCTGGCCGTCTCCGTGGACGACATGGAGATGGGCGTGACGCGGGTCGTCCGGGCGCGGGACCTGCTCACTTCCGCGCCGAGGCAGAAGTGGCTCATAGAGACCCTGGGCGGCGCGGCCCCGGACTACTGCCACTGTCCGCTCCTCGTCTCGCCGGAGGGGCGCAAGCTCTCCAAGCGGGAGGGGGACCTCAACATGGCGGAGCTCCGCCGCCGCTACACGCCGGAGGGGCTCTGCGGGGTCCTGGCGTATCTCGCCGGGCTCATCGACAGGCCGGAGCCCGTGACGCCGCGCGAGCTGGTCCCGGACTTCGACTGGGCGAAGGTCCCGGTGGAGGACGTCATTTTGCCCGCTTGGGTCTAGCGTGGCGGCCGCCCGAGCGCAGCGAGGCGAGGCTCTGCTTCAGCTTTTCCTGGGCGCGGCAGAGCAGCGCCAGCGCCGGCCAGGACAAAAGCACGAACACGCCCAGTATCATGCCGGCGGGCAGGTCCAGCTTCGAGATCGTGAAGAGCTCCGGTAGGACCAGCACGCAGATGCCGAAGCCTACCACCAGCGCGACCATCATCGCGCGGCGCAGCAGGTCGTAGGGCTTGCAGGTCCTGTGGACGACCATCAGGCCGACGACGCAGAGGATGACGGTGCAGATCGTCCCCATCATGTCCTCCGGCAGCTCGAACACGAGGCAGAAGAGGATCGCCCCGAGGACGAGGAAGAGGTTCGTCAGCCCGCCGGGCAGCGCCCGGCCCACGACGTTCGGCAGGAACTTGCCCTTTATCCTGGCGCTGTTCGGCTCCATCGCCAGGATGAAGCCCGGTATGCCGATGGTCAGCGCCGAGACGAGGCTCATCTGCGCGCTCGTCACGGGGTAGGGCAGGGTGAACACGAGCGTTATGACGGCCAGGATGAAGGAGAAGATGTTCTTCACCAAAAAGAGCGAGGCCGAGCGCTCGATATTGTTGATGACGCGCCGCCCCTCCGCCACTACGGAGGGCATCGCCGCGAAGTTCGACTCCAGCAGCACGATGTGCGAGACCTGGCAGGCCGCGTCCGAGCCGGAGGCCATCGCCACGGAGCAGTCCGCCTCCTTGAGGGCGAGGACGTCGTTCACGCCGTCTCCCGTCATGGCGACGGTGTGGCCCGCGGCCTTGAGCGCGCGCACGAAGCGGCGCTTCTGGTCCGGCGTCACGCGGCCGAATACCGTATACCGCTCGACGGCTTCGGCTATGTCCTCGTCCGTTTCGAGCGTGCGGGCGTCCACGTAGTTTTCCGCGCCCCTTATCCCGGCGCGCTTGGCCACCTCGGAAACGGCCAGCGCGTTGTCCCCGGAGATGACCTTTATCGCAACGCCCTGCGCCGCGAAGTATTTGAAGGTGTCCGGCGCTTCCTCGCGTATCTTGTTCGAGAGCAGGATGAGCGCGATGGGCATGAGCCCCGCCTCCGGCCGCTCGTCCTCAACGTCGCCGTCGTAGAGGCCGAGGAGCAGCACGCGGCAGCCCTTGGCGGAGTAGGCGTCTATCTGCTTTGCATATTTGCCGCCGCGCTCGCCCAGGAGCACGTCCGGCGCGCCGAGCAGGTAGGTCTCGTCCTCGTGGAAGCTCACCCCGCCGAACTTCTTGGCCGAGGTGAAAGGCACGGCCTTTATCGCGGGCTGCTTCACCTCGCCGGTGAAGTAGCGGCGGAGCGCGGCCATCGTGTCGTTATCCGCGCGCATCGCGGCGACGTAGTCCGCCATGATGAGGCGTATGTCCGATTCCTCGAACCGCTCCGGGCAGAGGGGGACGACGTCCTCGACCGTCATCTTGTTCTCCGTCACGGTGCCTGTTTTGTCCACGCAGAGGACGTCCACGCGCGCAAGCGTCTCTATGCAGCCCATGTCGTGGACGAGGGTCCGCTTCTGCGCGAGGCGCACCACGCCCGCCGCCAGGGCCATGCTCGTGAGCAGGTAAAGCCCCTCCGGGATCATCCCGATGAGGGAGGCCACCGTCGCCACGACGCCGTCCGATACGCTCCGGCCCAGCCAGACGATCTCCTTCACGGCCATGAGTATGCCGAGCGGGATTATCGCTATCCCGATGACCTGGACGAGCCTGGTCAGCGAGCGCATCATCTCCGACTGCTGGGGCGGCTTTGCGGCCTTGGCCTCCAGCGTCAGCCGGTTGGCGAAGGAGTCCGCGCCGACGCGGGTCAGCCGGGCGCGGCACTGTCCGGAAACGACGAAGCTGCCCGAGAGCAGTTCGTCCCCGGGCTTTTTCTTTATCTCGTCCGCCTCGCCGGTTATGAGCGCTTCGTTCGCGCTGCACTCGCCCGAGACGACCACGGCGTCCGCGAAGATCTGGTCCCCGGCGGAGAACTCGACGATGTCGTCCCGGACCATCTCGCTCGTGGGGATCTTCCGCCTGCGCCCGTCGCGTATGACGGCGCCCTGGGGCGCTGTGAGCAGGGTGAGCTTGTCCAGCGTGCGCTTCGAGCGGAGCTCCTGCACGATGCCGATGGCGATGTTCGCCAGGACGACGCCCATGAACATCACGTTCTGCCAGGAGCCCACCGCCAGCACGCAGGCCGCCAGGAAGAAAAACAGCATGTTGAAGTAGGTGAACACGTTGGAGCGGACGATCTGCCCGACCGTCTTGCCCGGCGGGTCTATCGGGAGGTTTGCCCAGCCGGCGTCCACGCGCTCCTGCGCCTGCGCCGAGGAAAGGCCCAGCTCCGAATCCGGCGTGAGCTCCGGCACGTGCCGGCGCAGCGGTTCTTCGATATCCTTTTTTTTCGTCAATCTTTTCAGCTTCATATGGCACATTGTAGCACAGGCGCGGCCCGGCGTCGGTAAACTTATTGTTAATAATGAGCAGAATTACGCCCCGCCCCCGGTCCGGGGGCGGGGCCTTTTTCAGATGACGCGGACTCGCAGTACGTCCGGGTTCTGCTCGATGGGAGCGGTTATCTCGCTGCCCACGGGCTCGGAGAGGTCCATCATCGTATAGGCGAACTCGCCCCGGGGCTTGTTTATCATGTGTTCGACGTTGAGGTTCCGCGCGCTCACGAGGTCCAGGATGCTGTTTATCATGTTCGGGACGTTCCTGTGGATGACGCAGAGGCGGCAGGCCCCCAGGCGCTCCAGCGCGGCGTTCGGCATGTTGACGGAGTTTTTGATGTTGCCGTTTTTGAGGTAGTCGTAGATCTCCTGCGCGGCCATGACGGCGCATTTTTCCTCGCTCTCCGGCGTGCAGGCGCCGAGGTGGGGCGTCGTTATGCAGTTGCGCAGGCCCACGAGCCGCTCGTTGGGGAAGTCCGTCACGTAGCGGCCGACCTTCCCGCTGGCCAGGCCCTCTATCATGGCCTCGTCGTCCACTATCTCGGCGCGGGACTCGTTCACTATCCGCACGCCGGGGCGCATCGCCGCGATGGCGGCAGCGTCTATCATGTGGTGCGTGGACTCGTTATAGGGGACGTTGAGGCTGATATAGTCGCTCGTGCGGAAGATCTCCTCCAGGAAGTCCACGTGGATGACGTCCCGCGAGAGCCGCCAGGCCGATTCTACGGACATATACGGGTCGTAGCCGCGGACGGTCATCCCCAGCTTGAGCGCCGTGGACGCCACCAGCACGCCTATCGCCCCAAGGCCGATGACGCCCAGGTTCTTCCCGCAGAGCTCCGGACCGGCAAAGGCGCTCTTGCCCTTTTCGACGAGCTCCGGTATCTCCGCGCCGCGGCCGGCGATGGACTTCACCCATTCGATGCTCCCGAGTATGTCCCGGGAAGCCACCAGCAGCTGGAAGATGACCATTTCCTTCGTTGCGTCTGCGTTCGCGCCGGGGGCGTTGAACACGACTATCCCCGACTCCGAGCAGCGCTCGAGCGGGATGTTGTTCGTCCCGGCCCCGGCCCGGCCGATGCACTTGAGCTCCGGCCAGAACTCCGTCCCGTGCAGGTCCGCCGAGCGGATGAGCAGCGCGTCCGGCCGCTCCAGCTCCTGGCCCACCTCGCAGCCCTGCTTTGCCAGGATGTCCGTCCCGAGGTGGGAGATTGCGTTCATCGTGCGTATTTTAAACATGGTGCGACACCTCGAAATCCTTCATATACTGCGCTATCGCCTGAGCGCCCTCCAGGGGCATTGCGTTGTAGAGCGAGACGCGCATCCCGCCCGTCAGCCTGTGGCCGCGGACGTTCAGCAGGCCCCGGCGCGCCGCCCCGCGGCAGAACTCCTCGTCCAGCTCGTCCGAGTCTGTGCGGAAGGTCACGTTCATGCAGGAGCGGCTGCCCTCCTCCGCGTGCGCCCTGTAGACCCGGGAGTTGCCCAGGACCTCGTAGAGCAGGCTGCTCCGCTCACGGCGCAGCCGGTCCATCTCCGCAACGCCGCCCTGTTCCTCCACCCAGTCCAGCACCAGGCCCAGCATGTAGATGCACCAGCAGGGCGGGGTGTTGAGCATCGAGTCCTTGGCGGACATCAGCCGGTAGTTCAGGACCTGCGGCGTGTCCGGGCGCTCATGGCCCAGCGCCGCGCGCTCTATTATCGCAACCGTCAGCCCCGCGGGGGCCATGTTCTTCTGCGCCCCGGCGTAGATGAGGCGGTAGCGCCCGACCTCAACCGGGTGCGAGAGGATCTCCGAGGACATGTCGCAGACGAGCGGCACGCCCGCCTCCGGCACGTAGTCCCAGGCCGTCCCGTAGATCGTGTTGTTGGCGCAGTAGTGGAAGTAGGACGCGCCGCGCTCCAGCTTCAGCTCGGACTGGCGCGGTATCCTCCTGTAGCTCTCGGCGCCGCCGTCGAACGCGCGGAGGACCTTGCCGTATTTCGCCGCCTCACGCGCCGCGATGCCCGAGAAGTTCCCCGTCACCGCATAGACCGCAGGGCCCTCGCCCATGAGGTTCAGCGGGACCGCGGAAAACTGGCCCGTCGCCCCGCCCTGCATGAACAGGATGTCGTGCGAGCTCGGGACCGAAAGCAGGCTCCGCAGCTTTTCCTTAGCCCCGGCGTGTATCTCCTGGAACAGACTGCCACGGTGGCTCATCTCCATCACCGACATCCCGCTCGAATGCCAGTTCATGAGCTCCGCCTGGGCCTTCTTCAAAACGGGCGCCGGCAGCTGCGCCGGTCCCGCCGCGAAGTTATATATCTTTCCCACCATCAGGAACACCCCTCTGAACAGGTATTATATAAAGTATAGTCTTTCCGCACCGCCCGCGTCAAATAGCAGCTCCAACAAGCATTTCGCCCGAGACCCCGGAAATTTGCACGTTTTTGACAAGCCCGCGCAGCCCTGTCCCCGGGACGGAGACCTCCACATAGTTTGATGCGTGGCCCGTGGACAGCCCGCCGGACTCCGTCTCGAACAGGACCTCCAGCGTCCTGCCGACGCAGGAGCGCAGATATTCCGCCCGCGTCCCGTCCGCGACGGACTGCGCCTCGTGCGCGCGCCGCGCCTTCTCCGCCGCGCTCAGCTGCCCCGGCATCGAGGCGGCGGGAGTCCCCGGACGCCGCGAGTATGGGAAAACGTGCACCTGCGAGAACGCGCAGCGCTCCAGAAAGGCCAGGGTCTCCCGGTGCTCGGCCTCCGTCTCCCCGGGGAAGCCCGCGATGAGATCCGCCGTCAGCCCGCAGTCCGGGAAGTGCCGCCGCAGCCGCTCCGTCACGGCGAAAAACTCCGCCGTGCCGTACTTTCTCCGCATCCGCGCGAGGACCCCGTCCGAGCCCGATTGCAGCGAGAGGTGGAAGTGGCCGCACACCCGGCCCAGCGCCGCCAGGCGCGCGCAGAACTCCTCCGTCACGACCGTGGGCTCCAGCGAGCCCAGGCGCAGCCGCAGCTCCGGCGCCGCGCGCGAGATGGTCTCCACCGCCTCCGCCAGGCCCGGCGTGCCGGGCAGGTCCGCGCCGTAGGAGGCGATCTCGATGCCCGTCAGCACGAGCTCCCGGTAGCCCGACGCGGCGAGGCCCGCGGCCTTTTCCGCGGCGCGCTCCGGCGGCAGCGAGCGAACGCGGCCCCTGGCGTATGGTATGACGCAGTAGCTGCAAAAGTTCTGGCAGCCGTCCTCCAGCTTGAGGTAGGCCCGGGCGTGGCCCGAAAACGCCCCCGCGGGCAGGTCCTCGATGATGCGCCGCTCAAAGGGCTTGTCCACGCTGCTCGTGAAAACGCCCTCCAGCACCGCGCGCTCCGCCGCCTCCACAAAGCCGCGCCTGTCCCCGCTGCCCCAGACTATGTCCGCGCCCAGCGCCTCCGCCGCGCCCGGCTCCGTCTGCGCCCAGCAGCCGCACACCGCGCGCACCGCGCCCGGGCTCCGCTCCGCGAGACGGCGCAGCGCCTGGCGCGACTTCCGCCCGCTCTCCGCCGTCACGGCGCAGCTGTTCACGATGACGATGTCCGCGCGCTCGCCCTCGCGCGCGGGCTCGTGGCCGCGCTCGCGCAGGAGCGTCTCCATGGCCTGGGTCTCGTACTGGTTGACCTTGCAGCCGAGGGTGGTTATAATGTATCTCATATTCTGACTTCCTCGAAGGTGATCTTTTGGATATCTATCTCGACAACGCCGCCACGACCCGGGTCTGCCCGGAGGCGGCGGACATGGCTTACAGGGTGATGACCGAGCAGTTCGGCAACCCGAGCTCCACCCACGCCCGTGGGCGCGAGGCGAAAAAGCTCCTGGACTCCGCCCGGCGCGAGCTTGCGCTCTGCCTGGGCTGCAGGCCGGGGGAGGTCGTTTTCACCTCCTGCGGCTCCGAGGCGGACAACTGGGCCATCCTCTCCGGGGCGCGCGCCGCCTCCGCCAAGGGCGGCCACGTCATAAGCTCCCAGGCCGAGCACGACGCCGTCCGCCGCGCCCTCGACGAGCTCGAGCGCCGCGGCTGGGAGGTCACGCGGCTCGCCCCGGACGAGACCGGGGCCGTCCCCGTTTCCGCCGTCCTGGACGCGCTCCGGCCGGAGACGAAGCTCGTCTCGCTCATGCTCGTCAACAACGAGACCGGCGCCGTCACGGACATCGCCGGGGTCTCCCGCGCGCTCAAAAAGGCGGGCTCCCAGGCGCTCCTCCACTGCGACGCCGTCCAGGGCTTCATGAAGCTGCCCTTCACGGCGAAGAGCCTCGGCGCGGACCTCGTCTCCGTCTCCGGACACAAGATACACGCGCCCAAGGGCATCGGCGCGCTCTACATACGCGCGGGGCTGCACCTCGCTCCGCTCATCGTGGGCGGCTCGCAGGAGGAGGGCCGCCGCGCCGGGACCGAGGCCATGCCGAACATCTGCGCCTTCGGCGAGGCCGCGCGCCTTGCCCGGGAGCTCATGGCCGAGTCCTCCCGGCGCATGGCCGCGCTGCGCGCGAGCACCGTCGAGCGGCTCCTGGCCGAGAACCCCGGGCTCGTCGTCATCGGCGGGGGCGCGCCGCACATCCTCTGCATCTCCCTGCCGGGCTACCGGAGCGAGGTGCTCATGAACTTCCTGGAGGCGCGCAGCGTCAGCCTTTCGCGCAGCTCGGCCTGCAAAAAGGGCGGGCGCAGCCACGTCCTGGAGGCCATGCGCCTGCCCGCGCCCGTCATAGACGGGGCGCTCCGGCTCGGCCTCTCGCGCTACACCACCGCCGCGGAGCTCGACGCCTTCTGCGCCTTCCTGCGCGAGGCGCGCGAGAGCCTTGCCCACAGCTGAAGGCTCATTTCTTCCCCTCGCCGTCCTTCCCGTCCGGGGCCTTGCCGCCCCGGGCGTTTTTGTTTATGAGCCGGCGCAGGCGCTCCGCCCTTGCCGCGCCCGCCGCCTTCGACGCGGCGCGGGACTCCGCCCGGCGCTCCCTGCGCTCCTCCGCAGTCGGCTCCGGGGGCATCTCCACGCGCTCGCCGGAGCCCGGCTCGAAGTGGTGGAGGTTCTCGTAGCTCTCGTAGTCCGCGGGCAGGCCGCTGCGCCGCAGCTTCCGGCGGGTCAGGCTCTTTATCCCGGTGTAGATGACGACGAACACCGGCACGCCCAGGAGCATCCCCATGAAGCCGAAAAAGCCCCCGCCGATGATGATCGCGAACATTATCCAGAAGCCGTTCACGCCCGTCGTGCTGCCCAGGATCTTGGGGCCGAGGATGTTCCCGTCGAACTGCTGGAGGATGAGGATGAAAACGAGGAAGAGCAGGCACTTCATCGGGTCCACGAGCAGGATGATGAAGGCCGAGGGGAAGGCCCCTATGAAGGGACCGAAGAAGGGGATGACGTTCGTCACGCCCACGATGACCGAGACGAGCAGCGTATAGGGCATCTGCATGAGCGAGCAGCAGATGTAGCAGAGGATGCCGATTATCGCGCTGTCGAGCAGCTTGCCGGAGATGAAGTCCATAAAGGTCTTGTCCGTGAAGCGGACGCCCTCGAGTATCTTCTCCGCGGCCTCCAGCGTGAAAACGCAGTAGAGCACGCGCTTGGCCCCCGCCGCGACGGCTTCCTTGTTGAACAGCACGTAGAACGAAACGATTATGCCGACGGCGACGTAGTAGATGCCGCGGACGACCGTGTAGACCCCGGAGGTGATGCTGCTGATGATATTCGTCATCTGGGGCAGGAGGGTGTTCGTCGCCCACTGTGTGAGCTGGCCGGAGGCGCTGTCCAGCAGGGAGGTCACGCCCGCCATGAGCTCCGGGTAGTCCTCAAAGGTCCGCGTGACCCAGCCCTCTATCGTTTCAAAATAGCTCTGGCTGTTGGAGACGATGCTGTTCACGCTCGAATATATCTGCGGCAGGATGAGCCAGAGCAGCGCGCCGACTACGAGCAGCATCAGCAGTTCCGCGATGACGATGGCCAGAGCCCGGCTCAGCGCAAAGGCCCGCCGGTGGTCGGCCTTGAATATCCTGTCCACGAAGGGCGTCGTGAGGCTCCGCTCGAAAAAGACCATCGCCGGGCGCAGCAGGTAGGTTATCGCAAAGCCCCAGATGAAGGGCGCCACGATGTGCATGAGCGCCCCGAAGGCGCGCGCCACCCCCGCCCAGCGCGAGAGCAAAAGGTAAAAGCAGATGCTCGCCGCGATGACCGCAAAGGCGGTCAGCCCCCAGTAGAGGTATTTCTTGTCTCCGCCGAACCTTTTCATGTGAGCCTCCATTCATTTTCAGCTTGCGTACCCTTCATTTTAACCCCCGCGCGGGGGCGCGTCAACAGCCAAAACGCTTATGTCAACTCTCCCGCCCACGGAGCCCGACACGCTTCGACAGAAAAAACGGTTGAAAACTCTGTTGAAAATGTGCAAAGCTTTAGTCCGGAGCCCTGCCGGGACCCCCGAATATGGGCCGAATCGCCTAAATAATGGGCATTTCGACATAATATACGTCTACCTCCTGGGGCGGGAGGCATAGTCCGGGGCGCGGCGGCATAGCTTTTACAGAAACCGGCTTGAGGGGGGCTTTACACATGAAGGGTATTTTGAAGCGGCTGGGCGTATGCCTCGTTTGCCTGAGCATGTTGGCGCCGGGGGCGATGGCGGCGTCGGCGGAGCCGCAGGGCGCGCCGGAGCTGGAGGCGCCCTCCGCCGTCCTGATGGAGCGGGAGACGGGCGCGGTCCTCTACGCCAAGGGCGAGACGGAGCGCAGGCCCCCGGCCTCGGTGACGAAGGTCATGACCCTCCTGCTCGCGGCGGAGGCCGTGGACTCCGGGGCGCTCGACCTGGACGAGAAGGTCCGCGCCTCCGCGAACGCGGCGTCCATGGGCGGCAGCCAGATCTGGCTGGAGGAGGGCGAGGAGCTGAGCGTGGCGGAGCTCATAAAGTGCGTGGCCGTCGTCTCCGCGAACGACTGCGCCGTGGCCCTGGCCGAGCGCATCGCGGGCTCCGAGGCGGCCTTCGTCGAGAGGATGAACGAGCGCGCCGCCGAGCTCGGGCTCGAGAACACGCGCTTTACGAACTGCACGGGCCTCTTCGACGACACGGGCCACTACAGCTGCGCCCTGGACATCGCGCGGATGAGCTGCGAGCTGCTCGGCCACGAGTGGATAAGGGAGTACACGACGATCTGGATGGACTCCATCCGCGACGGGGCCTTCGAGCTGACGAACACGAATAAGCTGGTCCGCAATTACGAGGGCTGCACGGGGCTCAAGACGGGCTACACCTCGACGGCGATGTACTGTCTGGCGGCCTCCGCGGAGCGGGAGGGGACGGAGTATGTGGCGGTGATCATGCACGCGGAGAGCGTGGAGAGCCGCAACCGGGACGCGGCGGCGCTTTTGGACTACGGCTTTGCGGGCTGGCGGCTCTGCCGGACGGCGGAGGGAGTGGAGCTGCCGGAGCTGGCGGTGGAGCTGGGGACGGAGGAGCGGGTAGGCACGGTCTGCGACGGGGGCGGGGCCATCCTGCTGCGGGTCTCGGACGCGCAGGGGCTCGAGCGGAGCCTGGAGCTGCCGGAGAGCGTGGCCGCGCCGGTCCAGGCGGGGCAGAGGCTGGGGACGCTGGTCCTCTCGAACGGCTCCGGCCGCCTGGCGGAGATACCCGTCCTGGCGGCGGAGAGCGTGCCGCGGCTGGGCGCCGCGGGGGTGTTCCTGCGGATGCTGGGCCTGCTGGCGGGGCTTTCCGGCGGGTCGGGAGAGAGCGCCGGGGCATTTGGGGGCTTGTAATCTGTGAAAAAAGTAGTATAATCTTCCCAACCCAATGAAATTCTTAGTGTGAAGGATGAGGAAGATGATCAGAGTCGATCTCAGCAGCGCGGCCCCCTTCTTTGACGCCGCCGGCCCGGACTATGCGGCGGCCGCCTCGGCGCACAGACTGCTCGCGGAAAAGAGCGGCCCGGGCGCGGATTATACCGGCTGGACCGAACTGCCCGTCAGGATGAAAAAAGGCGAGCTCAAGGCCGTGCAGGCCGCGGCCGCCAAGATAAGGTCCCGCTCCAAGGCGCTGGTAGTCGTCGGGATAGGCGGCTCCTACCTCGGCGCGCGCGGCGCCATCGAGCTGCTGCGCCCGCTCCCCGGCAAGGACGACCCGAAGGTCTTTTTCGTCGGCAACGGCCTGAGCGCGGATTACCTCAACGGCGTCATCGAACAGCTCGGAAACGACGACTTTGACGTGAACGTCATCTCCAAGTCCGGGACGACGCTCGAGCCCGCCCTCGCCTTCCGCGTTTTCCGCGCCCTGCTGGAGCGCAAATACGGCTCCGCCGCAAAAAAGCACATCTTCGCCACGACGGACGCCGCCAGAGGCGTGCTCCGCTCCATGGCGGACGCAGAGGGCTGGGAGTGCTTCACCGTCCCGGCGGACGTCGGCGGGCGCTACAGCGTCCTCTCCGCGGTGGGCCTGCTGCCCATGGCCGTCGCGGGGATAGACGTGCAGGCCGTCATCGAGCGCGCCGCGGAAAACTTTGAGCTGCTGGACCTCCGCAGCCCCGAAAACCCCGCCTGGCAATACGCCGCCGCAAGGCAGCACCTCTACGGCCGGGGCTACGGCATCGAGCTGCTCGCCTGCTACGAGCCCTCCTTCCGCTACATGGCGGAGTGGTGGAAACAGCTCTACGGCGAGTCCGAGGGGAAAAACGGCATCGGTATCTTCCCCGCCTCCCTCGAGTACACCGCGGACCTCCACTCCATGGGCCAGTACGTCCAGGACGGCCCCAGGAAGCTCTATGAGACCGTCGTCTCCTTTGAAAAATCCGTCTCCAGCTTCTCCGTGCCCTTCGGCATGGGAGACCCGGACGGCCTCAACTACCTCGCCGGGCGGGACCTCGCAGAGGTCTGCCGCGTCGCGCGGGACGCCGTCCGCTCCGCGCACATGTTCGGCGGCGTGCCGAACATCGGCCTCTCCGCCGAGCGGCGCGACGAGCTGGGCTTCGCAGACCTCGTCTGCTTCTTCGAGCTCGCCTGCGCCATCTCGGGCTATATGTCCGGCGTGAACCCCTTCGACCAGCCGGGCGTCGAGGCTTACAAAAAGAATATGTTTAAGATGCTGGGAAAGCCCGGCGCTTGAGGCTATTAACAATGTATTAACTTTGATTTTACCCGTTGAACTCGGGCTGAAAAAATGGTAAGCTGTCCTCAGAGGATACAGCTTGCCATTTTTATTAATGGAATAACCGAAGAGGAGCGTGATTCAATATGGTCAAGGTGATCGTGGGCCTGAAGGGCTCCGGCAAGACCAAACGGCTGGTGGACCTCGTCCGCCGCGCGGTGGAGGAGGAGCACGGTGACGTAATCTGCATCGAGAAAGACAAAAAACTCACTTACGACATTCCGTACCAGGCCCGCCTCATCCACGCCAGCGACTACCAGATCGGCACCTTCGAATTCATGAAGGGCTTCATAAGCGGCCTGCGCGCCGGCAATTACGACATCTCCCACATCTTCATAGACAACTTCCACAAGATGTTCAACGCCGGGACCCAGGCCCAGGTCGTGGACTTCCTGGACTGGCTCGCCAGCTTCGCCGAGGCCGAGGGTATCCGCTTCACCATCACCATGACGGCGGACCCGGAGACCGTCGGCCCCGAGATAAAAAAATACGCCGTCTGAACCAAGCGCCGCCGCCGGAATCCCCGGCGGCGGCTTTTCGCTGCCCGCCCGCACTCGACAAAACGCGGGAAATCTGTTATCATATGAGGCAATCGCTAGATTGGAAAGGTCGGTAGATCCCGGTGAAAAAGCTACTGAAACTCCTGTTCTCGCGGCTGGCGTTCGTCTCGCTCTTCATGCTGCTGCAGCTGGCCGTACTCTTCGCCACGCTGTTCTACTTCCAGGGCAGCTTCGCCACGGTGCAGACGGTCTCCGTGGCGCTCTCGCTGGTCGCGGTGGTATATATAATCAACCAGGACGGCAGCTCGGCCTTCAAGATCGCCTGGATCCTGCCCATCGTGTTCCTGCCCCTGGTGGGGGTCCCGGCGTACATACTCTTCGGCCGGAAGCGCACCCCGGAAAATAAGCGCGAGCAGCTCTCCGGGATGCTCCTGCGCTACAGGCAGACGGCCAGCCTCGTCGCCTCCGAGAGCGAGGCCCTGCTCCACGAGGAGCCGGAGGCCGCGCTCCAGTCCGCATACCTCGAGCGCTGCGCCGGCGCGCCCGTCTTTACAGGGACAGAGACCACCTATTATAAACTCGGAGACGAGCTCTTCCCCGCAATGCTCGAAGAACTCCGCCGCGCAAAACGCTATATCTTCCTCGAATACTTCATCGTGGAGCCCGGGCTCATGTGGGACTCCATCCTCGAAGTCCTGGAGGAAAAGGCCGCGGAGGGCCTGGACGTCCGCCTCATCTACGACGACATGGGCTGCATCATGACCCTCCCGCGCAACTATGACCGCAGGATGGAAAAGCTCGGGATACGCTGCTGCACCTTCCACCGCTTCCAGCCCGTCCTGACCGGGACCTTCAACAACCGCGACCACCGCAAGATCTGCGTCATAGACGGGGTCGTGGCCTTCACGGGGGGCGTGAACCTCGCGGACGAATATATAAACCGGCGCGAGCGCTTCGGCCACTGGCTGGACTGCGGGATAAGGCTCCGCGGCGAGGCGGCCTACAGCTTCGCCCTGATGTTCCTCTCCATGTGGGACTACATCCGCCACGAGGAGGACGAGCCCTCCCGCTTCCTGCCCGAGCGCGCCGACCTCGCCGGGATAAAAAACGACGGCTTCGTCCAGCCCTATTCCGACACGCCGACGGACGACGAGCCCGTGGGCGAGTCCGTATACATCAACATGCTCTCCCGGGCGAAGAAATATGTATATATATGCACGCCCTACCTCGTCATAGACAACGAGCTCATGAACGCGCTGACGAGCGCGGCCAAGTGCGGCGTGGACGTGCGGATGATAACGCCGGGCGTGCCGGACAAGTGGTATGTCCACATGGTGACGCGCTCCTACTACGCGCCGCTGCTGCGGGCGGGGGTGCGGGTGTATGAGTACATCCCGGGCTTCATCCACTCCAAGACCATGGTCTGCGACGACAAATACGGCGTCTGCGGGACGATAAACATGGACTACCGCAGCCTCTACCTGCACCACGAGTGCGCGGTGTGGATGTACGGGACGAGCGCGCTGGCGGATATGCGCGCGAGCTTTGAGGACACGCTGCGCCGCTGCGTGGAGATAACGCCGGAGCTCTACCGGAACAGGCCCTGGCTCATGAAGCTGGGCCAGAGCCTGCTGCGGGTGTTCGCGCCGCTGATGTGAGGAAAAAAGAGAAAAAATGCTTGCAATGCGCGGCGGAGCTTGCTATAATATATCGGCATTACGCACGGCGGGCGGATCTCCGGCCCTGTGGCCGCAAGGCTGGGCCGCGGAGAGACGATGCCTGCCGGAGGTAATAACAAAATAAAGGGAGGAACAAAACAAAATGGCAGTAGTATCCATGAAGCAGCTGCTGGAGGCCGGCGTTCACTTCGGCCACCAGACCCGCAGGTGGAACCCCAAGATGGCCGAATACATCTATATGGAGCGCAACGGCATCTATATCATCGACCTGCAGAAGACCGTCAAGAAGCTCGAGGAAGCCTACAACTTCGTGCGCGAGCTCGCCGCGAGCGGCCAGAACATCCTCTTCGTCGGAACGAAGAAGCAGGCCGCGGACGCCGTCCGCGAGGAGGCCGGCAGGGTCGGCCAGTACTACGTCAACGCCCGCTGGCTCGGCGGTATGCTGACGAACTTCAAGACCATGCGCACCCGTATAGACCGCCTCGCCCAGCTCAAGAAGATGCAGGAGGACGGCACCTTCGACATGCTGCCCAAGAAGGAAGTCATGAAGCTCATGGGCGAAATGGCCAAGCTCGAGAAATATCTCGGCGGCGTCAAGGAGATGAAGAAGCTCCCCGGCGCGCTCTTCGTCATAGACTCCCGCAAGGAGCACAACGCCATCGCTGAGGCCCGCAAGCTCCACATCCCCATCATCGCCATTGTCGATACCAACTGCGACCCGGACGAGGTCGATTACGTCATCCCCGCGAACGACGACGCCATCCGCGCCATCAGGCTCATCAGCTCCACCATGGCCAACGCCGTGCAGGAGGGCCGCCAGGGCGCCGACAACGCCGCCGAAGAGGCCGCCAAGGTCGAAGAGGGCGCCGAGGAATAAGTCCCGCGCCGGAAAAGACGCAAATTCCCCCTCAAATTTTACGGAAGGATGATAATATATGGGATTCACTGCCGCGGACGTTAAGAACCTGCGCGAAATGACCGGCGTCGGTATGATGGACTGCAAAAAGGCCCTCGCCGAGGCCGACGGCAATATCGAAAAGGCCGTCGAGTGGCTGCGCGAGAAGGGCCTCGCCGCCGCCCAGAAGAAGGCCGGCCGCATCGCCGCCGAGGGTATGGCCTATGCCTGGGTCTGCCCGGAGTGCGGAGTCGGCTCCATCGTCGAGGTCAACGCCGAGAGCGACTTCGTCGCCAAGAACGACCTCTTCGTCGATTACGTCCACAAGGTCGCCCAGGTCGTCGCCAAGGACGGCCCCGCCGACCTCGACGCCCTCATGGCCTGCAAATACCCCGAGTCCGAAAAGACCGTGCTCGAGGAGCAGAACGACAAGGTCCTCGTCATCGGCGAGAACATCAAGGTCCGCCGCTTCGCCCGCTACACCGAGGGCACCAGCGTCGCCTACGTCCACATGGGCGGCCGTATCGCCGTCCTCATGAACCTCGAGGTCGGCGCCGGCTTCGAAAAGAACCCCGCCGTCGTCGAGCTCGGCAAGGACCTCGCCATGCAGGTCGCCGCGCTGAACCCCCAGTTCCTCGACAAGAGCGAGGTCTCCGAGGAGTTCATCGAGAACGAAAAGCGCGTCCGCCTCGCCCAGGCCAAGGAGGACCCCAAGAACGCCAAAAAGCCCGACGCCATCATCGAGAAGATCGTCATGGGCGGCCTCTCCAAGTACTACAAGGAGATCTGCCTCATGCAGCAGCCCTTCGTCAAGGACGACAAGTCCTCCGTTGAGGAGCACGTCGCCGCCGTCGCCAAGGAGCTCGGCACGACCATCAAGGTCAACTGCTACACCCGCTTCGAAAAGGGCGAGGGCATCGAAAAGCGCCAGGACGACCTCGCCGCCGAGGTCGCAAAGCTCGTAAAATAACTTAAAAAAAACAGCCGGTCGTTAGTCGGGTGGTCGTAAAACAGTAAAATGAAATAATAGTGAAAACCTTGCGTTTTCAAGGGGTGCGGCGTGACTTCGGTCACGCCGTTTCCTCTTTCATCAGCTCATTCAGCGGGATGAAGCCCAGCCCGTCGTACTTGATGTGGATGT
>SFKX01000013.1 GCA_004553625.1 Clostridiales bacterium | reverse complement strand
AAAGGGTGTTATCAAATTGTTATCAAAAGGGGTGGTCGAAGTCCGAAAAACCTTGATATTACTGGGTTTTTGAGCCTTCGTTAATTATTCCCACTCCACCGTCGCCGGGGGCTTGGGCGTGACGTCCAGCACCACGCGCGAGATCTCCGGCAGCTCGGCGGTTATCCGCGCCGAGGCCGCGGCCACGAGCTCATAGGGCAGGCGGGACCAGTCCGCCGTCATGAAGTCCTCCGTCGTCACGGCGCGCAGGGCCAGGACCTCGCCCGTGCTGCGCGAGTCGCCCCGCACTCCCACGCTCACCGCCCCCGTCAGGACCGCGAAATACTGCTCCGGCCGCTTCTCCAGCCGCTCCACCTCCTCGCGGAAGATGGCGTCCGCACGGCGCAGCGTGGCCAGGCGGCGCTCCGTCACCTCGCCCAGTATCCGCACGGAAAGGCCCGGACCGGGGAAGGGCTGGCGCTCCACGAGCTCCGGCGGCAGGCCCAGCTCCCGGCCCAGGGCGCGGACCTCGTCCTTGAAGAGCTCGCGCAGCGGCTCCACCACGCCCCGGAAGGCCATCTCGCCCGGAAGGCCGCCCACGTTGTGGTGGCTCTTGATGGACGCGGACTCCCCGGCGCCGCTCTCCACGACGTCCGGGTAGATCGTCCCCTGCGCCAGATAGTCCGCGCCGCCCAGGCGCTCCGCCTCCGATTCGAACACGCGCACGAACTCCTCGCCCACGGCGCGGCGCTTCGCCTCCGGCTCCGTGACGCCCCGCAGCCGCGCCAGAAAGCGCTCACGCGCGTCCACCCGCACGAAGTGCAGCCCGCTCCGGCCCCGGAAGCTCCGCTCCACGAGCTCGGCCTCGCCCTCGCGCAGGAGGCCGTGGTCCACGAAAACGCAGGTGAGCCGACCCGGCGCCGCCCGCTCCAGCAGCGCCGCAGCCACGGCGGAGTCCACCCCGCCCGAAAGCCCGCAGAGCACGCTCCGGCCCGCCAGCTCCGCGCGACAGCGCTCTATGAGCCGCCCCGCGTAGTCCGACATCCGCCAGCCGCCCCGGCAGCCGCATACCCCGTAGAGGAAGTTCTCCAGCAGCGCGCGGCCGCAGTCCGTGTGCGTGACCTCCGGGTGGAACTGCACGCCGTAGAGCCGCGCGGCGGCGTTCTCCATCGCGGCGACGGGGCAGTCCGGGCTCGAGGCCGTGACCGCAAAGCCCTCCGGCGCGCGCAGGACCCTGTCCCTGTGGCTCATCCAGCAGCCGCTCTCGCCCGGGCAGCCGGAAAAGAGCGCGCTCTCCCGGCTGTGCAGCCGCGCCCCGCCGTATTCGCCGGAGCTCCCCGCCGGGCCGACCTCGCCGCCCTCCAGCAGCGCCATGAGCTGCATCCCGTAGCAGATGCCCAGGACCGGTATCCCCAGGCGCAGGAGCTCCGGAGAGCAGCCCGGCGCGCCCGGCTCCGTCACGCTCCGGGGGCCGCCCGTCAGGATGAGCCCCCGGCAGCCCGAGGCCCGGATGCGCTCCGGCTCCGCCGAGCGCCAGCTCATGAGCTCCGCCCGGACCCCCAGCTCCCGCACGCGGCGGACGATCAGCAGGCTGTACTGCCCGCCGAAGTCTATCACCAGCACCTTTTCCTCCATCTGCGCCTTCCTTTCTACTCCACCGTCACGGATTTGGCCAGGTTCTTGGGTTTGTCAATGTCGCAGCCGAGCTCGCGCGCCGCGTAGTAGGCGAGCAGCTGCAGGGGGACGATCTCGGCAACGGGGTCCAGCAGCGAACCCGTGCGCGGGACCGTGATGACGTCGTCCGCGGCGGCCAGGATGCGCCGCTCTCCCGCCGGGGCCACGGCCAGGACCTTTGCGCCCCGGGCCTTGACCTCCTCTATCGAGCTTATCATCTTCCCCAAAAGCTCCGTCCGGCAGCAGAGGGCGATGACGCTCGTTCCCTCCTCGACGAGCGCGATGGTCCCGTGCTTGAGCTCGCCCGCGGCGTAGGCCTCCGCGTGGCGGTAGGATATCTCCTTCATCTTGAGCGCGGCCTCCAGGGCCACGGCCCGGTCCGTTCCGCGGCCGATGTAGTAGAGCGCGCCGCCCAGGCAGTAACGCCGGGCCAGCTCCGGCAGGCCGGGGTTCAGATCTATCGCCTTCTGCACGGCGTCCGGCAGGCGGTAGAGCCCCGCGGCCAGCTCCCGCAGCTCCGGCTCCGTCAGACGGCCCAGCCGCCGCGCCAGCTCCGCCGCCAGCGCCGTCAGGACGGCGACCTGCGTCGTGTAGCCCTTCGTCGAGGCGACGGCTATCTCCGGACCCGCGCGCGTATAGAGCACGGCGTCCGCCAGCTTCGTCAGGCTGCTGCCCTCCGCGTTCACGATGGCCAGGACCTTCGCGCCGCGGCTGCGGCACTCGCGCACGGCGGCGAGAGTGTCCGCCGTCTCGCCCGACTGCGAGAGCGCGATGACGAGCGTGTCCTCACCGATGAGCGGGTCCGAATAGCGCAGCTCGCTGGCGAGCTCCGCCGTCACGGGGACGCGGCAGAGGCGCTCGATGGCGAGCTTCCCCACGCAGCCCGCGTAGTAGGCGGAGCCGCAGGCCGTTATCACCACGGAGCCGAGCCGCTCCGGCAGGGCGGAGCCCAGCTCCGCGCCGAAGTCCACGAGCCCGTCCCGGAGCCGGGGCGCGAGCGCCGAGCGCAGCGCGCGCGGCTGCTCCATGATCTCCTTGAGCATGAAGTGCTCCCAGCCGCCCTTTTCCGCGGCCTCCGGACCCCAGTCCACGCGGAAGATCTCCGGCTCCACGGGCCTGCCCGCAAAGTCATAGACCTGCACGCCCTCCGGGCGCAGGCGCGCGAACTGCCCGTCCTCGAGCCGGACGGCGCTCTTCGTATAGGGCGCGATGGCCGCGAGGTCCGAGGCGAAGCAGTTCTCGCCCGCGCCGAGGCCCAGGATGAGCGGGCTCGCCTCGCGCACGGCGTAGACCTCGCCGGGGAAGTCCGTGCAGACGACGCCCAGCGCGTAGCTGCCCTCCAGCCGCGCGACGGTCCGCATCAGCGCCTCGCGGAAGTCTCCGTCATAGCCCAGCTCCAGCAGGTGGGCGATGACCTCCGTATCCGTCTCGCTGCGGAAAGAGCAGCCGAGGGCCGTGAGCTCCGCGCGCAGTGCGGCGTAGTTTTCGATTATCCCGTTGTGGACGACGGCGAAGCGCCCGCCGCAGCTGACGTGCGGGTGGGCGTTCACGTCCGTGGGCGCGCCGTGCGTGGCCCAGCGCGTGTGGCCTATGCCCGAGCGCCCGGGCAGGGCCGCGCCGCCGCGCGTCTTTTCCGCCAGGCGCTCGATGCGCCCGCTGGTCTTGGCGAGCTGGAGCCCGCCCTCGCCCATGACGGCGAGACCCGCCGAGTCGTAGCCCCGGTATTCCAGCGCCCGGAGCCCCGAAAGCAGGAAGGGCGCCGCCTCGCGCCCGCCCGTATAGCCGACTATGCCGCACATCCTCTCGTCCCTCCTTCAAAGCCTGATATACTGCTCGCGCCGCGGGCCGACGGAGAGCCAGCCCAGAGGCACGCCGACCTCCTCCACCCGGCGCACATAGCGCCGCGCGGCCTCCGGCAGCTCCGTCCAGCGCCGCGCTCCGGAGACGTCGCAGCGCCAGCCCTCCATGTATTCCGTGACCGGCTCCGCCTCGTCCAAAAGGGCGGGGTAGGGGAAGTCCCGCGTCTCCGCCCCGCGCAGGGTGTAGGCCGTGCAGAGCGGGACGCGGTCCATGTAGCCCAGGACGTCCAGCTTCGTCAGGGCGAGGTGAGTCGCGCCCTGGAGCCGCGCCCCGCAGCGCGTGGCGACGAGGTCCATCGGCCCGACGCGGCGGGGCCTGCCCGTCCTCGCGCCGTACTCCGCGCCCTCTTCGCGCAGGCGCTCCGCCTCCGGCCCGCGCCACTCGCAGACGAAGGGTCCCTCGCCCACGCAGGTCGAATACGCCTTCGCCACGCCGACGACCTCGTCCAGACGCCCCGGGGCCATGCCCGCGCCCGTGAAGGCGTAGGAGGCCAGGGTGTGCGACGAGGTCGTGTATGGGAAGATGCCGCAGTCTATGTCGCGCAGGGCGCCGAGCTGCGCCTCGAAGAGTATCCGCCCGCCGGAGGCCGCGAGCTCGCCCAGCGCGCCGCCCGTGTCGCCCAGGTAGGGCAGCAGGGGCTCCGCGTAGTCCCGGAGCCAGGCCCGGAGCTCCGCCGCCGTGGGCGCCGCCGCGCCGTAGAGCCCGCGCAGGCCGAGCCCCTTCCACTCGAGCAGGGACTCCAGCTCCTCCTCCAGGCGCTCCGGAAAGCGGAGGTCCCCGGCGCGCAGGACCTTCTTGCGGTATTTGTCCCCGTAAAAGGGCGCGATGCCCTGGACCGTGGAGCCGTATTTGTGCGCGCCGAGCCGCGCCTCCTCCAGCGCGTCCTCCTGCCGGTGCCAGGGCAGGAGCAGGGCCGCGCGCTCGCTTATGAGCAGGTTTTCAGGAGTTATGCAAACTCCGCCGCGGCGCAGCTCCTCCATCTCCTCCAGGAGACTTTGGCAGTCCAGCGCCACGCCGGGACCCAGGACGTTCAGCACCCCGGGCCGGAACACGCCCGAGGGCAGCAGGTGCAGCGCAAATTTGCCCAGCTCGTTTTCCACCGTGTGGCCCGCGTTCCCGCCGCCCTGGTAGCGGACGACGGCGTCGCAGTCCTCGGTGAGCAGGTCCACCATCCGGCCCTTGCCCTCGTCGCCCCAGTTGAGGCCTACCACTGCGCTCAGCCGCATAGCTTCGCCTCCCCGCTCCCGGCCCGAGCCCCGCTCGCGCCGTAGTTTGAAAGATAGCGCGCGGAGGGGTCCCCCACGTCGCAGCCCGCCCAGGCGGGGTTCGGCATCCAAAAGCCGGGTATCATCTCCGCCTGGCCGGGGTAGTGGCGCTCAAAGAGCTCGCGGTAGAGCAGCGCCTCCTTCGTGAAGGGCCGGGCGTAGTCATATTTCTGCCGCCGCGCCTCGAACTCCGAGTCCGTGTAGCGCCGCGCGGCCAGGGCCTTGAGCCCGTCGGCCAGGGAGTGGCCAACGGCGTCCGAAAAGGCCGCCTTCTCCCGCCAGATTATGCTCTCCGGGATCAGCCCCTCGCCCGCGAAGGCCCGGCGCAGGAGGTATTTGCCCACGCCGTGGCGGTTCAGCTTGAGCTCCGGGTCTATGGACATGACGTAGCGCACGAAGTCCAGGTCCCCGAAGGGTACGCGCGCTTCCAGTGAGTGGACGGAGATGCAGCGGTCCGCGCGCAGCACGTCGTAGGCCCAGAGCTCGCGCACCCGCTTCTGCGCCTCGCGCTGGAACTCCGCCGCCGAGGGGGCGAAGTCCGTATACTTGTAGCCGAAGAGCTCGTCGGAGACCTCGCCCGTGAGCAGGACGCGGACATCCGTCCGCTCGTGTATGGCCTTGCAGACGAGGTACATGCCCACGCTGGCGCGGACGGTGGTTATGTCGTAGGAGCCGATGGCGGCGATGACCTCCTCGAGCGCTGCCAGGGCCTCGCCCAGGGGGACGACGACCTCCATGTGCTCGCTGCCGAGAAAGTCCGCGACCTCGCGCGCGTAGCCGAGGTCTATGGCGTCGCCGCTCATGCCTATGGCGAAGGTGCGGATGGGTCCCGGGCAGAGCCGCGCCGCGATGCCGCAGACGAGCGAGGAGTCCAGGCCGCCGCTCAGGAGGAAGCCCACTTTCGCGTCCGAGACGAGGCGCTTTTTCACGGCGGCGACGAGCCGCGTGCGGATGCCGGCGCAGAGCTCCTCCTCCGTGCCTGTCACCGTCTCCGAGACCGCGCCGGGGTCCGCGTAGCGGTGGAACTCGCCCGCGCGCCACCAGCAGCCCGGCGGGAAGGGCCGGACCTTCTCCACAAGGCCGACGAGGTTCTTCGCCTCGCTGGCGAAGAGGGTCCTGCCCGCGGCGTCCACGCCCCAGAAGAGCGGGCGGATGCCGATGGGGTCCCGCGCCGCGACGAAGTCCCGGCTCCGCGCGTCGTAGAGGACGAGGGCGAACTCCGCGTCCAGCATTTTGAACATCTCCGGGCCGCGCTCGTACCAGAGCGGGAGCAGGACCTCGCAGTCCGAGCCGCTCTTGAAGCTGTATTTGGCGGAGAGCTCCGCCTTCAGTTTTTCAAAGCCGTAGATCTCGCCGTTGCAGACCAGCAGGCTGCCCCCGAGCTCAAAGGGCTGCATCCCCGTGGGCTCCGGGTCCATGATGGCGAGGCGGTGGAAGGCCAGGACGCCGTCCGCCGTCTCGACGACGCGGCTGTCGTCCGGGCCGCGGGACTTCGTGCGCGCAAAGCCCTCCAGAAAGCCGGAGCTCTCCGGCAGAGGGGCGCAGCAGCCCATGATAGAGCACATATCTATACCTCCTCAGACGCTGTAGAGCAGTTCGCTGTAGCTGGGATAGGGCCAGTAAGCGGCGGCGGTGAGGCGCTCGGCCTCGTCCGCGGCGGCGCGCAGGGCCTCCATGCGCGGGAGGAGCCCGTCGCGTATGGCGCGGCTCTCGGCCGTGACGTCCGCGGCCCGGTGCAGGGACTCGAGCCCGGACTCCAGCGCCTCGGCCCCGGCGGAGATGTCCCCGCAGAGCTCCGAGAGGCGGCGCACCAGGCTCCGCTCCCAGGCGCAGGGGCAGTCCGGCTCCAGCTCGCGCTTCGCGGCGGCGGCGCGGGCCGTCTCCGCGGCGTAGCGCTCCACGGCGGGCAGGATGTCGCGCCGGGCCATGGAGCACATCGTCAGGGCCTCTATCGTGACGCTCTTGCAGTAGTTCTCGAGCATTATCTCATACCTCGAGCGGAGCTCCGCCTCCGTGTAGACGCCGAGGGAGGTCAGCATCCGCACGTTCTTCTCGTCCAGCAGGCGGGGCATGCAGTCCGGCGTGGAGGGCAGGTTCGAAAGGCCGCGGGCCTCCGCCTCGCGCAGCCAGGCGGCGTCGTAGCCGTTGCCGTCAAAGACGATGCGCCGGTGCGCCGCCACGGAGTCCCGCAGCAGCCCGCGCAGCGCGGCGCCGAAGTCCTCCGCGCCCTCCAGCGAGTCCGCAAAGCGGCGGAGCACCGCGGCCACGGCGGAGTTGAGCATGATGTTCGCGCAGGCGATGGAGTTCGAGGAGCCCAGCATCCGGAACTCGAACTTGTTCCCCGTGAAGGCGAAGGGCGAGGTGCGGTTGCGGTCCGTCGAGTCCCGCAGGAAGCGGGGCAGGGCCTCCGCGCCCAGGCGCAGCCAGCTGCGCTCCGAGGCCGGACAGGGCTCGCCGCGCTCCAGGAAGTCCAGGATGCCGCTCAGCTCCGAGCCGAGGTAGATGGACACGACGGCGGGCGGGGCCTCGTTCGCGCCGAGGCGGCAGTCGTTGCCCGCCGTGGCCACAGAGAGACGCAGGAGGTCCTGGTATTCGTCCACGGCCTCGACCACGGCGCAGAGGAAGGTCAGAAACTGCGCGTTCTCCTGCGGCGTCTCGCCCGGTGCGAGCAGGTTCGTGCCGGAGTCCGTCGTGAGGGACCAGTTGTTGTGCTTGCCGGAGCCGTTCAGGCCGGCGAAGGGCTTCTCGTGCAGGAGGCAGACCAGACCGTGGCGGGAGGCGACCTTGCGCATGACCTCCATCGTCAGCTGGTTGTGGTCCGTGGCGATGTTCGCCGGGCCGTAGATGGGCGCGAGCTCGTGCTGCGCGGGGGCGACCTCGTTGTGCTCGGTCTTTACCAGGACGCCCAGCTTCCAGAGCTCCTCGTCCAGCTCGCGCATATAGGCCTCCACACGGGGCTTCAGGCTGCCGAAGTAGTGGTCGTCCAGCTCCTGGCCCTTGGGCGGGCGCGCGCCGAAGAGCGTCCTGCCCGTGCAGACGAGGTCCGGGCGCTTTTTATAGAGCTCCGCGTCCACGAGGAAGTATTCCTGCTCCGGCCCCACGGAGGGCAGGACCCGCTTCGTCTCCGCGTCCCCGAAGAGGCGCAGGACCCGCAGCGCCTCGCGCGAGAGGGCGTCCATCGAGCGCAGGAGCGGGGTCTTTTTATCCAGGGCCTCGCCGCCGTAGGAGCAGAAGGCCGTCGGTATGCAGAGGGTGCGGTCCTTTATAAAGGCGTTGCTGGTGGGGTCCCAGGCGGTGTAGCCGCGGGCCTCGAAGGTCGCGCGCAGGCCGCCGGAGGGGAAGCTGGAGGCGTCCGGTTCGCCCCGGATGAGCTCCCGGCCCGAGAACTCCATCAGCACGCCGCCGTCCGGCGCCGGGGCGATGAAGCCGTCGTGCTTTTCCGCCGTGACGCCCGTCATCGGCTGGAACCAGTGCGTGAAGTGAGTCGCCCCGCGCTCGAGCGCCCAGTCCTTCATCGCGGCGGCAACCTCGTCCGCAACGCGCGCGTCCAGCGGCAGGCCCTCCGCGCGCGTTCTGGCGAGCGAGTCGTACACCCAGCCCGGCAGACGCGCCCGCATCGCCCGGTCGTCGAAGCTCATGCTACCAAAGTATTCGCAGATCCCTGACATCACGCTCATCCTTTCCTTAAAAAACAAAAAAAGGGCGCCGCAGGCCACTGTTGCCTGCGGCGCCCTTGCCGTCCAACGCGAACAATATAAGGCCCTTCCTGCAATTTGTCAAGCGCAAAATTGCAAAACCGGCACTTTTATCAAATATCCTCGTTGACAAACGGCCCGCGCTGTGGTAAAGTCACCGAGTGAACGAGGGCGTTCATCCGGAGTGAGGGACCAGTGCCGGATGCGGCCCTCGGTTTTTTGATTTTTTGTGTGCGAAAGGGCGGGTCGGACATGGAATACAGGGCTCAGGAGGTCATCCAGTACGCAAGGGAGGAGAAGGTCAAGTTCGTGCGCCTGGCCTTCAGCGACGTCTACGGCAGGCAGAAGAACGTGACCATCATGGCCTCGGAGCTGGAGCGGGCCTTCGACTCCGGCATAGCCTTTGACGCTTCGGCGGTGCCGGGCTTCGGCGGGGAGGTGCGCTCGGACCTCTTCCTGCACCCGGACCCGGCCACGCTTGCAGAACAGCCCTGGCGGCCCGAGAACGGGCGGCTCGTGCGGATGTTCTGCGACATACGCTGCCCGGACGGCAGCCCCTTCGAGGCGGACTGCCGCCACATCCTGCGCCGCGCCGTCCGAGACGCCGAGGCCGCGGGCTGCAGCTTCGCCTTCGGCTCGGAGCTGGAGTTCTACCTCTTCCGCCTGGATGAGAACGGCGAGCCCACGCGCATCCCCTACGACCGCGCGGGCTACATGGACATCGCCCCAGAGGACCGGGGCGAGAACATCCGCCGCGAGATCTGCCTCACGCTCGAGCAGATGGGCATCCGGCCGGAGAGCTCCCACCACGAGGAGGGACCCAGCCAGAACGAGATAGACTTCCGCTACTCGGAGCCGCTCTCCGCCGCGGACAACAGCCTGACCTTCCTCTCCGTCGTGCGGAGCGTCGCGGCGGCGAACGGGCTCTGCGCGGACTTTTCGCCCAAGCCCCTGCCGGAGCACCCGGGCAGCGGCCTGCACATAAACCTCTCCGTCCGGGGCGGGGCGGAGGGCGCGGAGCCGCTGAACTACGTCATCGCGGGCATACTCGAGCACATCGGCGCGCTGACGCTCTTCCTGAACCCCTGCGAGGACTCCTACCTCCGCCTGGGCGGGCGGAAGGCCCCGCGCTACATCAGCTGGTCGAGCGAGAACCGCTCGCAGCTCATCCGCATCCCGGCGGCGCAGGGCGAGTTCCGGCGCGCGGAGCTCCGCTCGGCGGACCCGACGGCGAACCCCTACCTGGCCTTTGCGCTGCTCATCCGCGCGGGGCTCGACGGCATCGAGCGGCGGCTCACCCTGCCGGAGCCTGCGGACTTCAACCTCTACACCGCGCCGCCGGAGGTCCTCTCGCGCTACAAGCGCCTGCCGGCCTCCCTGGCGGAGGCCGCCGCGGCCGCGCAGGCCAGCACCGAGGTCGCGCGCTGGCTGCCCGAGCCCGTCCTGCGGGCCTACCTGGGCCGCTGAGCCCGACCGGGACCGGAAAGGAGGGATGCGCCATGGTGTTCGGCGCGCGGGGCTATGCCGTGCTGCTGGTCTCCGCCTCTGAAAAGTTCAACTCCACCCTGCGCGGACTGCTGCCCGCCGGGGAGTTCTGGCCGCTCGACTGCGCCTCCGGCGCGGCCCAGGCCCGGCGCAAACTGCTCGAGACGAGCTACGACCTCGTCATCATAAACGCGCCGCTGCCGGACGACTTCGGCGTGCGCCTGGCGCTGGAGCTCTGCGCGGAGACGGGCGCGGGCGTGCTGCTCTTCGTCAAGGCCGCGCTCTATGACGAGGTCTGCACCAAGGTGACGGAATACGGCGTCCTGACAGTCTCGAAGCCGGCGCCGCTGCAATTGGTGCGGCAGTCTTTGCGCGTGCTCTGCGCCACGCGGGAGCGGCTGCGGCGCATGGAGGAGCGCCAGGCCACGGTGGAGGAGAAGATAGAGGAGATACGCCTTGTGAACCGGGCCAAGTGGCTGCTCATAGAGCGGCGCGGCATGACGGAGGCCGAGGCGCACAGGTACATCGAAAAGGAGGCCATGGACCGCCGCATCTCCCGGCGGGAGCTGGCCCTGGAGCTCATAGGCTCCGCGGAAGGAGCGGGAGGCGCGATATGACAAAGCACATTTTTGTAACAGGGGGCGTGGTCTCCGGGCTCGGCAAGGGCATCACGGCGGCGTCCCTGGGCAGACTGCTCAAGGCGCGGGGGCTCCGCGTCGCGGCGCAGAAGCTGGACCCGTACATCAACGTGGACCCGGGGACGATGAGCCCCTACCAGCACGGCGAGGTCTACGTCACGGAGGACGGGGCGGAGACGGACCTCGACCTCGGCCACTACGAGCGCTTCATAGACGAGGACCTGAACAGCCTCTCCAACCTCACGACGGGCCGAGTCTATTCAAACGTCATCCGCAAGGAGCGGCGGGGCGAGTACCTGGGCAGCACGGTCCAGACCATCCCGCACATCACGGAGGAGATAAAGGAGAGCGTCAAGGCCCTGGCCGAGCGCACGGGCGCGGACGTCCTCATAACCGAGGTGGGCGGCACGATAGGCGACATCGAGAGCCAGCCCTTCATAGAGGCCATCCGCCAGATAGGCCGGGAGGCCGGGCGGGACAACGCGGCCTATATCCACGTCACGCTGGTACCCTACCTGCGCGCCTCCGGCGAGCACAAGACAAAGCCCACCCAGCACTCGGTAAAGGAGCTGCAGGGCCTGGGCGTCTCGCCGGACATCATCGTCCTGCGGAGCGACGAGCCCATCGAGGACAGGGGGGTCTTTCGCAAGACGGCCTGCTTCTGCAATGTGGCGGAGGACTGCGTCATCGGGAACGTGACCCTGCCGAACCTCTACGAGGCGCCGCTCATGCTGGAGGAGGCGGGCCTGGCGCGGGCGGTCTGCCGCCGCCTGGGACTCGAAACGCCGGAGCCGGAGCTCGACGGGTGGCGGGCGATGGTCGAGCGGATGCGCGCCCCGCGCCGGAGCGTGCGCATCGGCCTCGTCGGGAAGTATGTGCGCCTGCACGACGCCTACCTCTCCGTGGCGGAGGCGCTCCGGCACGCGGCCTGGGCCGAGGGCGCGGAGGCGGAGATCGCCTGGATAGACGCCGAAGAACTGGAAAAACCGGAGGGAGCGGCGCTCCTCTCCGGTCTGGACGGCATCATCGTCCCCGGGGGCTTCGGCTGCAGGGGGACGGAGGGCATGTTCGCGGCGGCGCGATTCGCGCGGGAGCGGCATGTGCCGTATTTCGGCATCTGCCTCGGCATGCAGACGGCTGTCATCGAGTTCGCGCGGGACGCGGCGGGGCTCGAGGGGGCGAATTCGCGCGAGTTCGACCCGGAGAGCCCGTACAAGGTCATCGACTTCATGCCCGGCCAGAGCGAGAGCCTGGACAAGGGCGGGACGCTCCGCCTGGGCGCCTGGCCCTGCGCCGTCATGCCCGGCACGACCCTCGCGCGCTGCTACGGCGCGGCGGAGGTCTCCGAGCGGCACCGCCACCGCTATGAGTTCTCGAACGACTACCGCGAGCTCCTCGAGTCGAAGGGCCTGCGCCTGAGCGGGCTCTCGCCGGACGGCAGGCTCGTGGAGGCCGTGGAGCTCGGCGGCGAGCGCTTCTTCGTGGGGGTCCAGTACCACCCGGAGTTCAAGTCCCGCCCGAACCGGCCGCACCCGCTCTTCACGGGTTTCATCCGCGCGGCGCTGGACACTCAGCGCTTGGACTCGGCAAAGTCGTAGGCCTCGTGCAGCCAGGCGCGGACTTCGGCGTCCAGCTCGGACTCCGAGGTCAGGAGGATGTGGTGAGTCCAGCGGCCGGGGTATGGCTCCACGGCCACGGCGACGCGCGGGCTCTCCAGCCTCCGGCCCAGGCCCAGCGTCAAAAGCAGAAAGTGCTCCGGCCAGCCACGCTTCCGCCGCAGCGGCAGCGAGACCGCCGCAAAGAGATGCCGCCCGTAAAAGCTCACCTGGCTCTTTTGCACCTTCGCCCGGAGCTCCGGCGGGAACTCCCGCTCAAAGAGCTCCGTCAGCGCCTCGCAGAGCCCCAGCTCCAGGGGCCTGCCCTCGAAAAACAGCAGCAGGTCCTCCGTATATCGCTCCGGAAAATCCACCTTCCCCGCCTCCTTCCGCGCCCATTATACCCGGTCCGCGGCCCCGCCGCAAGGAGCGTGACTTTGTCACTGAAGCCTCCCGCGCCGCGCGGTATAGTTAGGACACACAAACCAAACCGCAGAGCGCAAGGAGGTATAAAACAATGGAGAACATCGTTCAGAACCGTATGCCCCTCATCGGCGACACGGCCCCCAGCTTCAAGGCCGTCACCACGCAGGGCGAGATAAATTTCCCGGAGGACTTCCGGGGCAAGTGGGTCATCCTCTTCAGCCACCCGGCGGACTTCACGCCCGTCTGCACCACCGAGTTCATGACCTTCGCCTCCATGGCGGAGGAGTTCAAGGCCATGAACACCGAGCTCGTCGGCCTCTCCGTGGACTCGCTCTACTCGCACATCGCCTGGCTGCGCAAGATCCAGGAGCTCAGCTGGAAGGGCATGGAGAATGTTGAGGTCAAGTTCCCGCTCATCGAGGACATCCGCATGGAGGTCGCCAACAAATACGGCATGATCCAGCCCGGCCAGAGCAACACCCAGGCCGTCCGCGCCGTGTTCGTCATAGACCCGGAGGCCAAGATCCGGCTCATACTCTACTACCCCCTCAGCACCGGGCGCAACTTCGACGAGATAAAAAGAGTCATCCAGGCCCTGCAGAAGGCCGACGCCGAGAACGTCGCCACTCCCGCGGACTGGAGGCCCGGCGACGACGTCATCGTCCCCACCGCAGGCAGCTGCGGCACCGCAAAGGAGCGCATGGAGAACAGCTCCGACGACCAGTACTGCCTCGACTGGTTCATGTGCTTCAAGAGGGAGAAAAAATAAGAGGCAGAACCCCCTCTCTCCTCGGCGCAAGACGCCGAAAAAACATTCCGCCCCCTCGGGGGGCGGAATGTTTTCATATCTGCTTTTCCCAGCGGTCTAGTCCGCCGCCGTATTCGTGCGTGTCGAAAAGGAGCTCGACGAGGCTCCGGTGGTAGGGGACGAAGAGCCCGGAGCGCAAGAGCTCCAGTATCTCCGCCTTTTCCGCCCAGCGGACGGACTCGACCTCCTCCGCCTGGAGCCGCAGGCCGGGCAGCTCCTCCGGCATGTCCAGGAGGTACATGTCGTCAAAGCCCTGGTCAAAGCTGACGCTCAGGGCGGGGCGCTCCAGCGCGGGGCCGGCCTCCAGGCCCAGCTCCTCAAAGAGCTCGCGCGCGGCGGCCCCGGCGCTCTCCTCCCCCGCGAGGGCGCAGCCCCCGGAGCTCAGGTCCCAGAGCCCGGCCCAGCTGCGCTTTTCACGGCTGCGCTTTTGTATGAGCATCCGCCCATCCGGCGAGAACAGGCAGACGTGTACCACCAGGTGGTAGCCCCCGGGGGGCAGGGGCTCGCCCCGGCGCGCCGCGGCGCCGGTCCTGCGCCTTGCCGCGTCGTAGACGTCCCAGACTTCGCCCAGCATCTTCCGCCTCCCGGTTCAGACCTGGGTCCAGCCGCGCTCGCCGTCCGTAAAGACCAGGTTGCGCTCGTCGCCGGGGTAGGCCGAGTTCAGCACAGGCGGCGCGGAAAAGCCGCACTCGCCGCCCGTCGCGCAGCCGCTCACGTACTGATACACCCGCTGCCAGGCCGCGTCCTTCCCGCGGACGGCCACGGAGCTCTTCTGCGGCACGGCGTGGGCCGACTCGCAGAGGTCCGCGCACTCGTGCAGGTACTGCGCGCCGCGCGTCAGCGAGGTGGTGACCTTGTAGCCGCCGCCCTCACGCAGCCGCCGCGCTATCGCCCGGAGCGTACCCAGCGCCAGGATGAAGCCCGGGAAGTAGTCCAGAGGCACGCCGTTCAGGTTCTTCGGTTCGGCCAGGGAGCCGTTGCGCACGGAAAGACCCGTGATGTCCTCCGCGCAGGGCGCCCAGCCCGGACGGTCCTTCCAGACCGTGTCCGAGAAGCACATGAGGTTCGAGTATATGACCGAGGGGTTCAGCGCGCGGATATCCGCCTCCGAGAGCCCGAACTTGTCCAGGCAGCCGTTCTGGTAGGAGTAGGTGACGACGTCCGCCTCGCGGATGAGCTCCTTCACGCGCTCGAGCTCGGCGGGGACGTTGAAGTCCAGCTGGATGGAGTGCTTGCCGGCCCAGCCGTCAAACTCCAGCATGGCCTGTTCCTGGTGCTTGAAGTCGCCCCGGCGCACGAGCAGCACGTCCGCGCCGTACTCCGCCAGCACGCGCGAGCAGGCCGGACCCGCGATGATGTGCGTCAGGTCCAGGACGCGGACGCCGGAGAGCGGCCCGCGCGAATTCGGCCTGCCCCAGTCCGGCGCGGGGGACTCGGCCTCCTTTTCCGTCCGGATGAGCGGCATCGCCACGACCGCGCGGCCGACCTCGCTCGACTCCCACTCCTCGCGGCTCCTTATCATGCAGCCGCAGGCCCCGCAGTCGAAGCTCAGCTGCTCGAGCTCCATCGCGTCCGTCCGCGCGACGCGGGCGGCGATCTCCGCAAGGTCCTTCTTCATCGAGAAAAAGCCGTATTCCTCGGACTTCTTGGAGAGCCCCAGCGCCTTCACCAGCCGCTCCTGCTGGCTCTGGTAGTAGACGTGGAAGGACACGTCCCGCCCGTCCTTGGCGCGGAACTTGTGCATCGAGCCGTTGAGCGCGTTGTTCACCCGGATGGCCGAGCGCACGCGGCTCTTTGTGAATTCCTTGCAGTGCCTGTGGTCCGACATATAGAGCCGGATCGCCTGGAGCCCGGCGTAGGCCAGGTCGCAGCGCAGCTGCGCGCCGGAGACCTCGTCCCCGCGCAGGGCGCCTATCTCCGTCGCCGCGGCGGAGCAGGCCGTCAGCACTGCGGCGATGGCGCTGGTCTGGGGGATCGTCTCGTCCTCAAAGAGCTTCCGCACCGCCGGGACCCGCAGCTTCGTCAGGACCAGGTTCAGCGGCAGGGGAAAGGGGTTCGCCCCGAAGCAGGCCCGCTTGAGCGCGGCCTCCCGCCCCTCGTCCGCGACAAAGGTCGTCGGCAGGGCCGCAAGGCCCGTCCTCTCCAAAAGGTCCTCATATATGAGCTGCGCGTTCTCCGCCTTGCGCCTCAAAACCTTGTTTTCCGCCATTCTATGCGCTCTCCTTCCACCATAATTATACCCCTGATTTTAGACCCCCGTCACACTTTTGGCAATCGGCAGACTAGACAAATAAAAAGCGCCTGGTCTGGCCACAATGCGGCATGGCATGAGGTCAGACCAGGCTCGGGCGCGCTCGGCGGGGGACTATTTGGTCGCGGCGGTGACGCGCCCGCCGCCGCCGGAGACGGGCTGGGAGGCGGAGACCGCGCCCAGGCCGTACTGGGAGCGCAGGCGCGCCGCCTCTGCGGAGCTGATGCGCCCGGCGGAGAGCGCCGCGGAGATGAGCGAGCTGCGCCGCGCGGAGTCCCCGGCCGCCGCCAGCTGCGCGGCGAGCTTGTCGTAGGAGCTCAGGACGGTCTGCGTCCCGCCGGACGTCTCCGAGGCGGCGGGCTCGGACTCGGGCGCGGAGCTCCCGCCCCCGGCGGGAGTATAGCCCGTGTAGCCCTGGCCGCGGGAGCTGGAATAGACCTCCTCCAGCAGCTCCGCGTCCGCGACGGCGTAGCTCTCGTCCACGCGGACGGCCTCCTCATAGAGCGCGCGGGCGAGCTCCGTCTCGTTCTGGAGGATGGCCTCGGCCACGGCGCGGCGGTAGTCCGAGCGCAGCCGCGCGCGCTGGGCGGAGAGCTCAGCGAGTTTCGAGGCGCGCTCGGACTCCAGCGCGGCCAGCTCGCCCTGGACGCTCATCCCCAGCGTGAGCGCGGCCTGGCCCCGCGCGCCGGAGTTGAGGCCCGAGGCGGCAAAGCGCTCGTTCATGCTGCGCAGGGCGGTCTCGCCCGCGGCGGCGGTGCGGTTCGCCGCCTCCCGATAGGCCCCGGGCAGGGCCGCCGCCTCCGACTCCGAGGCCGCCAGCTCCTCCGCGTAGGCCCCCTCCAGCGCCTCCAGCGCCTGCCGCTCCGAGGCGGCGTAGAGCTCGCGGATGTAGTCGCTCTTGTCCGTGGCGGTGTAGTAGTGCCGGGGCTCCGAGACCTCCCTCGTATAGACGTTGGTCTGGGCATAGTCCAGGCCCTCGCCGGCGATCTTGGCGTTGCGCGCCGCCTCGTACTGAGCCAGCAGGGCGCGGTCCGCGTTCACGCCCTTGGCCGCCTCCCGGGCGATGAGGTCGGAGTAGTCCAGATCCTTGTCGTATGCCTGCATCTGCATACCTCCCTTTCAGTTTGGGCAACAATATAGCGGTTTTCGCGCAAAGCGCAAGGGCTTTTGCAAAGAAATCACGTTGACGCGGCGGGAAAGCCGGTTTATCATAGTGTCAGATAGAGCAAATCCGAATTGCGAGGTGTTACAACATGGAACTCAGCCTGAGAGACTTCGAGCGGGCGGCAAAGCGCCTGGAGGGCATCATCCACAGGACGGACCTCGACTACAGCGCCACCTTCAGCTGCATGGCGGGCGGCGAGGTCTGGATGAAGTGCGAGAACCGGCAAAAGACCGGCTCCTTCAAGATCCGCGGCGCGGCGAACAAGATAGGCGCGCTGACGGAGCGCGGCGAGGTGAAGGCCGTCGTGGCCTCCTCCGCCGGCAACCACGCCCAGGGCGTGGCCTACGCCGCACAGCGCCACGGCCTGCCCGCGACCATCGTCATGCCCAAGGCCGCGCCCATCGCCAAGGTCCAGGCCACGGAGGGCTACGGCGCGAAGGTCGTCCTCTGCGGCGACTGCTACGACGACGCCTTTGAAAAGGCCATGGAGATCTGCCGCGAGGAGGAGGCCACCTTCCTCCACCCCTTCGACGACTACGAGGTCATGGCCGGGCAGGGGACAGTCGGCCTCGAGATACTCAGCCAGCTGCCCACGGTGGACACCGTCGTCGTACCCGTCGGCGGGGGCGGGCTGCTCGCGGGAGTCGCGGCCTGCATAAAGCAGGTGAACCCGCGCGTCCGCGTCGTCGGCGTCCAGGCGGAGGGCGCCAACGCCGTCTGGCGCAGCTTCCACGAGGGTCAGCGCGTCGCCTCCGAGCGCGTCTCCACCATCGCGGACGGCATCGCCGTCAAATGCCCCGGGGAAAAGACCGTCGCCCAGATCATGCAGTACGCGGACGACCTCGTCACCGTCTCCGACAACGACATCTCCGCCGCCATCCTCCTGCTCATGGAGCGCACCAAGCAGATCGTCGAGCCCTCCGGCGCGAGCTCCGTCGCCGCGGTCCTCTCCGGCAAGCTCGAGACCGCTGAGAAAAAGACCGTCTGCCTCCTCTCCGGCGGCAACATAGACGTCAGCTTCATCCACCGCGTCATCGAGCTCGGCCTCGTCTCGCGGCACAGGCGGATAAAGCTCGCCACCACGCTCCCGGATTCCCCCGGCAGTCTCATGCGCCTTCTGCAGATCATCGCGGACAGCGGCGCGAACATCATGACCATAAACCACGACAGGCTCTGCCCCAGCCTCTCGCCCAGCGAGATCCTGGTCCACATCGCCTGCGAGGTCGGCGGCCGGGAGCACGGCCAGGCCCTGCTGGACCGCCTCGGCTCCGAGGGCTACGCCGTCTCAATGGAATAATCAAAGCCGAAGTTTAGCGCACGCCGCCCCTCTCCGGAAACGGAGGGGGGCGGATTTTTTTGCACTTTTTTCGTTTTTGCACTTACGAAATGCGCGAAAGTCTGTATATTGTCCCCCAGGCGGGAGGTGAGACGATGGCGCACAGAGCGGCGCGCGGCCTGCGCGCGGGCATTGAGCGATATTTCACGGCGAGAGAGGAGGAGGGCCGCTTCCCCACGGAGGCGGGGCTCCTGCTGGAGCTGGGCCTGAGCGAGGCGGAGTACGCCGGGCTGCTGGAGGACGAGGCCTGCCGCCGCGAGTTCGAGCGGGCGCGCCTGCGGCGCATGGACTGGCTCGAGAACCGGATGGTCACGGAGTCCGGCCGGGCCGCGGGCTGCATGAACGCCCTCAAACAGGAGAAAAACGGCGGCTACGCCGACAAGGCCGGCCAGGGCGCGGAAAAGCGCCTCATCATCCGGCTGGAGGGCGTGGGCCGGGGCGCCGCAGAATGACGGGAGAATACTTCTGGGACCCCGGCGAGGCCAACCCCAAGCAGAAGCTCTTCTTCGCCTCGCGCAAGCTCTACACCGCCTACGGCGGCGCTAAGGGCGGCGGCAAGACCTGGGCCGTCCGCACCAAGGCCCTGCTCGGGGCCTACAACTACGCCGGCATACGCATCCTCATCCTCCGCCGCACCTATCCCGAGCTGCAGTCCAACCACATCGAGCCCATGCTCCGCATGATAAAGCCCGAGTTCTGCTCCTACAACGGCGCGCTGCGCTGTCTCAGCTTTGCAAACGGCAGCCTCATCCGCTTCGGCCACTGGTCCGGCGAGAGCTCCGAGCTGGAGTATAACGGCCAGGAGTACGACTGGATCTTCATTGACGAGGCCACGCAGTTTTCCTGGCGCTCATTCCAGTTCCTGGGCGGGCTCCTGCGCGGCGTGAACGACATCCCGAAGCGGATGTACCTCACCTGCAACCCGGGCGGGGTGGGCCACCGCTGGGTGAAGCGGCTCTTCATAGACCGCGACTTTTATGACGGCGGGGGCGACCCGGAGGCCGCCGAAAACCCGGAGGACTATGTGTTCATCCCCGCCACCGTCGAGGACAACACGGCCCTGCTCCGGGCCTCCCCGGGCTATGTGCGGATGCTGGCCTCCATGCCGGAGGACCTGCGCCGCGCCTACCGCTACGGCGACTGGGACGCCCTGGGCGGCAGCTACTTCCCGGAGCTCTCCGGCCGCGCGAACCTCGCGGAGCCCTTTGCCATACCCGAGGACTGGCGGCGCTACCGGGCCTTCGACTACGGCCTGGACCTCTTCGCCTGCTGCTGGTTCGCCGTGGACGGCGAGGGCCGCAGCTGGCTCTACCGCGAGTTCTCCGCCCCCGGGCTCATAGTCCGCGAGGCGGCGGAGGCCATCGCGGAGCACACGGAGCCCGGCGAGCGCATCGAGGCGACCTTCGCCCCGCCGGACATGTGGAGCCGCCAGAAGGACACGGGCCGCACCATGGCCGAGATCTTTGCGGAAAACGGCGTCCCCCTCGTCCGCGCGGCGAACGACAGGGTCCGCGGGCATCTGCTCATCCGCGAGGCCCTGGCCCGGCGCCCGGACGGGAAAAGGCCCATGCTGATGCTCTTCACGAGCTGCCGCCGGACCATCTCTGACCTGCGCGACATCCAGGCCGACGAGACGGACCCCAACGACTGCGCCAAGGAGCCGCATGAGCTCACGCACCGCGTGGACGCCGTCCGCTATTACTGCATAAGCCGCAAGCTGGCCGCGGATACGCAGCCGCCCGTACCCAGGGACGAGGACGAGGAGCTTGAGCCATACGAGGAGTTCATGACCGGCGGGGACCCGGGCCGCGGCTATCTAGAATACGCTTAGAACTAGGGAGGTCAAAATGGAGATCATACTGCTCATCGCGGCGCTCGTCTGCGCCGCAGCCTGCACGGCCTCGGGCGCGGCGCTCTGGCTCTGCCTGCGCTCGCTCGAGCGGAGCCAGGCGGCGGAAACGCCCGCCGCTCCCGAGCTTTCCGAAGAGGAGGGGCGCGAGCGCGCCCTGCGCGAGCAGCGCAGGTTCGAGGAGGCCCTTGCGGGCATCCTCAGCTACGGCCGGGCCGACATGTGCCGCAGGCCCGGAGAGGAGGGCTGAGCCTTGAAGCGCAGGGACATTTCCGCGGACTCCGTCTGGCGCGAGTACGAAAAGATGCTCGCCTACAACGACAGCATCCAGCTCGACGACACCGTCCGCGTGAACGAGAACTTCTTCATCGGCAAGCAGTGGGAGGGCGTCGAGAGTAACGGACTGCCCACGCCGCAGTTCAACTTCCTCAAGCGCGTGACGCTCTTCACCGTGGCGTCCATCACGAGCGACAAGCTGCAGCTCAAGTGCTCGCCCCTGCCCTCGGGCGCGGGGGACCGGGGCCTCAGGCGCGCCGCGGACGTCATCAACGCGGAGTTCGAGGCGCTCTTCGAGCGGAACAAGCTGCCCTGGCTGCTCAAGGAGTACATGCGCAACGCCGCCGTGGACGGCGACGGCGCCACCTACACCTGGTGGGACCCGGAGGCCGACGCCGGCGACGGCAGGCGCGGCGCCGTGGTCACGGAGGTGGTGCAGAACACTCGCATCGGCTTCGGCAACACGGCGGACCGGAACGTCCAGACCCAGCCCTACATCCTCATAAAGCGGCGCGAGATGACCGAGGCCCTCCGCGAGAGGGCGCGCCGACTCGGCTGCGCGGACTGGGAGGCCCTCAAGGAGGACACGGACGAACAGCTCATGGACGCCTACAAGGACACCGGCGAAAAGACCACCGTCATCCTCCGGCTCTGGAAGGAGGAGGAGACCGGCACCGTCTGGGCCTGCGAGTGCGCGCGCGGCGTCATGATACGCAGGCCCTGGGACCTCGGCCTCAAGCTCTACCCCGTCACCTGGCTCTGCTGGGACTACGTCCAGGACAGCTACCACGGCCAGGCCCTGCTGACCGGGCTCATCCCGAACCAGGTGTATATAAACAAGCTCTTCGCCATGAGCATGATATCCCTCATGGCCACGGCCTACCCCAAGATCGTCTACGACAAGACCCGCGTCCCGCGCTGGGACAACGGCATCGGCCGGGCCATAGGCGTGAACGGCGGCGGCGTGGACAACGTCGCCCGCGTGCTGGGTCCGGCGCAGATCTCGCCGCAGATCGCGCAGTTCATCGAGCTGACGCAGAACCTCACGCAGACGAACCTCGGCGCGACGAGCGTCGCCCTCGGCGAGGCGAGGCCGGACAACACCTCGGCCATCATCGCCCTGCAGCGGGCCGCCGCCACGCCGAACGAGATAACGCGGCAGAACCTCTACCAGAGCATTGAGGACCTGGGCAGCATCTACATGGACTTCATGAGCGGCTATTACGGCCTGCGCCCCGCGGAGATAGACCCCGTGGCGGAGGTGCCGGCGGAGGTCCTGGACTTCGCCGGGGACGCGCTGCCCAGGGCGGAGAACGGGAAGATCTCGGTGCTCTTCGACTTCACGGGCCTGCGCGAGCTGCCGCTGCGGCTGAAGCTCGACGTCGGCACCGCGGCCTACTGGAGCGAGATCGCCGCGACGCAGACGATGGACAACCTGCTGGCCCAGGGACACATAGACGTCCTGGAGTACCTGGAGCGGGTGCCGGACGGCTACATCACGGACCGCCAGGGCCTGATAAACGCGATAACGGCGCGGCGCGCTGCCGCGGGCGCACAGGCGGAGACCGCCTGAGAAAGGGAGGACTATGGAGGAAAACAGCGTGAGCCTCACCGCCGGGGGCGAGTGGGAGATAGACGCGGCGGAGATCATGCAGGGCGTGGTGGACGAGGCCGAGCCCGGCCTCGCGCAGAAGCCGGAGCCGGAGCGGGAGCCGGAGAGCTACACGCTCCGGCACCTGGGCGAGGAGCGGAGCGTGGGGCGCGATGAGCTCATCGCGCTGGCGCAGAAGGGCCTGGACTACGACCGCATCCGCGGAAAGCTCGGCGACGCGAGCCGGCAGATAGAGTCCCTGCGCTCGGGCGGGACGGGGGAGCTGAGCCCCGAGGAGCGGCGCAGGCGGGACTGCGAGAGCTTTGTGAAGAGCTTTCCGGAGGCGGCCTCGCGGCTGCGGCGGGACCGCGGGGCGATACCCGAGGAGGTCTGGGAGGAGGTGCGCCGCGGCGCGAGCCTGACGGACGCCTATGCCGCGCACCTCTCCCGCCGCGAGGCCGCGGAAAAGGACACGGAGCTCGCGCGCCTGCGCTCCGAGCTCGAGCGCGAGCGCCGCGAGCGCGAGAACGCCCGCCGCAGCGCGGGCAGCGCCGTCTCCGCCGGCGGCGACCCGCCCTACGACCCGATAAAAGCCGGGTGGAACTCGATATAAACGTCCAGGGGGGACGCTGTCCCCCCTAGATACGCCGCCGGGGGCGGCGATACCCCCCTCGCCCCGGACGCCGGGGCGCAGACCGATATTCTAGTCAAACACGCGGGCGGGAGACCAGCGTCCGCTTTCCTCCGGCGCGGGGCAGACCAGCGGAACGCCGGGCATATCCAATCTAACTACGAAAGGAAGATGCCTTTTGGCCATCAATCTTGCAAGCAAATTCTCCAAGTACGTGGACGACGCCTTCGCCCGTGAGAGCCTCCTGCGCGGGGCAACGAGCGACAAGGTCGAGTTCACCGGCGTCAACGAGGTCTCCGTCTACTCCGTGGACAAGATGGAGATGAACGACTACGTCAAGAGCGGCACCTCCCGCTACGGCGAGATAAAGGAGATAGGCGACAGGGTCCAGACCTTCCGCATCGAGCGGGACCGCTCCTTCACCGGCTCCATCGACGAGGGCAACGCCCAGGACCAGTACAACGTCAAGGACGCCTCCGCGCGCCTCCACGTCCAGGTCCGCGACGTCGTCATCCCGGAGACCGAGGCCTACGTCATGATGAAGTGGGCCTACGGCGCGGGCAAGGTCGTCGGCGGCGAGGCCCCCACGGCTGAGACCCTCCTGGGTCTCATCCAGGCCGGAGCCTCCCACATGAACAACTGCCACGTCCCCCGCGCGGGCCGCGGCATGTTCATCGCAGAGACCTACGCCGCCATGCTCCCCAACCTCGCAAACCTCACCTACCTCGAAAAGCTCGGCTCCCAGGCCCTCACCGAGAACAGCCTGCCCCGAGTCGCGGGCTTCGACGTCCACGTCGTCCCCGACGCGGACATGCCCGCTGGCGTCTACTTCATCCTCCAGCACAAGGACGCCTGCCCCTTCGCCCAGAAGCTCACGAAATACAAGATCCAGAAGGACCCCATGGGCATAGACGGCAACGTCATCGAGGGCAGGGTCCGCTACTGGGCGGGCGTCCTCGCGGAGAAGTGCGACGGCGTCTATGTCTACGCCGCGGCCGACAGCGTGCAGGCCGCGCCGGCGCTCGGCGGCTCCGGGGCCTCCGTATCCGTGACCGCCGAGGGCGCGAGCATCTACGTCACCACCGACGGCACGGACCCCAGGTACAGCAGCACCCGCTCCCTCGTGAGCTCCGGGGCCTCCGTCACGCTCGAGGAGGGCCAGACGCTCCGCGCCTACGCCTTCACCGAGGCGAAATATCCCTCCCCCGTCGTCGAAAAGGCCTATTCCGCCTGATCCAAAAGGGCCGGGCTCAGCGCCCGGCCCCTATCCCATGCAAAGGAGGCAGTCATGGCACAGATCATAAGCCCCGCCTCTGAGGCGGTTTATCAGATCAAGAAATGGCTCGGCGTCAACGAGGCGCAGGAGGGCGAGGCCTCCCTCAAGATGGGCGAGGCCGCCGTCATGCGCAACTTCAAGGTGACGGACGGCGGCGCGCTCAAGAAAAGGGCGGGCAGCCGCAGCATCGCCGGGCTCATGAGCGGCTACACCGTCGAGGTGGACACAGGCACGACGGAGGTCCTGCTCACCGAGGCGCTCGCGAGCACGGCCTCGCTCACGATGTACCCCGGCATCGAGGCGGACGCCCTCGGCAATCTCACGCTCACGGGCGAGCCCGTCTCTGTCGGCTACGCAAACCGCGAGAGCTATATCGGCTATTACTACCGCGACGAAAACGGCGGCGTCCACCGCTTCGCCGGGATAGCAGTCTGAGAGGGGGCGCGGCATGGCCAAAGGCTACATAAACGGCATCTACTCCAAGACCTTCCTGGACGGGCGCGAATTCCAGTCCTGGCTGAGCGACACCAGCGCGCAGCTCGCGGGCGAGGGCCGCAGCGGCTGGGCGGGCGTCAACGCAGAGGGCAATTCCGATTACCCCAACGGCAGCTATGTCTTTCTCATCCGCTTCGAGCCCCAGGAGAGCGTCAAAAACCTCAAGGTGACGCTCAAACACGGCCCGGCGGGCATTTTGAACGCAAGCTCTTCCAGGCCGCTTGCATATAAGTTTTTGACGTCTGAATCCTCCGCCTACGAAAACGCGGGAACTTCCACGCCTAGGGACGGTACTTTTTACTTCACCAGCCCCAGCGTGGAGATAAGCGCGCCGGACGCGCAGTACGCCGCGGGAGACGTCTATCTCTACGTCTGGAACGGTGCATCGTCTATACAAAACAACTATACGTCGCTCGACAGGGGCGACATCATCGGGGCCTATACGAACGGCTACACGCTGAGCTTCAACAAAAACGGCGGCTCCGGCGGCACGGACTCCGTGAGCGTGGACACGGGAGAGCCCCTGCCGGACATAGACCTGCCGTACAAGAGCTATGACATCCGCTTTTACAGCAACGACGGCAGCGGGAAGAGCACATATCAGAGCTGCCCCTCGGCCTTCCAGGGCTACTTCACCAGCCCCTCGGGCGGGACGCAGTACTACGGCGCGGACGGCAAGGGGCTCATACCCTTCCCCGGCAGCGCGGACACCACGCTCTATGCGCATTGGACGCCCGGCAGCATCGAACTGCCCGCCGCAACGCGCGAGGGCTACAGCTTTGCGGGCTGGTACACGGCCTCCTCGGGCGGGGCCTATGTCGGCGCAGCCGGGGACAGCTACACGCCGACCGGAAGCACGAACCTCTACGCCCGCTGGACGGAGCTGAGCTACCGCTGGCAGTTCCACCCCGTCACGGCCAGGGGCAACAGCGCGGACAGCGTAGTGCGCGGCATCTGGTCCGGCTTTGTGGGCGGCAGGGAGGTCCTCTGCGCGGCCTGCAACGGCTACCTCTGGGAGCTCGAGCAGCGGGAGGACGGCGACTGGGGCAAGACCGCCTGCGGGGCGATAGACACCTCCTCCGACGTCCATATGTTCGGCTTCGGCGGGAACATGTACCTGCAAAACGGCTCGGAGTACAAGGTCTGGGACGGCTCGGCGCTCTCGGACGTCGCGGGCTACAGGCCGATGGTGGCGGTCTCCGTCCCGCCCGCGGGCGGCGGCACGCCGCTCGAGCAGATAAACAAGCTCTGCGGCCTGAGACGCGCGCGCTTTTCGCCCGACGGGACGCAGAAGGTTTTCGTCCTGCCGGAAAGGGGACTCGCCTCCATCGACTACGTGCGCTCCACCGCCACGGGCGAAGAGCTGACGGGCTGGACCGCGGACACCGCAAGCGGCAAGCTCACCTTCACCACAGCCCCCGCCGAGGGCGTGAACAGCCTCGAGATAGGCTGGACGGTCCCGGAGGACACGGCCGCGGACATCCGCGCCATGCGCTACGCCGAGCTCTATAACGGGGCGCAGGACTCGCGCATCTTCGTCTACGGCGACGGCACGAACCGCGCCTTCCACACGGGCGTGGACTACGACGGAACCCCGCGCGCGGACTATTTCCCGGAGCTGGGCGTCGTACACGTGGGCGACTCCAACACGCCCATAACGGCGATGATCCGCCACTACGACAGGCTGCTCGCCTTCAAGCTGGACAGCGCCTGGAGCATCAGCTACAGCGCGATAACCCTGACGGACGGCTCCGTGACGGCGGGCTTTTACGTCACGCCGGTGAACCGGAGCATAGGCAACTGCGCGCCGGGCCAGGCGGTGCTGGTGGAGAACCGGCCCCGGACCCTCGACGGGCGGAGCATCGTCGAGTGGCGCTCCGCCAGCTCCTCCGGGAACATCACCGGCGACGAGCGCAACGCAGAGCGCATCTCCCAGCGCGTGGACGAGACCATCCGCAGCTTCGACCTCGCCACGGCCCGGACCTTCTACGACAAGTACGCGCACGAATACTACGTCATCGGCGCGGACGGCACGGCGCTGGTCCACGGCATAGAGCCGGACGCCTGGTATGTCTACACGAACCTCGCGGCGACCTGCCTCATAAATTACAAGGACGAGCTCTACTACGGCACCTCGGACGGCCAGCTGCGGCATTTTTCGGACGAATATTTCTCCGACGAGGGCGAGCCCATAGACGCCTACTGGGAGTCCGGCTCCATGCCCTTCGACCGGGAGTTCAAGCGCAAATACTCCGCCAAGCTCTGGGTGGGCATAAAGCCCGAGGACCACGGCTACCTCGCCGTCACGGCGGAGACCGACCGCTCGAGCGACTTTGCCGAGCGCAGCTTCTCCACCGGCGACGCCGCGGGCGTCCCCGAGATGAACCGGATAAAGCTCAAGGCGAAGAAATTCACCTATTACAAGCTCAAACTCTCCAACAACACGGCCGACACGACGGCCACGGTGGTCTCCGTGGACCTGCGCGTGCGCGGCGCGGGATATGTGAGGTGACAGATGGCGACAAGGATTAAACAGGGCGACGCCTATGCGATACCCGTCCGCCTGCGGCTGGACGGCGAGCTCATAGACGCGCAGGAGGTGGAGGCGGTGGAGTTCTGCCTGGGCGGCGGGCTGCGTAAGCTCTATCCGGGTGAGGTCCGCTACGAGCCGGAGGACAACAGCTTCCGCCTGCCGCTCAGCCAGGAGGAGACCTTTGCCTTCCCGGCGAACGGCTCCGTGGCGCTGGACGTCCGCGTGAAGTTTGCGGGCGGCGACGTCGTCGGCGTGCTGCGTCCGGAGGCGCTGGCGGTCTACGACGCGGAGTCGGAGGTGGTGCTGTGAAGGCGCTGGAGCTGGAGCTCGTCACCCCGGCGCCGCTCGAGGGCGAGCTGGGCGCGGTGAAGCTGGTGCAGGGTCCCCCGGGCGAGGCCGCCACGGTGGAGATAGGCACGGTGACGAAGGGCGACGCCGCCTCCGTCACGAACGTGGGCGACGAGACACACGCCATATTCGACTTCGTCCTGCCCCGGGGCGACACCGGTCCCCAGGGACCGCAGGGCGAGAAGGGCGAGCCGGGCGACACCGGCCCGCAGGGAGCCCAGGGCGAGCGCGGCGAGACGGGTCCGCAAGGCCCCCAGGGCGAAAAGGGCGAGCCGGGCGACACCGGCCCGCAGGGAGCCCAGGGCGAGCGCGGCGAGACCGGCCCCCAGGGGCCGCAGGGCGAAAAGGGCGAGCCGGGCGACACCGGCCCGCAAGGCCCCCAGGGCGAGCGCGGCGAGACGGGTCCCCAAGGGCCGCAGGGCGAGAAAGGCGAGCCGGGCAACGGCTTCAAGATACTGGGCTACTACGCCTCTGTCTCCGAGCTCGAGGCCGCGGTCCCCGCCCCGGCGGTGGGCGACGCCTACGGCATAGGCGAGGCCGCGCCCTACAGCATCTGCATCTGGTCCGGCTCCGCCTGGGTGGACAACGGCAGCATCCAGGGTCCCGCCGGTCCCCAGGGGCCGCAGGGTCCGCAGGGGCCGCAGGGCGAAAAGGGCGAACCGGGCGAGACCGGCCCCCAGGGGCCTCCGGGCGAGCCGGGCCAGACCGGACCGCAGGGTCCGGCGGGGGCGGACGGCAAGAGCGCATATGAATACGCCGTCGAGGCGGGCTACACGGGCGACGAGGCGGCTCTCGCCGCGGCGCTGGCGAACCTGGGCGACATCGACGCCGTCCTCGACGCGATAAACGGGGAGGCGGTCTGATGGGAACGACTGCGGATAAGCTAGCATATCTTGAGAACACGAAGTCCGCCATACGCGAGGCCCTGGCCAAGTACGGCCGGGGGCCGGACGAGGCCGCGCCCTTCCGGGCTTACGCGGGTCTCATAGACGGCATGGGCCGCAGCCTGGCGGACTCGGAAGTGAACTTCTTCGACTACGACGGCAGCCTCGTCGCAGCCTACACGCTGGAGGAGCTGGCGGCGCTCGAGGCTCTGCCCGAGGCGCCGGTCCATGAGGGGCTGGTGTTCCAGGGCTGGAGCCTGAGCCTGGAAGAGCTCAAGGCGGGCGGGCGCCCCGCGGAAGTGGGCGCTGTCTACACGACGGAGGACGGAGTGACAAGGCTCTATCTGAACGCCGGGAACGGAACGCCCACCGATCTGCACCTGCGCTTCATACAGAGCGCGGCGGACGGACTCAGCGTGGACTGGGGAGACGGCTCCGCGCCGGAGACGTACCCGATGAACGGCGGCGTAGACCTTGCGCACACCTATGCCGCGCCGGGCGACTACGTCATCAGCCTCAGCCCCGCGCCGGACTGCGAGGTCATCCTCGGAGACGGGGAGGAGTTCAACGTCCTGAATGGCAGCGAGTCCTGCTACGCGCCCTCCTGCGGGCTCTACCGCGTGAATATGGGCGCGGGCATAAAGATCGGGAAAAGCGCCTTTGCGGGGTGCAGCTTTCTTCAGTCCATCAGCATGCCCCTGGGGCTTGCGGAGGTGGGCGAGCGCGCCTTTGTGAACTGCTTCGGCCTGCGCTGCGCCGTCATGCCGCCGGGGCTGACGTCCATCGGCTTCTACGCCTTCGGCCTGTGCTTTTCCCTGCGCCGCGTATCCATCCCGAACTGCAGCATTGACGACTACGCCTTCACGACCTGCTACACCCTGGACCCCATCTATCTGCCCGAGGGACTGACGCGCATAAGCAACCAGTGCTTTGTCTACTGCTGCTGCCTCACGCGGCTCTCCCTGCCCGAGTCCCTGACGGAGATAGGCACTTCGGCCTTCGGCGGGTGCGGCGTCCTGCGGGAGCTGAGGCTCCCGGATTCGGTGCGGCTCGTGGACTACGGCGCGTTCAGCTATTGCAGCTCGCTCTCGCAGCTGGAGCTGGGTTCCGGCCTTGTGCAGCTGGGCAAAGAGGCCTTTTGCAACTGCCCTTCGCTCTATGAGCTCTATATCCCCGCAAGCGTGGAGAGCATCGGCGCCTACGCCTTCGCCGCAACGGGCTCCGGGCTGAGACGGGTGTTCTGCCTTTCGGAGACCCCGCCCGTCCTGGGCGACTACTCCGTCTTTGACGACAGCTCCTTTGATCTGGAGATATTCGTCCCCGCGGCCTCGCTCGAGGCCTACAAGAGCGCGGAGTTCTGGTCTTCCATGGCGCACAAGATCAAGGCCCTCTGAGAGGGCGGAAAGGCAAATGTGATGAAATGATATACAGCGGCAAACTGCTCCGTGCGGAGCTCTTTGACGACCACGCCCCGCCGTATACGGACGTGCGCGCCGTGTACGAGAAAAACGCCGGGCGCTATCCCGGCAAACTGGTCGTGACGAACGCGCACTGGTACGACCCCGGCCCCAAGCCCTGCGGAAACTACAAGGTGGGCGGGAAGCTCATCTCGCGCGAGAGCTGGATGGACTGGGGCCTCGCCTGGGACGCGGGCGGCGCGCCCCGGATGCGCGCGGACCTCGAGCGCGAAAACTATCTCTCGACCCTGCCCGTCCTCGTGGCGGGAGCGCGGCGGGACGATGTCATCGCGCGGCAGGCGGCGAACGTCCGCCGTTCCACCGCCCGGACCTGGTGGGGGTTCACCGGGGACGGCGGCTGCGTCCTGGAGGTCACTGAAAAGGGCTACACCCTCGAGGCGATGACCAAGAGGATGCAGGCGCTCGGCATCGTCGACGGGCTCATCCTGGACGGCGGCGGGAGCGCCCAGTGCTATGACGGCAGCACCCGCATAAAGGGCGACGGCCGGACGATCTATAGTTATCTCCTCCTCTGGTTCGAGGAGGAAAAGGAGGTTGTAACTACGCCGGATACGAAATTCAAAAAGGGCATAGACGTCTCCCAGTGGCAGGGCGACATCGACTGGGCCGCGGTGAAGGCCGCGGGAGTGGAGTTCGCGATGCTGCGGGCGGGCTACGGCCAGGGCAACGTTGACCCGAAGTTCGGGCGCAACGCCTCCGAGTGCGAGCGCCTGGGCATCCCCTTCGGGATATACTGGTTCTCCTACGCCTACACGCCGGAGATGGCGGCGAAGGAGGCGCTTTACGCCCTGGAGGCCGTGCGGCCCTACAAGATGGACTATCCCCTCGCCTTCGACTACGAGGGCGACAGCCAGACCACGGCGAAGAAAAACGGCGTCACCGTGACGAAGGCGCTGGTGAGTTCCCTGGCGCGGGCCTTCTGCGGCGCCGTGCAGAAGGCGGGCTACTACGCGATGGTGTATACGAACCCGGACTATCTCTCGCGCTGGTACGACACGGCCATCCCGAAGGAGTACGACATCTGGCTGGCCCAGTGGCCGGCCACGCCGGACCTTGCGGCAAAGCCCGCGCAGGCGGGCGGGATCTGGCAGTACACGAGCTCGGGCTCGGTGTCCGGGATCTCGGGCCGCGTGGACATGAATGCGGCATATCTGGACTACCCGGCTCTCATCGCGGCCTCGGGCCTGAACAGGCCCGGCGGCCAGGTGGTCCCCGGGCCGGAGCCGGCGAAGAGCGAAAACGAGCTGGCCCGGGACTGGGTCATGGCGGCGGACATCTCGGACGGGGAAAACCCGGACGCTCCGGTGACGCGCCAGCAGGTCTGGACCATGCTCTACAGACTGACGGGAGGTAAATGACGCATGATAAACTGGAAGGTCAGGCTCAAAAACAAGGTGTTCTGGCTCTCGCTCATACCGGCGCTGCTGCTGCTTGCGCAGGTGGTGGCGGGTCTCTTCGGCTTCACGCTGGAGCTGGAGGGCCTGCAGGCGAAGCTGCTGGAGCTCGTGAACGCGCTCTTCGCGCTTTTGACGATCCTGGGCGTGGTGGCGGACCCGACGACAGCGGGAGTGGGCGACAGCCGCCTGGCGCTCAGCTACGAGGAGCCCAAAAAGAACTGAGAAAGGCCCCGCCCGTCCCGTACCATCGGGACGGGCGGGAGGGAAAGGAGCGTACATATGACGACAGTCGAGAGCGTGTTCGCAGCGGCGATGGGGCTCATGGACGAGCTGGACCCCCAGGGCGGGGCGCAGAGCGCGGACACGAAGGACTATGAGCGGCGCGCGCCGGCGATCCTGAACGCGCTGTGCGCCGAGCTGCGGACCCTGACGGGCGAGAGTGAGGGCTGGCTCCCGGCCTCCGGGACGGAGGACCTCCTGCCCGTGGAGGAGAACTACGGCCTTTCGGCCCTGCCCTACGGACTGGCGGCGAACCTGCTGGTGGACGAGAACCCGGCGGCGGCGAGCTTCTACCAGCAGCGCTACGAGGAGCTGCGCGCGGTGTACCTGGCGAGGCGGCGCGCGGACCTGGAGGACATCGAGCTGCTCTACGGCGGAGTGGAGCAGGGGAACTTTGCGAGGTGGTGAGCGGTGAGCGATTGGGCGGCGCTCGGCGTCATAGCGGCGCTGGCGGGCGTGGCGATAAGCCTGGTGACGCCGATCATAAAGCTGAACACCATCATCACCAAGCTGGGCGCGACGGTGGAGTCCCTGACGGGCAAGCTCGAGACGCTGACGGGGGACAACAGCCGCAGTCACGCGCGCCTGCACGGGCGGATAGACGGCCTCGAGGAGGCGGTGGACAGGCACGAGGTCCGGCTCGCGCTCCTGGAGCGCCGGGGCGATAGTGCTTGAACTTTTTGAACAATGTGTTTATAATCAGGGGCAGGGGGATACCCGCCCCTGATTTAGTCTGCCTCCAAGCCTCGCAGAGTTTCGCGGCCGCAGCCGCGAAATAAATTTCGAGCATTTTCGGCGGCGGCGTGTACGTCGCCGAAAATACATCTCGCGGAGCGGAGTGTCGAGCAAAGCGAGGCGCGCAGCGAAGTGCAATCCCCTTTGTCTAAGGAGGCTTGCCTTCTTAGACAAGCTGAATCAGGGGCAGGGGGATACCCGCCCCTGATTTTTTGTAGAGGACGGTGGGTAGCGGATGGATAAGCCGAGCCTGAGAGAAAAGGTGGACAGCTGCAAGCTGAAGCCGGTGAACAAGCTGAAGTTCCGGGTCATGGTGGGCGTGGCGAACACGCTGTTCAAAAAGAAGCTGGGCGTCAGCTTCCACTATGCGGACGATATAAAACCCTACAGGGGCAAGCCCTACATAGTCGTTTCAAACCACGCCTCGCGCGAGGACTATGTGTTCACGGCCCCGGCCTTCTGGCCGGACACCTTCAACTTCGTCGTGGGCTACAACGAGTTTTTCCGCAGCCACCTGCACGGCGTGCTGACGCAGATGCAAACCGTGCCGAAGAAGAACTTCACAAAGCAGCCGCACTCCATCCGCCAGATCCTGCGGATAATCCGGGAGGGCGGGCGCATCATCCTCCTGCCGGAGGGGATGAGCAGCATCTCCGGGGCGAACCAGCCCTGCGCCGTGGGCAGCGGGCATCTGCTCAAGAGCCTCAAGGTCCCCGTCCTGTATACAAAGATCTCGGGCGGCTACCTCACCGCGCCGAAGTTCGACCTGGAGGACAGGCCCGGCCGCGTGGAGGTGGAGGTGGGCGTCCTCTTCACGAAGGAGCGCCTGGCCGAGCTCTCCGCCGAGGAGATACAGGCCGAGCTCGACGAGAAACTCTACCACGACGACTACGAGTGGAACAAGACCGCCCGCGTCAAATACGCCGGCAAGGGCCGGATGGCCCGGAACCTCCACCAGCTGCTCTACTGGTGCCCGAAGTGCGGCAGGGACCTGGTCATGGCCAGCGAGGGGGACCGCATCTTCTGCAAGAACTGCGGCAACGCCGCGAGCCTCAACGAATACTATGACCTCACGCCCGAGAACGCGGACTGCGTCATCCCGGAGACGCCGCGCGTCTGGTTCGACATGCAGCGCGCGCACATCCGCCGCCTGGCCGCGGAGCCGGGCTTCGAGCTGCGCGAGCGCGTGAAGCTGGGTATGCTCCCGGAGGACAGGCTCCTGAAAGACCAGGCCACCTCCGAGATAGTGGGCGAGGGCGAGCTCAAGGTGAACGCGGCGGGCCTTAGCTACGAGGGGACGCGCAGCGGCGAGCCCTGGAGCTTTTTCGTGCCGATCAAGCAGCTGCCGACCTACGGCATGTGTACGGACGTCTCGCGTTTTTACACCTTTGTGGAGGGCGAGTTCTGCGAGTTCTACCCGGAGCGGGAGTCCGCGGAGCTCTGGATGCAGGCGACGGAGGAGCTGCACCGCCTGAACGGCGGCGCCTGGCAGGACTTCCCCTGGAAAAGAGACTGAAAAAACAGTTCCGCCCCGGCGAAAACCGGGGCGGTTTAATATAGCTTTAATGCCGGGGTGCAAGAATAGAGCGGGGGGCGATGAAATGAGGATACTCGTGGTAGAGGACGAACGCGACCTCAACCGTATAATCTGCAAGCGGCTCGCGGCGGCGGGCTATTCGACGGACGCCTGCTACGACGGCCGGGAGGCCCTGGACTACCTGGAGGCCGCCGTTTACGACGCGGCGGTGTTCGACGTGATGATGCCGCGGATGGACGGCTTTGAGGCGGTGCGCCGCCTGCGAGAGCGCGGCGACGCGACTCCCGTGCTCTTCCTGACGGCGCGGGACGCCGTGGGCGACAGGGTCGCGGGCCTGGACCTGGGCGCGAACGACTACCTGGTGAAGCCCTTTTCCTTCGACGAGCTGCTGGCGCGCATCCGCGCCATGACCCGCAAGACGACCGGCAGCGCGACGAACGTCTTTACCTGCGGGGACCTCTCCCTGGACTCTTCCGCCCACCGCGTCACGCGGGCGGGGAAGAACATAGAGCTCTCCGCCAAGGAGTTCGCCGTTTTGGAGTTCATGATCCGCAACAAGGGCAGCGTCCTCTCGCGCGAGGCGATAGAGAACAACGTCTGGAGCTACGACTGGGAGGGCGGCACGAACGTTGTGGACGTCTATATGAGCTACCTCCGGCGCAAGCTGGACGCGGACTTTGAGAAAAAGCTCATCCACACCGTGCGCGGCGTGGGCTGGGTGCTGAGGGACGAGGCATGAGATTCATAACGATAAAGACCCGCGTCACCATCTACTTCACGCTGATGATGGTCCTGGTAGTGGCGCTGGTGCTCATCTTCATGCTCATCGTGGGCAACCGCGTCCTGACGAACAACGCCGAGACCACGCTGCTCGACGTCGTGCACGACAACATAGACGACGTGGAGTACGAAAACGGCTACCTCGACCTGGACGAGCTGAACCTCTACCGGCACAACGTCTATATCCTCGTCTACGACGAGGCGAAGGAGCTCATAGGCGGCGCGGGCCTGCGCCACTTCGAGGGTGACGAGGAATTCCTGAACGGGCAGACGCGCGACGTCGTCATAGACGGGGAGAAATACCTGGTCTACGACCTCTACGTCCAGAACCCGGGCGGGAACGTCTGGCTGCGGGGGATAACGTCCACGGACAACTCCTTTTCCGCCGTGCGGGTGATCGTCATACTCTCCCTGGTGCTGTTCCCGGTGCTGGTGCTGCTGACGGCGGTGGTGGGCTGGCTCATCGCGCGGCGGGCCTTTCTGCCGGTGCGGCAGATAACGGACACCGTGGACGCCATCTCGGACGGCTCGGACCTGACGGCGCGCATCGGCCTAAAGCGCGGCAGGGACGAGATACACCGCCTCGCCGCGACCTTCGACCGGATGTTCGACAGGCTGGAGCACTCCTTCAACGCGGAAAAGCGCTTCGCCTCGGACGCCTCGCACGAATTGCGGACGCCCATCGCCGTCATCATAGCGGAGTGCGAATACGCGCGGCAGAACGCCAAGACCGTGGAGGACTACGAGGAGTCCATGGAGGTCGTGGAGCGGCAGTCGCGGAAGATGTCCGCGCTCATAAACCAGCTGCTCAACATCACGCGGATGGACCAGGGTACGCAGCGGCTGAGCTTCGAGCGGGCGAACTACTCGGAGCTGTGCGAGATAGTCTGCGACGAGGCCGCCGTGGCCTCCGGCCGGGACGTGCAGCTCGAAAAGGACATAGAGCCCGGCGTCTACGCGAATATGGACGTGGGCCTCATGGCGCGGCTGGTGCAGAACCTGGTGGAGAACGCCTTCAAGTATACGGCGGAGGGCGGAAAGGTCCGCGTGAGCCTGCACGCCCAGTCCGGGCGGCTGCGGCTGGAGGTCCGCGACACGGGCATCGGCATAGACAAAAAGGACCTGCCCCACATCTGGGAGCGCTTCTGGCAGGCGGACAGCTCCCGCGGCGTGGACCGCGGCTCCGGCCTGGGCCTCTCGATGGTGAAGCAGATAGCCGAGGCCCACGGCGGCAGGCTGGAGGTCGAGAGCCGCCCCGGCGAGGGCAGCTGCTTCAGCTACACGATGGAGTGCAGTAACTAAAAATTCTTTTGTTATTATAGTTCCTTTTGTGTTGACAAAGCCGCGGGACGGTCATATAATATGGACATGACAGCGGAGGAAAGCGAGGTTTGCGTCATGTCCAGCCCGATATGTATAATAGGAGACTCGATAACCGGCGGAGTCGTATATCTCTCGGACAGCGCGAGGTATACGCACTGGAAGGATTCGTTTGTGAACCTGCTGGGGAGCAGTCTGGACTCGGAGCTCAAGAACCACTCGAAGTTCGGCTGCACCTCGGGCGCGGCCCTGAAGCGCCTGGAGCGCTACGCGAAGGACATCTCCGCCTGCCCGACGACGCTGGTCATGCTCGGCGGGAACGACTCGGACTTCAACTGGCCGGCGGTGGCGGCGGAGCCGGAGGCTGCGCACGACTGCAACACGCCGATGGAAAAGTTCGCGGAGTATTATAACCGCGTGCTGGACGGGATAATCGCGCTGGGCAGCAAGCCCGTCGTGATAAACCTCATCCCGGTCTACGGCAAGCGCTATTTCGACTGGTTCTCCCGCAAGCTGGACCCGAAGGCCCTGATGCGCTTTTTGGGCTCGACGGAGAGCATCGAGCACTGGAACGAGATGTATAACCTCGCCGTCATGCGCATCGCCGCGCGCCGCGGCGTGCCGATGCTGGACGTGCGCAGTGCGTTCCTGCTCAAGCGCAATTTCGAGGGCCTCTTCAGCGAGGACGGCATCCACCCCAGCCCCGAAGGCCACCGGAAGATGTTTGAATACGTCCTCCCCCAGGCAAAGCCCCTGCTGACGTAAGAGAATAATTGAAAGTTTTCGCCCGCCTTTTACAAAAGGCGGGCGAGCTTTTTGCTCCTATGAGCACGATAATAGGGGGGGACCCCCGGCGAGGGTCCCCCCTTGCCCCCCTCCTGCGCTTTTGTGAGGATAGGGGCATTCCGCGCTCTGCGGAGCGCGGCCAGAGGCGCCGCCTCTGGACTCCGCCGCCTTTTGTAAAAGGCGGGCGAAAACTTTTGTGCTTTGACGCAATTATTGGAACCAGCCCCAGGCGTGCCAGTACTCCAGAGCGCCGGCGGTGAGCGCGGAGACCGTCATCGCCGCGGCGGCAAAGACCACCAGCGCCGCCAGGGCAACGATGAGCACACGTCTCAGCCGCCTGCGCCGGACAGCGCCGAGCTGCGGCCAGGCCGGGACCGGGGGCAGTACGGGCCGGCCCGCCGCGGCGGCCGCCGCGTTCCGGTGGAAGCGGAAATAACTTCTCCACAGCTGCGCCAGAAGCCGCGCAAAATAGCCGCAGCCCGCAGCCGCCAGCACCGCCAGCGCCAGGAGCGCCAGCCCGTGCAGCACGCCGCACCAATAGGGCAGCTCCGGCAGCTGCACCCATGGCCCCAGGTCGAAGGGGATGAGCAGGCAGAGCCCCACCAGCCCCGAGGCCAGCGCCGTGCAGGCCACCGCCAGCACCCAGGACGCAAACACCGCAAAAAAGCTCAGGACGAACATGTCCGCAAATATGAGTCCCGTCCAGGTCAGCGCGGAGCGCGCCGCGCTCCCGCCGCGCCCGGAGCCGGACTCGGCCTCGCCCGGCTCGAACTGCGCCGCCAGCTCCGCCGGGTCCCCCAGGCGCGCCGCCGTCTCCTCCTCCGAGTAGCCGTCCGCCAGCTTGTACTCGAAATGCCGCCGGTACTCCGCCAGTATGTCCTCCGGCTCCGGCACGCGCCGCGCCGCGAGCTCGCGCTCGAGCTTATCCATGAATTCATCCCTTGTCATTTCTCTTCGCCTCCAAGATCTGCTGCACAGCAGCCGCAAATTCCAGATACTCCGCCCGGTCGCGCGCATAGCTCTCCGCGCCCAGGCCGGTCAGCTTGTAGTACTTCCGCGGCGGGCCGCCGCTCTCCTCCTGCAAGTACGTCGTCACAAGCCCCTCCGCCTTCAGCTTCCGCAGGATCGGATACACCGTCCCGTCCGCTATCTCTATGCTGCGCGAGAGCTGCTCCGAGACCTCGTAGCCATAGCGGTCCCGCTCCGACAAAAGCGCCAGCACGCACAGCTCCAAAACGCCCTTTTTATATTGTGAGTTCAAGCCCAGGCCTCCCTCCGTTCTCTTCACTAGTGAATAATAAACAGTAGTGAAGCATTTGTCAAGGGCTTTTGCAGATTTTTCTGCCCAGGGCCTCGCTTGACAGGGGGACCGGGGGCGGGCTATAGTGAAAGAAGCAAAACAGGAGGTGCCTTATGGGACTTAATTTCGACCCTCTCTCCGCGCGCTTTGCCTCGGCGCGGAGGGTGATATACGGAAGGCGCGGCATGGTCTGCGCCTCTCAGCCGCTGGCGGCCCAGGCGGGACTGGACATACTCCGCCGCGGCGGCAACGCGATAGACGCGGCGATAGCGGCGGCGGCCTGCCTGACGGTGCTGGAGCCGACCTCGAACGGCCTGGGCGGGGACGCCTTTGCGCTGATCTGGTCCGGCGGGCGGCTGCACGGGCTGAACTCCTCGGGACCCGCGCCCATGCTGGCGGACCCGGACTTCCTGCGCGAGCGCTTCGGGCGGATACCGGAGCGCGGCTGGTACGCCGTGGACGTGCCGGGCATCCCGGCGGCCTGGGCGGAGGCCTCGCGGCGCTTCGGGCGGCTCTCGCTGGCGGAGGCGCTCTCCCCGGCCATCGCCTATGCGGAGGAGGGCTATCCGCTCTCGCCCGTGACCTCGCGGCTCTGGGCGCAGGCCTTCTCCCTCTACTCGCGGGAGGAGGAGCGTGAGCTCTTCGCGCCCTGGTTCGAGACCTTTGCGCCGAAGGGGCGCGCGCCCCTGGCGGGCGAGCTGGTGTATCTGCCGGACCACGCCGCGAGCCTGCGCGAGCTCGCCCGGACGGACTGCGAGAGCTTCTACCGCGGCGAGCTGGCCGCGAGGATAGACGAGCACTCGCGCAAAACGGGCGGCTGGCTGCGCGCGGAGGACCTGGCGGCCTTCCGGCCCGAGTGGGTGGAGCCGCTGTCGGTGGAGTACCGGGGCTACACGGTCCACGAGCTGCCGCCGAACGGCCACGGGCTGGCGGCGCTTTTGGCGCTGGGCATCCTCTCCGGGCTGGAGCTGGGTCCGCGCTCCGCGGAGGGCTGCCATTTGCAGATAGAGGCGATGAAGCTCGGCTTTGCGGACGCGCTGCGCTACGTGGCGGAGCCGCGCTGCATGGAGCTCGCCCCGGCCGAGCTGCTGGACGGGGCCTACCTCGCCGCGCGCCGGGGCCTCATCTGCGAGACGGCGCTCGAGCCCGAGCCGGGCGACCCGCGCTCCGGCGGCACGGTGTATCTCTGCGCCGCGGACGGGGAGGGGAACATGGTCAGCTGGATACAGTCCAACTACATGGGCTTCGGCTCCGGCGTCGTCGTACCGGGGACGGGCGTCGCCCTGCACAACCGGGGCTGCAATTTCAGCCTGGACCCGGCCTCGCCCAACTGCATGGCGCCGGGCAAGCGGCCGTACCACACGATAATCCCCGGCTTTTTGACGAAGGGGGGCAGGCCCGTCGGCCCCTTCGGCGTGATGGGGGCCTTCATGCAGCCGCAGGGGCATGTGCAGGTCGTCTCGAACACGCTGGACTTCCTCATGAACCCGCAGGAGGCGCTGGACGCGCCGCGCTGGCAGTGGACGGGCGGCAGGCGGATAGAGCTGGAGCCGGCCTTCCCCTCCGACTTTGCGGCGGAGCTGCGCCGCCGCGGGCATGAGGTGACGGTCGGGGACCCGATAAACTTCGGCCGCGGCCAGATCATCTGGCGGGACGAACAGGGCGTCCTCTGCGGCGGGACGGAGCCGCGCGCGGACGGCTGCGTCGCCGCCTGGTGATATCCGGAAGCAGCCGCCGTCCATCGTTTTTATCCACAGCCAGCCGCCGTACAGCTTGCACAAAAACCGTCAAAATCAACGATTCAGCCGTCTTGAACGTCCTAAACGTTACAGACATTTTGTGCATTTCTTTAGAAAAAATCTAAAAATTTTGTTCATTTTTTGTACTTTTTATTTGCTTTATCCGGCGACTTGGTTTAGAATATTCACGGGCCGTTCATTCGGCCCGTTCAGTACATATTCTTAGGAGTGATGGACGTATGGAAAACTACTTCTGGGTCGGCATTGTCGGAGCGGTGATAGCGCTGCTCTTTGCCTACAGCCAGGCCAGAAAGGTGAAGCAATATTCCGAAGGCACGCCGCTCATGCAGAAGATAGCGGCGGCCATACGCAAGGGCGCGAACGCATACCTCAAGCGCCAATATAAGACCGTCGGCCTCATCTTTGCGATCATCGCGGTGGTGCTCGCGGTGCTGGCCTTTGTTCCCTGGATAAACGGGCAGGGCCTTGTTTCGAAGTTCGTACCCTTCGCCTTTGTGACGGGCGGGTTCTACTCCTGCCTTGCGGGCTTCATCGGCATGAGGATAGCGACGTCCTCCAACGCCCGCACGGCCAACGCCGCCAGCGAGAGCCTCAACCGCGGCCTGCGCGTGGCGATCTCCTCCGGCTCGGTCATGGGCTTCACGGTCGTGGGCCTGGGCATCCTGGACGTCTCCGTCTGGTTCCTGATCCTCAAGTACGGCTTCGGCTGCGACTCGACGACGATCGCCAACACGATGGTCATGTTCGGCATGGGCGCATCCTGCGCGGCGCTGTTCGCGCGCGTGGGCGGCGGCATCTTCACCAAGGCGGCGGACGTCGGCGCGGACCTAGTCGGCAAGGTCGAGGCCGGCATCCCCGAGGATGACCCGCGCAACCCCGCCACCATCGCGGACAACGTGGGCGACAACGTCGGCGACGTCGCCGGCATGGGCGCGGACCTCTACGAGAGCTACGTCGGCTCCATCCTCGCCACCTTTGCCATAGGCGCCTCCGCGGGCTACGGCTGGAACGGAATGTTCCTGCCCCTGGCGATAGCGGTCGTGGGCGTCGTCTGCTCGCTCATCGGCTCCTTCATGATCCGCACGGGCGAGACGGCCACCCAGCGCGAGCTGCTCAAGTCCATGCGCACCGGCACCTACTTCGCCGCGGCGCTCTGCGCGGTCCTCTGCATCCCGCTGACCTGGTACGTCATGAAGGACGTCGAAGGCGCGAGCTGGATCGGCATACTCATCTCCATCTTCTGCGGCCTGGCCGCGGGCTGCGCCATCGGCTACGTCACCGAGTACTACACCTCCGACACCTATAAGCCCACGCAGCAGCTCTCCGACGCAACGGAGACCGGCGCCGCCACGACGATAATCGGCGGCATCTCGCTGGGCATGAAGAGCACCGCCGCGCCCATCCTGATCGTCGGCGTGGCGGTCATCGTGAGCTTCATCGCCTCGGGCGGCTCGCTCGTGACGAACTCCGAGGGCTATTCGCTCTCCTTCAACAACGGCCTTTACGGCATCGGCATAGCGGCGATCGGCATGCTCGCCACCCTGGGCATCACCCTGGCGACGGACGCCTACGGCCCCGTCGCGGACAACGCGGGCGGCATCGCGGAGATGTCCGGCCTGGGCGAAGAGGTCCGCGAGCGCACGGACGCGCTGGACTCCCTCGGCAACACCACCGCCGCCACCGGCAAGGGCTTTGCCATCGGCTCCGCCGCGCTCACCGCGCTGGCGCTGCTCGTTTCCTACGTCGAGGTCGCGGAGAGCGCGATGAACGGCGCCCAGATAGACCTCTCCGTCACGAACCCGGCGGTCCTCGTGGGACTCTTCGTCGGCGCGATGCTGGTGTTCGTGTTCGGCGCGCTCACCATGAGCGCCGTGCAGAAGGCCGCCCAGCACATCGTCATCGAGGTCCGCCGCCAGTTCCGCGAGATAGCGGGCATCATGGAGGGCGAGGCAGAGCCCGACTACGAGAGCTGCGTTGACCTCTGCACCTCCGGCGCGCTGCGCGCGATGGTACTGCCCGCGCTGCTGGCGGTCGTCGTCCCCATCATCACGGGCCTCATCCTCGGCGTGGAGGGCGTTGTGGGCCTGCTGGCCGGAACGACGGTCTGCGGCTTCGGCATGGCGGTGTTCATGTCGAACTCCGGCGGCGCCTGGGACAACGCCAAGAAGTACATAGAGGCCGGCCACCACGGCGGCAAGGGCAGCGAGTGCCACAAGGCCGGCGTCATAGGCGACACCGTGGGCGACCCCTTCAAGGACACCTCCGGCCCGAGCCTGAACATCCTCATAAAGCTCTGCTCCACCGTTTCCATCGTCTTTTCCGCGGTCATCGCGAACGTGCATCTCTTCTGACGAAATACGAAGGCCCCCGGCGAACTTCGCCGGGGGCTTTTTTTGTGTGCGCCGGGCTTGACAAATACCCCAGGGGGGTATATAATCGCCGCAGATAAAGGGAAGCGCATGGGAGGTGCGGCGGATGAAATGCGAAACTTACCTCATCGAGGGGATGCACTGCGCGGCCTGCTCCGCGGCGGTGGAGCGCGTCACGCGGAAGCTGGAGGGCGTCCAGCGCAGCGACGTGAACCTCACGATGAACCGGATGGAGATAGAATACGACGAGGCGAAGGTCACGCCCGAGCAGATAATCGGCAAGATCGAGAAAGCGGGCTTCGGCGCGCGGCAGATGAACGCGCAGAAAAGGGACAAAACGCGCGAGGAGGAGGCAGAGGCGGAGGCCCGGGACTTCCGGCGCGAGCGGAACGGGATAATCGCGGCGCTCTGCCTGGCGGCGCTGCTGATGTACGTCTCGATGGGCTCGATGTTCGGCGCGCCGCTGCCGGATATCCTGGATATGCACAGCCACGCGGTGAACTTTGCGCTGGTGCAGCTCATCCTGACGGTGGTCATCATGTACATCGGGCGGAGGTTCTATATAAGCGGCTTCAAGGCGCTGGTCCACCTCGCGCCGAACATGGACTCGCTCGTGGCGATAGGCAGCGCGGCCTCGTTCATCTACAGCCTTGTGACGATGTTCCTGCTGACGGACCGGCCCGAGCTCGTCCACGAGGGGCTGTACTTCGAGTCCGCGGCGGTGGTGGTGACGCTGGTCTCGCTGGGAAAGCACATGGAAGCCTCGAGCAAGCACAAGACGACGGGGGCCATCAGGAAGCTCATGGAGCTGACGCCGGACACGGCCCTGCTGAAGGGCGAGGGCGGCAGCCTGACGGAGGTCCCGACGGAGATCCTGCGCCCCGGCGACGTGGTGCTGGTGCGCCCGGGCGAGCGGGTGCCGCTGGACGGCGAGGTGCTGGAGGGCGAGGGCGGCGTGGACGAGTCCATGCTCACGGGCGAGAGCCTGCCCGTGGAGAAGGCCCCGGGCAGCGAGGTGACGGGCGGCAGCATCAGCGTGAACGGCTCGCTGACGGTCCGGATAACGCGGGTGGGGGAGGACACGACCCTCGCCAAGATAATCAAGGTCGTGGAGGACGCCCAGGGCAAAAAGGCGCCTATCTCCAAGACGGCGGACAGGGTCGCGGGCGTGTTCGTGCCGGTGGTGATGGGCATAGCGCTGCTGGCGGCGGCCGTGTGGCTCCTCGCGGGGCAGGAGTTTTCCTTTGCGCTGCGGGTGTTCACGAGCGTGCTGGTCATCGCCTGCCCCTGCGCCATGGGGCTCGCGACGCCGACGGCCATCGTGGTCGGCACGGGCCTGGGCGCGCAGCACGGCATCCTCATAAAAAGCGGCGAGGCGCTGGAGACGCTCCACAGCGTGGACACCGCCGTGCTGGACAAGACCGGCACGGTGACGGAGGGCCGCCCCGCCGTGACGGAGCTGGAGACTTCGGACGAGGCGGAGCTGCTTTCGGTCGCGGCGGCGGTGGAGTCGGCCTCGGCCCACCCGCTGGCGGAGGCCGTGAACGAGGCCGCGCGGGCGCGCGGGCTCGAGGGGCGCTACGAGGTCCGGAGCTTTGAGAATCTCTCGGGCCGGGGCCTGCGGGCGGAGCTCTCGGACGGGGCGCTGGTGCTGATAGGCAGCCGGCGGCTGATGGACGAGAGCGGCGTGGACGCCTCGGCGCTGGACGCGCGGGCGCAGGCGCTGGCCTCGGAGGGCAAAACGCTCATGTACGTCGCGCGCGGGGGCGCGCTGCTGGGGCTCATCGCAGTGGCGGACCCGGTGCGGGAGACGAGCGCCGCGGCGATAGCGCGGCTGCACGGCATGGGCCTGCGGGTCGTCCTGCTGACGGGCGACAACCGCGCCGCGGCGGAGCACATCGGCTCGCAGGTGAGCGCGGACGAGGTGATAGCCGAGGTCCTGCCGGAGGACAAGGCGGGCGTCGTGAAGTCCATCCAGGAGCGCGGCGGCAAGGTCGTCATGGTGGGCGACGGGATAAACGACGCGCCCGCGCTGACTCAGGCGGACATCGGCTGCGCTGTGGGTACGGGCAGCGACATCGCGATAGAGTCGGCGGACGTGGTGCTCATGCGCGACGACCTGGGCGACGTGCCGCGGGCGGTGGAGCTGAGCCGCCTGACGATAAGGAATATCAAGGAGAATCTGTTCTGGGCGTTCTGCTACAACACGATAGGCATACCGATAGCGGCGGGCGTGCTCTACCCGGTTACGGGGCTGCTGCTGAGCCCGATGCTGGGGGCTTTGGCGATGAGCCTGTCCTCGGTGTGCGTGGTGACGAACGCGCTGAGGCTGAGGGGGAAGAAGCTGTGAGCGAGTGCTGCCATACGGAGAAGAAGAAACACCGGAGCGAGGAGGAATACCGGAGCCTCATAAACCGCCTGAGCCGGATAGAGGGCCAGGTGCGCGGAGTGAAGCGCCAGGTGGAGGAGGAGGCCTACTGCGTGGACATACTGATGCAGGTCTCGGCCATCCAGGCGGCGCTGAACGCCTTTTCCCGCCAGCTGCTGGGCAGCCACATCAAGACCTGCGTCGCGGACGGCATCCGCCAGGGCGACGACGAGGTCGTGGACGAGCTGGTGAACATGCTGCAAAAACTATTGAAATAGGAGGAAAACCGAAATGACCACACTGAAAGTACCGGATATGCACTGCGAAAAATGCGTCGCGCGGATAACGAAGGCGCTGACGGAGGCGGAGCTGAAGTTCGAGGTGAGCCTCGCGGAAAAGACGGTAAAGGTCGAGGGCGGCCCCGCCGAGGCCGAAAAGGCCCGCGCCGAGCTCGACGACATCGGCTTCACCGCGGAGTAAAAAAGGGCATAAAAAAGGCGCGCAGCACTCGCTGCGCGCCATTTTTATTGTCCGCCTGCGGGGCGGCTTTTTTCGACGAGGCGCTGCATTCGGTCCCAAAGGGGCTCGAGGCAGTCGAGCGCGCCGCGGTAGAGCGCATATTTTTCGGCGTAGATCTCCGCGAGCTCCGGCCTGGGCTCATACCGGGCGGAGCCGGGCCGCATGGCCCCTGCGGCATCTGCCAGACTGGGATACTCCCCGGCGGCGACGGCGGCGGACATGGCCGCGCCCAGCGCGCCGGGCTCCCCGGCGGCTGCGGCCTCCACAGGCAGGCCCATGGCGTCCGCGAACATCTGCGACCAGACCGGACTGCGCGCCGCGCCGCCAGTGAGGCGCAGGAGCGCGGGCGGCTCGGCCATGCCGCGGAGCAGGCGGTCGATGTGCGTCCTGTGCGAGAACACCACGCCCTCATAGAGACTGCGCAGGAGGTGTTCGCGCCCGTGCGCCGCGCTCAGGCCCAGGAAGGAGCCGCGGGCGTTCGGGTGCGCGTTGCTGCCCAGGACAAAGGGCAGGAACACGGGGACGAACTCCTCGGGCGGGACGCTCTCGACCCAGGCGTTCATCGCTTCGTAGGGGCTGGAGCCGGAGCCGGCGCAGCCCTCCGCGAACTCGGGCATGAGCCTGCGCAGGAACCACTCGGCGTTCCCGGCGGAGGTGGGGCTGGACTCCTCGATGAGGTAGAAGCCGGGGATGCAGTAGAGGCTGTTCATGGCGGCGCTGCCGTCCGTGACGGGCTCGCGGCTGAGGTATTCGTTGATGGACCAGGTCCCGGCGACGGCGCAGAGCTCGCCCTCGCCCCGGAGCCCGGCGGCCAGGGCGCAGGCGTCGATATCGAACATCCCGCCGGAGACCGGCGTGCCGGGCAGGAGCCCGCAGAGCCGGGCGGCCCCGGCGCTGAGTCTGCCGCAGAGCTCCCCCGAGTCAGCGAGGGGCGGGAGCGCGCCGCGTATTTCGCCCAGGCCGAAGAGCTCCAGGAGCTCCGGCTCGTAGCGGCGCGAGCGCAGGTCCAGAAGCCCGGAGCCGGAGGAGTCCGTGAGCTCGGCTGCGGCCTCGCCCGTAAAGCGGAAGCGGAGGTAGTCCTTGCAGGAAAAGACCCAGCGTATTTCCGCAAAGCTCTGCGGCTCATTGTCGCGCAGCCAGGCGAGCAGCGCGGCGGGGTGGCAGGGGAGCATGTCCTGGAGCGTCCTGCGCCGGGCGAGCTCGAGCCTGCCCTCCGCGCGCCAGAGCTCGGGGTATCTGTAAGCCCGGCTGTCCGCGGAGACTATGCCCGGGCGCGCGGGGCGCCCGTCCCGGCCCCAGAGGTAGAGGCCCTTGCCGTGGCCGCAGATGCCGAGCGCGGCGACCTCCTCGGGCCGGACGCCGGACTTTTCCACCACGCGGCGGATGACCTCGCAGGCGCTCTGCCAGAGCTCCTCCATATCCCGCTCGGCGTGGCCGGGCCGGGACGAGAGCACGGCGCCCGGCACGGAGGCGGAGCAGAGCTCGCGTCCTCCGGCGGTGAAGAGCGCGGCCTTGGTCCTGGTCCCGCCGCTATCCAATCCTAGATAGTAGTTCATTTCCACACCTCTGCGTTTCCGAGACACCGGCGGCAAACTGCAGCTCCAGCCAGCGCTTGACTCTGGCTATCTCGGCGCTGTCTCCGGGGCCGCCGGAGCTCCACATCTCTATCATATACGGCCCGGCGTAGCCCGCGGCCTCGAGCCGGGCGAAGCAGCTCTTGAAGTCCACGCAGCCCGAGCCGAAGGGGACGCTCCGGAACTGGCCTGGGAAGTCCCGGCCCACGGCGAGCGTATCCTTCAGGTGGACGGCGACGATGCTGCCCGCGCCCCTGTCCAGCTCGGCTGCGACGTTGTTTTCCGGCCAGGCGCTGAGGTTGCCGATGTCCGGATAGAGCTTGTACCAGGGGCTGCAGATGTCCCGCTCGAGGGCCATGTGCTTTGTGATGGAGTTCATGAAGCGGGTGTCCATGATCTCCATTGCGAGCATGACCTGTTTTTGCGCGGCCATATCTGCGGCGGCGCGTATGCCCTCCTTGAAGTGCCGGACGGATTCCGGCGTTGAAGGCTCATAGTAGACGTCGTAGCCCGCGAGCTGGATGACGCGGATGCCGACGGCTGCGGCGAAGTCTATGGCCCTGCGCATGATCTCGAGCGCGGCGGCGCGGACCTCGGCGTCCCGGCTGCCGAGCGGGAAGCGCCTGTGCGCGCTCAGGCAGAGGGACATGAGCGGCAGTCCGGCCTCCACGGAGAGGCTGTGCAGCTTTTCCAGCTCCTGCCCGGACCAGAGGAGGCGCTCGAGCCTCCCGTCGCTCTCGTCTATGCTCAGTTCCATGTAGTCGAAGCCCAGGGCCTTGGCCTCTGCGAGCCTGCGCTCCCAGGACCAGTCCTCGGGAAAGGCCTTTTCGTAAATGCCCAGCAAGTGGCGGCCAAGCACTCAATACACCTCCAAATCAGAAAAAAGCCGGGGCCTGCCTAAGCAGGCCCCGGCCGGCTCAGGAGTGAAAGAGCCGCATCACTCGTTAATCTCCTTCAGGGTCTTTTGGCAGATCTCGAAGAACAGTCCGCCGTCGCTCAGGGCGCAGATGTAGTCGATGCCCTGGTCGAGCCAGTAGCGGCTGTTTTTGCCGTCAAAGCCGAGCATACCGGTGTATACGCCCTTGGCTCTGGCGCGGGCGGTCATGTCCTTGATGGCGGCGATGACCTCGGGGTGGTCGTCCTCGCCGGGGTGGCCGAGGGAGACCGCCAGGTCGCAGGGGCCGAAGAACACGCAGTTGACGCCCTCGAGGGCGATGATGTCGTCAAAGGCCGCGAGGCCCTCCTTGCCCTCGACGAGCATGATGACGACCTGCTCTTTGTTGCACTCGTCGAAATACTTGGTCTTGTCCCCGGCGCTGAACTGGTTGGCGCGCACGTAGGGGCAGGCTCCGCGCATCCCGACGGGGGCGAACTTGCTGTATTTGAGGGCGAGCTCGGCGTCCGCCACGCTGCTGACGCCGGGGATCATGACGCCGGAGGCCCCGGAATCGAGGGCCTTTTTTATCTCCGTCTCGTCGATCTGCGAGACGCGGACCAGCGGGACTATCCCTGCGGCGTCCGCGGCGCGGATGAGGTGGGAGTTGGTCTCGCCGTCCCAGCAGCCGTGCTCGTTGTCTATGATGACGAACTTGTAGCCGGTGTATGCGGCGATCTCCAGGAATTCGGGGCAGGCCGTGTTGACGAACATGCCGACGATGCGTTTTTCGTTTTCAAGCAGCTTTTTGAAGCTCTGCTGCATCATTTGGATCAAGCCTCCTTGCAGTCCCCGGCGTAATTACTCGTTTATCTCGCGCATGGTCTTTTTGCAGACCTCGAAGAAGAGGCCGACGTCGCTGAGCGCGCAGACGTAATCGGCGCCCTTGTCGAGCCAGTAGCGGCTGTCCTTGCCGTCGAAGCCCATCATGCCGCAGTAGACGCCCTTGGCCTTGGCGCGGGCTATCATGTCGGTGATGGCGGCGATGACCTCGGGGTGGTCGTCCTCGCCGGGGTGGCCGAGGGACACGGCCATGTCGCAGGGGCCGAAGAACACGCAGTTGACGCCCTCGAGGGCGATGATGTCGTCAAAGGACTCGAGTCCGCCCTTGCCCTCTATGAGCATGATGACGACCTGCTCCTTGTTGCACTCGTCGAAATACTTGGTCTTGTCGCCGGCGCTGAACTGGTTGGCGCGGACATAGGGGCAGGCGCCGCGCATCCCGACGGGGGCGAACTTGCTGTATTTGAGTGCGAGCTTGGCGTCCTCGACACTGCTGACGCCGGGGATCATGACGCCGGCCGCGCCGCAGTCGAGGGCCTTTTTGATCTCGGTCTCGTCGATGCGGGAGACGCGGACGATGGGCACCATGCCGGCAGCGTCCGCGGCGCGGATCATGTGGGCATGGGTGGCGCCGTCCCAGCTGCCGTGCTCGTTGTCGATTATGCCGAACTTGAAGCCGGCGTAAGCGGCGATCTCGAGGACCTCGGGGCAGGCGGCGTTGAAGAACAGGCCCGCTACGCGCTCGCCGGTCTCAAAGAGCTTTTTGAAATTCTGCTGCATCATTTTTAATTACCTTCTTTCAATTACTTGGAGAGATTGACAAGGAACATGGAGAGGTCCGGCCAGGCCAGCACGAGCAGAGCGCAGAGCGTGACGACTATGAGCACATACCACATATCCGGGAAGCTCTCCTCTATCCTCATTTTAAGTATTCGGCAAGAGGTGAAGAGGCAGACGGAGAGGGGCGGAGTGCAGCCGCCGACGGCGAGGTTCATGAGCATGGCTATGCCGAAGTGGACCGGTTCGAGCCCCATCTGCTTTGCGATGGGCAGGAGGATGGGGGTCATGAGGATTATGATGCAGATGGTCTCCATGAAGCAGCCCAGGATGAGCAGCAGGACGAAGAAGATGCCCAGGATGACATAGGGGTTGCTGGTCATGGTGAGCAGGGCGGTGGTGAACATCTGCGGGATGTTCTGGGTGGCCATAATCCAGCCGAAGGGCGTGGCGGCAGCGATGATGAAGAGGATGATGGAGCTGCTGACGACGCTCTCGCAGGCGACCTTGACGAACTTCTTGAGGTTTATCTCCTTGTAGACAAAGACAGCCAGCAGGAAGGCGTAGAGCGCGGCGATGACGGAGGCCTCGGTGGCGGTGAGTATGCCGCTCAGGACGCCGCCCAGGATGATGACCGGGGTGACGAGGGGCAGCAGCGCATCGAGCCAGATGGCGACCTTTTCCTTGGAGGTGTAGTTGTGGGCGAGGTTCTGAGTGCCGCGCTTTTTGGCTATGACGCAGTTGAGGGTGATGAGCGCGAGGATGGTGATGACGCCGGGGATGAAGCCGGCGAGGAACATATCGCCGATGGAGACGTTCGCGGAGGCGGAGTAGACGACCATGACGATGCTGGGCGGGATGATGCTGGCCATGGTGCCGCCGGCGGCGAGCAGGCCGGCGGTGATGCCGCGGCTGTAGCCCTGTTTGATCATCTCGGGACCCATGATGCTGCCGATGGCCGCGGTGCTGGCGACGCCGGAGCCGGAGACGGCGCCGAAGAAGCCGCAGGTGGCCATGGCCGCAGCGCCGAGGCCGCCGGGCATCCTGCCGAGGAGCATGTTGGCCAGGCGCATGAGCCTGGGCGTACTGCCGTAGGCCATGAGCGCGCCCGCAAAGACGAACATGGGCAGGCTCATCATAGTGAAGCTCTGGGCTCCGCCGACCATCCTCTGCACGAGGATGCCCAGCGGGGGATAGCCGTTGGAGAGCAGGAAAACCATGCAGCTGATGCCGATGGAAAAGCTGACCGGCACGCCCATCACAAGGCAGAGGGCCAGGGTTATGAAAAGCAAGGCAATGGGACTCATTTATCTTCCTCCTCTACGCCGTCGATGTGGACATTGTCGCCCATTTCGGCCTCCATGCTGCTTTCAAGGGACTCATTGAGGTCGTTTTTGGCGCCCTTGGGTATGGTGCGGAGCTCCTTGGCGTCCTTCACGATGAGTGCGATGAAATAGATGAGCATGAGCACCGCGCTCAGCAGGACGACGATGTAGTTGAGTGCGTAGGGCAGCTTGAGGCGCGGGGTCAGGCTGTTTATCGTCTGCCGGATGAGCGGGATGGAGTAGTAGCCGAGTACGCAGACGAAGGCCGCGCAGACCGCGTTGCCGAGCATATACATGATCTTGGTGCCGCGCTTGGGCAGCTTGAGGATGATGAAATCTATACGGGTGTGCGCGTTGGTGCTGGTGGCGAGGGCCGCGCCGAGGAAGGTGATGCCCACCATGCACATGCCGGCAAGCTCCTCGACCCACACGAAGGAGCCGCCGAAGATGTTGCGGTTCACGACCTGCATGAACACGATAACGCTCATGAGGGTCAGGACAACGCAGCAAAAGACCTTCAGGGCTTCCCTGATGAAATTGAGCAGTTTCTCCATCTGATACCTCCAAATCTGTTGCGCAGGAATTGAATCGGAGCCAGCACGTTTTCAGTTTTGACGATGCTGGCTCCGACCCTATTCAAACTGTCTGATTACGGGTTTATTCCTGGGCGGCGAGCGCGAGGTCTATCCACTCCTCGCCGTACTCCTCGTCGAAGCGGGCCCAGATGTCGGACATCCTCTCAACGAAGGCCTCCTTATCGACCTCGTTGACCTCCATGCCGGCGTCGATGAGGCGCTGGAGGATGACGTCCTCGTCGTTCTCCTGGAGCTCTATCTCGCGGGCGTTGGCGGCCTCCTCCATGATGATGGTCTGGTACTCCTCGGGCAGGGACTCGAACCACTCGGTGTTGCAGATGAAGATGCAGACGTCATACATGTGTCCCGTGAGGGAGAGGTACTTCTGGACCTCGTCCAGGGAGGAGGACTCGATGTTGGAGAGCGGGTTCTCCTGGCCGTCGACGGTGCCGTTCTGCAGGGCGGTGAAGAGCTCGCCGAAGGCTATCATCTGGACGGAGGAGTTGAGCGCCTCGAACATCTGGAGCTTCATGTCGTTCTGGGAGGTGCGGAAGTCGATGCCCGCCATGTCCTCCGGCTCGACGATGGGCCTGACGTTGTTGGTCATGTGGCGCATGCCGCTCTCCCAGACGGAGAGCATCGTGGCGCCGTAGGGATTGATGACCTCTTCCTCGAACTTGCGGCTGAAGTCGGTGTTGTTCCAGGCCTTGCGTCCGGACTCGATGCTCTCGAAGAGGAAGGGGACGAGGGCGATGTCCGCCGCGCCGTTATAGGACTCCCAGTTGGCGCCGCCCATCTCGACCGCGGACTCCAGGGTCCCGGCGTTGACCTGCTCGAGCAGCTCGAGCTCGCCGCCGAGGACGGAGTTGTCGTGGATGTTGACGACGAGGTCGCCGTTGGTGCGCTCCTCGACAGCCTCCTTGAAGCTGCGCAGGGCGATGTTGATCGGGTGCTCGGTGGCGGCGACGTTGCCTATGTTCATGGTGTAGGTGGCTTCGGTCTTGGTCTGCTCTCCATCGTCTCCGCCGGTGTTCTCGGCCGGGGCGTCGGAGTTGACCACGGGCTGTTGGAGCGAGCCGCAGGCGCTCAGGCAGGTCAGCAGCATGACAAGAGCCAGCAGCAGGCAGATGATCCTAGTTTTTTTCATTTTCGTTCCCCCTTAGAAATCCGTTACACGGTCCGGACATACTGCGCCGTGGTCCCCGCCGCTTTGTGAAAAAATGTTGCAACACGAAAAATAACAACATAATCAGCAACAAAAACGGGAGCGACGAACATAAATTACACAGTATGTCTCTCACTGACGAAAACATACCACAAAATACTGATAATTTCAATCATAAACGACCCTAAATAGCAAAATTGTTGGTATTAACAAACGTTAAGATGTGAATTTAGTTATATCAACAAATCGAATTGTTAGCTTTGCAAAATTCGGACCTGAGTTTTTGATAGAGCGACCTGTAGCGCGCAAAGAGCTCGTCATACATGGCTGCGAGCTCGGGCCTGGGCTCGAAGCGTTCTCCTGCGGCGCAGAGGCGCTTGCCGAAGTCGAAGGGCAGCCCGTCGAGACCGGCGCATCCGGCGGCGGTTATGGCGTCGCCGAGGGTCTCGGTCTCGGGCAGGGGGAAGCGGGAGACGGGGATGTTGAGGACGTCCGCGAAGATCTGGCACCATTCGGGGCTGTTGGCGGCGCCTCCGCCGAGCGGGATGAGCTCCGGGGCGGGGACGTTCCCGCGGACGAGCTCGAGGCAGTCCCGCAGGGAAAAGGCCACGCCCTCCATGACGGCGCGGACGAAGTGGCCGTAGCCGGTGCCGAGCCCGGCGCCGAAGAAAACGCCCCGGGCGTCCGGGTCCCAGATGGGGCTCTGCTCGCCGGAGAGGTAGGGCAGGTAGATGAGCCCGCCTGCGCCGGGTTCGGTCTCGGCGGCGGCGCGGCTGAGCGCGGTGTAGATGGGCAGGCCCTCGCGCTGCGCGCTCTCGGCCAGGACTCCGCCGAACACGTCCCGGAACCAGCGCAGGGAGACCCCGGCGTTGTCGGTGGTCTGGATGACGGTCCAGCGGCCGGGGATGGGGCTCTCACAGTTGAGCAGGCGCTCGTCGAGGATGGGCCTGTCGCTGATATAGCAGAGCCTGCCGCTGCTGCCGATGGTTATGGCCATGTCTCCGGGCTCGACTGCGCCGGCGGCCATGGTGGCGGCGACGGTGTCCACGTTCCCGGCGGCGACGGGGGTGCCGGGGAGCAGGCCGGTGGCCTCCGCCGCGGCGCGGCTGACCTCCCCCGCGACTGCGCAGGCGGGCAGGCTCCGGGGCAGGAGCCGGCGCGGGAAACCGGCGGCGTCCACGATGTCATACGCCCAGTCGCCGGTCAGGATATCGGCCATGAGCGTGAGGTTTGCGCGGGAGTGGTTGATGACGAACTCGCCCGTGAGGTGCTGTATGACATAGCCGCCGGGGGTGAGGAATTTGTAGCTGCGCTCGACGGCGTCCGGGCAGTTTTCCTGGAGCCACTTGAGCCTGGGCAGGGCGAAGCTGCCCTTGGCGAGCCGGTTGCCGGTCCTGCGGAGGACGGTCTCGGCCCCGACATGAGCGCGCAGCCATTCCAGCTGGCTGGAGGAGCGCTGGTCGTGGAGGCCGAGGGCGTTGCAGAGCGCCTCGCCGCGGCTGTCCACGAGCGTGACGGCGTTGGTGCAGCTCACACCGACGGCCGCGACGCGCCCGGCCTCGACCTTGCCGGAGTCGAAGCAGCGGCGCAGGTTGCCGCAGACGGCCTCCCACCAGAGCGCGGGGTCCTGTTCGGCCCAGCCGGGATGGGGGCGGAGCATGGGGTACTCGCGGTAGGCGCTGGCGGCGACGGAGCCGTCCAGGCTGTAAAAGGTGCATTTTGTGCCTGTCGTACCTATATCTATACCCAAAAGCAGGTCTTTCAAATCAAACACCTCCCCCTGCGGCCTGGTAGCCGGAGAGCGCGGCGAGCTCGTCCGGGTCGAGCTGCCTGGCGTTCCGGCCCAGGAGCAGGAACATCATGGCCTCGGCCTCTATCTCCTCCGCGAGGACCAGGGCCTCCTCGAAGGAGCGGCCGACGGTGACGACGCCGTGGTTGCAGAGCAGGACGCTGTCCCGCCGGGCGATGACGGCGCCCACCTCCTCCGCGAGCTGGGCGGAGCCGGGCAGGCGGTAGGGCAGGGCGGGCAGCTCCCCGACCCTCTTGCCGTAGCCCGGCGTGAGGACGGGGATGGCCCGGCGCATATCCAGGTCGAGGCTGCAGGAGAGGGCCGTGGCCCAGGGCGAGTGCACGTGCAGGACGGCGCGCAGTTCGGGCCGGACGGCGTAGCAGGCCTCGTGCATCCGGCGCTCGCTGGAGGGGCGGCCGCCGACTGCGCTCCCGTCGGGCAGGAGCTCGACGACGTCCTCCTCCCGGAGCGCGCCGAGGGGCCTGCCGCTGGGGCTTATGAGGATGCGCCCGTCCAGACTGAGGCTGAGGTTCCCGCCCGAGCCGGAGACCAGGCCCCGGCCCTGCACCAGGCGGCAGAACTCGCAGAATTCTTTTTTTCCCGGCAGGCTCACAGTCCGCGGCCCTCCTCTCCGAAGAGGGGCAGCAGCGCCTGGGCTGCGCGGAAGGCGGCGGTGTCCGGGTCCGGCTTCGGCAGGATCTCCACGGCGCACCAGCCGTCGTAGCCCGCGCCGCGCAGGGCGGAGACGATGGCGGGAAAGTCCAGGTGTCCGCAGCCGGGGTAATAGCGGTTCGAGTCCGCAAAGTGTACATACTTGATGTGCCGCAGGTTCCGGACGAGGGAGCGGCAGATCTCGTCGTCCTCAATATTCATATGGAACACGTCCGGCATGACGCCGAGGTTCTTCATGCCCAGCTTGTCCAGGAGGGCGCAGACCTCGTCCGTGGTGTTGAGGTAGTTTATCTCGTAGCGGTTGACGGGCTCGATGACGAGGTCCACGCCGCAGCGCTCGAGCTCGGGTTCCAGGGCGTAAAGCCCCTCGCAGAAGAGGGCTTCGGCCTCCTCGGGCGTCTGCGAGGGGGCGACGGGTCCGCGCGCCCTGCCGACGTTCACCATGCAGCCCAGCTCTCCCGCGACGTGTATGAGGCCTGTAAAGACCTCGGCGGTCCTGCGGCGGACCGCGGCGTCCGGGTGGGTGAAGTACAGTCCGTCCGCGGCAAAGACCTGGCCCGTGCTCACGCAGCTGACTGCCATGCCCGTCTCGCGCAGGACGGCGGCGATGTTCTCGCGCCTGTACTCCGCCTCCGTGCGCAGCGCCAGCTCGACCCCGTGATACCCGGCGGCCCTGGCCTTGGGTATAGCGCTGTCGAAGCCGCGCCAGACCACAAAGGCCGAAGGCGCCGCGGCTTCCCCGGCTATAGCTATCGCCAATTTCATAGAGATCACGCTCCATCCAAACAGTATTATGATAATAATAAACGTTTCGGATTATTATTATCAACTAAACAAGGAGTTGTCAACGGATAAGAACACAAATTGTTAATAACGCTCGAAAAATACCGGGCCATTTTGTCATTTTGACACAACGCTGCCGGTGATACTGCTCAAAAGCGGGGCGGTGACTGTGGTAATGTGAAATAAAATGATAATATTTCACAAAATATATTGAAAAATTCACTCACTGCTGTTATACTCGAGGCATGTTATCGGTCTGACCACTGGGCAGACACAAAAAAATCTGGAGGTAATGGGCATGAAAAAGACGTTCAAGAGCACGTTTGAGTCTGGCAAGAAGGTTATCGGCTACTTCCTATCTTCCAACTGCGCCGAGATCATCGAGGTGACGGCGGCGGCGGGCTTTGACTTTGTTATCATAGACGACGAACACGCCTGCTGGGGCATCGCGCCGAACATAGACCTGGTGCGCGCGGCGGACGCCGCGGGGATAGCGACTCTCATCCGGGTCCCGGAGCTGACGGAGACCTATGTGAAGTGGGCGCTGGACCTGGGCGCTTCGGGCGTGATGGTGCCGGGCATCAGCAGTGCGGAGGAGGCCAGGCGCGCGGTGTACCTCTCCCGCTTTGCGCCGGAGGGCGGCCGCGGCGCCTGCCCCTACACGCGCAACAACGCCTTCGGCGTGCGCGACACGGTTGAGTATTTTGCAAAGACGAACGCCGAGCTCTCCGTCGTGGCGCTGATCGAGGGAGTCGAGGGAGTGAAGAACTACGACGAGATCCTCGAGGTGGAGGGTCTGGACATGGTGTTCTTCGGCCCGATGGACCTCTCCGCCTCGCTGGGCATCCCGGGCCAGGTGACGCACCCGAAGGTGGAGGCCGCCATCGCTGAGATGATACGCAAGGCCAACGCCCACGGCAAGAAGGCCGGCATGTTCGTGGCGGACAAGGAGCAGGCGAAGAAGTGGCTGGCCGCTGGCGCGGACTACATCACCTACAACGACCTCATCATGTTCACGGAGGTCTGCAAGGACTCGCTCGAGGCCGCGCGCAGCGTGCAGTGAGCGCGTCCCGGAGGGGAAGGGGGAGCTCCGGATGAGCAAGAAGATAATAAACCCCGGCCAGGACGTCGTAGCCCAGCAGCTGGAGGGCTTCCTGGCGGCGTATTCGAGGCTCTACGAGCCGATGAGCGGGATGAACGTCATCCTGCGCGAGCGGCGGCGCGAGGGCAAGGTGGCGCTGGTCATAGGCGGAGGCAGCGGACACGAGCCCCTGTTTTCGGGCTTTGTGGGCCGTGGCCTGGCGGACGCGGCGGTGTGCGGCAACATCTTTGCCGCGCCGAACCCGGCCGTCATCTGCGAGACGGCGCAGAGGGTGGATAACGGCGCCGGCGTGCTGTTCCTCTACGGCAACTACTCCGGCGACAAGCTGAACTTCGACATGGCGGCGGAGCTGCTGGAGGACGAGGGCGTGAACTGCGCGCAGCTGCGCGTCTGGGACGACTGCGCCTCCGCGCCCCGGGAGCGGCGCGAGGACAGGCGCGGCATCGCCGGGGACATCTTTGCGCTCAAGATAGCGGGCGCGGCCTGCGACGCGGGCCTGAGCCTGGAAGAGGTCCTGCGCGTGGCCGAGAAGGCGCGCGACGCAATAGGCAGCATCGGCCTGGCGACCTCGCCGGGGACCATCCCGGGTCTCGAGCGCCCGACCTTTGAGCTGGGCGAGGACGAGATAGAATACGGCATGGGCATGCACGGCGAGCCGGGCATAGAGCGCACGAAGATGCAGCCCGCCGACGTCCTGACGGACAGGATGTACGCCGAGCTCAAAAAGGACATGGGCCTGCGAGCCGGGCAGGAGGTCTGCGTGCTGGTGAACAGCCTGGGCTCCACGACGCTGCTGGAGCTGGGGATAGTCTACCGCAGGCTGGCGCAGCTGCTGGCGGCGGACGGGATAGCGGTCCACGACTGCGACCTGAACGCCCTGTGCACCTGCCAGGAGATGGGCGGCTTTTCGATAAGCCTGATGGTGCTGGACGAGGAGCTGCGCGGCTACTACGACGCGCCCTGCAGCTGCCCCTATTACACGAAGGAGGACCGCAGATGAAGAGCATAGACTCTGCGCAGGCGGGCCTGATGCTGCAGGCCGCGGCGCGGCGGATAATAGAGAGCAAGCCCCGGCTCACGGAGCTTGACGGCAAGATAGGCGACGGTGACCACGGCATAGGCATGGCCCTGGGCATGGAGAAGGCCGAGGCGGCGCTGGCGGCGCTGCCGGAGGACGCGACGGTGAACGAGAGGTTCATCGCCGTGGGCAAGGCGATGCTGACGAGCATGGGCGGCGCCTCGGGCGTCATCTTCGGGACGATGTTCCGGGCGGGGGCGAAGGAGCTCCCGCCCGCCCGGGAGCTGGACGCGGACATGCTGCGGCGGCTGTTCCGGGGCTCGCTGGAGGCCGTGAAGGCCCGCGGCGGCGCCGCCCGGGGCGACAAGACGATGGTGGATGCGCTGGAGCCCGCCGTGGAGGCCATGGAGGCGAGCGGCTCGGAGGAACTCGAGGAGCTGCTGGGCCTGGCCGAGGCCGCCGCGCTGGAGGGCGCGGAGGCCACGAAGGAGATGGTAGCGCGCTTCGGCCGGGCGAAGTCGCTGATGGAGCGGAGCCTGGGCCACCAGGACGCGGGCGCCACCTCCGTCTGGCTCATCTTCGGGGCCATGCACGAGTATGTGAGAAAGCTGTGCTGAAACGATGTCGGAAAAGATATATATAGGCTGCGACGACGCGGCGGTGGAGTATAAGGAAGCGATAAAGGAGCTCCTGGTCCGCCTGGGCTACGAACCGGTGGACCTGGGCGTGGCGGACGCCTCCGACCACACCTATTACCCCTATATCGCGGCCCGTCTGGCTAAGCTGATACAGGTGGAGCCGCAGGAGCGGCGGGGCATCCTGATCTGCGGGACGGGGATAGGCATGTGCATAAGCGCGAACAAGTTCAAGGGCATACGCGCGGCGGTGGTCCACGACTGCTTTGCGGGGGCGCGCTCGCGCCTGAGCAACGACTGCAACGTGCTCTGCCTGGGCTCGCGCGTGATAGGGCTGGAGAGCGCGAAGATGCTGGTGGGCGAATGGCTGGAGCTGGGGCATGTTGTGGAGTCCTCCCGGCCGAAGGTGGAGGCCATCTGCGCCATAGAAGGAGAAAACTTCAGATGAGCTCTGCAAGGCCCAGGTATCTGGGGACGAACCTGAAGATGTACAAGACGAACAGCGAGACGCTCCGCTACCTGCGCGAACTGAGCGAGGTCACGGCGCAGGTGGACGTGGGAGCGCTGCGGATGTTCGTCATCCCCTCGTATACGGCGCTGGCGGACGCCTCGCGCAGCATGGACCACAGCCGGATAATGCTGGGCGCGCAGAACATGTTCTGGGCGGAGAGCGGGCAGTATACGGGCGAAGTCTCGCCGCTGATGCTGCGGGAGCTGGGCGTGGACCTGGTGGAGCTGGGCCATTCGGAGCGGCGTCAGGTGTTCGGCGAGACGGACGAGCTCATAAACCGGAAGGTGCTGAGCGCGCTGAGCCACGGCTTCACGGCGCTGCTGTGCGTGGGCGAGACGCTGGAGGAGCGCTCGGGCGGCGGAGCCGACGCGGCGCTGGAAAGGCAGCTGCGCCTGGGTCTGGCCGGACTGACGGAGGAGGCCCGGGGCCGGCTCTGGGTGGCCTACGAGCCGGTCTGGTCGATAGGCACGTCGGGCCGGGCGGCGGAGCCGGACTATGTGGCGGAGCGCTGTGCGGGCATACGCGCGCTGCTGGGCGGGCTGCCCGGCGCGGGCGCGGAGACGCCCATCCTCTACGGCGGCAGCATAAACCTGGAAAACGCTCCCGGCTATCTGGACCTCGACGGTGTGGACGGTCTGTTCGTGGGCCGCTGCGCCTGGGAGGCGCGGAGGTTTGGAAAACTGGCGGATATGTTGTTGAGCCACTGAATTTTTGCAATATGTGCAACAAAAAGCCCCAAAAATGAGGCTTTTGTACAAATGGCTATTTACATATTTAACATATTGTGATATAAACACAAGTAACATAGCGGTCAGGCGAGCGCCTTTCCGGAGCGCGGTGGGGAAGAGCAAATGAGCAAAAAGCAAGAGAGAATAAACCAAATCCTGAACCTTTTCAGCGAGAAGGACTGTATGTCCTGCAAGCAGCTTTCGGAGCGGCTGGGGGTCTCGGAAATGACGATCCGGCGGGACATCCAGTCCCTGCAGGAGTCCAATATCGTGGCGCGCGGCGCTAAGGCGGGGACCTTTTCGCTGGTGGAACACACGACCCACGCGAAGGAGGACTACGAGGTATCCGTCGAGGCGTCGAAGTACGCGCTGGAGAAAGACAGGATAGGCAAGTTCGCCGCCACGCTTATCTCCCCGGGCGACACCGTCATCATAGACACCGGAACGACGACGGTCCGCCTGGCTCACCACATCCCGGACGACATGGAGTTCACCGCCCTGTGCTACAACTTCGGCGTTTTCACGGAGCTGCAGCGCAAAAGGCGCGCCGACCTCATCCTGACGGGCGGCCAGTTCAACCGGCAGTCGCTCTCCTTCAACTCGAACGAGGGGATAGAGGCGATCGGCCGCTTCCGGGCGAACAAGTTCTTCGTAGCGGCCTCCGGCATACACGACAAGCTCGGCCTCACCTGCGGCTACCGCTCCGAGATCCCCAACAAGCAGGCCTCCATGAGCTCCTCGCTCACGAAGATCCTGCTGGCGGACTCGAGCAAGTTCGGCACGGTCCGCGCGGCCTATTTTGCCGAGCTGAAGGACATAGACATCATGATAACGGACGGGAACATAAGCGATGAATGGCGTGAGCTCATAAACGCCGCCGGCATCCGCCTCTACGAGGTGTGAGAAAAAAGACATGAAAAAAGCGCGCAGCTTTTTGCTGCGCGCTTTTTGACGTCCCTATTATTTTGCGACGGCGTCCTTGAGGGCCTTGCCGGCCTTGAACTGGGGGATACGGGTAGCGGGGATCTGGATCTCTTCCTTGGTCTTGGGGTTGCGGCCGGTGCGGGCCTCCCTGGTCTTGACGTCGAAGTTGCCGAAGCCGACCAGCGAGACCTTCTCGCCGGCCACGAGCTCCGCCGTGATGGTATCTATCAGCGCGGTGACGGCCTTTTCCGTATCCTTCTTGGAGAGCCCGGCCTTTTCCGCCACGACGTTTATGAGTTCTGCCTTGTTCATTGGTATTCCTCCCGATGTTTTTCTTCGCACGGATCATTCATTTATAGAGTTTTGCGCCTATTCCACAGTTCAGCGCAAATCACTCACAGTGTTCCACCGCCACGGGTTCCTTGCCCTCGAGCTCATGGCGGGCCTGCTGGTAGATCTCCTCCATCTCCGCAAGGCTCATGTCCTCGAGCCGGCGGCCCAGCTTTGCGGCGCCCTCCTCGATGAAGCGGAAGCGCCTTATGAACTTTTCGCAGGCGGCGTGCATGAGCTGCTCGGAATCGAGCTTGTAAAAGCGCGCCACGTTCACGGCGGAGAAGAGCACGTCGCCCAGTTCTTCCTTAATATTCTCCAGGTCGCCCGCGTCTATACCCTCCTGCAGCTCGGATACCTCCTCGCGGAGCTTGTCCATAGCTCCGCCGACGCAGGGCCAGTCGAAGCCGAGCTTTGCGGCCTTGTGCTGGATCTTGTCCGAGCGGATGAGCCCCGGCAGCCCGTGGGAGATGCCGTCCATGGCGGAGGCGGCGGTCTGCTGGGCGCGGTCCGCCCTTTTTATGGCGTCCCAGTTTTCGAGGACCTTGTCCGGTGTTTCCGCCTGCACCGCGCCGAAAACGTGCGGGTGCCGGTGCACGAGCTTTTTGCAGGCCATGTCCGAGATGGCGTCCATATCGAACTGGCCCTCGTCCTTGGCCATGCTCGCGTGGAGTATGACCTGCATGAGCAGGTCCCCCAGCTCTTCGCACAGGTGCTCGGGCTTGCCTTCGTCTATCGCCTCGCAGACCTCGTAGGCCTCCTCCAGCACGTTGCGCCGGATGCTCTCATGGGTCTGCTCCCTGTCCCAGGGGCAGCCCTTGGGCGAGCGCAGATAATCTATGAGCGCGATGAAGTCGCCGAGGTCATAGCTCTCTTTGCACACAAAATCTACCACAGTGAAACACCTTCCGCAAGTAGTTTTTAGCTGAAAAAAGCCTGAAATACCGGGCTTTTTTGTTATGTCACCCCTCCGGCCGGATATGCAGGAGCCTTGCGAGCTTTTCGCCCTTCGGGATGAGCTTCATGTCCTCGAAGGTGACGGCGCGCGTGAGCACGACGAGGACGAGGTATACGATGACGGCAACGCCTATCGCCAGGCACATGCACAGGGCCATCATGAGCCTGCCCGGCTCCGCCCCGCCTATGAAGCGGATGGCGAGACCGTAGACCGCCCAGGCCGAGAGGCCCATCGCCGCGCAGCTGAGCACGGGCCGCGCGAGTATCCTGCCCAGCCGGGGCCTTTCGGGCATGACCCGGCAGAGGAAGATGTAGTCCATGACGCACATGACGGCGTAGCAGCTGAGCGTGCCTATGGGCGCGCCGAGGATGTTGATGTGCGGGTCAGCGACGAGGAACCAGTTGACGCAGATCTTGACGACGCCGCCTATCACCATGGAGTAGATGGGGTATTTCTCGTTTCCGCCGGCCTGGAGGACGGCGTTCATCATGAGCGCCATGCAGACGAAGAAGGAGGCCGCGCCCATCAGCATCAGCAGTTCCGGCCCGGACTCATGGCTGCCGGGGTAGATGACCGTCATGATCGGGTAGGAGAGGACGGAGAGGCCCACGCCCATGGGCAGGGCGATGACCGTTGCGATGCGCAGGGAATTTTCCGCGATGCGGGAGCTCTCGCGCCCGCGGTGGGTGACGCGGCAGGCGGCGATGGCGGGGACGACGGAGATGGTGAGCGGGGTTATGAAGGCGGCGGGGAGGTTATAGAGCGTCTGAGCCTTGCCGTAGACGCCGTAGAGGACCTTTGCGTCGGCATAGGAGAAGCCGGCGGCGTCCTGGAGCCTGCCCATGCAGAGGCCGGAATCGACCAGGTTTATGAGCGAGAGGACGGAGGAACCGAGCGTTATCGGGATGCCGACTTTGAGCAGCGTCGAGAGTATCCGCGCGCCGCTCTCGGGCACGTCATTGCCCGCGGGCAGGGCGGAGTAGCAGCGGCGCTTGTAGGCGAACATGTAGACGAGCGCGGCGAGCGAGCCCGCGGTCACGCCGAAGATGGCGCCCGCGGAGACGAGCGGCAGGCTCCTGCCGAGGTCCCGGAGGTACCAGGCCAGCACGAGGCCGACCACGACCTTGACGAGCACCTCCAGCACCTGGCCGACGGTGGTGGGCTTCATATTCTCGTGGCCCTGGCAGTAGCCGCGGTAGGCGCTGGTCAGGCAGACGAGCAGCACGGCGGGGGACAGGGCGAGGATGCTCTGCGAGGCCTCCACGTCGTTGAGCGAGTCCGCGAGCTCCGTCGGGAAGAGGAACATTACCAGTGTGCAGACAACGCCCAGGACGAGGAAAGTCAGCCAGGCGACGGAGAAGATCCGCTTCACCTGGTTCGGGCGGTTCATAGTGTTTGCCTCGCTTATCATGCGGGAGAGGGCCACGGGCAGGCCCGCCGTTGCGACGGTCAGGAACACGCTGTATATGTTGTAGGCCACGAGGAAGTGCGTATAGCCCTCGTCGCCGAGTATATTCCCCAGCGGCACCTTGTAGATGAAGCCGAGGATCTTCATAATCACGACGCCGGCAGCGAGGATGGCCGCGCCGTGCAGGTAGTTTTGCTTTTTGGGTTCTGACAAGGATATACCCCCAATCGGGCGCATCAAGACGCCGAATGACTACTCTACACTAAAAATATGAAAAAATCAAGGCTTTATGCCCTTGTCCTGAGCCCGGGGACGCAAAAAAACGCCCGCCGGAGCCGTCCCGGCGGGCGCGGATGGGGTTCAAAGGTTGTATATACGCCAGATGACGGCGCAGATCTCGGCGCGGGTCATGTTGTCTGCGGGCTTGTAGACGAGCTGGTCGCCGGAGTAGCTGCCCTCCATGACGCCGGCCTTGTAGAGCGCGCCGACCCAGGGGTCCGCGGTGTCCGCGAAGTACTGGCCGGGGTCCGGTTCGAGGCAGAGCGCCCGTGCGGCGAGCCCGGCGATGGCCAGGCGGCTGACCGGCCCGTCCAGCTCGGAGAAGTCCGCCGACTCCACGAGCCCGTTGCGGACGGCGTAGTCGAGGTAGCCGCTGGCCCAGTGCGCGCCGACGCGCTCCTGCTCCTGACAGCCCACGGCCAGCAGGATGAGTTTGAGCGCCTCGCCCGCCGTGACGCAGCTCTCCGGCCGGAAGGAGCCGTCCTCGTAGCCGTCGAAGATACCGGCGGCGCTCAGGGGCGAGACGTAGCGGTAATACCACTGGGTATACGGCACGTCCGAATAGAGCCCGGGCGAATACTGGCCCCAGACGCGGTGGTAGAGCTCATAGTCGCCGTCCTCGAGTTCCCGGTACTCGAACTCATAGAGCGGGGTGCCGCCGGTGCCGTAGTCGCCGTAGACGAAGATGAGGGCTTCCTCGAAGCGGCGCTGGACAAGGGCCTCGACGGTGTCCTGGCCCTGGGTGTTGCTGTAGCGCGCAAAGGTATTGACGATATACTCCTCGGTGTAGTACTGTATCCCCGCGGCGAGCATGTTGTAGAGCCTGTAGCCGCTGTGGAGCCAGCCGACTCCGATGTTGTAGGTGAGGCTGGCGAGGGCGTCGTACTGGTTCTGGCTGAGGGTGACGCCGATGCCAGCCATGGCGGAGTCTATGTAGCTTTCGGTCTCGCGCAGGTGCTGGCGCAGGAGGGCGTCCGCCTCTGCCTCCGTGATACCGTTGGGGTAGGCGGAGACGTCGCAGTGGGTGCCGTAGCCTATGGCCCAGCCGACGGAGTCCTCGTAAGCGGTGGCGGAAAAGCCCTCGTGTTCCTTGATGAAGCTGATGCCGGCCTCGCTGGTGCGCAGTCCGTTGGAGCCCGCGGCCAAGGCGGGGACGGCGAGAAGAAGCGCAAGGGCCAGTACGCAGCAGATGATCCTTTTAGTCATGACAGCCTCCTTGGTAGCTGGATTCTAAGGCGTATTCTAGCACAAGTGGGGAATGATTTCAACATTTTAGCTCCGCCTGGGCCGCAAGAGCGGTCCGGGTGGGGAGCGGGGGAGGATATCGGGATGGAGATAATATGGCACGGCCACGCCTGTTTCGAGCTTCGCTCCGGCGGGTATTCGCTGGTGCTGGATCCCTATTGCCACCGGGAACTCTGCGGCTATCCGGAGCTGAGCCTGGAGGCGGACGGGGTGCTTTGCAGCCACAGCCACTACGGCCACGCCTGGACCGAGGCGGTGCGCCTGCGCCGCGGCGGGGCGGCCAGCCCCTTCGAGGTGGAGACGCTGGACACTTTCCACGACGTCCTGGGCGGGCGTCTGCGCGGGGAGGACCGCATCCACATCCTGCGCGCGGAGGGGCTGAAGCTGGTCCACCTGGGGGACCTGGGCTGCCGGCTGGGGGACTCGGAGCTGGCGCGGCTCGAGGGCGCGGACGCGGCGATGGTCCCGGCCGGCGGGATACTTACGATAGAGCCCTACGCGGCCTATGAGCTCTGCCGGGCGATGGGGGCGCGGGTCGTGCTGCCGATGCACTACGGCGGGAACGGCCTGGGCAACCGCAGGCTGAGGCCGCCGGAGGAGTTTTTGGGCCTTTTCGAGCCGGCGCTGGTCCGCCGCTGCGATACGGACAGGCTGGAGCTCGGCGCGGACACCCCGGCGCAGGTGGCGCTGCTGGCCCCGCCGCGGACGCAGGGGAGGTGCTGAACCTTGGATACCATCATATTCGTCCTGGAGATAATCGGCACGCTGGCCTTTTCGGCCTCCGGCGCGATGACGGCGGTGAAGAAGAACATGGACGTGTTCGGCGTCATCATCCTGGGCCTGACCACGGCGGTGGGCGGCGGGGTGATACGTGACCTGATCCTGGGGCAGACCCCGCCCCGGACCTTTCAGGACCCGGTGTATGCGGGCCTGGCCGCGGCGGCGGCGGTGGTCATATTCATCGTGGCGCGGCGGGGCTGGTTCGAGGGGCGGCACGGGCTCTACGACCTGGCGCTGCTCGTCATGGACAGCCTGGGCCTTGCGGCCTTCACGGTGACGGGCATAGGCGCGGCGCTGGAGACCCAGCCGGAGAGCGGCTGGTTCCTGCTGGTGTTCGTGGGCGTGGTGACGGGCGTCGGCGGCGGGGTGCTGCGTGACGTCATGGCCGGGGACATGCCCTATATCTTCGTGAAGCACGTCTACGCCTGCGCCTCGCTCCTGGGGGCGGTGGTGTGTACGGCGCTCTACGCCCTGGGCGCGGGGGACAGCCTGGCCATGCTGGCGGGGATGCTGAGCGTGGTGCTGCTGCGCTTTCTCTCGGCCTATTTCCGCTGGAACCTGCCCCGGCCCTCGCCGCGCCGAGACTCTTGACAGGCGCCGCAGGCTGTTATATACTGTTCAGGCGTGCAGAGCACGGTATTTTTAGAAAAAGGAGGCGAACAGAATGTCCAGGACCCGCAGTGCAGTCAGCTCTTCCGTCAATACCGGCGGGCCGCCGCGTTCTGTTTGACTCTGCCGCGCATTTTGCGCGCATAGGGGCTTTTTAGGGCGCGCCTCGGCTTTCTGCCGGGGCGCGTTTTTTGTGTTTTGGAGGTCATATGAAGGAACAAAAACTCTCAGGCGGCGAGAAGGCGCGGCTCATCCTGCGCTACCTTCGCCCCGTAGCCTGGTATTTTGCGGCGGGGCTGCTGCTGAGCCTGTTCAGCCAGGTGTTCAACGCCCTTGTGCCGCAGATCGTCCGCGTGACGGTGGACTCCATCCTCGGCCCGGAGGAGCCGCAGCTGCCCGGGCTGCTGCGCGGCCTGCTGCCTCTGGCACAGCTGCGGGCGGACCCGGTCTCGGCCCTGGTCTGGGCGGCGGGGGCGGTCATCGCCTGCGCGCTGCTGCGGGGCCTGGCCATCTTCGGGCAGCGGCTCTGCCTGGCCAAGGGCTCGGAGGGCTTTGTGAAGCGCATCCGCGACGAGCTCTTCGCCCACATCCAGCGCCTGCCCTTCGCCTGGCACACCCAGCACCAGACCGGCGAGATGATCCAGCGCTGCACCTCGGACGTGGAGGTCGTCCGGACCTTCGTCTGCAACCAGCTGGTGGAGGTCATGCGCACGCTCATCGTCATTGCGGTGTATCTCTGGGCGATGTTTGCAATGAACACAAAGCTGGCGCTGGTATCGCTGGCCTTCGTGCCGGTGGTGGCGCTGAGCTCGGGCCTTTTCTACGGGCGCATCGCCTCGCGCTTCAAGGTGGCGGACGAGGCAGAGGGCGAGCTCACGACGCTCGTCCAGGAAAACCTAACGGGCGTGCGCGTGGTCCGGGCCTTCGGGCGCGAGCGCTTCGAGCTGGAGAAGTTCAATGTGAAGAACGACCGCTTCTCCGAACTCTGGATACGCCTCGGCCGTGTGCTGGCGGTGTACTGGGCCTCCGGCACGCTGCTGACCTGCCTGCAGGTCATGGTGATACTGGTCCTGGGCGTCATCGAGGCGGTGGAGGGGCGGCTCTCGCTGGGCGGTTTCCTGGCCTTTGTGAGCTACAGCTCCACCCTGACCTGGCCGGTGCGCAGCCTGGGCCGTGTGCTCGCGGATATGAGCAAGGCGGGCGTCTCGATGGACAGGGTGGCCTACATCCTGCGCGCGGAGGCGGAGCGGGAGCTCCCCGGCGCGGAGGCGGCGCCCATGACGGGCGACATCGAGTTTTCGCACGTCAGCTTCGGCTACGAGGGCCAGGAGGTCCTGCACGACGTCAGCTTCACGGTGCCGGCGGGCTCGACCTTTGCCATCCTGGGCGGCACGGGCTCGGGGAAATCGACTCTGGTCCACCTCCTGGACCGGCTCTACGACCTGGGCGAGGGCCAGGGCGTCATCACGATAGGCGGGCGGGACATCCGGCTCATAGAGCGGGAGCACCTGCGCCGGAACGTGGGCCTGGTGCTGCAGGAGCCCTTCCTCTTTTCGCGGACGATAGGCGAGAACATCGCGGCCTCGCGCCCGGGCGCGGACGAGGCGGGCATCCGCCGGGCGGCGGGCATCGCCTGCGTGGACGAGGCGATAACCGAGTTCCCGGAGGGCTACGGCACGCTCGTGGGCGAGCGAGGCGTGACGCTCTCGGGCGGGCAGAAGCAGCGCGTGGCGATAGCGCGGATGCTCCTGGGCCGGACGCCCGTCATGGTGTTCGACGACTCGCTCTCCGCCGTGGACTCCGAGACGGACGCCAAGATCCGCGCGGCCCTGCGCGAGGGTACGGCGGGCGCGACGGTCATCCTCATCTCGCACCGGATAACGACGCTCATGCAGGCGGACCGCATCCTGGTGCTGGAGAACGGGCGTGTCTCGGACATAGGCACGCACGAGGAGCTCATCTCCCGCCCGGGCATCTACCGGGAGATCTACGACATACAGATGAGCAGCGACGACCGCAGGCTCATAGAGGAAGGGGGCGCGGAAGATGCCGGCCTATGACGAGCAGGAATATACGAAATCCTTCGACATAAAGATCTGGAAGCGGCTCGGTCCCTACCTGCGCCCGCGCCGCGGGGCCTTCGGGCTGCTCATCGTGCTGAACCTCCTGACGGCGCTGGTGGACGCGGCGCTGCCGCTCTTCCAGAGCTGGGCCGTGGCAAAGTTCATAGAGGCGGGGACGCTCGCGGGGCTCTGGCCCTTCACGCTGGCGTATCTCGGGGCTATCCTGCTGCAGTCGCTGGCGGTGATGGGCTTCGGCAACGTGTCCATGCGGATAGAGATGTACCTGGGCCGCGACCTGCGCCGCAGGCTCTTCACCCATTTGCAGGAGCTCTCGTTCTCGTTCTACAACGTGACGCCGGTGGGCTACCTCATAAGCCGCGTGATGAACGACACGAACAAGATCGCGGGGATGCTGGCCTGGAACCTGGCGGATATGCTCTGGGCGCTGAGCTACCTCATCTTCGTGCTGGCGGCGATGCTGGCGCTCAACTGGAAGCTGGCGCTGGTGGTGATCCTGGTCGTGCCGGCGGCGGCGCTCCTGACGGGCTATTTCCAGAACCGCATCCTGCGCTGGAACCGCAAGGTCCGGAAGTTGAGCTCGCGGATAACGGGGGCCTTCAACGAGGGGATAACGGGGGCCAAGACCTCCAAGACCCTGGTCATCGAGGAGGCGAACGACCGGGAGTTCCAGGCGCTGACGGGTCAGGCGCGGGACAGCGGCGTGAAGGCGGCAAAGCTGAGCGCGGTGTACATCCCGCTGGTGCTCTTCTGCTCGACGCTGGCGGTGGCCATAGTGCTGTGGCGGGGCGGGAACATGAGCCTGGAGGGGCTCATGAGCCTGGCGACGCTCTCGGCCTTCGTGACCTACGCGGTGGGCATCTTCGAGCCGGTGCAGATACTGGCGGAGGACCTGGCGGAGTTCATCTCGCTGCAGGCGAGCATAGAGCGCGTGACGGGGCTGCTGGATACGGAGCCGAACGTGCGCGACTCCGAGGCCGTGCGCGAGAAGTACGGCGACGCCTTCAATCCCAAACGTGAGAACTGGGAGCCCATCCGGGGCGATATCGAGTTCAGGGACGTGACCTTCCGCTACCCGGACGGGGGCGAGGACGTGCTCTCACACTTCAACCTCAAGATCCCGGCGGGGACGACGGTGGCGATAGTGGGCGAGACGGGCGCGGGGAAATCTACGCTCGTGAACCTGGCCTGCCGCTTTTTCGAGCCGACGTCCGGGCAGATACTGATAGACGGCGTGGACTACCGGGAGCGGAGCCAGCTGTGGCTGCACTCGAGCATCGGCTACGTGCTGCAGAGCCCGCACCTGTTTTCGGGCTCGCTGCGTGAGAACATAAGGTACGGCAGGCTGGACGCGACGGACGAGGAGGTCGAGGCGGCGGCGAAGGCGGTGTCGGCGGACCTCGTTGCGGCAAAGCTGGAAAACGGCTGGGAGACGGACGTGGGCGAGGGCGGCGACAAGCTCTCGACCGGGGAGAAGCAGCTGGTGTCCTTTGCCCGGGCGGTGCTGGCGGACCCGCGCATCTTCGTGCTGGACGAGGCGACGAGCTCCATCGACACGCAGACGGAGCAGCTCATTCAGGACGCCATAGAGCACATCCTGAAGGACCGCACGAGCTTTCTCATAGCGCACCGGCTCTCGACCATACGGCGCGCGGACCTGATCCTGGTGGTGAAGGACGGCAAGATAGTTGAGCAGGGGACGCACCGCGAGCTGCTCCTGCGCCGCGGCTACTACCATGAGCTCTACAGCCGCCAGTTCGCGGAGGAAAACTCCGCCCGCATCCTGAAAAACGAACGCGCATAAAAAAAGCCCCCGCGGCCCAGTGGCCGCGGGGGCTATCAGTCTGGCGAAAAAGCCTCGCAGAGTTTCGCGGCCGCAGCCGCGAAATAAAGTTAGATCCGTTTTTCCCGGGGGCGTGTACCTCGGGAAAAACACTTCTCGCGGAGCGAGCGTCGAGCAAAGCGAGGCGCGCAGCGCAGCGCAATCCCTTTTGTCGAAGAAGGCAAAGCCTTCTTCGACAAGCTGAAAGCCCCCGCGGCCCAGTGGCCGCGGGGGCTTCGTCATAGCGTTATCACTCTATGGAGATCATGTAGTAGTAGACCGGCTGGCCGCCGTTTACGGTGGTGATCTCGGCGTCCGGGAAGCAGGCGCCCAGCTTGGCTGCGACGGCTTCCGCGTCCTCCGCGCTCACGTCCTCGCCGTAGTACACGGAGATCACCGCGGGCGAGAGCTCGTCTATGGACCAGCTCAGCTCGTCGAGCAGGGTCTCGATGTTCGTGTAGCTGCCCACCAGCGCCCCGTCCAGCAGCGCCAGGTATTCCCCGGCGTGGATCTTGTGGCCGTCGAAGTCGGAGTCGCGCGCGGCGTAGGTCACGAGCGCCGTGTGTACGCCCGAGATGGCCTCCGCCATGCCCTCCGTGATCTCATCCTCCGTCGCCGTCTCGTCCAGGGAGAGCAGCGCCGTGATGCCCTGCGGCACCGTCTTGGTCGGGATGACCACCACGCGCTTTTCGGTCAGGGGGATGCACTGCTCCGCCGCCATGATGATGTTCTTGTTGTTCGGGAACACGAACACCGTCTCCGCGGGGGTGCGGTTTATCTCTGTGAGGATGTCCTCGGTCGAAGGGTTCATCGTCTGGCCGCCCGTGACGATCCTGTCGGCGCCCAGCTCGCGGAAGAGCTCCGCCATGCCCGCGCCCGCGCACACCGCAACGGCGCCGTAGGTCTTTTCGGGCGCGGCGACGGTCGGCCCGGCGTTCACCGCGGCGGCTTCGCCCCCGGCCATCTCCGAGTGCTGCTCGCGCATGTTTTCGATCTTGACCTTGAGCAGCGGGCCGTAGGTCAGCGCTTCCGTCAGGACCGTGCCGGGTACGTTCGTGTGGACGTGGACCTTGATGATCTCGTCGTCGTCCACGACGACGACGCAGTCGCCCAGGCTCTCGAGGAAGGTCCGCAGCAGGGCGGGCTCCTTGGGGTTCTCGCGGCCGCAGATGAACTCCGTGCAGTAGGTAAAGGCGATCTCGCCGGAGGAGAAGTCCGAAAAGTCCGCGCGCTCCCTGGGCTCGGCGCTCTCGCCGGAGACGGGCTCCGCGGGGACGAAGGCCTCGCCGCGCAGGACGGAGAGCATCGCCTCCAGGATGAACACATAGCCCTTGCCGCCCGCGTCCACAACGCCCGCACGGGCGAGGACGGGGTTGAGGTTTATCGTGTCCGCGAGGGCCTCTATGGCCGATTCCACCGCGCAGGAGAGCATGAGCTCGAGGTCCGAGCCGTGCTCCGCAAACTCGACCGCGGCGCTCGTGGCGACGCGGGAGACGGTGAGGATGGTGCCTTCGGCGGGCTTCATGACGGCCTTGTAGGCGGCGTCCACGCCGTCCGACATGGCGGCGGCGAAGAGCTTGGCGTCTGCCTTTTCGGCGCCCTTGAGCCGCTTGGCCAGGCCGCGGAACAAAAGCGAGAGGATGACGCCGGAGTTGCCCCTGGCGCCGCGGAGCATGGCCGAGGCTGCGCAGTCCGCTGCGGCGCTGAGGCTCGTGAAGCTCTTTTTGCCGAGTTCCGAGGCTGCGGCGCCCATGGTGAGGCCCATGTTGGTGCCGGTGTCTCCGTCCGGGACGGGGAATACGTTGAGCTCGTTTATGAGCTGCCTGTTCTGTTCAAGGGCGGCGCTGGCGCAGAGGATTATGTCTCTGAACACCGCCGCATCAATAAACTCTCTCAAGAGGGATTACCTCCGGGTGCTGATTTTTTATCTGTTTCAGTCGATGAGCATGGTGTCGACATAGACATCCACGCGCTTGACGGGAACTCCGGTGGCCTTGGAGACCTTGTAGGAGACCTCGTTTATAATGCTCCGGCAGAGGGCCATGAGGTTGACGCCGTGGTCCACAGCGATGTGGAGGCCGAGCGAGACGCTGCCGTCCTCGCCGAGCTGGGTCTCGATCCCCTTGGACATGGACTCGCGGCGGAGCTGAAAGACGCCGCCGTCCTTTGCCTGGGCGGCCATGGCCTTGACGCCGAAGCAGCTTGTAGCGGCGTCTCCGGCGAGGTTTGCAAAGACCTCGGGGTCGATAGTGATAGCGCCCTTTTGGTTTTCTATCTTAACCATGGTGCAGCTCCTTTCGAAATGCTCCGCGCGCCGTTTACACGGCGGCGGATAAACATTATAATACAATGATACCAAAAGCACAAGGAAAAGTTTACTGTAGATACTTCTGAAAGTTGGACCGATTTCGGGTCTGGACTTGGAAATAGCCGCAAAAAAACGGCGCGGACAGACAGGGCGGCGGCAATTTCCCGACTTTTGCACCCGATGACGTGCAGTTTTGGACGCCTGGGCGGCTCCTGCACTCAAAACAGCAAAAAATTCTGCTTGGGAAAGGGAAAAAATTGTGCCTTTTCCGTGCAAAAAGTGGTTTACAGGAAGAGGTTTGAGTGATAGAATTGTAGCGCTTTTGGAGCACCAGTAATTATTATTTTGTGTGGAGATGAAAGTATGGCGAGAAAACTCAAGACCATGGACGGCAACCAGGCCGCGGCGCACGTTTCCTATGCGTTCACCGAGGTCGCCGCGATCTACCCGATCACGCCGTCCAGCCCGATGGCGGACTTTGTTGACCAGTGGTCTGCCGCGGGCCAGAAGAACATTTTCGGCACCACGGTCAAGGTGCAGGAGATGCAGGCCGAGTCCGGCGCCGCCGGCGCTGTGCACGGCTCTCTGAACGCCGGCGCCCTGACGACTACGTACACCGCCTCCCAGGGCCTGCTGCTGATGATCCCCAACATGTACAAGATAGCGGGCGAGCTGCTGCCCGGCGTGTTCCACGTCACCGCCCGTACCCTGGCCAGCCACACGCTGTCCATCTTCGGAGACCACCAGGACGTCATGGCCTGCCGCCAGACGGGCTTTGCCATGCTCTGCGAGAGCAACGTCCAGGAGGTCATGGACCTCTCCGCCGTGGCGCACCTGTCCGCCATCAAGGGCCGCGTCCCCTTCCTGAACTTCTTCGACGGCTTCCGCACCAGCCACGAGATCCAGAAGATAGCCGTTTGGGACTACAAGGACCTCGCCCAGATGTGCGACATGAAGGCCGTTGAGGAGTTCCGCGCCCGCGCGCTGAACCCCGAGCATCCGCAGATGCGCGGCAGCCACGAGAACGGCGACATCTACTTCCAGAACCGCGAAGCCTCCAACAAGTACTACGAGGCCGTCCCCGGCATAGTCGAGGACTACATGAAGAAGGTAAACCGCAAGCTCGGCACGAACTACCAGCTCTTCAACTACTACGGCGCCGAGGACGCCGACCGCGTCATCGTTGCGATGGGCTCCATCTGCGACGTGACGGAGGAAGTCATAGACTACCTCAACGCCCACGGCCAGAAGGTCGGCCTTGTGAAGGTCAGGCTGTACAGGCCCTGGCGCGCGGACAAGCTGCTCGCCGCCATCCCGGCGACATGTAAGTCCATCGCCGTGCTCGACCGCACCAAGGAGCCGGGCGCTCTGGGCGAGCCTCTGTATATGGACGTCATGACGAGCCTGGCAGACGCCGGCCGGACCGACATCAAGGTCATCGGCGGCCGCTACGGCCTGGCGAGCAAGGACACGCCTCCCGCCTCTGTGTTCGCGGTGTACAAGGAGCTGGCCAAGGCCAACCCGAAGGCCCGCTTCACCGTCGGCATCGTGGACGACGTGACGAAGCTCTCCCTGCGCGAGACCAACGCCCCCGACACCTCGCCCAAGGGCACCGTCTCCTGCATGTTCTGGGGTCTGGGCGGCGACGGCACCGTCGGCGCGAACAAGAACTCCATCAAGATCATAGGCGACCACACCAACAAGTATGTCCAGGCCTACTTCCAGTACGACTCCAAAAAGACCGGCGGCGTCACGATCAGCCACCTGCGCTTCGGCGACAAGCCCATCAAGAGCCCGTACTATATCAACAAGGCCGACTTTGTCGCCTGCCACAACCCGAGCTATATCACCAAGGGCTTCAAGATGGCCCAGAAGCTCAAGGCCGGCGGCGTGTTCCTGGTGAACAGCCAGTGGAGCTTTGAGGAGCTGGAGCAGCACCTCGACGCAGAGGCCAAGCGCTACATCGCCAAGAACAAGATAAAGCTCGTCATGATAGACGCGATCGACCTCGCCCAGCAGATCGGCATGGGCAAGAGGACGAACACCATCCTGCAGTCCGCGTTCTTCTCCCTGGCGAAGGTCATCCCCGAGGCCGAGGCCATCAAGTATATGAAGGACGCCGCCACGCACTCCTACCTCAAGAAGGGCCAGGACATCGTGGACATGAACCACAAGGCGATCGACATGGGCGCCACGGCCTACCACGTCGTCGAGATCCCCGAGTCCTGGGCCACCGCCGAGGACGATGCCAAGCCCGTCGAGCTGACCGGCCGCGGCCCCGTCGTCAAGATGGTCAAGGAGATCCTGGACCCCGTCGGCAAGATGGACGGCGACAGCCTGCCCGTTTCCGCCTTCACCGCCCACGCGGACGGCACCTTCGAGCTGGGCGCCTCTGCTTATGAGAAGCGCGGCGTTGCGGTGTCCGTGCCTGAGTGGGACAGCGCAAAGTGCATCCAGTGCAACCAGTGCGCCTACGCCTGCCCGCACGCGACGATCCGTCCCTACGCCCTCACCGAGGCCGAGGCCGCTGCGGCTCCCGCCGCCGCGAAGATCGTCCCGGTCAAGGCCGGCAAGGGCAAGGGCGTTTACAGCTTCTCCATGGCCGTCTCCCCGCTGGACTGCATGGGCTGCGGCGTCTGCGCGGGCGTCTGCCCGACGAAGGCCCTGACCATGGTCCCGATGGAGAGCCAGATGCCTCAGCAGGAAGTCTGGACCTACATGACCGAGAAGGTCTCCGAGAAGAAGGACATGCAGGACAACACCGTGAAGGGCAGCCAGTTCAAGCAGCCCATGCTCGAGTTCTCCGGCTCCTGCGCCGGCTGCGCCGAGACCAGCTACGCCAGGCTCATCACCCAGCTCTTCGGCGACCACATGATCGTCTCCAACGCCACCGGCTGCTCGTCCATCTGGGGCGGCCCGGCCGCGACGAGCCCCTACACCGTCAACAAGGAAGGCAAGGGTCCCGCCTGGGTCAACAGCCTGTTCGAGGATAACGCCGAGCACGGCCTGGGCCTGTACCTCGGCCAGAAGAAGATCCGCGACGACCTCGCCGCCAAGACCCGCGAGCTCATCGCCGTCGACTGGTGCGCGGCAGAGCTGAAGGAAGCGGCTCAGAAGTGGCTCGACACCTATAACGACGGCAACGCCAACGGCGAAGCCGCCAAGGCCTATATCGCCGCGCTGGAAGAGAACATCTGCACGGTGGATGAGCTCATAAACTGCGGCGACGAGAAGTTCGCGGCCCACGGCGCCAAGCTGAAGGCCGCCGGCAAGAAGTACTGCGACTGCGCGGCCTGCGCTCTCGCGGAGGAGATCCTCTCCAAGAAGGATTACCTGAACAAGAAGTCCGTTTGGATCATGGGCGGCGACGGCTGGGCCTACGACATCGGCTACGGCGGACTCGACCATGTCCTGGCCTCCGGCGAGGACGTGAACGTGTTCGTGTTCGACACCGAGGTCTACTCCAACACCGGCGGCCAGGCGTCGAAGGCCTCCAACATCGGCCAGGTGGCGCAGTTCGCCGCGGCCGGCAAGGAGATAAAGAGCAAGGCTCTGGCCGAGCTCGCCATGACCTACGGCTACGTCTACGTCGCCCAGATCGCCATGGGCGCGAACCCGGCCCAGACCATCAAGGCCATCACCGAGGCCGAGGCCTATCACGGCCCGTCCCTCATCATCGCCTACGCTCCCTGCGAGATGCACAGCATCAAGGGCGGCATGACGAACTGCCAGGCCGAGATGAAGAAGGCCGTGGACTGCGGCTACTGGAACCTCTTCCGCTTCAACCCGGCGGCGGAGTCCCACTTCACGCTGGACAGCAAGGAGCCGGCCGGCGGCTACCGCGAGTTCCTCATGAACGAGGCCCGCTACTCCCGCCTGACCCGCGAGTTCCCCGACAGGGCCGACAGGCTCTTCGAGGCCAGCGAGGAGAACGCCAAGGCCCGCTACGAGCACCTGCTCAAGCTCAAGGAAATGTACAAATAAACCACAGCAACAAAAAACTCCCGCCCCTCGGGGCGGGAGTTTTTTATTGCAGCGCGTCCCAGTCGCGCTCGGGGAGCTTTTCGGTCCAGATCTCTATGTCTCCGGACCACTTGTATTTGTGGCTGTTCGTGGCCTCCTGGAGTTGGGCG
>SFKX01000041.1 GCA_004553625.1 Clostridiales bacterium | reverse complement strand
CAAGAGCTTCATCTGCTGCTCCTCCTCCTATATGGACAAGAAGACCGGCCAGCTGAAGTCCCGCATCCGTCCCACCATGGCGGAGGGCACCATCATCACTGCCACCCGTACGAACCTGCATTGGCTGGTCACTGAGTACGGCAAGGTGAACCTGAAGGGCCTCACCACCTGGGAACGCGCGGAGGCCATGATCTCCATCGCGCACCCCGACTTCCGGGAGGAGCTCATCCGCGAGGCGGAAAAGATGGGCATCTGGTCCAAGGCCAATAAGATGATGTACTGAGAAACGGAAAGGGGGGACTGGCGTCCCCCCTTTCGATCCCTCTCACAGTCTGCGGACCGGTGACGCCGCCCTGGGCGGCTGCGTCAAGGAAGCTTCCCAACGTACAAACCGCCGGGGAAAGAGAGGATTTCGCGGGAATGTACCGGGGAACCCGGAACCGCCGCCCATTGCGCGGCGGTTTGACGGTATCGCAGGACGACTGCGCGGGACCGAAAATGACCGCCCCAAAGGGCGGTCATTTTCCATACTTGCGGCCTGAGGAGAATTCTTCCCCGCGGACGGAAAGGGCAAGGGGAAGCCGCCCGGGGCTGCGCCGAGCGGCGGAAAATGATTCTGAAGCTGCACGGCGAGACGGGGATTGCCCGACTGCTTACATGAAATGGCCGGTCATAAGACGGACATTTTCCATATTTGCAGCCAGCTAGGTATTTCATATACGAAAACCTGATCGAACGCGAGCTTTTGATCAGGTTTTTATAAAACGGCTTGGATCCTGTACGCCGCGAGTGCCTGGGGCGTACGGGCTCGCAAAGGATAAGATTTCCTTTGAAAGCAGGACCAGCAGTACCGCAAAACGGCAGAAGAGGTTGCCCTGATGGGGCAGGCCCGAAGACAGTGCCCCGTCGGTCCGATTCAAAAGGTCAGTAACGGGCGGAAGCGGACCTGCTCCTGCTGGAATAGGGGGCGCACCGGGACGGCGGATCCGAACACAAAGCGCTTGTATTGCTGCCCGTCGGCAGGTATAATGGGAGGAAGAATACCCTTCCCCTGGAAGAGGGGAGGATGGGAGGTCAGCATGGCTTGGTTTAAGAAGATCCGGGAGGCCCGGCGGCCCTTCTGCACGGCGCTGGTAGCGGCAGGGGGCAGCTCTGAGCGGATGGGCACCGGCCACACGAAACTACTGGAGTGGCTGGACGGCGTCCCCGTCCTGGCTCACACCCTCCGGGCGCTGGAGGAGGCGGAAACGGTGAACGCCATTGTCATCGCCGCCCGGGAGGAGGACATCCTGCCATTTTCGGAGCTCTGCAAGACTTACGGCATTACGAAGCCCGTGAAGATCGTCCTGGGCGGGAAGGATCGGGAGGAGTCCGTCTACCGGGCGGCTCTGGAGGCGGACCCCCGGACGGAATTTCTGGCGGTGCAGGACGGCGCCCGCCCTCTGGTGGCTGCCCCGGCCATTCCGGTGCGGGACACCGTCAAGCGCCGGGAGGGCGACCGGGTGACGGAGACGCTGGACCGGGCCAGTCTCGCTGCCGTGCAGACCCCCCAAGTCTTTGAGGCGTCCCTTCTGAAGGCGGCCCTGCAGTCCGCCGGGGAGGCTGGGGCTGTCCTGACGGATGACTGCTCCGCCGTGGAGCGGCTGGGGAAAATCGTCTATCTCGTGGACGGCGACCCCGAGAACATCAAGATCACCACCCCGCTGGACCTGGTGCTGGCGGAGGCTATCCTGGAGGATCGGAGGCGGAGAGAATGACGAACTTGCGCATCGGCCAGGGCTACGATGTCCACCGCCTGACGGAGGGACGGGCCCTCATTCTGGGCGGCGTTGCCATCCCCTATGAGCAGGGACTGGACGGCCACTCCGACGCCGACGTTTTGACCCACGCCATCATGGACGCCCTGCTGGGGGCGGCTGGCCTGGGAGACATCGGCAAGCTCTTTCCGGACACGGAGGAGCGCTACCGGGGCATCTCCAGCCTTCTGCTCCTGCGGAAAGTGGGGGAGATCCTGAAAATCAATGGCTGGCAAGTTGTCAACCTTGACAGTACGATCGTGGCCCAGGCCCCAAAGCTTTCCCCCTATCGGGAGGCCATGCGGCGGAACCTGGCGGAAGCTCTGGGCATTGATGAGGCCAGCGTCAGCGTGAAGGCCACCACCGAGGAGCGCCTGGGCTTCACCGGGGATGGCTCCGGCATGGCTGCCCAAGCCATCGCCCTCATTGAAAAAGTGTGACGGACAGCCGCAAAGCGGGCGGGGCGATCCGGATGGAACCGGGCGTTCTCCAGCCGTTCCGCCATTTCCAGAAACTTCCCCATGTCCCGGAAGATGTAGCCGCAGAAGTCCGCGTCGGGCCCGTCAAAGCCATCGCACTGCGCATCAGCGTTAAAACTGTTAGGATATCAGCGTCCCCGGCCCGTCGTACTCCCGCCGGGGCAGGAAGTCCGGCGCTTTCATCCCGGGTATGAGGATGTCTCCTTTGAGATCACAGGCTATGACCTGGACGCCGCCCCTGAGCCTGATCGCGGAGAGGACGACTGGGATTTCCGGCTCTGGGGTGTGGGATTTTACCTTTTTATTGAGGAGGGATACCATGCCGTCGATACGGCGCTTTTCGGAAATCTTGACGGGCTGAATGTTGTTCACGCCGCTTTTTTTAACGCCTGTGTTCGTCAAGCACCAAAGCAAAACGGGATTTTTGTTGTAATTGACTTTCTTATCGGCGAGCGCCGCGCCGAGCTCCCTCATAGGTTGCGACCATGTAAAAGGCCCCTGTGCAACGGCGCACATTTCAAAGCCGTTTGCTTTCATTTCGTCCACCCAATAACCGGCGAGAGCGCGGTCGTAGCCGATTTTGAAAGCGTCTATCTTGAGCTCGTCCCGCATTTGGCAGTACCACGCCGTCACCGCCGAATAATCGACGCGAGTACCCTCGCATATCGTTACGAGCCCCCGCTCCGCCCAAATCTTATAGGGCGCTTCTTGCGTGTTGTGCTCGTCGAGCTGGTCGATTTTCTTTTGAGGGAGGAAATAGTGCTGAAAAACGTACACGATTTCATCGTCGGACGAGCGCCGGATAATCAGCGTCGCGCACGTTAGGTCGGTCGTCGCGGAGAGGTCGCACCCGCCGATAGCGTAGGTGTTATAGACCTCCTCCGGCTTGAATGTCGCCTCGTTTACTGCGTCCTCATAGGAGAGCCACGAGGCCGCGCCGGTCGCCTTTACGTTAAAGTCCTTGCAGAGAACGCCGGGCAAGTCCTCGGGATTTTTCTTTGCTCGCTCTACGAAGTCGGCGAGCGTGGTATATTGCTTTATCGTCCCGAGGCCGGGATTTGCCTTTATCCATGCCGTCGGGTCTGTCCACTCCTCGCGCTTGTCGAGCTCGTAGAGGACGGGGAGGAAACGCTCGTCGGTCGTCTGTCCGTCGGCGACCTCGCAAGCGTAGCCGTAAAGGTTATCGAAAACAGACTCGCGCACCGTGCCGGACGTGGTAATCATAATCACAAGCGGCTGTCGGCGGCTCGAGGTCGATTGCTTCATAACCTCATAGAGATTGCGGTCGCGGATAGCGTGGAGCTCGTCTATAATGACGGCGTGAGAGTTGAGGCCGTCGAGGGTATTCGAGTCCGAGGCCAACGCCTCGAACTTGGAGGCCGTCGCCGGAAAGTAAATGTCGTTGCGGCGCTTTTTGAGAATGGCGGAGAGCTCGGGGCTCTGCTTCACCATGTTTACGGCCTCGGTGAGCGTCTTTTTCGCTTGGTCTTTCTTGGTCGCTACGGAGTAAATCTCCGCCGCGCCCTCGTAGTCTGCGACGAGCATATAGAGCGCGAGAGCCGCGAGGAGCGTACTCTTGCCGTTCTTTCGCCCTACAAGAAAGAGTGTCTCTCGAAAGCGCCGGTATCCCGTCGCCCTCTCGAGCCACCCGAAAAGGAGTTGTATAAATGCTTTTTGGAAAAGCTCGAGCGTCAGAGACTCGCCGAGCGTCCCTTGAGACTGCTTGCAAAACCGCTCGACGAATGTAATCGGCCTCTCGCCGACGGCCTCGTCGAAGTAATACGGCGAGTTCTCGTCCGCCGCGTCCATTTCTGCCACGAGGCGACCATACACGGCCTTTACTCGTTTGCTCGTGACGATTTCGCCGGAGGAAATCCGCTCCCAATATTCCCGGACGTAGTTCACTACTTGCCCGACCGGGCGGCGGGCTTTGTGATAAAGCTCATAAGCTCGTCACCCGCCGATTTCTTTTCTTTCTCCGGGAGCAACGCGACGAGTTGGTTTGTGAGAGCGGAAAAGGATTTAATCGTCGTGTTGTAGGCACGGAGAGCCGGAGACTCCCGGCGGAGCTTTTGCGCCCCCTGTACGAAATCCTCTATCAAATCGCCGTTGTTGATTTCGTCGGCGAGGCGTTCCAATGTGACGGAGGTCACGGCAAATTGATTGATAAGTCCCTCGGCAAACTGCCGCTTTTCGGGAGGCATTTCTCGGAAAAGCCGTTTAATTTTCTTCTTTTTCGCCTCGATTTTTTCAGAAATCGAAAGCTCGTCGTAGCTTTTTTTATTTGCCGCCATATAATGAGTAAACCTCCCTCCGCCCCGGTTTTACCCCCCCCTCATGTGCGTGCCCGGGTCGGTTCTTCCGAGGATTGAGGCGCGGTTACTTACCGGGTATCTATTTCGGCGCACCCCGGGGGGTATGTGGCGCTGTGATAATATTTCCGTCTGCATCAAAAGCGAGGCCGTCGGCAAGCGGCGGCGTTCCCTCGTGTATCAATGCGTGACACGTCCGGCAAACTGTCTCGAGGTTATCCTCGCCGAGCGCGATTGCCGGGTCGTCGATGTTCCTCGGCGTGAGCTCTATCTTGTGATGCACGATAACGCCGGGCTCGCCACAATGGACGCATAGCCCCGCGTCTCGCTTGAGAATATATGCTCGTGTTCGTCTCCATGCCGGAGACTCGTAAAACGCTTTCGCAAACTCTCTCATGCTCTCCGCCTCCGAGTGGATAAAGAGAACGCCTCGCGCATAAAGCGCGGGGCGCACGGCGGCGAGGTTTCCCTCGACCTCTCTTTACGCCTCAATGATAGCACGGGGAAAATGCAAGTTTCCATACACCTTTTTTTCAATACATGAGAATAAGCGAGAAAGCGCCTCACATAGACGGCATAGCTCCCGCGCCGAAGTAGAGGAGAGCGAACCGCACGAGCGCCTTGTTACGGAGGTCGTAGAGGCTCGACGTGGACGAATAGCATACGGCCTCCGTGATTTCGTCCTTGCTCTTGCGCTCGATGTACCAAAGCCGGAGGATACGCGCGTCGCTCTCGTCCATCTGCGCGAGAACGCCGTCTATCTCCTCGACCTTATCGCGGGTAATCTGGATTTCCCGCATAACCTCGGCGAGCTCGAGGCAGTCCGCGAGCGCGTCGTTTACAGATTTCGCGCCCGTGTACGGCTTGGACATATCCGCCGACGGATACTCCGACGGCGCGCCGTATCGTAAAATGCGCTCCTTTTTCCGCTCGAGATTGCCTAAAGCCGTCTCGAGCAAGCCGCGAGCGCGGAGAGTTTTCTCCGCCGCCTCGAAATAGTTAATCATAGCTCGCCCTCCTCGTGCGTTATCGTGGTTTAGGCGCGTTTCCCTCCGTGGCGGTATTCGCGCCCCTTGTTGTACTCATGCTTTGCCATGAGAACGGCCTCAACGTCCACGCCCATATAGGCGAGGTAATCGAGGATGCGGATAATCGCGTCGCAAAGCTCGACGGCGACTCCCTCCGGCCAGGCGTTGTCCTTGTTCCGTATCGATATCTTCTTCGGCGGAGTCACCCCCCGGGGCGGAGCCGCGTGGGTGACGACGACCTCAGTCGAGTTGGAGCCGACGTAGACGACCTTCTCGAGGTCGCCGTCGTTGCGGATCCCATACGTCGCGAGGTCCGCCTCGGTCATCGTGTAGACCTTGTCCGCGGGGATTGCGAGGTCCGCGGCAGATGCGACGCGGCTCGATAAGCCTCAACACGGACGATCCTGCGGAGTATCTGTCGCTGTGCAGACCGAAGTTCGGCGAGGCGGCGTATCCCGCCAT
>SFKX01000012.1 GCA_004553625.1 Clostridiales bacterium | reverse complement strand
AGCAAGGTATGCACACGCATAAACGGAAATACATCTCCAACGCCGGTGAGCAAAAGCACGTCTCCACGCCGGTGCGGTTCGTACTGGATCTTTTCGATGAACTCAGATTTCCCGATGGCGGAGTGCAGTTGCTCCAGAAGGAAAGCGCTGCCTTCGCTTTCTTCCATCTCGGGGATCGCATCGGTTATGGCAAGGTCGTCACAGGCAGAAAGAAAGATGTCATAGAGATTGCATTCAATCAGATGACACCGGAGCGTCTGATCGGTTCGCAGCTGGTTTAGAAAGTGTGTCACTGTCATTTCTTCCGCTGCATCGTAACAAAAAATTCGGATGTTTACCTCATTGCTGAGGCCTTTGCCATCCAAGAAATCCTCTTTTTGGATTTCTTCGCGCAAGAGGTCCAGCCGCTCTTTAATTATGCTCATAGTTCCATTCTCCTTCAGACAAAGCAGTTAAATGCGGACAGGGCCTTTGTATCGCCGCTATTCCGGATCGCATTTTCAAGTAGAGGGTAGATAAGGACCGGATTTAAGTGGTCGGAAGTCACGCTGTCGAGGTATTCGTTTTCCACCAGAACTCTGGCTATAACCTGCTCGATTTTTACGATGGTGCTGTCGCTCCAGGATGCAACCCAATCATCTTGCTCTTGCAAACGCATCATAAAAACGTTCAGATCCAATCTGCTGAAGGAAAGGTCTCCGTATGCAAGCAAAAGCCATTTTGCGCACGGACTTTTCTGTGGGATATTGAAACAGGTTTTCTGAAGCTATCTTCTCAACGATCTGATTTTCAGTCAACCCCTGATCGACAAGCTTTGCAGTTGTACGCATCTCATAAAACAAGAACTGCTCTCTCGTAATAACCGCGGAGTAAGGGCTCGTTTCCTTTTTAGCCTTATCGTAGTTTGCATGCATAGTTCAATTTCTCTCCAGGCAAGTCATTGTTTTGGGGCCGGCTCTAAGATAACTTCTGCAATATCCCCCAAATCACACTCAAGTGCAGTGCAAATGCTGTCAAGCACATCAGCCATAATGTTTTCACCGCGTTCAAGCTTTCGTAGAGTGGCGTAGCTGATTCCGGTCATATCTCGCAGGTCTTTTTTCTTTAGATCGCGGTCTATAAGTAACTTGAACAATTTCTTATATGAAATAGCCATATTTCACCTCAAAACAATAATAACCACCGACGCCTAAAAATGACTTATTTTTTAGTATACCAGAAGTTTGCGGTTTTTTCTATCCGTTTGCGAGAAAAGTGTTGCGATGCCTTCAATTTTTCGACTATCAGTGCATATGCAAAAGCTGTGCTTTATGTGCACAGTCACATTCACTATTGCAATAGTTACACGTCCATAGTTTCGGCTTTTGCCGAAATAAAACAGGAACAGATGCCTGCCATAGCCCCGGCGGGTATCTGTTCCTGTTTTTGATGTCCGGACACGGCGGGGGCGGGGTGCGGGAGCACGGCGGGCGCGGTGGGGTGCGGACATGTGGGGTTTCCAAAGGGGCTTGCCCCTTGGCCCGGGGTCATCCAACAGGGGCGGGAGCGCCCTGTTGGCGCACGGCTTTGCTGGCAAAGTCTAGTGTGTTAGACCTTTTGCGGCCGCCGGGGCGGGAAAGGGGCTGTGCGGGGCAGCACGGGCACTTTCACGCGCCGGCAGAACGGAGGATATCCGCGGGCGGGGCAGCCGGCGGATATCCTCTGTTCGTCTTGAGGCGCGCGGCGAAGCGGCGTCGCCGGGGCGCGAAAGGGCTACACACCCGCCGCAGCGACGCGTCTCAATACCACCACGGCAGCTCCAGGCGCACATCGTCCAGGGCCAGGCGCTCCGTCGCCCGCGCGCGGCTCTCCGACAGGTGGAAGTGCCGGGCCGTCTGCGTCAGCGTGCGCTCCGTGTCCTCGTCGTCGAAGGCGAAGCGGTACTCGATATACCCCCGCTCCCTCGGCTCGATGCGGCCCAGCGCCGCGTGCAGTTCCTCAAAACTTTCCCGCTCCAGGTACAGCTGCTCAGGCGTATATCTGGTCCCGTCGAGGGCGGCGGACTCAAGAGAAATGCGGCTACCGATGTTCTGCGCCTCGAAAGTCCGGCTGCGCTCGCGTATGCTGTCCAGCATGGCATTGCGCACGGCCGGGGCGGCATAGCTCAGGAATTTCCCGCCGCTCTCCGGGTCGAAGGTATCGACACATCGGAGCAGTCCGAGTGTGCCCTCCTGCTCCAAGTCCTCCCTGTCGAGCAGCAGGTCGGTATTCAATTCTCGCTGCGAGTTCCACAGCTCATTGGCCGTTTTTCGGATAAAGCCCAGGTTGTTCTCGACAAGTTCGTTCCGCGCGCCGGCGTCGCCCCGGCGGGCAGACGCGCAGAGCTCCTCATTGCTCAGCAGGCTCTTCATTGCTCTTTGTGCCGCCTATCATCGACAGGAACAGCTGCTTCACGCTCTCCTCGTCCACGCCTGGCAGGTGCGACACCGAGCGCGCCACGGCCTGTGAGAGCTGCTCGGGCGATATCTTGCGCAGGGGCTTGCTCTGGCCTCGGGTCAGCTCGGAATAGATGCGCTTCACCGCCTGCGCGGTCAGCTCCTTGGATGCGGCGACGTCGGAGCCGACCTCCCTTTTAATCTCGCGGACTGCGCGCATGAAGGAGTCCTCGATATTTTGCAGCTCGACCTGATGTATCGGCGTTTTCAGGCGCTCGGCGTCCGCGGCAGCCTCCGGCGAGCCCTTGAGCAGCGCGGCGGCAGAGGCGTAGATCTGGTTCTGCGCGGCGAAACCCGAGGCGAGCTCGTCGCTGAGAAAGCTGGCGATCTGGTAGGTCGTCTCGGCGAATTTCGGGCTTTCGAGCAGGCGGTTTACGACGCGGGGATCCACTTTCTTCGTATAGAGGTTCCTTGCGGCCTGCACGGAGAGGCCGAGTTCGGAGATGTCGTAATTCACGCGGTCGGGCACGTCGCTCTCGCCCAGGAGGAAGTCGGTGGAGACGTCGAAGGTGCGGGCGAGGCGGATGATGCTCTCGTCGCCGAGCTTGTCCGTTTTGCCGCTCAAAAAGCGGCTGAGCGTACTCTCCGTCGTACCGATGCGCAGGGCGAGCTCGGCCTGCGTGAGCCCGCGCTCCTTCATCAGGTCACGGATACGGTCGCGTATCTTGCCGGGCAACCAGGTCTGTTTCATCGCGACACCTCTTCCATACAGTATCGTAAATAACCATATTTTATTATAAACTGCCGGCTCATGTATTACAAGCTATTACATTTTGCGGCACCTGGCGGCTTGCATTTCTGCAAGGCTTGGAGGGGCGGCGGGGTGGGATTCTTGCGGAAGTGCCGGATTTTGTGGGTCTAAGACTTTATTCGCGTATACTCGGGTGAAAGGAGGTCTTTGATGGATATATTTGTAAGCGTCAAGGCGCGGGTCGGGGTTCGGGAGGCGGCGGAGAGGTATGGAGTTCGGGTGGGCGGGCGCGGGATGGCGCGGTGTCCGTTTCACGATGACCGGCGGCCGAGCCTATATGTGGACGGCGGCCACTTCCACTGCTTCGCCTGCGGGGCGCATGGGGACTGCATCGACTTTGCGGCCCGGCTCTTTCGGCTCACGCCCCTTGAGGCGGCGCGGAAGCTGGCGGCGGACTTTGGGACGGCTCAGGAAAAACCGAAGAAACACGACGAAGCACAGCGGCTTGGGAAAGACGAGCGGCTGTGCTTTTTGCGTTTATCCGAGCATTGCCGGGCGCTCAGGCGACGTAAGGCCGAGTTTGCGCCGAGAAGGCCGGGCGACGACTTTGACGCGCGCTTTGCGGCGGCCTGCCGAGAGCTCGAATACGCGGAGTATCTGCTCGACGAGCTGACCTTCGGCGACGCCGGGGCGCGGGCGGAGGCTGCCCGGCTGGCGCGGGACTTGAAAATGGAGGTATGAGACTTTGGAAGACAGGCACGAAAACACGTCCGAGGGCGCAAGGCTGCCCTCCTGGTACGACGGAAAGAAGATAGACGAGGTGCAGTTCTGCTCCGACTTCCTGGGGCGGCACCCGATGAAGTGCGTGCACGGGCGGCTCTTCACGGTTGACGGCGCGGTGGAGGACGAGGGCGGTATAAGCCGGATGATACTTGAGGAGGTCTCGGGCTGTCTGAGCTCCGGCATCTCCAAGGCGGTGACGAACCTGCTCGCGGCACTCAAGCTGACGGCTTATTCCCCGCCCCTGCCCATCGAGACTGACCGCATCCATGTGGCGAACGGCACCTATTTCCTGAACGGCAGCTTCACGGAGGACAAGGCCTGGTGCAGCAACCGGCTGAAGGTGCGCTACGAGCCGAACGCCCCGAAACCGGAGCGCTGGCTGGGCTTCCTCTCCGAGCTGCTGGAGCCGGAGGACATCCCCACCCTGCAGGAGTACCTGGGCTACTGCCTCATTCCCTCGACCAAGGGGCAAAAGATGCTGCTGCTCATCGGCAAGGGCGGCGAGGGCAAGAGCCGCATCGGGCTCGTCATGCGCTCGCTGCTCGGCGACAGCATGAATATGACCAGCATACAGAAGGTGGAGAACAACCGCTTCAGCCGCGCCGACCTCGAAAACAAGCTGCTGATGGTGGACGACGACATGGACATGGCCGCCCTGCCCAAGACGAACTACATCAAGTCCATCGTCACCGCCGAGTGCAAGATGGATCTTGAGCGCAAGGGCGTGCAGAGCTACCAGAGCCGCCTCTACGCCCGCTTCCTCTGCTTCGGCAACGGGGCGCTGACGGCGCTGCACGATCGCTCCGACGGCTTCTTCCGGCGGCAGATCGTGCTGACGACCAAGGACCGCCCGGCGGGGCGGGTGGACGACCCCTTCCTCGCCGAGAAGCTGGCTGACGAGGCGGAGGGCATCTTTCTCTGGTGCCTCGAGGGACTGAACCGGCTGCTCGCAAACAACTACCAGTTCAGCCTCAGCGGTAAGGCGCGGGAAAACGTCGAGACGGTGAAGCGCAGCAGCAACAACGTCATTGAGTTCCTGCGCTCCGAGGGCTACATCCGCTTCCGGGCCGACGCAGAGGCCAGCTCGCGGGCGCTGTACGAGGCCTACAAGCTTTGGTGCGAAGACAACGTGCGCAAGCCGCTCTCGGCAAACCGCCTCAGCTCGGAGCTTGCGCAGAACGAGGCGTTCTACAAGGTGGAGGCCACGAACAACATCTACGCCGCCGGGAAGCGGGTGCGGGGCTTTGTGGGCATCGAGGTGCTGGCAAGGCCCTCGTTTTTCAGGCGGTGAACTGGAAAGCGCTGTACGTACTGTACGGTACGTACGGCGCTTGCAGCTTTCAGAACACAGAATGGAGGTATTTCAATGCCGAAGCCGCAGTATGCAATACTGCGTTTTGCAAAATACAAGGGCCCCGGCGTTCACGACATTGAGGCCCACAATGAGAGGCGGAAGGAGAAGTACGCGAGCAACCCGGACATCGACACGGGGCGCAGCGGGCTGAACTTTCACCTGGCAGAGCCCGCCGGGCGCTACCGCCAGGAAGCCGAACGGCTCATCCGCGAGGCGGGCTGCCGCACGCGCAAGGACAGCGTCCGGGTGGTTGAGGTGCTCGTCACGGCGAGCCCGGAGTTTTTCGAGGGGCGGCCAGAGGGAGAGGTCAGGGCGTTTTTCGAGCGGGCCATGGAGTTTATAGGCCGGCGCCAGGACGCCGGGACCTTCCTCTCCGCCGTGGTACACATGGACGAGAAGACGCCGCACATGCACCTCTGCTTCGTGCCGCTGACCTCCGACGGGCGGCTGAGCGCGAAGGAGATAGTCGGGAACAAGAAGAAGCTCGGCGAGTGGCAGGATGCCTTCTGGACACACATGGCTGAGTCCTACCCCGAGCTGGATCGCGGCGAGAGCGCCGGCGAGACCGGGCGCGAGCACATCCCTCCCCGGCTCTTCAAGCAGATGACCCGTCTGACGCGGCAAAAGCAGAAGCTGGACGCGCTGCTCTCCGACGTGAAGCTCGGCAACTACAAGGAGCGCGTCCGCCAGATCTCCGCCCTGCTCGACAGGTACATCCCAGACGTCGAGCGCATGGGCACGGAGCTCAAAAAGTACAAGGCCGCCTTCGACAGCACCGGGGCAGAGCTCAAGGCGCTCCGCTCGGAGAGCACCCTCAAGAAGCTGAGGGATAACCAGCTCCGGCGCGACTACGAGGCGGCGCTGGCCATCATCGGAAGGCTCCCGCCGGAGGTGCTGAAGCAGTATCAGGGCCGCAGCGCCGCGCGGGAGCGCGAGACTGTGAGCAAATAAAGGAGGTAATGCCTATGGCAAAAGACGTTCCCATCTGGGAAAAGAGCAATTTGACCCTTGAGGAAGCCGCGGCCTATTCCGGCATCGGCACGGGCAAGCTGCGAGAGCTCACGAACGAGAAGGGCTGCAATTTCGTCCTCTGGGTGGGAAACAAGCGGCTCATAAAGAAGCGGCTCTTTGACAGCTACATAGAGCAGGCCTATTCCATCTGATATTTGCAGATTATTCATAGAAAAAAGGGCGCCGGTGTGGTATCATTTGTATGTCACACCGGCGTTCCTTTTGCCTTGAAAGGAGCACGGACATGAGCAATAAACGCAAAGACCACAAGGGCCGCCTCCTGAGAACGGGAGAAAGCCAGAGAGGAGACCTGATCTACCAATACAGATACACAGACCTGTGCGGCAAGCGCCGCAGCATCTACGACTCAGACCTTCAGGGGCTGCGCCGCAAGGAGAAGGAACTGCAAAGGCAGCTCGACGACGGCATCGACTATGAGGCCGGGCAGATAACGGTGCTGGAGCTGCTGAAAAGATACGTCAGCTTAAAGCAGGGCGTGCGCCACAACACGCGGATGGGCTACAAATTTGTGCTGAACTTAGTTGCCAAGGAGGAGTTCGGCAGCCGCAGGATATGCACGGTCAAGGTCTCAGACGCCAAACTGTGGTTCCTGAAGCTGCACCAGGACGGCAAGGGTTACAGCACCATCACCAGCGTCCGCGGCGTTGTGAAGCCGGCATTCCAGATGGCCTGCGACGAGGACGCCATACGCAAGAACCCCTTTATCTTCAAGCTGACCGACGTGGTTCCGAATGACTCCGAGCGCCGCATCGCGCTGACCGAGGAGCAGCTCAGGACCTGGATGGACTTCATCCGGCAGGACGAGACCTATTCCAAGTACTATGACGAGTTTGTCGTGCTGCTGGATACAGGCCTGCGCGTCAGTGAGTTCTGCGGTCTGACTCGCAAAGACCTGGACTTCAAGAACCGGCGCATCCGGGTGGACCACCAGCTCCTGCGCGAGCTGGGCGGCAAATACCATGTGGAGGCGACAAAGACCGCCAGCGGCATCCGCTTCATCCCCATGACCGACGCGGTGTACCGAAGCCTCAACAACATGCTCGCAAACCGCCCGAAGGTCACAGTTGAACCAGTGGTGGACGGGCTGACGGGCTTCATCATGCTCGACAAAAACGGCAGGCCCAAGGTGGCGCTGCACATCGAAAACGAGCTGCGCTGGGCCATGAAGAAGTATCGCAAACTGCACCCGGACAAGCCCCTGCCGCACATTACGCCCCACGTGTTCCGGCACACCTTCTGCACGAACTACGCCAACGCCGGCATGGACATCAAGAACCTGCAATACCTGATGGGCCACTCCGACGCGGGCGTGACGCTGAACGTGTACACCCACGCGAGCTACTCTCACGCGGCGAGTCAGATGGTCAGCCTTGGGCGCACCTGGTCTGAAGTACCGGCGCTTAAAACGGCGGACTGCGCCGCCGTTTGCTGAGCTTTTACTACGCCATTTACTACACCAAACGGCCCAAAAACGGCGCAGACCTATGGAGATTTACGGAAGTTTAAAAGAAATGATTTGTTTGTAATATCCTCAAATCATGAGGATATACAGGCTTTTGGAGGCTTACAGAGACCATGATTAAAGTGCTGATCACGTGCCACGGCAATATTTGCCGGAGTCCTATGGCGGAGTTTGTGTTTCGGGATATGGCGGCGCGGCGGGGGGTGCAGGTTTTGGTGGGCTCTGCCGCCACCTCGACCGAGGAGATAGGCAACCCCGTCTATCCGCCTGCGCGTCGCGTGCTGCTCGAGCACGGGCTCGACCCCTCAGGCAAAACCGCCCGCCAGCTCCGCCGCTCCGAGTACTCCGACTGGGACTATTTCGTCGGCATGGACTCCGCCAACATCCGCAACATGAACCGCATCTTCGGCGGCGACCCTGAGCGTAAGATCCTCCGCCTCCTCGACCTCACGCCGCTCAAGCGCGACGTCGCAGATCCCTGGTACACACGCGACTTCGACGCCTGCTGGGACGACATCAATATCGGCTGCGCCGCGCTCCTTGACTATGTAACCAAAGCCTAGGCCGCCGGGTGCATACGCCCTGTGTGGTCTATGCTGTACTCACCCGTCAGCAGCAGCTCCGAGATCGGCACTATCGTGTAGCCGTCCGAGAGCAGCTGCTCTGTTATCCCGGACAGCGCCTCCGGCGTGTGCTCCGCCGCATTGTGGAACAACACGATGGACCCAGGCTGCACCCCTTTTATCACCCGCTCCGTGATGGCGGAGGCGTCCAGCCCCTTCCAGTCCAGACTGTCCACGTCCCACTGTATCGCCGTCATGCCCATGCCCTGCACCGTCTCTATCACGTTGTCGTCATACTCCCCGTAGGGGCAGCGGAAGAGCGTTGGCCGGACGCCGGTGATTGCCTCTATCTTCGCGTTGCAGGCGTTCACGTTTTCCACGATCTCGGATGCCGACAGCTTCGCAAAATGCGCGTGGTCGTTCGAGTGGTTCATGACCTCCATGCCCGCGTCCGACAGCTGCTTCACCGACTCCGGGTACTTATCCACCCACTGGCCTACGAGGAAGAAAGTGGCCTTGACGTCGTATTTTTGCAGTATCTCTATGAGCTCTTCCGTGTCCTCATTGCCCCAGGCTGCGTCGAAGGAGAGCGCGACGAACTTGCCGTCCCGCTCCACACTGTAGACAGGCAGCGAACGCCTGGTCGCGGAAGCCCCGACAACCGCCGGACTGTTCACGATAGCAAATACCAGCAGAACAGCCAGCACCAGCGCTGCGCCGGACGCCGCCTTTTTGTGCCGCTCGATGAATGAAAGCGCAGTTGTCACAGTGTTTTTCATAGTTTACCCCCGTCCATAGTTTTGGTACAGACTATGTGGCGGGGGGCTCTCATATGCCGAAAAAATAACGTTCTTGCGCTTTGAGAAGGGTGGTAGTATAATAAAAGAGCCATTAATTTACATTGTTGAAGAAAGCGTCTGAGGAGGGATTCTTTATGAAGTTATCGTCAAAAATCCAAAAATGTGAGCTGTCGCCCATAAGGAAGTTCGCACCGTTTGCAGACGCTGCGCGAGCGCGGGGGATAAAGATCTACCCGCTGAACATCGGCCAGCCGGACATAGAGACGCCCGCGGCTTTTTTTGACGCGGTGCGCAATTTTGAGAGTCCCGTTCTGGAATATGCGCCCTCAGCCGGTATCCCGGCCTACCTCAAGGCTGTTCACGATTACTACACGCGCATAGGCATTGAGCTCGAGCCGGGGGATATGCTTGCCACGGCGGGCGGCAGTGAGGCGCTCAGCATGACCCTCGCCTGCATCCTCGACGACGGGGACGAGCTCCTGACAGCTGAGCCGTTCTACCCGAACTACAGCACCTTTACGCAGGTGACCGGCGCGACGATAAGGCCCATACCCACCTTTGCCGAGGAGGGCTTCCGCTATGCCGTCCGCGAGCGCATCGAGCCGCTCATAAACGAGCATACCCGCGCCATCCTTATGACCAACCCCGGCAACCCCACCGGTTACGTCCTCTCCAGGGCTGAGATGCGCGTCATCGCCGATATCGCCAAGGAACACGACCTCTACGTCGTCAGCGACGAGGTCTACCGCGAGTTCGTCTACGGCGGCGAGGAGATGACGAGTATGCTCGAATTCGAGGACCTGCACGACAACGTCATCGTGGTGGACTCCGTTTCAAAGCGCTTCTCTGCCTGCGGCGCGCGCGTGGGCGTCGTCGTATCGCGCAACAAGGCCTTCATGACGGAGGCAATGAAGATCTGCCAGGGGAGGCTCTGCGTGGCTACGCTTGACCAGGTGGGCGCGGCGGCGCTCTATTCGGTGGGGCCGGAGTACTTCGCGGCGGTGCGCGAGGAGTATAAGCGCAGGCGCGATACTGCGCTCAAAAAGCTGCTGGCCATCCCGGGAGTGGTCTGCGAGCAGCCGGAGGGCGCGTTCTACCTCATGGCAAAGCTGCCAGTGGACTCGACGGATAAATTTCAGCAGTGGCTGCTGGAGGAGTTCAACGCGGACGGAGACACCGTCATGCTCACCCCGGGCGAGGGCTTCTACGCAACGCCGGGCAAGGGCGTGAACGAGGCCAGGCTTGCATATGTGCTCAAGCAGGCGGACCTGGAGCGTGCGATGGACGTCCTGGCTCTGGGCATCGCGGCGTATAATGCCAGGTAGTTTTCCTGGTAAACATAAAAAACAAGGAGGCTCAGACGAGCCTCCTTGTTTTGTGTGGAGAATATTCAAGTTCTTGTATATTGAAAAGTTACGTCGATGACGACAGCTTCCTCCGGCATGACGAAGCTGTATTTCTCGCCGGAGACGCGGACGACCTTGAGCATATCGCCGCCGGCTGTCACCGCGGCGACGGAGGCGGTCTCATATCCGCTGGAGGGGTCCACGCTGAAAGAGACGGTTTTGCCTGCGGCGGAGTCCGAAACGCTGGGAGAAACCAGACCGCCGTTGTGCGCGGAGGCTATGATGTCGAAAGTTTCAGACTGCCTTGCCAGGGAAAGCGCCGCTCCGCTGCCTGCTACTGCATCCGGCTCGCCGGCGGTGCCGGAAGCGGCGGTCGGGAACACGGCCATGGAGACCAGCAGGACGGCTATGAAGATAAGCATCGGCAGGGTGATCGTGTGTCTCTTCATCTAAATCTCTCCGCATAAAATAATAGGTTACATAATATATTTCATAATCTGATAATAAACACAAACTCCCCCATATTCAAGCAAAACTTTAGATACAAAAGGTTACAAACCTGTGAGAATTGTAACTAAAACGCAAAAAGCTCCCCGGCCTGTATGGGCCGGGGAGCGGTGTTCCGAGGAGCGTTCAGTTGAGGGTGAGGTCGCCCTCGCGTATCCAGCCGATCCTGCGAAAGAACAGGCCGAAGGCCCAGCAGAGGACGGCGGGCAGGACGAAGCAGACGAGCACGAGGCCGAGCCAATCCATCCCCGTCGGCACGATGGCGGCGGCGCCGTCCGCGAGCGCCACGTCGCTGGGGTTGAGCCAGCCGGTCCAGATGCCGATGGGACCGCAGAGGCCGCAGGTACCCATGCCGGAGTTTATTGCCGCGCCGTTCATCTCGAGCTTGAACACACAGGTGGCGATGGGGCCGGTTATCATGGAGGTGAGGATGGCGGGCAGCCAGATGCGCGGGTTTTTGACGATGTTGCCCATCTGGAGCATGGAGGTGCCGAGGCCCTGACTGACGAGGCCGCCCCAGCGGTTTTCGCGGAAGCTCATGATGGCAAAGCCCACCATGTTCGCGCAGCAGCCCGCGACCGCCGCGCCTCCGGCCAGCCCGACGAGGTTGAAGCTGTGGCAGATGGCGGCGGAGGAGATAGGCAGTGTGAGCGCAATGCCCACGGATGCGGAGACGATTATGCCCATCCAGAAGGGCTGGAGCACCGTCGCGCGCTTGATGAGCGAGCCGATGTAGTCAGCGCCCGCGCCGATGGGAGGGGCGATGAGCGCGGCGAGGGCTACGCCGACGAAGATGGTCACGAGAGGCGTGACAAGCACATCTATGGGGGTCTCCTTGCTGACCATTTTGCCGACCTCGGCCGCGACTATGGCAATGACGAGCACGGCGAGCGGCCCGCCCGCTCCGCCGAGGGCGTTCGAGGCCCAGCCGACAGGCACGAGCGAGAACAGCACGAGCGGCGGACACTTGAGCGCATAGCCTATGGCTACGGCCATGGCCGGACCGCTCATCGCCGTGGCGTAGCCGCCGACGGTGGAGAAGATCGTCACACCAGTCTGCGAGCCGAGCGTGTTGAGTATCGTACCGATGAGCAGAGAGCAGAAAAGACCCTGTGCCATGGCTCCCAGCGCGTCTATGCCATAGCGCCGGAGCGAGAACTCGATGTCCTTCCTCTTCAAAAACGCCTTGAACCCGGCCAAATGAACCACCCCAATAAACAAAGTATCGTTACAGGTGTCAAGACACCTATAACGATACTTTAATCTTATTGAAGGCCGATGTCAACACTAGATTAATTCTTGACAAACAATATCCCGGCGGCGTCCAGTTCGCGCACGGTGCGCTCGTAGACCTCATCGCTGGGGCAGAGGAGCGTGTGCAGGTGGATGCCGCCCGTCAGCGTGGAGAGGGGAGGTGCCTGCTCCGCCGTGATCCGGCCGATGAACTGCCTCACGTCGTGCCGGCTTGTGAGGCGCAGTTCGCCTGTCAGCTGGCCATACACCGCGTGTTCTATCACCACGTCAAGCACTGTACAGCCGTTATCCACCATGATGTTCAGTTCCCTTTCCATGTCCGCCAGCGAATTGTGTATGCAGGCGACGGTGCGGCACAGGCCGCCGCGGCCACGTTCCGTGATGTAGCCGCGCGGCGTTGCTGTGATATTGGCGCCGGAGGCGCGCAGCAGCGCGATGTCTCCGACTATGACCTGGCGGCTGACGCCCAGCTTTGAGGCGAGGCTCGCCGCGGACACGGGGGCTTCGGCCCTTTCCAAAAGCGCCGCGATCTGCGCTCTTCTCCCTGCGCCGTCCGTCATCGCCGCGCGTTGAGCAGGCTGGTCTTTATGGCCAGCAGTTCATCCGAGAGGTCCACATAGTAGTTGTGCGGGTATTCAAAGCGCCGCACCTCCGGCCAGAGGGTCGCGACCTCTTTCCGGCAATACTCCTGTATCTCCGGCAGGGAAGGCAGCTCATATACCTGTTCGCCGTCTTTGAACACGGGGACGAGCAGCTCCCTGGCCTTGAAGTTCGTCATCGTTTTCTGCTTCCAGGTGGCGTCCGGGTCACGGATGACGAGGTCCCGCGTATCGTCCACGGTCTCGTTATAGACGCAGATGTAGTCCGCCTCCGCCATGCCCGTATCCCGACCGTAGAAGCGGTAGACCTTTTTGAAATGCGGGTTTGTTATCTTGCCGATGTTCTCGCTTATCTTGATCCTGGGGACGATGGTGCCGTCCGGTTCCTCCACCGCTGCGAGCTTATACACGCCGTCAAAAACCGGGGAGGAGCGGCTGGTGATGAGCCGCTCGCCCACGCCGAAGGAGTCTATGCAGGCGCCCTGGTGCAGGAGGCCTTTTATGAGGTGTTCATCCAGGGAATTGGAGCAGGTTATCTTGCACTCGGTCCAGCCTGCGTCGTCCAGCATCTTGCGGGCGCACTTGGTGAGGTAGGCCATATCGCCGGAGTCGAGCCTGATGCCGCACTTGGTTATCCCCAGCGGCTTGAGCACCTCATTGAAGGCGCGGATGGCGTCCGGCACTCCGCTGCGGAGGGTGTCGTAGGTATCCACGAGCAGGGTGGCGTTTTCGGGATAGGTCTTGCAGTAGGCGCGGAAGGCGTCGAGCTGGGTAGGGAACATCTGGACCCAGGCATGGGCCATGGTCCCGCCGGCGGTGACGCCGTAGATCTGGTCCGAGAGTACGCAGGCCGTACCCGCGCAGCCGCCGATATATGCGGCTCTTGCGCCCAATATCGCCGCGTCCGGACCCTGCGCCCTGCGTGAGCCGAACTCCAGCACCACGCGGCCCTCCGCCGCGCGGACGATACGGTTGGCCTTTGTGGCGATGAGGCTCTGGTGGTTTATCGTGAGGAGGAGGAAGGTCTCCAGCAGCTGCGCCTGGATGGCAGGAGCGCGTATGACCATGATGGGCTCGCGCGGGAACACGGGCGTCCCCTCCGGCACGGCCCAGACGTCGCCCGTGAACTTGAAGTCGCGCAGGTAGTTGAGGAAGGGCTCCGAGAACATGCCCCTGCCGCGCAGATAGGCGATATCCTCCTCGGAAAAGTGCAGGTTCCTGATATAGTCCACGGCCTGCTCGAGCCCTGCCGCTATGGCAAAGCCGCCGCCGTCCGGAACGGTCCTGTAGAACAGGTCGAAATATGTTATCTTGTCGCCAAGCCCGGACTCGAAGTAGCCGTTGCCCATGGTGAGCTCATAAAAGTCGCAGAGCATGGTGTAGTTGAGACCGCCGTATTTCTCCATTAGTATTACCCCCAAGGTGTCTTTACACCTTTGATTATATTCCACGCCCGGCGGATTTTCAATCACCCTGGTACAAGTTATATTTTTATCTTGCGGACAAGATTTCTTAACAAAATGCTGTTATAATATTCGACAAACACAACAAACACCCGAGGAGGAGACGATTTGGAACAGAAAAAGGCCATTCCCCACATCAGCAGCAGGCTGAGGCACCACATCCTGGAGGTGCCGAATGAGGCACGGGGCGTCAGCGGGATCGTGATAAACGGCAAGCGGATAAAGACGCTCGTGTTCACAACGGACATAGCCATCATCCGCAACTGCTCAGCGGACGCGGTGCTGGCGGTGTATCCCTTCACTCCGCAGCCTACCATCTCGGACGCGATACTGCGTTATTCCTCGCTGCCGGTGTTCTGCGGTGTCGGCGGCGGGACGACTCAGGGCATAAGGACAACGCAGCTCGCCTGGGACGCGGAAGCTCAGGGCGCGATGGCGGTTGTCGTGAACGCGCCGATGGGGAACCTGGACATAGAGCGCATCTGCAACTATATCGACATACCCCTGGTCGTGACTGTCCTGAACGAGCACACGGACATAGGAGCGCGGCTGGACGCCGGCGCCTCCATCCTGAACATCTCCGCCGCGGCGAGGACGCCGGAGGTGGTCCGGAAGATACGCGAGAAGTACCCGGACGTTCCAATAATAGCCACAGGCGGCCCGACTGTGGCGGATATCCAGGCGACCGTGGCCGCCGGAGCCAACGCGATAAGCTACACGCCGCCCAGCACGAAGGAGCTCTTCAGCCGGATGATGGTGGATTATAGGGACAGATGAACCAAACTTAAAAGCCAAAACTTGTGAAAAGCGCCAAAGGCCACAGGCCTTCGGCGCTTTTTCTGCACACTGGTCATAGGAAACGGGGAATATCCAAATACTCTTTTGGACAATAAAACCAGCCGGGGCGCAAACAATAAGAGTGTGTTATCAATTTGCACGAAATCAAATTGATTGAAAGGGGGCGGTATGTTAGAAGTAAATAAAGCTCTTTGCGAAAATCATAACAAACTTTACGGAGGGAAAAACATGTTTTACGAACCGGAGAAGAACGACCATGGTCTGGGCAGGGCGCCGTTCAAGTCCTGTGTCGTGCCGCGCGCGATAGGCTGGCTTTCGACCATCAGCGAGGACGGCGTCTCGAATCTGGCGCCGTACAGCCAGTTTACAAATCTGTCCTTTGACCCGCCCTATGTACTGGTCGCTATCAATCAGACCTTTGACGGGCTGAGGAAGGACACGACGAACAACATCGAATCCACCGGCGAATTTGTCTACAACATGGTCACCTATGAGCTGCGCGAGAAGATGAACGTGAGCTCCTGCCGTTTCCCGCCGGAGGTGGACGAGTTTGAGATGTCCGGTCTGACTAAGGCGGAGTCGGTACTGGTCCGGCCCTACAGGGTGGCCGAGTCCCCGATACAGCTGGAGTGCCGGCACTACTCTACGATAAGGCTGCCGGGCAACGGCAAGGTCGGGCCGACGGACGTCATCATCGGCAAGGTGGTGGGCGTCCATGTAAAAGATGAGTTCATCATGCCGGACGGCAAGCTGGACATGGAGAAGATACGTCCTCTCGCCCGCATGGGCTACAGCGATTACACCGTTGTGGACAAGGTCTTTGAGATGAAGCACATAGCTATGGACAACGAGATGGAGATAAAGGACAAGTCCACCATGCACCTCGGGCTCGAGGGACAGGCGGGCGTATTCAACAAGTGAGGCTCTTCGGAGGTGTCTCGTGGATATTAATCAGCTCTTATACTTCCAGAAGGTAGCGGAGCTCCAGCACATGACCAAGGCGGCGGAGGAGCTGAACATCTCGCAGGCGGCGCTCAGCCAGGCCATACGCAGTCTCGAGCGGGAGCTGGGCGTGCAGCTTTTTGAACGGGTGGGACGCAACATCGCCCTCAGCGCCTACGGACAGGTGTATCTGAGCCAGGTCTCCAATGCGCTGGTGTCTCTCAAGCGCGGCGAGAACTACATCCTCGATCTCAAAAAGAAAAACGACAACTCGGTAAAACTGATAGCCCCGACGCTCTTTGGGTTTCCGGGCCTGTTTTCCATCATTTCGCGCCAGTGCACGGGTTTCAAGATCTCCATCTTCTACTGCGCGCTGCGCGAGATCGCCGCAAAGCTCAAGACGGGACAGGCCGACCTTTGCATATCCCAGGGGCGGATCGAGGACAAGGAGCTTTCCGGATTGCGGCTGCACACCTTTGAGCTGGGACTTCTGGTTTCAAAGAACAGCCCCCTGGCTGCCTGCGAGTCCGTGCAGCTCTCGGAGCTAAAGGATCATGAGTTCGCGTCCTTCCTCGCCGGCAGCGGACACAGGCGGAACGTTGAGCTGATGTGCAATCAGGCGGGCTGGAGCCCGAAGGTGACGCTCGAGACGAATCACTATGCCGACATCGTTCGGGCGGTGGCTACGGGGAGATATGTTGCCACCGTCGTCCGGAACATCTACGAGAACTATGGCAACGGCGACGTGCGCTTTGTGCGGATAGAGGGCGCGGACACCCGTGTGGAGGTCTGGCTGCACTGGGATTCCTCGGAGCGGCTGAATCCGCTTGCGCACAAGCTCAAGAAGATCTTCATCGACTATTTTGAGGCTTTCGAGAGCGGAGAGAACAAAGGTTATTTAGGGAGTAGTGCGAATGGCGAAAATCATTAGAGCGCAGGAAGCTGCTGCGCAGATTCCGGACGGGGCTTCGGTAGCCGTAGTGGGCATGGGCCTTGCGGGTTGGCCGGATGAGGTGGCGCAGGCGATAGCGGAGAGATACAAGGCCAGCGGCCACCCACGCGGCCTGAGCCTGAGACAGGGCAGCGCGATAGGGGACTTCCGCGAGCGTGGGACCACCAGACTGGGCATAGAGGGCCTCGTGACGCGCTGGTCCGGAGCGCACGTGGGCGCAGCGAAGAATTTGGGCAGGCTGGCGGCGGAAAACAAGCTCCAATGCCACTGTCTGCCCCAGGGCGTCATTGTGAACCTCTGGCGCGAGATCGCGGCGGGCAGGCCCGGACTCATCACGAAGATCGGGCTGAACACCTTCGTGGACCCCAGGTACGGCGGCGGACGCATGAACGAAGCCGCAACGGACGAGCTGGTATCGCTCATCGAGCTCGGCGGCGAGGAGTATCTGTTTTACAAGTCCTTCAAGCTGGACGTGGCGCTCATCCGCGGCACCTGCGCGGATGAGGACGGAAACATCAGCTTTGATAAGGAGCCGATGCTGGCCGAGGGCCTTGCGGCGGCGTCCGCGGCCAAGAACAGCGGCGGGATAGTCATAGTTCAGGTCGAATACCTGGCGGAGCGTGGCTCGCTCAGGCCGAAGGACATCAGAATACCGGGAGTGCTGGTGGATTACGTCGTCCTCGCCTCGGACGAGGCCGCTTGCTGGCAGTCGCCCTCGGAATACTATGACCCGTCCCTCTCCGGGCAGATCAGGAAGCCGCTGCGCACGGTGGCGCCCCTGCCTCTGGACGAGAGAAAGGTGATCGCGCGGCGCTGCGCCGCGGAGCTCAGAAAGGGCGACCTCATAAATCTCGGCATGGGCATACCCGTGGCCGTAGCGAAGGTCGTGGCGGAGGAGGGCAGGCTCCGGGACATCTGCCTTTCCACGGAGAGCGGGATCTTTGGAGGCGTACCCTCCGAGAGGCCCAGTACAACGATAAACCCGGATTCGTTCATAGACCACGGCGCCATGTTCGACATCATAGACGGCGGAGGCCTGGACGTGACCTGCCTGGGCATGGGCGAACTGGACGAGCTGGGCAACGTTAACGTGAGCAAGCTGGGCAGTCAGCTCGTCGGCCCCGGGGGCTTCATAGACCTGACCCAGTCCACGCGCAAGGTCATCTTCTGCGGGACTTTCATGGGCCACGCGCAGCTCAGAATAGGCGACGGCCGCCTCACCGTGGAGAGGGAGGGCAACATACGCAAGCTCGTCAAGAGCGTGGGGCAGATAACCTTCAACGGCGGCTGCACAGGGCCGGACCAGGAGGTGCTGTACATCACGGAGCGCTGCGTACTCAGGATGCTCGGCGGCAGGCTCACCGTAACGGAGATAGCCCCGGGCATAGACCTGCAGCGGGACATACTCTCGCAGATGGACTTCGAGCCGGCGGTTTCGGACGAGCTGAAACTGATGGACCCGGGGCTGTTCTGCGAACACTGGGGCGGACTGGAGTCCACCCTGGGAAACCAAGACCAGGAGGAGCAAGCATGATACTTTCAGAAAACCACCTTATGATACGCGAAATGGCGAGGCAGTTTGCCGAAAAGGAGCTCACGCGTGAGGTCCTGGACGAGGCCGAAGCCACCAACAGCTTCCGCAAATCCGTTCTGGACCACATGGTCCAGGCGGGGCTGACCAGCATCAAGATCCCCGAGGAGTACGGCGGCCAGGGCGGAGACAACCTGTCGTTTGTCATAGCGCTGGAGGAGGTCTGCCGCAAGAGCGCTGTGGCGGGCATCTATATGTCGAACCCCAACTCGCTGGGCAGCGGCCCGCTGCTCATAAACGGGACGGAGGAGCAGAAGCGGTATTACATCCCCAAGCTGGCGACGCTGGAGAAGAGGATGTGCTTTGCTCTCTCCGAGCCCGGCGCGGGCTCGGACGCCGGTTCCATAATCACGCGCGCGGTGCGGGACGGGGACAGTTATGTGATAAGCGGCAGCAAGTGCTTCATAAGCGGCGCGACGATAGCGGATTACGCCGTCGTGTTTGCAAAAACGGACCCTGAGCAGGGCGTCCGCGGGATAAGCGCCTTCATAGTGGACCTCAAGCTCCCCGGCGTCATTCTTGGCAAGCCGGAGAGGAAGATGGGGCTCATCGGCTACCCGATAGGCGACATCGTGCTTGAGGATGTCCGCGTCCCGGCGGAGAACATGCTGGGCGAGGAAAACCGCGGCTTCACGAACGCAATGAAAACCCTGGACGGCGGCAGACTGGGCGTTGCGGCGACGGCGCTCGGAGTGGCGCAGGGCTGCCTGGACGAGGCCGTGAAGTTCGCCAAGGAGCGCAAGCAGTTCGGCCGGCCGATAGCCAAGTTCCAGGCGATATCCTTCATGTTGGCGGAGATGGCGACCAAAATCGCGGCGGCGCGCGAGCTCGTATATGCCGCCGCGGCCAAGAAGGACGCCGGGGAGCCGGATTCGGCCGTATATGCCTCCATGGCGAAGTTCTTCACCGCCGAGGCCTGCAACGAGATCGCCGGAAAGGCCCTGCAGATACACGGCGGCTACGGCTACGTCAAGGACTACGACATCGAGCGCAAATACCGCGACTGCCGCGTGTTCACGATCTTCGAGGGCAGCAGCCAGGTCCAGCAGATGGTGATCTCCAGGCAGCTGCTCAAATGAGCGGCGGCCTACAATAAAATAAAAGGAGAATAAGTATGGGAAAGGGTATTAGTGGAAAACAGTACGTCATAATCGTCATAAGCGTGCTGCTCATGTTCCTTACGGCGGTGATACCGCCGTTTCCGGGCCTTTCACAGGCGGGGTTCCAGGTACTCGGCATCCTTATAGCGGGCCTCATCCTCTGGCTGTTCGTAGGCACCGGCTGGCCGAGTTTTCTGGTGCTCATGGCGCTCATGACGGTGCCGGGACTCGGTTCAAAAACCGTAATCCAGAGCTCGTTCGGCAACGACACCGCGGTGTTTCTCATGTTCTGCTTCATGCTGGCGGCTTCACTTACCAAGACCGGGTTGGCGCGGCGCATATCCATCTGGTTCATCACGAACAAGCTCAGCCGCCGCTCGCCCTGGTGGACGATGATGATGTACTTCATAGCCGAGTTCGTGCTCAGCCTGGTCCTCTCGTCCACGTCCACCTTTATGATCTTCCTGCCCATCATGACCGAGATCCTCACCGAGCTGGGCTATGAGAAGAACAAGAAGGTCGGCGTAGGCGCGATGATGGTGCTGGGAACGGTCATCGTCGGCCAGATAGCCAACAGCTGCACGCCGATCTCCCACGCGATGTCCATAACCGGCATGACGACATACACGAGCTACACCGGCGGCACGATAGACTTCTTCACCTTCTGCGCCGTGTTGACGCCGCTGGCCATAGTCTGCCTTGTGCTCTGGTTCATAATAGCCAAGTACATCTGGAAGCCGGACATCTCCAGCTTCAGGGAGATAAATTTCGACAAACTGGCGGCTTCCTGCGGCAAAATGGGCAAGCGTGAGAAGATAGCGGGTGTCATGTACATCATTGTGCTCATCCTCTGGGTGGTGCCGGGCCTGGCGCGGTACGTGGCCCCCGGTTGGTACGATACGCTCTCTCTCATAAACCAGAACTACCCGCCCCTGGTCGCGCTCTTCATTCTGAACCTGGTTTGCGTCGATGGAAAGCCGGTACTGCCCTTCCAGGAGGCGTTCAAGAGCATCAACTGGAACACCTTTGTGTTCATAGCAACCATCATGTGCCTGGGTTCCTGCCTCTCCAACGCCGATGTGGGCCTGCGCGACTGGCTCGCAGAGGTCTGCACGCCGATAGCGGCCTCCGTCAGCCCCACGGCATTCATGATCTTCATTCTGGCCTTCGGCATACTGCTGACGAACTTCATTTCCAACGCCGTCGGTCTGGCGATAGTGTTTGCCATCGCAATGCCGCTGTGCACCAGCGTCTATGCCGAGGAGATAAACCCCATGGCCATCGCCATCCTTATGACGGCGGCTGTCCAGTACGCCTGGGCAACTCCTCCGGGGACCCCGAACGCGGTGGTCGCGGCCGACTCCGGCTGGATAGACACGAACACGATGTTCAAGTGGGGCATGCTCGTGGCTCTGATATTTGCGATAGCATTTATCGGTCTGGGCATCCCTCTCGCGGAAGCGCTCTGCAAGTAAAAACGAAAGCGCCGAAGGCCACGGGCCTTCGGCGCTCAGCTTGTCGAAGAAGGCAGAGCCTTCTTCGACAAAGGGGATAGCGCTGCGCTGCGCGCCTCGCTTCGCTGCGACACTCCGCTCCGCGAGCGGTATTTTCGTCGACGTACACGCCGCCGCCGAAAATGATCTCACTTTATTTCGCGGCTGAGGCCGCGAAACTCTGCGAGGCTTGGAGGCAGAAAAAGCGCCGAAGGCCACGGGCCTTCGGCGCTTTGATTATTCCACGTCGCGGAAGCCGTCGTCCTCGGGCTCGAGCTGGCGTTTCAGGGCGTTCAACCGGCCGGCCACGTCTGAGGCGGGCTCGTCCAGGCGCTTCTGCATCTCCTCCAGCATGAAGCGCGAGCCTGTCAGCATCGTATAGGTCGCGCTGCGGGCCTTGCCTGCCTTCGAGAGCTCCTGCAGATTCAGCCGGACCAGCTCCAGCTCCGCCGCAACGCTCTCGTACAGGTCCTCGTACTTGCCCAGCGCGGCCAGCAGCTCCTCCGTGCTGTGGCCCTCCGCCGTATAGCCCTCGGGCGTCAGCTTCGTGTATCTTTCCATCGTGTGAATTACCTCCAAATATCAGTCGTCGCCGCCGCCGAGCGCCTCCAGCTTCGAGACGGGCGTAGGCTTGTTGTCGCCGTGCTTCACGAACAGCATCGTCACAAAGGCAAGCAGTACGCAGGCGCTGCCGTAGGGGAACAGCACCGTCATTGCCAGCTTGTCCATCAGGAAGCCGGAAAAGATCGGCGTAATCGTCTGAGCCGCCATGCTGGCCGTGTAGTAGAAGCCGGTGTACCGGCCCACGTCACCGCCGCGAGAGAGCTCGACGACCATCGGGTAGCTGTTGACGTTTATCGTCGCCCAGCCCACGCCAGCCAGCGCGAACAGGATGTTCATGACGAGCGGCGAGCTGCCCGCGCGTATGAACGAGCCCGCGAGAAACGCTCCGCCCAGTATCACTATGCCGGCGAGTATCGTCTTGCGCCTGCCGATCTTGGAGGCCACGGCGCCCACGGGTATGTACGACACGATGGCAGCGCCCGTTGCAATGGTCAGCGTGGCGTTGTAGTCGAGGTCCAGGACGTTCGAGGCGTAGACCGCGTATTTGCTCGTCACCGCGTTGTAGCCGAAGAACCAGAGCACCACCGAGGCCAGAATGAGCAGCAGGGACTTGCGCTCCGCGGGGGAGAGGCGCCTGTCGCCGGAGTTTTCGTCCGTTTCCTCGGTCTCGATGCCGTATTTTGCGCTCTCCTCGTGCATCTCGCGCACGAGCTGCGGCTCCTTGACCTTCCAGAGGAAGATGAGGAGCGAGCCGAGCATCAGCCCGGATATGACGGCAAAGAAGAGCGTGTAGCTCATGAGCGCGTTTTCCGCCTTGCCCGTGCCGAATACCATGCCCAGGATGAGCACGATGATGCCGCCCGCCGCGCCCATGAGGTTTATTACGGCGTTGGCCTTGCTCCTGAGCGGTTTTATGGTGACGTCCGGCATGAGCGCCACCGCCGGACTTCGGAAGGTGGCCATACTGAGCAGCACCAGCAGCAGGATGCCTATGAATAAGATGAGCGGTAGGTTGTTGGCGGCCGTCGCCTGGGCGGCGTAGGCCTGGCGCGCGGGGACGACGTAGTTCGTGTAGTCCGGGTTGGTGCCGCCGTCAGCGTCCTTCATGGCGATGGCGACGAATTCCTCGCGTGTGAACTCCTCCTGGACTACGAAGGTCTCTCCGTCCGGGGTGGTGGCGGTGAGCCCGGCGTCATAGAGGGTCTCCTGGGCGGTGGGGTTGTCGACTGCGACGGGGGCGAGCTGCTTTATCTGCAGGTCGTCCGCGAAGGAGAGCACGACAAAGAGCGCCGCCGCCGCAATGGTGCCGAAGATGATGAAGGGCGTCCTGCGCCCGCGCTTGTTTTTGCACTTGTCCGATACGGCGCCGAAGAGCGGCAGCAGGAAGAGCGCCAGGACGTTGTCTGCGGCCATGATGACGCCGGAGAGCGTCTGTGACATGCCGAATTTATCTGTCAGTATCTTGGGTATGATAGTGTCGTAGGCCTGCCAGAAGGCGCAGATAAGGAAAAAGGCGAAGCCGACGAAGATCGTGCGTTTGTAGTTGAGCTTCATTCTATCCCTCTCTCTCCAGTTATGTCTTAAGTGTAAACTATATCCGGCGGCAATTCAACATTTATTTGACGCTGGGCCGGAGGCGTTGTAAAATGTATTCGTAGGGAGGTGCCGGTATGAAAAACGACACTAGCGCACTTAAAGTATTGCTGTATACGGCGGGCGGCGCAGCGGCGCTGGCGGGCGTCTGCGCATATCTGGTCGCGCCGGGCAAGCGCGACAAGCAGCAGCGCGCGCCCTTCACGGGGCGGAACTATGCGCACCGCGGCCTGCACAAGATAGATAAGAGCATCCCGGAAAACTCGCTGCCGGCCTTCGAGGCGGCGGCGCGGATAGGCTATGGCGTGGAGCTGGACGTCCACCTCACCCGGGACGACGAGGTAGTCGTGTTCCACGACGACGACCTCAAGCGCATCTGCGGCGCGGAGGGCCGGGTCGAAGACATGACTCTTGCGGAGCTGAGGCAGTACAGGCTCTGCGGCACGCAGTACGGTATCCCGACTCTCAAAGAGGTGCTGGCGGCCATAGACGGGCGCTGCCCGATGATAGTCGAGCTCAAGAAGAGCTCGCGCCGGCGCGAGCTCTGCCGCAGGACCTATGAGCTCCTGCGCGAGTACAAGGGCCGCTGGTGCATAGAGAGCTTCGACCCGCGGATAGTCCTCTGGTTCCGCGTACACGCGCCCGAGGTGCTGCGCGGCCAGCTCTCCACCAGGATGTCCGAGCTGCGCAGTTCTACCAGCCCCGTGCAGGCCTTCATCCTGAGCCGCCTGCTGCTGAACTTCCTGGCCCGGCCGCAGTTCATCGCCTATGAGATAGGCCGCAAGCCCCTCATGGTCAGGCTCTGCGAGCTCATGGGCGCTATGAAGGTCGCCTGGACCTCCCGCGAGTGGAAAACAGAAGAGAAAAACGACGCGGTCATCTTCCAGTTCTACCGCCCGCGCGTGAAGTACAAATAACACTGAAGCGCAAAGCGCCGCCCTTACTGGGCGGCGCTGAATTTTGTGCGGAGGCGGCTCAGCCCGCGGCGGGCTCAGCCTATTTTCTTGAACAGCCAGTTGAGGATGTCCCTATAAACTTCGTCGCGGTTGGACTCGTTGAGCATCTCGTGGCGGCCGTCCTTGTAGAATTTATAGAAAACGTCTTTCATTCCGGCTCTTACGAACATGCTGTAGACCTTGGCTACCTGCACGCCGTCTCCGCCGACGGGGTCCTTATCTCCGCTCATGAAGTAGACGGGCAGGTCCTTGTTCATCTTGGCGAGGTTGCGCTGGCGGCCGATGATGGAGAGCCCGTACATCATGTCGCGGAAGAGGCTGGTCGTCGGCGTGAAGGTGCAGAGCGGGTCCTTGGCGTAGGCGTCCACGACGGCCTCGTCCCTGGTGAGCCAGTCATACTTTGTACGTTTGGGCTCGAAGGCCTTGTTGTAGCTGCCGAAGGCGACGTTGGAGATGGTCTCGCTCCGGTGTGTGGGGCCGTTTTTGAGCATGTCTCCGTCGCAGAGGAAGCGGCCCGCGGCCACGACCGGAGCGGGGGCCTGGCCGGTCCCGGAGAGTATGACGCCCGAGAGTTTGGCGCCGGGGTAGCGTATCATATAGGTCCGGGTGAGGAAGCTGCCCATCGAGTGGCCGAACAGGAAATACGGCGCCTCCGGCCACTTTGCCGCGGTCAACTCGCGCAGCTGCTCCATGTCCGCCACGACCTTGTACCAGCCGTCGTCAAGCGCGAAGAAGCCGAGGCAGTCAGGGCTGAGAACGCTCTCGCCGTGGCCGAGATGGTCGTTGCCGACGACGACAAAGCCCTTGGAGGCCAGGAACCTTGCAAAATCCGCATAACGGCCTATGTACTCGTTTATCCCGTGCGCGATCTGCACAACGCCGTTTATATCGCAGTCCGGCACCCACTCGCGGACGTGGATGGGCGTAACGCCGTCGGCGGAGCGGAAGGTGTAATTATTTTCGGTTATCATAGGCATTTTCATTTACCTCCTGTTGTGTTATCCTTATAGTAGGATTTTAGTATAATTCGGCGACCAAGTCAACAAGAGGAGGCTTCAAATGAAAGGCTACGTCATTGCCCTTGACCAGGGTACGACCAGTTCCAGGGCTATCGTGTTCAACAGGCGGGGCGAGATCGTCTCCCTGGCCCAGCACGACTACCCGCAGATATACCCGCGTCCCGGCTGGGTCGAGCACGACCCGGCGGACATACTCGGCACGCAGATAAAGGCCCTGGCCGAGGCCTTTGAAAAGAGCGGCGTCGCGGCGGAGGACGTCGCGGCCATCGGCGTCACGAACCAGCGCGAGACCAGCATCGTTTGGGACCGCGCAACAGGCAAACCGGTCTATAACGCCATCGTGTGGCAGTGCCGGAGGACGGCGGCCTTCTGCGACAAGCTGGCGGCGGAGGGCGTCGGCGCCTATATACGCGACAAGACCGGCCTTCTCATAGACGCCTATTTCTCCGGAACCAAGATACGCTGGATACTGGATAACGTGGAGGGCGCGCGGGCCAGGGCGGAAAAGGGCGAGCTCATTTTCGGCACCGTGGACTCCTGGCTCATCTGGAACCTCACGGGCGGGCGTGAGCACATCTCGGACTACTCCAACTGCTCCCGGACCATGCTCTTCGACATAGACCGCCTGCGCTGGGACGAGGACCTCTGCCGGGTCCTGGGCGTGCCGATGTCCATGCTGCCCGCGCCGGTGCCGAGCTCGGCGGAATACGGCCGCGTGGCCCCCGGCATAAAGGGCCTGGAGGCCCTGGCGGGCGTACCCATCTGCGGCAGCGCGGGAGACCAGGCCGCCGCCCTGCTGGGCCAGGGCTGCGTCGTCCCGGGCGAGGCCAAGAACACCTACGGCACCGGCTGCTTCACGCTCATGAACACAGGCGAGCGCAGCGTCCGCAGCCTCTCCGGTATGCTGACGAGCGTCGCCTGGAGCCTGAACGGCAAGACCACCTACGCCCTAGAGGGCAGCGTGTTCAACGCGGGCAGCTCCATCCAGTGGCTGCGCGACGAGGTCGGGCTCATAAAGGACGCCGCGGAGAGCGGGCCGCTGGCCGAGACCGTCCCGGATAACGGCGGAGTCTACCTCGTTTCGGCCTTCACGGGGCTGGGCGCGCCGCACTGGGACATGTACGCCCGCGGCACGATGGTGGGCCTCACGCGCGGCACGACCCGCGCCCACATCGTCCGGGCCGCGCTCGAGGGCATAGCCTACCAGGTCAAGGACCTGCTGGACGCCATGGAGCTGGACTCCGGGCGCCAGCTCTCCAGCCTCAAGGTGGACGGCGGCGCATCCGTCAGTGACTTTTTGATGCAGTTCCAGGCGGACATCCTGCGCAGGCCCATAGACCGTCCCAGGATGGTGGAGACGACGGCTTTCGGCGCGGCGTTCCTGGCGGGCCTGGCCGCCGGATTGTGGACGGAGCTCTCCGAGATAACGGAACTCAGGCAGTCCGAGCGCGTGTTCGAACCCCTGATGGACGCCGGAACGGCAAGCAGATATCACGGCGAATGGCTCCGCGCGGTGGAGCGTGCGAAAAAATGGGAGGCAACAAAGTGAGCGAGAGCATACTGGTCGTAAAGACCGAACTGCTGAACGGATATATAAAGGGCAAAAACGGCCTCATTCGGGGCTGCGACAAGGAGATACTGGCCGTTGTGGACTCTGAGCACGAGTTCCGGCCCCGGCCCGAGATGGAGGAGGACCCCTCCTACCGGCAGATCATCCCCTACGTCGTCCTGACGCGGGGAGACGAGGTCCTGGTGCTCCGCCGGCTCAAGAAGGGCGGGGAGAAGCGGCTGCACGGCCTTTTGTCCATCGGCGTCGGCGGGCATATAAACCCCGTGGACGAGGCCGGGCGCGGCGAGGTCCTGATGCGCGGCCTGCGCCGCGAGGTCTCGGAAGAGGTGGAGATCGAAAGCGAGCTCTCGCTCGAGCCCGTGGGCGTCATCAACGAGGAGACGAACGAGGTCGGCAGCGTACACCTGGGCTTCATGTTCAGGATGGAGGTCTCCGGGGAGGTCCGAGTCCGCGAGACGGAAAAGCTCGAGGGCCTCTGGGTCAAAAAGAGCGAACTGGCAAGCCTGCGCGAGCAGATGGAGGGCTGGTCTAAAATTGCAATGGAGGCGATAGTATGAGCCTGTTCACACCGGCGGATATCCTTCTGCCGAAGTCGGCAGATATGACGAAGTGGAGCTGCATAGCCTGCGACCAGTTCACCTCCGAGCCGGAGTACTGGCTGGAGGCGGAGCGCCTGGTGGGCGACGAACCGAGCACGCTGCGGCTGATGCTGCCCGAGGCCTGGCTGGGTCTGCGCAGCAGCGCCGCGGAAACCAGAGCGATATACCGCGCGATGCAGGATTATGTAAACCAAGGCGTGTTTCGGGTGCTGCCGGAGAGCTATGTGTATGTGGAGCGGACGCTGCCTTCGGGAGCGGTGCGGCGCGGCCTTGTGGGAAAGCTGGACCTGGAGGGCTACGACTGGGCGCCGGGCAGCAGGACGCCTGTCCGCTCGACGGAGGGGACGGTGGAGAGCCGGCTCCCGGCGCGTGTAGAGGTGCGCCGCCATGCGATCCTGGAGATGCCGCACATCATGGTGTTCATAAACGACCCCGGCAACAGCATCATACCCTCTGCGGCGGGCGGTGAGGCGCTCTATGACTTTGAGCTGATGCTGGGCGGGGGCCGGGTGCGCGGCAGCCGTGTCAGCGGAGCGGAGGCGGAGCGCCTGACGGCGGCGCTGGACTCGATGGCGGGCGAGATCAAGTACGCAATGGGCGACGGCAATCACAGCCTGGCAGCGGCGAAGCGCTGCTGGGAGGGCGTGAAGTCCGGACTGAGCCCCGAGGAGCGTGAGCGGCATCCCGCGCGCTTTGCGCTTGTGGAGCTGGTGAACATCCATGACGACGCCGTGACCTTTGAGCCGATACACCGCGTGATCACGGGGACGCTCTCGCGCGGTTTCATAGAGGAAGCGGCGGCGCGTCTGCCGCGGGGCAAGGGCCAGGCGGTGACGGTCTTGGCCGGAGACAGGGAGCTGAGCTTTGAGACGGGCCTGCCTCTAGGCAAGCTGGTGGGCCTGACGGATGAGCTCGTCAGCGACTGGATGGCGGAGCGCGGCGGCAACCCGGACTATATCCACGGCGAGGCGGAGGCCCGCGCGCTGGTGAAAAAGACCTCCGGCGCGGCGGTCCTGCTCCCGAGGCTGGAGAAAACCCGGCTCTTTGACGACATCGCACAGCTGGGGCCATACCCCAAAAAGAGCTTTTCCATCGGCCAGGCCAAGGACAAGCGCTATTACCTCGAGTGCAGGAGCCTCGTATAATGTCAAAAAGCCCCGGGCTGCAGCCCGGGGCTTGAGCTTGTCGAAGAAGGCCTTGCCTTCTTCGACAAAGGGGACAGCGCTGCGCTCCGCGCCTCGCTATGCTCGACACTGCGCTCCGCGAGCAGTATTTTCGGCGACGTACACGCCGCCGCCGAAAATGATCTCAATTTATTTCGCGGCTGCGGCCGCGAAACTCTGCGAGGCTTGGATGCAGAATGAAAAGCCCCGGGCTGCAGCCCGGGGCTTTTCATTCATGCGGCTTATTATTGATAGGCGTGGGTGCGCAGGTACTGGAGCACGGCGTTGAAGCCGTCGGCGTTCAGGTGTATGCCGTCGCCGTTGCCGTAATCCTCGCGCAGGCTGCCGTCCTCGGCCTTGAGGACGCTGGCGCTGTCCGTGTACTTGCAGCCCGTGGCCTCCGCCACCTCCTGTATCCAGATGTTGGCCTGGGGTATGTTCGTGTTGTTGATGGAGTTTATGAACTCGTAGTCGTTTTCAACGGGGTAGATGGAGTTGCAGATTATCTTGGTGTTGGGACTGGCGGCCTGGACGCTCTGCACCAGGGCGGTGTAGTCCTGCTTGAACCAGTCCTCGTCCATCTCGGCCACGCCGTTGACGCCGAGGGTGATGACCAGGTATTCCGGCTGCTTGCGCGTGACGGCGTCGACAATGCTGATCTCCTGACCGTCCTCGGGGAACACGATGGTGGCCTTGGCGTAGTTATAGAGCGTGAGCGTGCCGTTGGCGGGAGTCCAGACCTGGGTGGTGTTCTTGCCGCCGGTGAGGACCTCGTAGTATTTGAGGCCGTAGGTGGTGCTGTCGCCCAGGAAGGTGAGTTTGTCGATGTATTCCTGGCCGGCGTCCTCGGTCTCAGGGAGGAGGACGGAGCTCACGGGCGCGTCTGTGGCGGTCTCGCTGCCGGGTTCGCCGCCCTGAGTGCCTTCGCCGCCGCCCTGGGTATCCCCGCCCTCGGGCGAACTTGAAGCGCCGTCCTCCTCCGAGGGGGACTCGGACTGGGGAGGCGGCTCAGTGGTTATCGGGACTCCGGAGTCCTTCGGGCCGCAGGAGGAGAAGATAAGCGCGCAGAACACCAGCAGCAGGCAGGCTATTATTGCCAGCGCCCATACAAAGAACATGGAGTTTTTTGCGTTTCTTTTCATAGAAATGGGGACCTCACGAAGTTGCGCTTCCGGGCGTTCAGCCCTTGAAGCAGGCGGTAAACGCATCACCCGCGGCAGCCTGGGTGTCGTCCGCGAGAATGGCGTACATCACATAGTTTCCCTCGGTCCAGAGCTTGGCGCTCTGCAGTTTGGGGAACTCCTCGGGCAGATACTCGGGCATCCAGGAGTCCAGCCGGAACTGGAGATATGCCTCCACGGCGCTCTTGAGCTCCGCTGCCTGGCTGCTGTCCGCGCCCTGGAAGATGCCGAACTCGTCTATGCTGGTGCCGACGTTCGTGGACATGACGCAGCAGGCGGCGTACTGGCTCTCCTCGAGCTTGAACACGTTCTTGAGGTAGTTTGCGTCGAGCTGGACCATGCCCTCCGTGGGGACGACGGCCTCTACGGCGGCGACGACCTCGCTCAGCTCCGGCTGAGCGGTCTCCTTGGAGCCGCAGGCGGAAAGAAGCCCGAGCGCCAGCGCAAGGCAGAGCAGCGCGGAGACTAGTCTGACTTTTTTGGTACGAATTGTCATAGAAATCACCTGCAGATAGGGCCGCCGTCGAAACGGCGGCCCGTATGGTCGTAGTGGGATTATTCCTCGGCGTTAGCCTTGGCCTCGTCGATGATCTTCTGCTGGACGGCGGCGGGAGCCTCGTTATAGCGGGAGAACTCCAGCGTGAAGCTGCCCCTGCCCTGGGTCATGGACCTGAGGTCGATAGCGTAGCTGGACATCTCGGCCATGGGGACCTCGGCCTCGACGGTCTGCATGCCGCCCTCGGCGTTCATGCCCATGACGGTGCCGCGGCGCTTGGAGCTGATGTCGGACATGATGTCGCCCATGTTGGCGTCGGGGATGGTGACCTTGAGCAGGCCGATGGGCTCGAGAATGACGGGGCTGGCGTTGACGAGCTCCTTATAGGCGAGACCGGCCGCGGTCTTGAAGGCCATTTCGGAGGAGTCGACGGGGTGGTAGGAGCCGTCGTAGAGGGTGGCCTTGAGGAAGACCATCGGGTAGCCGGCGAGGACGCCCTTGGTGCAGCACTCGCGCAGGCCCTTTTCGACGGCGGGGAAGAAGTTCTTCGGCACGCTGCCGCCGAACACGTTCTCCGCGAAGATCATATCTTCCTGCTCGTCCTGCGGCTCGAACTCTATCCACACGTCGCCGAACTGGCCGTGACCGCCGGACTGCTTCTTGTGACGGCCGTGGGCCTTGAGCGGCTTGCGGATCTTCTCGCGGTAAGGCACGCGGGCGGGGGAGAGCTCGACCTCGACGCCGAACTTGTTCTTGAGCTTGGAGCAAAGGACGTCCAGGTGGATGTCGCCGGCGCCGGCGATGACCATCTGCTTGGTCTCGGCGTTGTTGGTGATGGTGAAGGAGCGGTCTTCCTCGCCGAGCCTGGCAAGGCCCTGGGCGACCTTGTCCTCCTGGCCCTTCGTCTTGGGGGCAATGGCCATGGAGTAGCAGGGGACGGCGTACTCGATGCCGGGCGCGGCCTCAACGGCCTTGCCGTCGCAGAGGGTGTCGCCGGTCTTGGTGTCGGAGAGCTTGGAGACGGCGCCGATGTCGCCGCAGCCGATCTCCTGGACCTCGACGTTCTTCTTGCCCTGCATATAGTAGATGTGGCCGAGCTTCTCCTGCGCGCCAGAGCGGGCGTTCACGAGGGTCATATCGGGAGTGACCTTGCCGCTGATGACCTTGAACAGGGAGAACTTGCCGAACTGGTCGGAGATGGTCTTGTAGACGATTGCCTTGGCCGGGCCGGACTCGTTCACGAGCTCGCCGCCCTCACGCGGATAGGGGAAGAAGTTCTTGACGGCGTCGAGCAGGACGGTGGTACCGAGGCCGGTGACGGCGCTGCCGCAGAACACGGGGGTGATCTCACACTCGGCTATACCGGTGCCGAGTGCGCCGTAGATCTCCTCGGCGGAGAGCTCCATGGTCTCGAGGTACTTGTCCATGAGCTCCTCGCTGGTGCCGGCGGCGTTTTCGGCTATTTCGTTGTACATTTCCTCGACCCTGTCGGCCATATCGCCGGGCATGGGGATCTCGGTGCGCTTTTTGCCCTCGTACTTATAGGCCTTGCGGGCGAGGATATCGACGAGGCCGGTGACCTTGGTCCCCTCCATGATGGGGGCGGACATGGGGCTGAGAGAGGGGCCGAACTTTTCGCGCAGCTGCTCGAAGGCCTTGTAGAAGTCGGCGTGCTCCTCATCGACCTTGGAGATATAGATGGCGCGGGGCAGTCCGGCGTCGGAGAGGGCCTTCCAGGCCTTTTCGGCGCCGACGTTGAGGCCGTCCTTGGCGGAGACACAGATGATGCCGATATCCGCGACGCGCAGAGCCTGGACGACCTCGCCTGCGAAGTCGAAGTAACCCGGGGTGTCGATGATATTGATCTTGGTTTTCTGGTATTCGGTGTACATAGTGCTGGCGGAGATGCTTATCTGACGCCTGATCTCCTCCGGATCGTAGTCCGAGACGGAGTTGCCGGCGGCGGAGCTGCCGAGCCTGTCGGTGACACCGGTCAGGAAAAGGATGCTCTCGGCGAGGCTGGTCTTACCGTTGCCGCCGTGGCCGAGCAGCGCGATGTTGCGGATGTCCTTGGTTGCATAGCTCATGTGTTGGTCCTCTCCTTATATAAACTAAAAACATAGTGTTTTCGCAAACTAAAAGCAATCAATTATACAATATTTGCAGCCCCTTGGCAATAGGCAAAAAAGCGCTCAGACGGCGGAGGCTATGTCCGCCACCAGCACCGGGGCGAGCCAGAGGAACATATAGGTCATGACGTTCGAGACCGAGACGGCTCCCGCGCCGCCTGTGACGATCATGACGAAGAAGAGCACGATGCCCACCACCGCGCACACCACTGACAGCGCCGCCCCAAGCGCAGAGGCAAGGTAGGCGTGTCTGCCGCAGTCCGCAACCTCTACGAAGGAGCCGAGTCCCTCGCGCGAGAGCAGGGCGGAGAGCTGGCTGTCCTCGCCGGGTTCAGCACCGGAAACCTCGTAGCGCCGGGCGAAGGGCGGGAAGTCGAAGCCGTCCGTTGGCAGGCGGTATTTCTGCCGGAGCATGAGCGGCGTCACGAGGAAGTCGCGCACGGCGAAGAGCGGGTCGCGCCTGGAGTGCAGCAGCCCCGCCAGCGCGGCGCGGACGGTACCCTGCGGCTCGTACTTGATATTGAAGATGCCCGTCAGTATGCCGTTCATCGCAATGAAAACCGAGCTGCGCGACGCCAGCTTCTGCGGGATGACGATGCCCATGAGCCGCATGAAGCCCGCGCTGCCGCAGATGACCTCGATGCCCTCTATGAGCGAGGTCAGGCCGCCGCCCTCATGGCAGCAGAAGTCCTCAACCCGGAGCATGGAGCAGCCATTTTTGCGCATGAGCTCGACGAAGGCCGGGGCCAGTCCGCTGCCGGAGGCGCTGACCAGGCTGCCTGCCGCGGAGATGACGCGCTGGGGCTTCATGCCGTCGAGTATGCGGATGCTCTCGATGGAGACGGCGTCGCTGGGGAAGAGGTCTGTATCCGTTACGACGAGCCTTTGCGCCCTGCCCACGTCCCGGATCCCGGGCCAGCCGGCCACGGCCGCGCCGGAGCGGAAGATGCGCCGCGCCATCATGGCGTAGGGCATGGCGCAGGACAAAAATGCGGCAAAGGGCGCGGTACTGGCGGATATCGCGGCCAATATGCGGAAAAAGCTCGTCCAGTTCTTGGTTATCGCCACGGCAACTGCGGAGAGCAGGAGGCTTGCGGCGATGAGCCAGGGCGCAAGGGTGGAGAAGAGGTTTTCGGCTGCGTCGGGCTCCTCGCAGCGGCGGAGCCAACCCTCTGTGCTGCGCTTATACTTGACGAGCGCGGCGCCCTGCTCGAGCACGCCGGTCTCGGCGCTGACGCAGAAGGGGTCCTCCGCGAGTTCCTTGGCCTTCACGGAGAGCCGCAGGCCCTTGGCCGTTAGCAGTGAGCCCCAGAGCGCGAAGGTCATGGAAAGACCCGCCGCGCCGCAGAAGGGCAGACCCCAGCCCGCCGTACCCACGGCGTAGCTCACGACGGCGTCCAGCGCCGCCGCAATGCAGGAGAAGGAGACCATAGTCCAAAGCCCGGGCCGGTTGCGTACCAGCGACATTATGCCCGTTGTAAAGATATCCAAGCCGAGCATGACGATGGTGAGCTCCAGCGCGAGACAGACGAGCGAGGTTGTCTTGAGGTCCGAGCCGAGCGCGCCCACACAGGGCAGGCCGAAGGATATCCAGCAGAGTATGACTGACATGAAAGCTGCGAGGCGGAACCTCAGCCTGAGCGAGGAAACGCTTCCCGCGTAGTACTTTGCTGCGCGGTCCGCGGGCATTTCGGGGCCTTCCTCGACCTCGTCCTCGACGGCGCGGGCCTCGCCGGCGAGCATGGCGCGGCGGAGCTTGTAGCCCAGGATGGCGAGAGTGCCGAGCACGGGTCCCGCCTGACGCTCCGCGGCGTCCCTGCGGCGGAAACGGCGGCGCGGCCCGGGGGGCTCCATGTCCTCGGAGCCCTCGGCGGCGTATTCCTCGTCCTCGTCGTCGTAGCTGTAGTATCCGCCGTAGCGGACGTTTTCATCTACGTCCGGTATGTACTGCTCGGGCTCCGGCTCATACTCCGGCCCGGCGGGCTGTTCCGGCTCGGGTTCCGGCTCCGCGGCGAAGTCCGAAAACTGCTCGGGCGAATAGTCGAAGTCCGGGAACTCCTGTGTCTCCGGCTGATAAGCGGATTCCGGTTCCGGCTCTGGGGGCTCCTCAACGAAGCGGGGGATGTCCGCGGGCTTGGGGACCTTCCAGTTGGCGGAGCGGCGCTCTGCCTCCGCGATGACGTCGCCCAAGCGGTAGACCTTTACGTCCTCGTCGCCCTCCGGCGGCGCAGCGGCCGCGCCGGGGCGGTAGACCTTTACGTCCTCGTCCTCGTCGAAGGCGGAAAAGTCCGGCTCCGGCTCGCGCTCCGGCATATACCGTGGCCGGTACTCACGGACGTCCTCGTGTTCGCGGCGCCTGGAGCGGCCCTTGCGCGCACGCCGGGGCCTGTACTCACGGGCAGGCGGCTCGTCGTAGTCGAGCGTGTCGTCCGCCTCGGCGCTCTCCACCGAGACTCCGGTGAAGGTCTCGCCCAGGGCCTCCATCACTATGCGGCGGGAACGCGCCCCGACCTCGTCCTCCGGCGGGACGCCGAGGCCGAAGTCTCCGTACTCGGCCAGTATGGACCCGAGCGAGATGTCGCCGCTCAGATTTTCATTCAGTTTATCGTCAATGGCAATTCCGTTATCGGTCAAGTCAAAAACCCTCTCTTGCGCGGGCGCAAAGATACGAATACCAATATAACATACCCGAGGCGAAACTTAAAGCATAAAAATGAGGTAATTTGTAAATTATCGACGAACGTCGTGCCGGCTGTACCGCCGCGGCTCAGCCTTCGGAAATGCAGCCGGCGGGCAGGTAGCCGTAGCTTTCGCCGCAGCGCACGAGCGCAAAGCCCCCGACGCTGTCCAGAAGCACCAGCTCCGCGCCAATGGGGATTTCTGCAAGTTCGCGCGCGCCGTCCTCCGGCGCAGAGAGCAGGGCCGACGTGCAGACCGTGCAGGCGCTCTGCTGTGGTCCGAGGCTCTCGCAGACGGGGTAGCCGTCCACGTCCGTGTAGTGCCACCACTCGGCGTAATAGCCCGTGAATCCAGCTTCCGTCATCGCGGCCTCGAGCAGACGCGCATTCCCGGCGGCGGTCTCGGAGACGTCGGAGTAGTCCCGGTCGGCCAGGGCGGAAAAGTCGTCGAAGCCGCTCGGCATCTCCACGGGCTCGCCCTCGGCGGTGACCAGAGTGAGGTCCACGGTGTTTCCGCGGCAGTGGTTGGAGAAGCCGGAGAAGGGGTCTGCCACATACCTCGGGTCCGGACAGGCGCGCCAGAGCGCAAACTGCGCCGCGACCGGCCTCCAGCCGTCCCAGATGCAGAGGTACAGCCCCTCCTGCGCGAGTTCGGACTGTACCTGGGCCAGCTTTTGGGCCGTGCCGCGCCGGAGATATATCTCGTCCGAGCCGTATATCACGCTGCCTGTAAAGTTATCGGTCGAGGCATATTTAGCATCCGTGCAGACGCCCGGGATCAGCTCCGCGACTCGCACCAGATCCTCAGCGAGCGGCATTGGCGAGGGTGTAGCTGCGGGCGTTGACGTGGGAGCGGCTGAGGCTTCGAAAGTCTGGGCAGGAGTGGGCGAGGGCTGCGCCGCACCGCAGGCGCACAGCAGGAGTATGGCCAGGGCGGCTAAGAGGGCGAGTATGGTCTTGGACATTGCATTGTCCTCCAAAAAAGAAGGGGGGCTCAAAGCCCCCCTCAGAATATGTGCTGTCAGCCGAAGTTGAAGTACTGCTTCGGGTCGGTCGTCGCGCCGTTGACGCGGACTTCAAAGTGCAGGTGCGGCCCGGTTGAGTTGCCTGTCGAGCCGACGTAGCCTATGACCTGGCCCTGGGTCACGGTGGCGCCGCCGGAGATGGCAAAGGCGCTCATGTGCGCGTAGAGCGTCACGCGCCCGCCGCCGTGGTTTATCATGATATAGTTGCCGTAGCCGTTGCCGTTATCGGGATAGACGGATGCGACGCCGCTGTCCGCGGCCAGGATGGGCGTCCCGCTGGGCGCGCCGATGTCCTCGCCGGCGTGGAAGCGCATCTCGTTGAAGATGGGGTGCATCCTCCAGCCGTAGGCCGAACCGGGCGAGTAGCCGGGCAGGGGCCAGATGTAGGAGCCGGTGCTGGTGATGCTGCTGGCGGCCTCCTGGCGCTCCAGCTCTGCTATCTTGTTCTGGATATCGGATTCCAGAGCCTCTTCCTGGGCCAGGACCTCAAGGTATAGGTCGTAGTTGGTGCTGATCTCGGCCTCAAGCTGTTCTATCATGGCGCTGGCCTCGGCGATCTTTGCCTCGAGCTCGACCTTTTCGGCCTCATACTCGTCTTGCTTTTCCGAGAGCTGCTCCAGCGTGACCTCATATTCGGCCTTGATCTCCTCGGCCTTCTCACGGGCTGCGGTATATTGGTCGTATATCCGCTTGTCCGCCTCCATGATCTCTCCGATCATGTCGAGGTTGGACATCAGCTCGGAAAGGCTCCGCGAGCCGAATATTATGGAGAGGTATGTATACTTGCCGTTTTCCTCCATTGCCCGGACGTGCTGCTTGTAGGTAGCAAGCTGTTCCTCCTCCGCAGCGGTGGCCTCTTCCAGCTCCGCGGCCTTCTCGTCCACGAGCCGGGTATAGAGCGAGACCTGTTCCTCTATGAGCTCCAGCTCCTGGCGGTAGACCTCGTTCTGCTCGTCGAGCGCGCGTTTCTGCTCCAGGATTCCGGCCTGCTCGTTTTTGAGCGCGTCGATATCCGCCTGCATGGACTCGCGCTCGGCCTTGAGGGCGTCGCGCTGTTCCTCCAGCGCGTCTATCTCGGCCTGGGAGACCGCAAGCGCGGGACTCGCCGGGAAAACGGCCAGTGCAAATATCAAAAGCGCAAGCAGCGCCGACATAGCGCCCAAGATCCTTTTTGCTGTCATGGATTCGCCTCCAAATGGGGCCTTTTGCCCCTGGGTTTACATAAAATTATAGCACAGCCCGACAAACATTGCAAGCGGTCTCCGCTCCGGGCGATATACAAAAGGCCGTCCCCCGGGGCGGCCTTTTGTATATAAGGCAGACCTTTGGTTAGACGGGAGGGAGGGGAAAAAGTTCCCTCAGCCTCCGTAGAGCCGGCGGTTCAGCCGGAAGTGCAGCGCCACTATGCCGACATATATCGCGAAGGCGATGAGCCCGCTGAGCGTTCCGCCGAACTGGTCCGTCGCGCCGAATTCCACCATAATGAGGAAGTCGTAGACGAGGCTGACTCCTGCGAAGAGCGCGGCAGCGACATAGAAGCTGCGCGCGGCCGCAGGGTCTTTTTTGAGGAGCTTTCCGGCGGCGGCGAGCGCGAAGAGGCCAGATATGCCGAGACCGATACACAGCAGCTGGTCCAGGTCTCGCAGCTCGGGCAGCTGGTAATATATGTATTCTGCGGAGCCGGCGCCGATAGCGTCGTAGTAAATGCCGGTGTAGAGCAGCAGGGCGGAGCCGAAGAGCAGCAGCGCCATGATGCCGAAGCTGACCAGGCAGAGCACGTGCATGAGCGCCCCGCCGGAGCCCGACCTGCGCGCGGAACTCTCCCGCACGGCGAATTCGCGCTCGGGAACTTTTTCCCGCCCGGCGCGGTTCTCGGACCAGACGGAGGCGGCGCGCTCGCGCCTTTGGCGGCGCTTCCAGGCCCGGCCCGGAGTCAGCTCCCAGGGCTCGGGAATGTCGCGCCGCTTTTCAATCGCGCCGTCAAAGTCGTGTTCATAGCCGCAGTGGGGGCAGAGGTGCGTGGCTATGACTATGTCCATCCCGCAGTTGGGGCATCTCATGTCAGTACCTCCGTCTGCCCGTAAAGGGGCTTATTCGGCGTAGTTCTTGAAGTAGTTCTGGACGACGATGATGGGCGTACCCTTGTCGCCGCTGCCGCTGGTGAGGTCGCAGAGGGAGCCGATGAGGTCGGTGAGACGCCTGGGCGTCGTGCCTTCGGAGGCCATCTGACCCTTGAGGTCGCTGTCCTTCTGGCGAATGGAGGCCTGTATGGCGGCCTTGAGCTCCTCGCCGGAGAGGCCGGCGAAGTCGTTGTCCGCGAGGTACTTGAGCTTGAGCTCGTTGGGCAGGCCGCGCAGGCCGTCCGTGAAGCCGGGGCTGACGACGGGGTCGGCCAGCTCCCAGATCTTGCCGGCAGGGTCTTTGAAGGCGCCGTCGCCGTAGACCATGGCCTCGACCTTGACGCCGGTGCGCGCGAGAAGCTCGGCCTGGATGCCCTCGGCCACTGCCTGGGCATTCTTGGGAAAGAGCTTGACCTTGTCCTCGGTGGCCTTGTTGGAGCCGAGCAGGCCGTACTGCGGGCAGTAACCGCTGCCGTTCACGGGGGCGTTGAGGATATCGCTCAGGGTGAGGACGTTCTTTGCGCCGGCGGCGAGGATGCGCCTCTGGGTCCTGAAGCGGCTGTGGATATCGCAGCAGAGGATGTTGTCCGCGAGCGTTGCGGCGGTCTCGGGCCGGTTGGCAAAGACGATCTCGGACTCCGCGCCCTCTTCGCGGATGATGTTTTCGTAGTATTCGACGTAGTCCACGCCGGTGAAGGGGTGCCTGATGCTGCCGAAGATGCGGCGGTACTTGGCCAGGGTCAGGACGTCGGCATAGGGGTTGACGCCGCTGTCGTCCATGGTATCCTCGTCGAAGAGGTGGTTGCCGACCTCGTCGGAGGGGTAGGAGAGCATGAGCACGACTTTTTTAGAGCCGCGGGCTATGCCGCGCAGGCAGATGGCAAAGCGGTTGCGGGAGAGAATGGGAAAGACGACAGCGACGGTCTCTCCGCCCAGTTTGGCGCGGACGTCGGCGGCTATGTCGTCCACCGAGGCGTAGTTGCCGTCGGAGCGGGCGACGACGCTCTCGGTCACCGCGACGATGTCCCTCTCGTGCAGCTCGAAGCCCTCGGATTTCATCGCGGCCTCGACCGCGTCAGCCGTGAGCTTGACTATGTCGTCTCCTTCGCGTATGATAGGAGCACGGACGCCTCTTGAAATAACACCTGACATATTACAGGCCTCCCTAATAGATTCATAACAGAAGAATAATACTCTCATTCGGAGCTTTCGTCAACTAAAATAAGGTATCGGGAGTGATAAAAATGATATTAAAGAACTGCAAAGTGTTCCTAGGCGACGGGGAATTCCACGACTGCGAGCTCCGCTTCGGCAAAACGATAGACGGGGCGGGCAAATTTGAGGGCGAGGGCCTGGACCTGGGCGGCGCCTATGTGGTGCCGGGCTATGTGGACATCCACAGCCACGGGTGCATGAACCGCGACTTTTCAGACGGAGACCCGGAGGCCATGGCGGTGGCGTCAAGCTACTACGCCCAAAACGGCGTCACGAGCTTCCTGGCCACTACCATGACGCTCAAGGAGCATCAGCTCATGCCGGCGATGGCCTGCGTGAAGAACGCGGGAGCCCTGCCCGGCGCGCGCTGCGCGGGTGTGAACCTTGAAGGTCCCTTCCTGTCCTACGCCAAGCGCGGCGCTCAGAATCCTGACAACCTCCACAAGCCCGACGCGGACATGTTTATGCGCCTGCACGAGGCCTCCGGCGGCGCGGTGAAGCTCGTCACCGTGGCCCCCGAGGAGGAGGGCGGCCTTGAGTTCGTGAAGCGGGTCTCACCGGTGTGCACGGTCTCCGTCGGCCACACCGAGGCGGATTACGACACGGCCATGCGTGCCTACGAGGCCGGCGCGAGCCACGCTACGCACCTCTTCAACGGTATGCCTGGCCTGCACCACAGGAACCCCGGCGTCATCGGCGCGGCCTTTGATGCGGGCGCGACGGTGGAGCTCATCTGCGACGGTATGCACATACACCCCTCCGCGGTGCGCTGCGCCATGCAGCTCTTCGAGGGCCGCCTGGCGCTCATATCTGACTCCCTGCGCTGCGCCGGTATGCCCGACGGCGACTATGAGCTGGGCGGCCTGCCGATAAAGCTCGGCGGCGGCGTGGCCCGTCTGCTCGACGGCACCCTCGCGGGCAGCAGCATAAACGTGGGCGAGGCCGTGCGCCGCGCTGTGAAGTTCGGCGTGCCTCTGGAGCGTGCGATAGCGGCGGCGACGAGCGTCCCCGCCCGCGCCGCAAGACTCGCGGACTGCGGCGAACTGGCCCCCGGCAAAAGAGCCGACGTGGTCGTGCTGGACGCGGACCTCAATGTGAAGATGGTCTTTGTCGGCGGCGAAAAGGTCGTCGGCTGAGCGCAGCTGTCGTGGCGGGCATGAGCACCCGGGACATGGCTCAAATCTCAATATCCGCTGCGCTCGTCTCGCTCTGCGCGTGGCTGAGCGTCCCGGCGGCGATACCTTTCACGATGCAGACCTTTGCAGTGTTTGCCGTGGGCGGGACGCTGGGCGCGCGGCGCGGCGCGATGGCGTTGGGGCTCTACATCCTGCTGGGGGCGCTGGGCCTGCCGGTGTTCGCGGGCTTTCAGGGCGGTGTGGGCGCGCTGTTCGGAGCGACTGGCGGCTACATCCTTGGCTTCCTGCCCGCGGCCTTCATCGCCGGGCTGGGAGCGGAGCGCCTGGGCCGCGGCGTGCCGGCGCTTGTATTCTCAATGTGCGCGGGGCTCCTGAGCTGCTATGTCCTCGGTACCGCCTGGTACGTCGCGGTATACGCCCGCGCGGGCGAGACTGCGAGCGTCACAGCCGTCCTCTCCGCCTGCGTCCTGCCCTTCATCCCGGCAGACGCCGCGAAGATCTGCCTCGCCGCGGTCCTGGCGAAGCGGCTCGCGCCCTACTGCGTGTAAAGGAGCTGAAAGCAAAAACCACCTCGCCGCGTATCATGCGGTGAGGTGATTTTTTATGCTCAAGGAGAGGGAATATGAACGCCGCAGGGCTTTGGAGTATGCCCGGCGCTGGGCCTACGGGCGAAACCCGCTGTTTTACAACTTCACCGGCATCGGCGGGGACTGCACGAACTTCATATCCCAGTGCCTGCTCGCGGGCTGCTGCGTCATGAACTGCACGCCAACCTTCGGCTGGTACTACCGGAGCTCCTCGGACCGCGCGCCGGCCTGGACGGGGGTGCAATATCTCTACAACTTCCTGACCACGAACTCCGGCCCCGGACCCTGGGGGCGCGACGCGGACATAGACGAGCTGGAGATAGCCGACCTTGTACAGCTCGGAGGTGTGGACGGGAGGTTTTACCACACGCTGTTTATAACGGGCCGCAGCCGGGAGGGCCTGCTCGTGTCCGCGCACAGCTTCGACGCCTTTGACCGCCCGCTCGCGAGCTACAACTACGCGAAGCTGCGCCCTATAAAGCTCGAGGGCTTCCGAGCCTACCGGGACCCGGCCCCGGACTGCTTTGCCCAGCTCCTGAACGGCTCAGCACTGAAAGCTACCTGCGGCTGAACCGTCAAGCTGCACATTTTGCAGCGAGCTTATTTGTGCGGCCAATGATACAAAAATGATACATCCGCCTGCTACAATGGCGGAAGAGGTGAGAAAGATGAAGAAACTGTGCGCGCTCTTCGCCGCGCTCCTGCTGCTCTCCGGCTGCGCCGCAGCCGTGGAGGAGCCTCTGTCCCTAGACATAAACGCGCCGCGCTTCGAGGGTACGGCGAAGGGGCTGGACTGGGAGTTCATCGAGCCGCCGGAGGGGGAGTTCTATTACGAAGTCTGCGCCAGCGCCGGGAAGCTCTACTACATTTGCAACGACATGCTGTGGGGGACATCCGGCGGCATCTACGTCTCGGATATGGACGGCGGCGGCATGAGGCAGCTGCTCGGGCCGGAGGACATCGTGTACACCGACATTTTCGACACCTGTTCCGACGGCGAGGGAGGGCTTTGGATGCTGCTCATGGGCGGCGTGCCGCGCGAATATCTCATCCGGCATCTCGGGCCTGACGGGGATGCGGGGCAGAGCATCGACTGCCGCGAGACCCTGCCGGAGCATTGCGGAGCGCCGGAGGACATCCGCTTCGGCTCGGATGGTCTGCTGTACCTCAGGTTCACCAGGCTGGACGATTCGCATAACATGGTCTCCCGCGTCTGCGTCATCGACCCGGAGAGCGCAAGCCTTATCCGGTGCATCGACGGCCTGGAGTGTTTTGCCGGGTTGTTCAATTACGGCGACGGAGGCGTGGGGCTGATGGAGGAGCTCCACATCGATGAGAGCACGACGCGCTGCCGGATACGGCGTCTGGACGGCCGGACGGGCGAATTCGACGAAGGGCTCCTGTTCGACTCGTTCGTGACGAGGATAATGGACGCGGGGCCGGAGCACGGCCTCTGCGTCGAGCTGGGCAGCTATGTGCTGGACATCGACCCGGAGACGGGCGAACAGCGGCAGGTGCTCCGCTCGGATGAATTCGAGGGCGTGTTCGACCTCTGGAATTACGAGTCCATAGGCGGCGGCCGGTATCTGGCCGACGGAAAGATAAGCACGCCTAACGGCGACAGAAACATCTGCGTGCTAATAACGGCGCGGACGTAGCGGAAAACGCAAAAACCCCGGGATGGATGACCATCCCGGGGTGGCAGGGGAAGAAGGTTTCGAACCCTCGGCCTACGGTTTTGGAGACCGTCGCTCTGCCAACTGAGCTATTCCCCTTTGGAGTTGCTCTAATAATATAAATCAACGGGCGCGGAAAGTCAATAGCAATTTTCCGCGCCCGTTCGAGTTTCAGAACTTGTCCGTGAACCTGACGAGCATTACGGCGGTCTGGGCGCGCGTAGCCGTACCCTGCGGGGCGAGGGTAGCCGCGCCAGAGCCGGTGACTATGCCCGCGCCGACGGCCCACTTCATGGCGTCGAGAGCCCAGGAGCCGACCTTGCCGGCGTCGGTATAGGCGGAGAGGCTGTTCGAGGCGGAGACGTCATAGCCGCAGTAGACCGCGTAGCGGTAGAGGATGGCGGCGAACTGCTCGCGCGTGAGCGCGTCGGCCGGGCGGAAGCTGCCGTCCTCGTAGCCGTTGACGATCTCATTCTCCGCGGCCCAGGCGACGGCCTTGGCATAGTAGGCGGAGGCGTCCACGTCGGAGTAGGAGGAGGCGGCCTTGGGCTCCGGCTGTCCGGCGATGCGCCAGAGGACCGTCACAAGCATGGCCCTGTCCGCCGGGGCGTTCGGGCTGAAGCTCCGCTCGCCAGTGCCGTTCATATAGCCCGCGGAGCAGGCGCGGAGCACCTCGACGCAGAACCAGTCGGTGACCAGCACGTCGTCGAAGGGAGCGTCTGCAAAGCTGAAGCTCAGGCTTATCGTCACGTCCTCGTCGGGCATAGAGAAATAGTAGTCATAGATGCCGTCCTCGTCATCCGCGACGTAGCACTGCACGGCCGTGCCGGAGGCGGTGGCGATTTTCGGGTTTTCGGGGACAAAGCCCTCCGTAGCGCTGACGTGGAAATAGATATTGTCTCCGAAGGTGCCGGTCTGGCTGTCCAGCTTGACGCTGCCGAAGCGGGCGTCGCAGCTTATATTGATCTTGTGCTGTGCGGGCTCGGGGCTGGTCTCGGGCGCGGCGGCAAAGGCCGAGCAGGCGAGCAGCGCGGCGGCAAGCAGGAAGCAGATAAACCTCTTGGTCATGTCGGGTCCCCCCAATACGTATGCTCTGGAGCTAAGATAACATGTTTTGCGGAATAAAACAAGGGCCGGGCGGCTCAAAGCCGCCCGGCCCGGAGTATTTTGTTCAGTTTGCGAAGTCGTAGAAGTTCATGAACATCTGAGCGACCTCGGCGCGGGTGGCGGTGTTGTTGGGGCAGAGAGTGGTGTTGGTCACGCCGCCGATGACGCCGTTGCGGACGGCCCAGCCCATGGCATCCTTGGCCCAGGAGCTGACCTTGTTCGCATCGTCGTAGCCGTAGAGGCTGGAGGTGGTGGTGCTGTAGTTCATGTACTTGGCGTAGCGGTAGAGGATAACGGCGAGCTGCTCACGGGTGATGGGGTCATCAACGCCGAAGGTGTTCGCGCCGCTGCCTTCGATGATATTGTTCCTGGCGGACCAGGCGACTGCGGTGGTGTAGTAGCGGCCGTAGCTGACGTCGTCGAAGTAAGTGCCGCTGGCGTAGGGCTCACCGGCCATGCGCCAGAGCATGGTGACGACCATGCCGCGGGTGATGGTGGTGGAGGGGCTGAACTTGTTGGTCTCAACGCCGTCCATGATGCCCATGTTGTAGGTGAAGGAGACAGCGTCATAGAACCAGTCGGTGCTCTTCACGTCGGTGAAGGGCAGGGTGCCGCGGCTGAAGGTGGCGGAGATGGTGACGTCCTGGTCAGGCATATAGAAGTAGTAAGTATTCTTGGTATAGCCCTCGCTGTAGGAGATCTTGGTGCCGTCCTTAGCCTTGATGGAGAGCCAGGTGAGCTGGTAGCCGTAGTCGGGCTCGACGGTGATGGTGATCCTGTCGTCCTCATCGGCGTTCTTCTCGCTGACCGTTATCTTGCCGTATTTGGTGTCGGCCACGGTGATGGAGTAGCCCTCTTTGAACTCCACCTTCACCAGGACGGGGTGCTCGGGCATCGTGAAGTAGTAGACGTTCTTTTCGGTGCTGCTCTCGGTGTAGCTGACGGACTTGCCGGTGACGGAGTCGGTTATGGAGATCTTGTCAATGGTGTAGCCGTCCTTCGGGGTGATCTCGACATAGACGGTGTCACCGTAGTCGAACTCGGTCTCCTTATCCCAGTAGCGGTCATAGGTCACGACCGTGCCGTTCCAGGAGGAGTAATAGGTCTCGACATAGAGCGAGTCGGAGAACTCCGCGGTTATGTAGGTGTCCTCTGTGATCTGGAATTCATATTTGTTGCCGGTGACGTCGACGCTGTTTCCATTGTGCTTGAGGGATTTGAGGTAGTAGCCAGAAGCGGGGCGGACATACACCTCGACCCAGTCGCCGTACTCAAGGGCAGAGGGGTCTTTGCCGTAGCCGACATAAATATCTATCGTACCGTGCATCAAGGAACCCACGGTGACGCTGTAGGTGGTCTTTTCTATTTCGGCAGTGATTTGTACGTCCCTGTCAGGCATGGTGAAGGTGTACCGGACATAGCGAGAGCTGCTGCTGGATATCTGCTTCAGATCAACACCGGCGCCGCCGGAAATGCTTTTGACCTTCAGGCCGCCGTCCAGGCTTACGGTGACTGTGACGGTTTCACCTTCACGGGCCTGGCTGGGGTCGGTAGAAATGTAAGCGCCGGACTGTGTGGTGCCGGGCACGTAGGAAACACTAGCGGAAATGTCGTGCAGTTCCTTGGCGGCTACAGTGAAGGAGATACTGCCGCCGCTTGTGAGGCTGGTCGTGGAAACGCTGTTGCCGCTTGCGGTCCAGTTACCACTGGCAGTGGCGGTCACGGCGTAGCCTTCTTTAGCAGTCACAGTGATGGAAACGCTGGAACCTAAGGGGGCTGTGATTGAATATTTGTTTCCGCCGGGAACATAAGTTTTGCCGTTTACGAGAATGGAAACGTCATCAATATACTGCTCGCCCTGAACGCTGAACGAAACAGTAATGTTAGGCGTTTCAGAGGGGCTGGGGCTGGGCGTGACGGAAGGCGTCACGCTCGGCGTGACGGAGGGCAAAGTGCCGCTGTCGTCCTCGGACGCAAATGCGCCCATAGTCATGACCGCCACGACGAGGCATACAGCCAAAAACGCGCCGATCAGTTTGTGCAAGTTAGATTTCATTTTTCTACCTCCGTTTTTCATATCCGGTTCAAGAGAAAGCGGTTATGCTAAAGATAACATAAAACCTCGAATAATACAAGAGCCGGGCGGCTAATTAGCCGCCCGGCGAAGCTGGAATATTTATCAGGTGGTGAACTCGTAGAAGCTCATGAACATCTGGGCGACCTCGGCGCGGGAGGCGGTGCCGGTGGGATTGAGCCTCGAGTTGCCGGAGCCGGTAATGATGCCGTTCTTGACGGCCCAGCCCATGGCGTCTCTGGCCCAGGAGCTGACGCTGTTGGCGTCGTAGTAGCCCGTGAGGCTGGAGCCGGTGGTGCTGTAGCCCATGTACTTGGCGTAGCGGTAGAGGATGGTGGCGAACTGCTCACGGGTGACGGGGTCGTTCACACCAAACACGGTGCTGCTGTAGCCGTCCACGATACCGTTCTTGGCAGCCCAGGCGACGGCGGTGCTGTAGTAGCGGCCGGAGGCCACGTCGGAGAAGGAGCCGCCGCTGACGTAGGGCTCGCCGGCCATGCGCCAGAGCATCGTCACGACCATGCCACGGGTGATGGTGGAGTTCGGCTCGAAGGTGGTGGAGGTGACGCCGTTCATGATGCCCTTGTTGTAGACAAAGGAGACCGCGTCATAATACCACGCACCGGAGTTCACGTCCACGAAGGGCAGGCCGGAGCTGATGAGCGAGAAGATGCCGGAGACCGTGACGTACTGGTCGGGCATATAGAAGTAATAGGTGTTCTCGCCCAGGGCCTCATAGATCTTGAGGACGGTGCCGTCCGCGGCCTTGACGGAGAGCCAGGTGAGCTCATAGCCCTTGCTGGGCTTGGCGGTGACGTAGACCTTGTCGCCCTCGGCAGCCCAATTGACGTTGGCAGTCAGGCTGCCGTTCGAGACATCTTTGACGTACACCCTGTGCTGGCCGTCGACGAAGCTGACGGAGAGGTCAACGCTCTCGCCGGGCATCTTGAAGTAGTAGCAGCCGTCGTAGTTGTTGTAGTGGACGTCGTAGCTCTGGTTGCTCCAGCGGCCGATGACGCTGACGCTGCCGAGCTCATAGCCGCTGTACGGGCTGACCTTGAAGCAGACCCAGTCACCCTTATCGGCGAAGATGGTGCTGTCCCAGCCGCTGGCGTCCTTGACCCAGACTTCCACCGCGCCGCCGTCAATGTTGTAGACGGGGTTGACGAAGTACTTGGTAGTGGTGGTGACGTAGATGTCCACGTCATGCCTGGGCATATAGAAGCTGTAGTGCCACTGCCCGTTGTACCAGTACACGTCGTCGGTGACAAGCTCGTTGTCGAGGTACACGTTATAGAGGTGGTGGCCGGCGTTCATGTCGATGTCGATCGTGACATATTCGCCGTACGCGGCGGTTTTCTCCGAAATGACCGTGCAGCCGCCGTCAGTCTTGACATTGATGGCGTACTCGCCGGAGACGGGTACGAACACGGCGTAAACGGTGATGTTGTAGCCCGGCATCCTGAACGGCACGCCGCTCGTGACGTTTTCGGGAGCCCAGGTCTCGCCGTCAACGAAGTACCTCAGTGCCGCGAGCCTGTATCCCTCAGCGGGAGTCGCGGTCACGGTGACCCACTCGCCTTCGGCCACCGGGCCGGTCGGGCTGACGGTCACGATACCCTTGCCGGTAACATTGGTACCGATGGTGTATGTATCCGCGACCTTATCGAAGATGGCGTAAACGATGACGTCATAAGCCGGCATCTCGAACGAGGCGTTGGTTATGGGCTGAGGATCAAAGAACCCGCCCTTTTCAACATAATAAAGCTGATTGAGCATGTACCCGGGGTCATTGGTTATGGTCAGATTCACGGTTTGGCCTTGAATGTACTTCGAGTTATCAGCATACACCGTGCCGTGTCCGCCAATAACATCGCACTCAACGCTGTAATAGTCCATCACAGTTACGCGCTCAAAACTGGCAGAGATTCTCACGTTGTATGCAGGCATCGTAAAGGTGTTGCTGCCATCGAGCTCGATATTAGCTACCTCGTCGGTATCCGCATTGTAGAAGGTCAGACCTTTGACTGCGTAACCCCTGTCAGGGAGCACATTAAGAGTCACCTGGTCACCGGCAAACGCTACCTCGTCTGCGGTGATGCTGCCGTGCTCAAACGTCGGGATGGTGATGTTGTAGACCGTGTTGAAGCCGGCGGTTATCGTGGTGTCCTGAATGATGGTATAGTCGGTTGAATAAGACTGTGTGGGGTCGGTGATCTCTACGACCTTATCGCCTACCGTGAACTTGAATATACCGCAGCCCGGATTCGGGGTAGCCGTGATGACCACTTCGGTGCCTTCCTCAAACTCGGAGGGAGTGCCTTCACCATTGCCGTTCTTAGGCACAACGGTGACGGTGCCGTTGTCGTATATCCCGCCGGGTTTCGGTGTTCCGTTGGCATTTTCATAGGTTATGGCGCAGGTATTACCTCCGAGCGAGCCTTCACCCTGGCCGGGGTCCTGAGTCCCTGCGTCACCGTCTGCGAATGCGGCTGCGGGCAGCAAGGCCAAGACAAGGCAGAGGACCAGTGCTGCCGCCATTAATTTTTTGAATTTGGACTTCATTTTCGTCTACCTCCATTTGTTAAAAGTATTCCTGTCCAACCAAAATTATATCAGCAAACTGTATTAATTGCAAGATACAGCTGCGGATATTAAACTGAATTTAAGGAATATTTTTGTCGACACAAAAATGTTTGACACGCCATGAGGGCTGTGCTAATATAATAGGGTATGAATGGCTGTGAAGGGGAGAAGTAGGGTTTCAGCCCGGTCTCAGAGAGGCGCCGCCGTCGGCTGTGAGCGGCGCTGTCAAGGAGTCGCCCGAAATGCGCCCCGGAGCCTCGGACGGAGGAAATGCCGCCCCGTGCGCCGCGCGTTAAGCGGCAAACCGGTATTCGCCGGAGAGTGATAAGCGAGAGTGGAACCGCGTATGAACTGCGCCTCTCATGCCACAGGGCATGGGAGCTATTTTTTTGTTCAGCGCGCTCTCGCCACCTTATGTAGGAGGTAAAATTGTTCAAAGACCTGCGCGAGACCATCGAGGCCTACAAGGCCAGAGACCCTGCCGCCAGAAGCTCCTTTGAGGTCTGGCTGCTCTACCCCGGGATAAAGGCGACCCAGAGCCACAAGCGCGCCCACTGGTGCTACACCCACGGCCACAAGCTGCTGGCCCGCATCATTTCGCAGCACAGCCGCCGCGTCACGGGCATCGAGATACACCCCGGCGCGAAAATAGGCAAGCGCCTCGTCATCGACCACGGAATGGGCATCGTCATAGGCGAGACCGCCGAGATAGGCGACGACTGCCTCATCTACCAGGGCGTGACCCTCGGCGGCACCGGAAAGGACACCGGCAAGCGCCACCCCACCATCGGCAACAACGTGCTCATAGGCAGCGGGGCCAAGGTCCTGGGACCCTTCAAAGTCGGGGACAACAGCCGCGTGGCGGCCAACGCCGTCGTCCTCTCGGAGATCCCGCCGGACTGCACCGCAGTCGGCTCCCCGGCGCGCGTCGTCAAGAAAAAGGGCGAAAACGTGGACTACGTCGGCAACGTCGAGCAGATAAACGTCACAGACCCGCTGGTCCAGGAGGTCGTGAGCCTCCGCGCCGAGCTGAACCGGCTCAAGACCGCCGCGGGCGACGACATGAGATAGAGGAGGAATACAAATGAAGCTCTATAATTCCGCTACCCGTACCAAGGAGGAGTTCGTCCCCCTGCACCCGGACATCGTCAAGATGTATACCTGCGGCCCCACCGTCTACCACTATGCACACATCGGCAATCTCAGAAGCTATATCATGGAGGACGTGCTGGAGAAATATCTGCGCTACGTCGGTTACAACGTCAAGCGCGTCATGAACATCACGGACGTCGGCCACCTCTCCTCCGACGCCGACACCGGCGAGGACAAGATGCTCAAGGGCGCAAAGCGCGAGCACAAGACCGTCATGGAGATAGCGAAGTTCTATACCGACGCTTTCTTCGACGACTGCCGCAAGCTCAACATCAAAACGCCCGACGTCGTCGAGCCCGCCACGAACTGCATCGACGAGTATATCAAGATAATCTCGAAGCTGATGGACACAGGCTACGCCTACTTTGCAGGCGGCAACGTGTATTTCGATACCTCGAAGCTGGAGCGCTATTTCGTGTTCAACGACTTTGAGGCGGACGACCTCGACGTCGGCGTCCGCGAGGGCGTGGAGGAGGACACGAACAAGCGCAACCGCAACGACTTCGTCCTCTGGTTCACGAAGTCCAAGTTCGAGGACCAGGCCCTCAAGTGGGATTCTCCCTGGGGCGTGGGCTACCCCGGCTGGCACATCGAGTGCTCGGGCATCAGCATGAAGCACTTGGGTGAGGACCTGGACATCCACTGCGGCGGCATAGACAACGCCTTCCCGCACCACACGAACGAGATCGCCCAGTCCGAGGCCTACCTCGGCCACAAGTGGTGCAACTTCTGGGTCCACGTCCTGCACCTGAACACCAATAGCGGCAAGATGAGTAAATCCAAGGGCGAGTTCCTCACCGTCTCGCTCCTGGAGCAGAAGGGCTACGATCCTCTGGCTTACCGCTTCTTCTGCCTCCAGAGCCACTACCGCAAGAGCCTTGTATTTTCCTGGGAAAATCTCGACAACGCCGCGGGTGCTTACCAGAAGCTCGTGAACCGCATCGCGGCGCTCTCGGACGCCCCCGCTCAGATAGACGAAGCCGCGGCTGAAAAGTTGCGCGAAAGTTTTAAAGCCGCGCTGGACAACGACCTGAACACCTCGCTGGCCGTCACGGCGCTCTACGACGCGCTCAAGGCCCCGGTGAACGACGCCACGAAGCTCGCCATAGTCGCGGACTACGACAAGGTGCTTGGTCTGAACCTCATAGAGGCAGCCGCAAAGCTCCGCAAGAAGGAAGAGCCCCAGGAGTCCGACCCGCGCATAGAGGGCCTGCTCGCCGAGCGCGCCGCAGCCAAAAAGGCCAAGAACTTCGCGGAGGCAGACCGCATCCGCGACATGCTCAAGGCCGAAGGCATCACGATAATCGACACGCCGCAGGGCGCAAAGTGGAAACGCGATTGACAATTTTTTCGCTTGGGGATAAGATGTAGCCATCCTGAGAAACACACATAGGAGGTATATATATAATGTATTGCACCAAGCGTATAACAGACGATATGGTATGGGTAGGCGCGGACGACAGACGCCTCGCCTTTTTCGAGGGTGTCTACGGAGTGCCGGACGGCGTTTCGTATAACTCCTACCTTATTAAAGATGAAAAGACCATCCTCTTCGACACTGTAGACAAGGCCGTCTGCCACAACTTCTTCGAGAACCTGGCCCACGAGCTGGGTGGCAGGAGCCTGGACTACCTTGTCATCTCGCACATGGAGCCCGACCACGCGGCGACCATCGGCGACGTCGCGCTCAGATATCCGGAGACGACCATCGTCTGCAACGCGAAGGTCAAGACCATGCTCCAGAACTACTTCCACGCGGACCTGGATTCGAGGCTGCACATCGTCGCGGAGGGCGACGTGCTCAGCACCGGCAGGCACGAGTTCACCTTTGTCATGGCCCCCATGGTCCACTGGCCCGAGGTCATGATGACCTACGACAAGACGGATAAGATCCTCTTCTCCGCGGACGCCTTCGGCTCCTTCGGCGCGCTGAACGGGCGCATCTTTGCGGACGAGGTCGATTTCATGCACGAGTGCATAGACGAGGCCAGACGCTACTATACAAATATAGTCGGCAAGTACGGCCCGCAGGTGCAGGCGGCGCTCAAAAAGGCCGCGGGGCTGGAGATAAAGCTGGTCTGCCCGCTGCACAGCTTCGTCTGGCGCGAGGGCTTTGGGGACTTCCTGGAGAAGTACCTCCAGTGGAGCAGCTACACGCCCGAGGTCGAGGGCGTGCTCATCGCCTACGCCTCGGTCTACGGCAACACGGAGAACGCCGCGAACATCCTGGCCGCCAGGCTCTGCGACAGGGGAGTTAAGGTCAAGATGTACGACACCTCCGTCACCCCGGCGAGCTACATCGTCTCCGACGCCTTCAAGTACAGCCACCTAGTCTTTGCCGCGACGACCTATAACGCGGGGATGTTCGTGACGATGGAGCAGCTGCTGCACGACATTGCGGCGCACAACCTGCAGAACCGCAAGGTCGCGCTCATAGAGAACGGCTCCTGGGCGCCTATGAGCGGCAAGCTCATGCGCGGCATACTCGAGGGGCTCAAGGGCATGGAGTTCATCGGGGACACGGTGAAGGTCATGTCCTCGCTGGGCGAGGGGCAGCTGGAACAGCTCGATAAGCTCGCGGAGGCCATCGCAGAAAATATTTCACAAAAATAAAGTCAAAAATTCTCCGAAAAGTAAAAAAAGCTATTGACAACACGCCCACCCTTTGGTATTCTAATTGAGCGCCTGCCAGGGGTGGGCGTATTATGCGATGAAGCGGGAGATTGCGGCGAATGCCGGTAACTTCCGTGGAGTATGTCCGGCGTCTGAGGACGCGAAATCGGGCGGCTGAGCTTTTTTCGTGCATGGCGTATATCGCCTGCGCGGGCAGACCGGCCAAAAGCCGGTTTGTTTTTCGGGCAGGGCCTGATACGCACGGTTGCGTGTATGAAAATCAGCTCACCGTACCACTGGGCGGCGGAAACCGCCTAAGTACGAAATCAGGAGGAAAAAACATGGCAGCAAAGAAAATGATCCGCATCAGGCTCAAGGCCTACGACCACCAGCTCATCGACAAGGCCGCGGAGACGATAGTCGAGACCGCCAAGCGCACGGACGCGAAGGTCTCCGGTCCCATCCCCCTGCCGACGAAGAAGGAAGTCGTGACCATCCTGCGCGCCGTCCACAAATATAAGGACAGCCGCGAGCAGTTCGAGCGCCGCACCCACAAGAGACTCATCGACATCATGAGCCCCACCCAGAAGACCGTCGAGGCCCTGATGAGCCTTGAACTCCCCGCCGGCGTCGAGATCGAGATAAAGCTCTGAGCCGCGCAAAATCATTTATAACCCATTTGCCCATGACTTGCGTGAGTGGGCAGGGTCATGTTGGGGGAGCGCAAGACGCCCCTCAACCAATAACCGTTAGGAGGAAATAGACATGAAGAAAGCCATCATCGGCAGGAAGGTCGGCATGACGCAGATCTTCGATGAGGCGGGCAAGGTCGTACCGGTGACCGTCATTGAGGCGGGTCCCTGCGTCGTCGTCCAGAAAAAGACGGCCGACAAGGAAGGCTACGATTCCGTCCAGCTCGGCTACGGCGAGGTCGCCGCGAAGAAGCTGACGAAGCCCGAGAAGGGCCACCTCGAGAAGGCCGGCGTCGGCCTCATGAAGCACCTGCACGAGTTCCGCCTCGAGGACTGCTCCGCCCTGAACGTGGGCGACGTCCTGAAGGCCGACGTGTTCAAAGAGGGCGAGCGCGTCGACGTCACCGGCATCAGCAAAGGTAAGGGCTACGCCGGCGTCGTGAAGCGCTGGAACGCCGGCAGGACCCCGACCAGCCACGGCGGCGGCCCCGTCCACCGTCACGCCGGTTCCATGGGCTCCAGCACCGACCCGTCCAGGATCTTCCCGGGCAAGATCGGCGCCGGTCACATGGGCGTCGAGCAGGTCACCGTTCAGAACCTCGACGTTGTCAAGGTCGACCCCGAACTCAATATGATAGTCGTGCGCGGCGCGATCCCCGGCCCCAAGGGCGGCATCGTGTACCTGAAGAACTCCGTCAAGAAGTTCGTCCGCAAGGGTCCCGCGACCCCGACCATCAGCACGAACCCGCAGAAGCGTTCGGCCAGAGGCTAAAGAAAGGAGAGAGTTAAATGCCTAAAGCAGTCATCTACAACATGGCAGGCGACAAAGTCGGCGAATACGAGCTCTCCGAGGCCGTTTTCGGCATAGAGCCCAATGAGGCCGTCCTCCATGCGTCCGTCAAGAACTATCTCGCCAACCAGAGGCAGGGCACCCAGAGCGCTCTGACCAAGGGCGAGGTCAGCTACACCACCAAGAAGCCCTGGCGTCAGAAGGGTACGGGCCGCGCCCGCGCCGGCTACGCCGGAAGCCCGGTGTGGCGTCACGGCGGCGTCGCCTTCGCTCCGAAGCCGCGCGACTACCGCTACTCCCTCACCAAAAAGACCCGCCGCCTCGCGCTCAAGAGCGCGCTGAGCGCCAAGGCCGCCGAGGAGAGCATCCTCGTCATCGACGGCCTCAAGGTCGAAGAGATCAAGACCAAGCCCTTTGCCGAGTTCCTGAAGAAGATCGGCGTCGAGGGCAAGGCCATGGTCATCACGGAGAACGTGGACGAGGCCGTTGTGAAGTCCGCCAGGAACATCCCGGGCGTCACCACCACCACCGCCACCATCATCTCCGCTTACGAAGTTCTCAACAACCGCGTGCTCGTGGTCGACAAGGCCGCGCTGCAGAAGATCGAGGAGGTGTTCGCCTGATGGCCACCGCGTACGATATCGTCATCCGCCCCATCATCACCGAGCAGTCGATGGAGGACCTCGACATCAAGAAGTATGCCTTTGAGGTCGCTAAGGATGCCAATAAGATCGAGATAAAGAAGGCCGTCGAGGAGATCTTCGGAGTGAAGGTCATCCGCGTCACCACCACCACGGTGAACGGCAAGAAGAAGCGCACGGGCGCGTACCCGCAGGGCTACACCAAGACCTGGAAGAAGGCCGTTGTGAAGCTGAGCGAGGACTCCAAGAGCATCGAGCTCTTCGAGGGCATGGTGTAAGGGAGGATATGAGATATGTCTATTAAAACCTACAGGCCCACGACTCCCGCCAGGCGCCAGATGAGCGTGTCCGGATTCGACGGCGTCGACAAGCACGCGAAGCCCGAGAAGGGACTCATAGAGGTCAGGAAGAAGAACTCCGGCCGCAACAGCTACGGCCGCATCACCGTCCGCCACAAGGGCGGCGGCAACCGCAGGAAGTACCGCGTCATCGACTTCAAGCGCGACAAGATGGACGTCGCCGCGAAGGTCCTGAGGCTCGAGTACGACCCGAACCGCTCCGCTTTCATCGCGCTCTGCGAGTACGAGGACGGCGAGAGGCGCTATATCCTCGCCCCGGTCGGACTGGCCGCCGGCGACAGCGTCCTGAGCAGCGCCGCTGCGGACATCAAGCCGGGCAACTGCCTGCCGCTTGCGAACATCCCGGTCGGCACCGTCATCCACAACATCGAGCTCTACCCCGGCAAGGGCGCGCAGCTGGTCCGCTCCGCGGGCGTGGCCGCTCAGCTCATGGCCAAGGAAGGCGACATGGCCACCGTCCGTCTGCCGTCCGGCGAGTACCGCAAGGTCCGCATGAACTGCAAGGCCACGATCGGCCAGGTCGGCAACATCGACCACAGCAACATCTCCATCGGCAAGGCCGGCCGCAAGCGCCACATGGGCATCCGCCCGACGGTCCGCGGCTCCGTCATGAACCCCTGCGACCACCCGCACGGCGGCGGCGAGGGCAAGGCCCCTGTCGGACGTCCGGGCCCCGTCACTCCTTGGGGCAAGCCGGCGCTGGGCTACAAGACCCGCAAGACTAAGAACCGCACCGATAAGTTCATAGTCAAGCGCCGCAACGCGAAGTAAGGAGGGAAAGAGCAAATGAGCAGAAGCATTAAGAAAGGCCCGTTCGCAGCTCCCGAGCTGCTCAAGCGCGTCGATGAGCTCAACAAGGCCGGCGAGAAGAAGGTCCTCAAGACCTGGAGCCGCGCCTCGACGATATTCCCGTCCTTCGTCGGACACACGATAGCCGTCCACGACGGACGCCGTCACGTTCCCGTCTACGTCACCGAGGACATGGTCGGTCACAAGCTGGGCGAGTTCGCGCCCACCAGGACCTTCCGCGGCCACTCGGGCGGCAAGACCGGCAAGTAAGGGGGAGAGAACATGGAAGAACTTAAGACCGCGCGGGCGCAGGCGAAGTACGTCCGCATCGCTCCCCGCAAGGTGCAGATAATCTGCGACATGATCCGCGGCAAGGAAGCGGCTTACGCCCAGGCCCTGATGGAGAACACTCCGAAGGCCGGCTGCGAGTACGTCATCAAGGTGCTCAAGAGCGCCGTTGCCAACGCGGAGAACAACTTCGAGATGGACCCCGAGAAGCTCTACGTCGAGCAGGCTTTCGTCGATGCGGGTCCCATCCTGAAGCGCGGCCAGCCGAGGGCTCACGGCCGTATGTTCAGGATCAACAAGCGCACCAGCCACATCACCGTGGTCGTGGCTGAGAAGGAATAAGGGAGGCGGAGAAATATGGGACAGAAAGTTAATCCGCACGGCCTCCGCGTCGGCGTCATAAAGGACTGGGATTCCCGCTGGTACGCCAGGAACGACAAGGTCGGCGACCTCATCGTCGAGGACTACAACATCCGCAAGTTCCTGAAAAAGACCCTCTACTCCGCCGGTGTCCCCACCATCGAGATCGAGCGCGACAGCAACAAGGTCAGGATCTACATCCACTGCTCTCGTCCTGGCGTAGTCATCGGCAAGGGCGGCGCTGAGATCGAGAAGCTCCAGGCCCAGGTCAGCAAGATGATCGGCAAGCCGGTTGCTCTCTCCATCGTTGAGGTCCGCACCCCGGATACGAACGCGCAGCTCGTCGCCGAGAACATCGCCGGCCAGCTGGAGCGCCGTATCGGCTTCCGCCGCGCGATGAAGAACTCCATCGGCCGCGCGATGCGCATGGGCGCCAAGGGCATCAAGGTCATGTGCGGCGGCCGTCTGGGCGGCGCCGAGATCGCCCGCAGCGAGTGCTACCACGAGGGCACCATCCCCCTGCAGACCCTGCGCGCCGACATCGACTACGGCTTCGCTGAGGCCGCCACGACCTACGGCCGCATCGGCGTCAAGGTGTGGATCTACAAGGGCGAGGTCCTGAGCCAGACCCTGCGCACCACCCCGCGCACGATGGACCTCTCCAAGCCGCAGGAGCGCAGGCGCGACAGGCGCGACGACCGCAGGGGCGGCTACAACCGTGACCGCCAGGGCGGTTACAACAGGGATCGCCAGGGCGGCTACAATCGTGACCGTCAGGGCGGCTACAACCGCGGACCCAGGCCGGCAGGCCAGGGCGCTACGAGGACGGAGAACAAGGAAGGGGGCAGCAACTGATGCTGATGCCGAAGAGAGTCAAGTACCGCAGGGTACAGCGTGGCCGCATGAAGGGCAAGGCGACCCGCGGCAACGTGGTTAACTACGGTGAGTTCGGTCTCCAGGCACAGGAGCCCTGCTGGCTGACCTCCAATCAGATAGAGGCCGCCCGTATCGCCATGACGCGCTACACCAAGCGCGGCGGCCAGGTTTGGATCAAAGTGTTCCCGGACAAGCCGGTGACCGCGAAGCCCGCCGAGACCCGTATGGGTTCCGGTAAAGGTTCTCCCGAGTATTGGGTCGCGGTAGTAAAGCCGGGCAGGGTGCTGTTTGAGATAGCGGGCGTCTCCGAGGAGACCGCGCGCGAGGCTCTGCGCCTTGCCAGCCACAAGCTGCCCTGCAAGACCAAGGTCGTCAGCAAGGCGGATTCAGAGACAGGCGGTGAATGAGATGAAGGCAAACGAAATACGCTCTATGTCCGAGACCGAGCTGAACGCGAAGCTGGCTGAGCTCAAGAAGGATCTGTTCATGCTCAGGATGCAGCACGCGACTAATCATCTCGACAACCCGACCCGCATCTCCGCAACGCGGCGCGACATAGCCCGTGTGCTTACCGTTATCCGCGAAAAGCAGCTCGGGCGCTGAGGAGGTAGAAGGAAATGACTGAAGTAAGAACGACTTCCCGCAAGACTCGCGTCGGCAAGGTCGTGTCCGACAAAATGGACAAGACCGTGGTCGTCATCGTCGAGGACCGCGTCGCCCACAAGAGATATAAGAAGATCATCGGACGTACCTACCGCCTGAAGGCGCACGACGAGAATAACGAGTGCGGCGTTGGCGATAGGGTGCGCGTGATGGAGACCCGTCCGCTCAGCCGCGACAAGCGCTGGCGCGTGGTCGAGATCATAGAGAAGGCCAAGTAAGGAGGCGCCTAAATGATACAGCAGGAAAGTTATCTCAAGGTCGCCGACAATACCGGCGCCAAGGAAATAAAGTGCATCCGGGTCCTGGGCGGCTCCAAGCGCAAGTACGCGAGCATCGGTGATGTCATCGTCGCTTCCGTGCGCAAGGCGGCACCCGGCGGCCAGGTCAAGAAGGGCGACGTCGTGAAGGCCGTCGTCGTCAGGACGAGCAAGGCCGTGCGCCGCGCCGACGGGACCTATGTCCGCTTCGACGATAACGCCGCCGTCCTGATAAAGGACGACAGGAACCCGACCGGCACCCGTATCTTTGGGCCCGTTGCCCGTGAGCTCCGTGACAGGGACTACATGAAGATCCTGTCGCTCGCTCCCGAAGTCATTTGAGGAGGGCGCGAAGAATGAACGTCAGAAAGAATGATAAGGTAGTAGTCCTGTCCGGCAAGGACAAGGGCAAGCAGGGCGAGGTGCTCCGCGCCATGCCCGCCGAGGGCAAGGTCGTGGTTCAGGGCGTGAGCGTTGCGACTAAGCACCAGAAGGCCCGCAAGCAGGGCGAGGAGAGCAGCATCATCAAGGTCGAGACCCCGATCTATGCCTGCAAGGTGATGGTCGTCTGCCCGAAGTGCTCCAAGCCCACCCGCGTCGCGCACAAGGTCGGCGCGGACGGCAAGAAGGTCCGCGTCTGCAAGCACTGCGGCGCAGAGCTGTAAGGAGGGTGACAGGTTATGAACAGAATGAAGGAAATGTATAATAACGAGGTCGCCCCCGCTCTCATGCAGAAGTTCCAGTACAAGAGCGTCATGCAGATCCCCAGGCTCGACAAGATCGTCGTGTCCGTCGGCTGCGGCGACTGCAAGGACAATGCCAAGGCGCTCGACGCCGTCATCAAGGACATCACCGCCATCACCGGCCAGAAGGCCGTGGCCACCGTCGCCAAGAAGTCCGTTGCGAACTTCAAGCTGCGCGAGGGCATGCACGTCGGCGTGAAGGTCACCCTTCGCCACGACCGTATGTGGGAGTTCCTTGACAGGCTCTTCAACGTGGCTCTGCCCCGTGTCCGCGACTTCCGCGGCATCTCGGCCGACGCCTTCGACGGCCGCGGCAACTACAGCCTCGGCGTCAGGGAGCAGATCATCTTCCCCGAGATCGAGTACGACAAGATCGAGAAGCTGCGCGGCATGAACATCGCCATCTGCACCACCGCCCAGACCGACGAGGAAGCTCGCGAGCTCTTGAGGCTCATGGGCGCCCCGTTCGTCACGGCTTGAGTAAGGAGGAAATAGAGATATGGCTAAGAAATCTATGATACTCAAGCAGCAGCGCGAGGCGAAGTTCTCCACCAGGCGTTACAACCGCTGCAAGATCTGCGGCCGTCCCCACGCCTACCTGCGCGACTACGGCATCTGCCGTATCTGCTTCCGTGAACTGGCTTATAAGGGCCAGATCCCCGGCGTCAAGAAGGCTTCTTGGTAATTTTCCGTCATACATCGCGAGGCGCGATCGCTGTATAGCAATACAGCTTCGCTTGCCGCGCATCGTCTGACAAAAAATTCCCTGCGAAGCGAGCTTCTTGGTAATTTTCCGTCATGCATCGCGAGGCGCGCTCGCTGTATAGCAATACAGCTTCGCTTGCCGCGCATCGTCTGACGAAAAATTCCATGCGAAGCTGGCAGATGCAAAACCAGTTGTTTAAGCGGAAATCCGCTTGGGCATAAAATTCCCGGCACAGTGACGAAAGGCCGAGGCCAATCGGGGCGCCGCAAGGAGCTGCCTATTGCTCCGGAACCTCGCCGCTGTTCACCGCGAAAGCGGTAACTCTGAACTAGGAGGAAAAACAATGCAGATCACAGACCCCATCGCCGATATGCTGACCCGCATCCGCAACGCCGGAAGCGCGAAGCATGAGACCGTGGATGTCCCCGCCTCGAAGATGAAGAAGGCCATCGCCCAGATCCTGCTGGACGAGGGCTACATTCGCAGCTTCCAGCTTATCGACGACGGCACCCAGGGCATCATCCGCATCACCCTTAAGTATCTCCCCGGCAAGGAGAGGGCCATCCAGGGCCTCCGCCGCGTCTCGAAGCCCGGCCTGCGTGTGTACGCCGGCGCCGACGAGCTGCCCCGCGTTCTGAAGGGGCTCGGCATAGCCATAATCTCCACCTCGAAGGGCGTCATGACCGACAAGCAGGCTCGCAGAGAGCATGTTGGCGGCGAAGTCCTCGCGTTTGTGTGGTAAGGAGGGCGGAAAGATGTCGAGAATAGGTAGAGAGCCCATCACTGTCCCCGCCGGCGTCGAAGTGACGATAGCCGAGGGGAACGTAGTCACCGTCAAGGGACCCAAGGGAAGCATCACCGAGGCCCTGTGCCCGGCGATGACCATCACCCTCGAGAACGGCGTGCTGCACGTTGCCCGTCCGGACGACACCAAGGCCAACCGCAGCCTGCACGGTCTCACCCGCAGCCTCCTCAACAACATGGTCGTCGGCGTGACCGCCGGCTTCGAGAAGAAGCTGGAGATCAACGGCGTCGGCTACCGCGCCGAGAAGAAGGGCGAGGAAGTCGTCATGAAGCTCGGCTACAGCCACGATGTCACCATCAAGGAGACCGCTGACATCAAGATCGACGTGCCGGATGCCAACCACCTGATCATCAAGGGCGTCGACAAGCAGAAGGTCGGCCAGTTTGCCGCCGATGTGCGCAACAAGCGTCCGCCTGAGCCGTACAAGGGCAAGGGCATCAAGTACGACTATGAGCACATCCGCCGCAAAGAAGGCAAGACCGGTGCCAAATAAGGGGAGGTGCGCTTAAATGATTAAAAGACCCAATACCAAGGCTCAGCGCATCAAGCGCCACAAGAGAGTCCGCTCCAAGATCAGCGGCACGCCGGAGAGGCCCCGTCTGAGCGTCTACAGGAGCGAGAACAACATCTACGCCCAGGTCATCGACGACGTGGCGGGCCACACTCTGTGCTCTGCCTCTTCCGTCGAGAAGGGCTTTGAGGGCGGCGGCAACGTCGAGTCCGCGAAAGAGGTCGGCAAGAAGATTGCCGAGCGCGCAATCGCAAAGGGCATCGAGGAAGTCGTTTTTGACCGCGGCGGCTACATCTATCACGGCCGCGTGCAGGCCCTGGCTGACGGCGCCCGCGAGGGCGGCCTGAAGTTCTAAGGCGGGAGGAGGAAACAAGATATGGCTTACAATAACGATAGACGTAACGACCGCAGGGGACGCGGCGGCGAGGAGCCTTCCGAGTTCACTGAAAAGGTAGTTTCCCTCAACCGCGTATCCAAGACCGTCAAGGGCGGCCGTGTCATGAAGTTCTCGGCGCTGTGCGTCGTGGGCGACGGCAAGGGCCGTGTAGGCTACGGTCTGGGCAAGGCCAACGAAGTCTCCGAGGCGATCCGCAAGGGCCTCGAGGACGCGAAGAAGCACGTCGTGAGCATCACGCTGCAGGGCACCACGATCCCGCACGAGGTCATCGGCGAGTTCGGCGCGGGCCGCGTGCTGCTGAAGCCGGCTCCGGAAGGCACCGGCGTTATCGCGGGCGGCGCCGTCCGTGCGGTGGTCGAGGCCGCGGGCATCAAGAACATCCGTACCAAGTGCCTGCGCTCCAACAACCCCCAGAACGTCGTTGCGGCGACGATGGTCGGCCTTCAGTCTCTGAGGAACGCGCAGCAGGTCGCGGCCTACAGGGGCAAGTCCGCCGACGAGATAGTCGGTTAAGGAGGGCTTGCGAAATGGCTAAGAACATCAAGGTAAAGCTCGTAAAGAGCCTGAACGGTCGTCTCGATAAGCACATTGCCACCGCCCACAGCCTGGGCCTGCGCAAGATCGGCAACGAGACCGTCCAGCCCGACAATCCCCAGACGAGGGGCAAGATAGCTCAGATAGGCTATCTCCTCCAGGTCACGGAAGAATAAGGAGGGTACGCAATGAAACTCAGTGAACTTTCTCCCGCTGCGGGCAGCACTCAGGTTGCCAAGCGCAAGGGCAGAGGACACGGCACCGGCAACGGCAAGACTGCGGGCCGCGGTCACAAGGGCCAGAAGGCCAGGAGCGGCGGCGGCGTGCGCGTCGGCTTTGAGGGCGGCCAGATGCCGCTTGCAAGGCGTATCCCCAAGAGAGGCTTCAACAACATCTTCGCCGAGCCGCTGGAGGCCGTGAACGTTTCCGCGCTCAACCGCTTCGAGGACGGCGCCGAGGTCGACGCGGCCGCGCTGCTCGAGGCCGGCGTGCTCTCCAAGTGCGTCTACGGCGTGAAGATCCTGGGCAACGGCAGCCTCGAAAAGAAACTGACCGTCAAGGCTTCCGCCTTCTCCGAATCTGCAAAACAAAAAATAGAGGCGGCGGGCGGAAAGGCCGAGGTGGTGTAAGGTGCTTAAGACTCTCAAGAATGCGTGGGGCATCGAGGAGCTTCGCAAGAAAATACTCTTCACGCTGTTCATCATTCTCGTCTACCGTCTTGGCAACGCCGTCCCGGTGCCTTACGTCAATACGGCCCTGCTGGAGAGCTACTTCAACACGGTCAACAACACGATACTCGGCCTCTGGAACACGATGTCCGGCGGCAGCTTCTCGATGGCTACGATCTTCGCGCTGTCCATCCAGCCCTACATCAACGCCTCCATCATCATCCAGCTGCTCACTATAGCCATTCCGGCTCTGGAGCGGCTGCAGAAGGAAGGCGGCGAAGAGGGCCGCAAGAAGATCGCCTCCATCACCCGTTACACCACTGTAGGCATCGGCCTCATCATGGGCTTTGCCTACTACATGCTCATCAAGAACGGCACGAACGGTCAGAGCATGCTCACCGCTGACGGCACCGGTATCTGGCCCGCCATCGTCATCATCATGACCTTCATGGCCGGCTCCGCGCTCATCATGTGGATGGGCGAGCAGGTCACCGAGTTCGGCGTCGGCAACGGCATATCCATCATCCTGTTTGCCAGCATCATCGCCCGGTTCCCGACCTCCATCAGCACGATGATCACGAACGTCTCCTCCGGCAGCCTGGCATGGTGGGCGCTTGCGCTCATAATCCTCGGCGCCCTGGCGATAATCGTGCTCATAGTCATCGTGAACGACGCGGAGCGCAGGATCCCGGTGCAGTACTCGAAGCGCGTCGTGGGCCGCAAGCTCTACGGCGGCCAGAGCACGCACCTGCCGATGAAGGTGAACATGTCCGGCGTCATGCCGATCATCTTCGCTTCCTCGATAGCGAGCATCCCCGGAACGATCTGCGCCTTTGTACCGAGCTGGCAGGATTCCTGGGTCATGAAGAACATGTTCGGCACGAACACCATCCCCTACGCGATAATCTATTTCCTGCTGATAATCGCGTTCAGCTACTTCTATGCGACCATCCAGTTTGACCCCGTCGAGATCGCCAACAACCTGAAGAAGAACGGCGGCTTCATCCCCGGCTTCCGCGCCGGCAAGCCGACCAGCGAGTATATCAGGAAGGTGCTCAACAAGATCACCCTCATGGGCGCCCTGTATCTGAGCGTCGTGGCCGTTGTGCCTATCCTGATAAGCTGCTTCTCCGATGCTCCGACTCTTTCGGGCATATCTCTCGGCGGCACCTCCATAATCATAGTTGTAGGCGTTGCCATTGAGACGGTCCGTGCCGTTGAGGCGCAGATGCTCATGCGCAACTATAAGGGCTTCCTTGACTGATCGGAGGTTAAAATGAAGCTGATACTTTTGGGCGCGCCCGGTGCCGGCAAAGGCACTCAGGCGGAGATCATCAGCAAGAGGCTGGGCATACCCACCATCTCCACGGGCAACATCCTGCGGGCAGCCATGAAGAACGGCACACCCGTCGGGCTGAAGGCCAAGGAATATGTCGAGAGCGGCAGGCTCGTACCCGACGACGTCATAATCGGCATCGTCGAGGAGCGCCTGGCCGAGCCCGACTGCAAAGGCGGCTATATCCTCGACGGTATGCCGAGGACGATACCGCAGGCGGAAGCGCTCGAGGCGCGCGGGATAGATATAGACTGCGCGCTCTCCATCGAGATATCGGACGAGACGATAATCGAGCGTATGTCCGGCAGACGCACCTGCCCCGGCTGCGGCGCGACCTATCACGTCGTGTCCGCGCCGCCCAAGACCGAAGGCCGCTGCGACAACTGCGGCGCGGAGCTGACCATCCGGAAGGACGACGCGCCCGAGACCGTCAAGGCGAGGCTTGAGGTCTACCACACCGAGACTGAGCCGCTCAAGGCGTTCTACGCGGAGCGCGGCAAGCTCAAGTCGGTCGATAACCAGCCGACGATCGAGGCCACCACGGCCGAGATAGCAAAGACCCTGGGGATCGAGCTATGATAATAGTGAAGTCCCCGCGAGAGATCGAGTTCATGCGCGAGGCCTGCCGGATAACGGCAGGCGCGCGCACCGTGGCCCGGCAGGCCATAGCGGCCGGCGTGACCACGCGGGAAATCGACAGGGAAGTGCACAAGTTCATACTGCGCTCGGGGGCGACGCCGACGTTCCTGAACTACGGCGGTTTTCCCGCCAGCGCCTGCATCTCGGTGAACGAGGAGGTCGTACACGGCTTTCCAAGCAGGCGCGTCGTGAAGGAAGGCGACATCGTCAGCGTAGACGTGGGAGCCAGGATACACGGCTTCACCGGCGACTGCGCGGGTACCTACCCCTGCGGCGAGGTGAGCGAAGAGGCAAAGCGGCTCATAGAAGTGACGCGGCAGAGCTTTTTCGAGGGCATCAAGTTTGCGAAGCCCGGCTATCGGGTATCGGATATCGGACATGCGATCCAGGAATACGTCGAAAGCCACGGCTTTTCCGTGGTGCGGGCCTATGAGGGCCACGGCGTAGGCGCAAAGCTGCACGAGGAACCGGAGATACCGAATTTCGGAGAACCGGGCCACGGGCCGCGGCTCGTGAAGGGCATGACCCTGGCCATCGAGCCGATGGTCAACGCGGGCACCTGGGACGTTTACGTGCTGGATAACGACTGGACTGCCGTAACGGCGGATGGGAAGCTGTCCGCGCACTACGAGAACACGATCCTGATAACTGACGGCGAGCCCGAGATCCTGACAATGGCAGAGGATCTGTGACGATCAACCGCGAGGGAGGTTAAATAACTTGGCAAAAGACGATATGATCGAGCTTGAGGGCACGGTCGTCGAATCCCTGCCCAACACGATGTTCAGCGTGGACATCGGCGGCGGCCACACGATACTGGCCCACATATCCGGGAAGCTGAGGATGAACTTCATCCGCATATTGCCCGGGGACAAGGTCACGGTTCAGATGAGCCCCTACGACCTGACCCGAGGCAGGATAACCTGGAGATCGAAGTAAGGAACGCGGAAGCGTTCAGCGCGAAGCCGAATAGGAGGAGCTTAAATGAAAGTCAGACCTTCGGTAAAGCCCATGTGCGAGAAGTGCAAGATCATAAAGCGCCATGGCAAGGTCATGGTGATCTGCGAGAACCCGAAGCACAAGCAGCGTCAGGGCTGAGACCCTAAGTATTTGAAAGAGCGAAAGACACATCCCCCGCGGGACGGAGGCTCCCTCCGGCGGGACCAAGCCTCCGCCTGAATAGCGCGGGGAAAATCATCGAAAGGAATGATTGCGAAAGATGGCACGTATAGCCGGCGTTGACCTGCCCAAGGACAAGAGGATAGAGATCGGCCTCACCTATGTCTACGGTATCGGCAGAACCAGCGCGAAAAAGATTCTCGAGGCTACCGGAATTAACCCCGACACTCGCGTGAAGGACCTGACCGATGAGGAAGAGGCCAAGATTCGTGAGTGCATAGATCACCACTACGTGGTGGAAGGCGACCTGCGCCGCTCTGTGGCGCTGGACATCAAGCGCCTTACCGAGATAGGCAGCTACCGCGGCCTGCGCCACAGGAAGGGCCTGCCCGTCCGTGGCCAGCGCAGCAAGACGAACGCCCGCACCCGCAAGGGTCCGAAGCGCACGATAGCCAATAAGAAGAAGTAAGGGAGGGATATGTAATGGCAGCACCCAAGAAGAAGGTCCGCACTCGCCGCAGAGAGCGGAAGAACATTGAACGTGGAGCCGTGCATATCAGCTCTTCTTTCAACAACACGATGGTTACGATAACCGACACCAACGGCAACGCCATTTCCTGGGCCTCCGCGGGCGGCATGGGCTTCCGCGGCAGCAAGAAGAGCACTCCGTTCGCGGCTCAGACCGCGGCCGAGACCGCTGCGAAGGCTGCCATGGAGCACGGCCTCAAGACCGTCGAGGTTTATGTCAAAGGCCCCGGTTCGGGCCGTGAGGCGGCGATCCGCGCTCTGCAGACCGCGGGTCTCGAGGTCACGATGATAAAGGACGTCACGCCCATCCCGCACAACGGCTGCCGTCCGCCGAAGCGCCGCCGCGTCTAATCAGGGGAGGTAAGAAGAAATGGCAAGATATACCGACGCCGTCTGCCGCCAGTGCCGCAGGGAGGGCCAGAAGCTCTTTCTGAAGGGCGACAGGTGCTACACTCAGAAGTGCGCTATGGAGAACCGCCCCTATCCTCCCGGACAGCACGGTCAGGGCAGGAGCAAGACCTCCGAGTACGGCCAGCAGATGCGTGAGAAGCAGAAGGCCAAGAGGTACTACGGGCTGCTCGAGAGCCAGTTCAGGAGCTACTTTGACATGGCCGAGCGCCGTCCGGGCCAGACCGGCGAGAATCTGCTCGCCATCTGCGAGAGCAGGCTGGACAACGTCGTCTACCGTCTCGGCTTTGCGATGAGCCGTGCGGAGGCGCGTCAGCTCGTGAACCACGGACACTTCACCGTCAACGGCCGCAAGGTCAACATCCCCAGCTTCCAGGTGAAGCCGGGCATGGTCGTGTCTCTGCGCGAGCGGAGCCGCAGCCTGGAGAAGATAAAGGCCAACGTGGAGGCCAACGCCTTCCGTCAGCCTCCGAAGTGGCTGGATTATGACGCCGCGAACATGATAGCGAAGGTCTCCGCTGTCCCCGCCCGCGAGGACATAGATCTGCCGATAGAGGAGCACCTCATCGTCGAGCTCTATTCCAAGTGATAAAAAAACCCTCGATTGGTAAGCTGAACCACGCGCGCGCCCCCCAATGGCGCAGATTTTAAAGGAGGGTTAGTTCGCAAATGATTGAAATAGAAAAGCCGCGCATCGAGTGCATCGAGACTCCTACGGACGATTCCTACGGCAAGTATGTGATCGAACCGCTGGAGCGCGGCTACGGCACGACTTTGGGCAACTCTCTTCGCCGAGTGCTCCTGTCGTCGCTGCCCGGAACGGCGGTGACGTCGATCAGGATATCCGGCATCCAGCATGAGTTTTCCACCATCCCCGGCGTGAAAGAGGACGTGACCGAGATCGTCCTGAACATCAAGCGCATCATAGCGCGGCTGCACAGCGACGAACCCAAGACCGTCTACATCGAGGCATCGGGCGAGGGAGAGGTCACCGCGGGCGATATCAAGGCCGACGGCGAGGTAGAGATACTGAACCCCGAGCTGCACATTGCCACGCTCGGCCCGGACGCTTCGCTTTCGATGGAGCTGACACTTGACCACGGCAGGGGCTATGTCCCGGCGGACAAGAACAAGAACCCGCAGCAGATCATCGGCACGATACCCGTTGACTCCATCTATACGCCCGTCCTGAAGGTGAACTACGCGGTGGAGAACACGCGCGTGGGCAACCAGACGGACTTCGACAAGCTGACGCTTGAGGTCTGGACGGACCGGACGATCAGCCCGAGAGATGCGGTATCGCTGGGCGCGAAGATACTGGTGGACCACTTCACGCTGTTCACCGACCTGTCTGACAGCATCGGCAGCAAGTCCACGGTGGTGGAAAAGGTAGAGACACAGCGAGACAAGGTGCTTGAGATGACGATAGAAGAGCTGGACCTCTCGGTCCGCAGCTTCAACTGCCTCAAGCGCGCCAACATCAACACTGTCGAGGATCTTATCAGCAAGACCCAGGACGAGATGATAAAGGTTCGCAATCTGGGCCGGAAGTCCCTGGAGGAGGTCGAGCACAAGCTCGCCATGATGGGACTGAGTCTGGCCAGCGACGACAACCAGTAAGGAGGAAACCACAATGCCCGGTACAAGGAAACTCGGCAAGCCGACCGCGGCGCGCATGGCTATGCTGCGCCAGCAGGTGACTGATCTCCTGGACAAGGGCCGGATGGAGACGACCTTCACCCGCGCCAAGGAGATCCAGCCGCTGGCCGAGAAGATGATAAGCCTCGGCAAGCAGAAGGACATGGCGGCCTACCGCCAGGCCCTGAGCTTCATCACCCGCGAGGACGTGGCGCACAAGGTCTTTAACGAGACCGCCGCGAAGTACGCCGACCGCAACGGCGGCTACACCCGCATCACCCGCACCGCCCCCCGCCGCGGCGACGCCGCCGAAATGGCCGTCATTGAGCTCGTGTGACTTAAGTTTTGAAAGGGAGCGCATCTTTGGATGCGCTCCCTTTTTCTGTCTATATGCACAAGATTATAGCGAAAACTTTGTAAGCAGGAGGATACAGTTCGGATACAAAGCGGGTGTATGCTGGGCAAAACAAAGGGGGTGGGGACATGTGCAAACCGGCGATGCTCGCGGCGCTTTCGCTCCTGCTGCTGGCTCTCGCCGCCTGCGGCGCGGCGGAGCCCGCGCAGACAACGGACGCCGCTGCGGATACCAGCTCGCCGGAGCCCGTGAGCTGGGAAGGTCCGGGCGAGTGCTATAAGGCAGAGCCGATAGAGACGCCAGAGGGAGCCTGGCCCGGCTGCACACAGGAGTATGACGGCGAAATTTGCAGCCTGATAAGCACGGAAAACGGGACGCTGCGCGTCATGCGCGGCTCAAGGTCGCTGCTGGAGCCCGAGGGCAGCCGGGGCTATTTCATGCGCTGCGACGAGAACGGCTGCTGGCTCGTCACGGGCGGCCTGGAGGGCGTGGCGCTGCGGCTCTACGATTTCGAAGGCAAGAAGCTGTTGGAGCGGGCGCTGGACGGAGCGCCGAGGTCGATGCTGCTCACGGGCGGCAGGGCCTGGCTGGATTTTGGCGACCGCATAGTCGTGTACGGACCGGACGGCTCCAAGGAGGAGATCGGGCCGGAAGGCGAATACCTGGGCGTCGTGGCGGACAGAAAGGGAGGCGTGCAGCTCATAAGGCAGGAGGGCGACGGGTTCCGCATCACGCCCATAGAGGGCGGGGAGGGCTTCCTGACCGAGAACGGCGTACTGGGCTGCGGCGCGGGCAGCGCCTTCCTCTACCTCGCCGCGGCGGACGGGCTCTACACCATCAGCGACTCGGGCAAGGCGAGGCTGCTCATAGACTTCGCGGCCTGCAAGATGGAGTTTTTCGGCATGTCCGCCGTGAGTTCGCTGGACGACGGGAGGTTTATGTGTACGACGCAGAGCGGCGAGGTGCTGCTCCGGCCCGCCACGCCGTACGAGCTGCGGGACAGGACGGTACTGAAGGTTGCCGTGTTCAACGCCTACGGGGTGAAGGAGTTGGCCGCGCAGTTCAACGCGCAGGACCCGGACTATGAGCTGGAACTCGTGGACTATGTCAGTGAGACGGGCAGCGTGGACCAGGCCCTCACCCGCATGAGCGCGGAGCTGGGAGCGGGCGACGGCCCGGACATGGTCTGCTTTGAGCGCAGGTGGGACCTGGGCATACGCGGGGCCTTCGGCCTCATACGCAATGGGCTGTTGGAGGACCTGACGCCCTATATTGACGCGGAGCCGGAGCTGGGCCGGGAGCAGCTCATGGCCTGGGACGCCCTGAACGAGTACGGCGGCGTGTACTACCTTGGCCCGCGCTTTGCCGTGGACTGTATGATGGGCCTGAAGGAGAACTTCGAGGGCTGCAGGGGCATGTCCATGCAGGAGTACCTGGACATGGAGGCGGCGCTGGAGCCCTGGCAGGACATGAGCAGCCGCATGGACCCGGAATATTTCCTTGAGCTGATGGCCGCCGACTATCTGGACCGGGCCATGGACTGGGAGACGGGCAGCTGCGACTTTGACAATGCGGAGTTCGTCTCGATACTCGAGGCGGCCTCGCGTGTGAAGAGCGACCGCTCGAAGGAGTTCGAGCAGCCGGGCCAGTTTGAAAACACCTGGAGCCGCCTGGCCCGGGGCCAGGTGCTTATGATGAGGATGAGCCGCGGCGGCGGCACCAGCCTGGCCTTTGACGCCGACTATTCCGGCAAGGAGGTCTGCTATTTCAGCCTGCCCACAGTTGACGGAGAGGAGCTGCTGAGGGTGCAGCTGGAGCTTGCCGCGGGCATATTTGCGGGTTCGGAGCAGAAGGAAGGCTGCTGGGAGTTCATCCGCTTCACGCTCATGGACCCAACAGCCAACATGCACATCAGCTCGAGGCCGCTTTACCGCCCGCTTTTCGACGAGATGCTGGAGGCGAATGTCGGGGACTATCCAAATCAGATCAGCATAGAGGAGGCCGCAGAGCTGCGCGAGCTGGTCGAGCGGGCGGACAAGCTCGCCATATACGACGACAGCGCCATGGACATCATCCTGGAGGAAGCCGGAGCCTATTTCGCCGGCGCGCAGAGCGCCGAGCAGACGGCGGAATATGTCCAAAACCGCCTGAGCATCTACATCGCGGAGCAGAGCTGATCGAAAAGCCGCCGGGTATTTGGGGGAGACAGTATGAAAAGACTTTTGATTCTGGCCGCAGCCTTGCTGCTGCTGGCGCTCGCAGCCTGCAGCGCGGCCGAGCCCGCGCAGACGCCGGAGGGGACGGATACCGGTTCTCCGGAACCCGTGAGCTGGAACGGCAAGGGCGCGTGCTACACAGCCGAGCGCGTCATATATGACGTTGACGCCTGGGCGGGCTGCTCCTTTTCCTACGATGGCGAGGAGTACAGCCTCCTGAGCGCTGAGGACGGCAGGCTGATGGTCATGCGCGGCGAGACGGAACTGTTTTCGCCGGAGGGGAGCGCCGGCATCAGCATGGCCGCGGACGAGAGCGGGCTGTGGCTCGCGTCGGTGTGCGCGGAGGGGACATATCTCAGGCTCTACGACATGCAGGGCGCGGTGCTGACGGAGACGGAGCTGCCAGCCGCGCCGAGGGATATGCTGCTTTCCGGCGGCAGGGCCTGGCTGGACTTTGGTGAAGGGCTCCTGGCCGTCTCGCCTGGCGGGGACTGTGAGGAGTTGAGGCTTCCCGGGAAATACCGCCGTATCATCAAGGACGGCGAGGGCGGCCTGCACAGCGTCGCGTCCGTCGCGGGCGGCGGCTATTTTGTCGCGCCGGTCGAGGACGAGGGCGGCTTCAAGGTGGAGGACGGCGTCGTGGGCTCCGGCGACGAGGCGGCCTTTCTCTATGTCGCAAAGTCGGACGGCGTGTACAAGCTGGACCGCGACGGGGCCGATGAGCTCTTCATAGACTTTGAAGAGTGCCAAATCGAGCCCGGCAAACTGCTGGAATTCGGTGCGGTGGGGGAAGGGCGCTTCCTCTGCGCCGGACCGGGCGGCGAGCTGCTCCTGCGCCCGGCGTCGCCGGACGAGATCGGGAAAAAGGCCGAGGTCACGATAGCCGTGTTCAGTGCGCACTCCATTGCCGAGCAGTACGCGGCGCAGATGAGCGCGCAGAGCGAGGACTACGAGTTCAAAACGGTAAACTACGGCAACGACGCCAACTCTCTCATGCGGCTGAGGACCGAGCTGGGCGCGGGCGGGGGTCCGGACCTCATAATGTTCAGCGCTTACGGCAGGCCGGGTCCGCTCAACTACATCGTCCGCGGCTGGCTGGAGGACCTTACGCCGTATATCGACGCCGACCCCCTTGTCGGGCGCGGGAACCTCATGGTCTGGGACGCCCTGAACGAATACGGCGGCGTGTATCTTTTGGGCGACTGCTTCGACCTGGATGGTTTCCGGGGCCTCAAGGAGGTCTTTGGCGAGCGCCGGGGTATGACAATAGCGGAATACCTTGAAATGGAGGCGGCGCTGGAGCCCTGGCAGGACATGTGCTACCACATGAGCTCCGAGGAATTTGTGACCATGGTCGGCGGGCGCTATATGCGCTCGGCCATAGACTGGGAGAGCGGCAGCTGCGACTTTGACAACGCGGAGTTTGTCTCCATACTCGAGGCGGCCGCGCGGGTCGAGGACGACAGGACGCAGGAGCACGAGAACATCCAGAGCTTTGAGACAGCCTGGAGCCGCATGGGCCGGGGCCAGCTGATGCTCAGCTCCGCGAGCCTGGGCGCATCCGCGGTGAACGGCCTGGGCTTTGACGAGTACTGGACGGGCAAGGAGCTCAGCTACTTTGGCTATCCCTCGCCCGACGGCACAGACGGGCTCTCCGTGCAGCTCGCGACCTCCTTCGGCGTGAACGTAAACTCGCAGCACAAGGAGGCCTGCTGGGAATTCCTCAGCTGGCTGCTGAGGAGCGTGAACGTGCGCAGCCCCTCGGCCCTGCCTCTCTACCGCCCGCTCTTTGACGAGCTCATAGAATACCAGCTCGAAGCGGAGGACATCTACGGTTTTGAGGACAGAGCTGCGGCGGAGCGTATGTGCGCCTTCGTGGAGAGCGCCGACAGCCTGAGCATATACGACGAGAACGCCATGGACATCATCCTGGAGGAGGCGGGCGCCTACTTCTCCGGGGCGCAGAGCGCCTGGCAGGCGGCAGAATATGTCCAAAACCGCATGAGCATCTACGTCGCGGAGCAGAGCTGAGGCAAAAGTAAAACGCCGCCCGGCATATGCCGGGCGGCTCAGCTTGTGTGCGGGCTATTTTTTCAGTTCCTCCAGGAAGGCGGCGCCATACTTTTCGGCCTTGAACTTGCCGACGCCGGAAACCTGCAGGAACTCGGCCATGTTCACCGGAGCGAGGTGGGCCATTTCGCGGAGCGTGGCGTCGGTAAAAACCAAATACGGCGGTATGCCCTGCTCCTGGGCGAGCCTCGTGCGCAGGCGGCGCAGGCGCCCGAAGAGCGAGGCGTCAAAGTCCGGCTCAGCGCTCGCAGCCGGCTTGACCTCCGGCGCTGTGCGCGTGGGGACAAGGACCTTTTCACCCCGGAAGAGCACTCCGGCTGCTCTGTCCGTGGGCTCGAGCGCGCCGTGGCGCATGTTGCGCCTGAGCAGGCCCAGCTCGACGAGCTGGGAGATCTGCCGCGCAACGCTTTCGGAGGCCCGGCCCTTCATGAGGCCGTAGGTGGAGAGACGGTCCAGGCCCAGCTCCAGGACGCGCCTGTCCCGGCTGCCGGTCAGGACCTGGGCGACAAGCTGCGAGCCGACACCGTAGCCCAGCGCGGCCCGGATGCGGTGGACGCAGGAGAGTATCATCTGCGCCTCCAGCGTCAGGTCCACAGTGCTGAAACCGGCGAGGCAGTTGCCGCAGTTGCCGCAGCGCTCCTCGTGATCCTGGCCGAAGTAGGAGAGAATGAAGCCGCGCAGGCAAGCGGCAGTGTTGCAGTAGTCGCTCATGTGCCTGAGCCGGAAGAGGTCCATGCGCCGGACAGCCTCGCGCTCTTCCTCGCCCAGCTCCGCGTTCTGTCCGTCGTCGTGCTCGATGAGGCGGCGGGCGGTGACGATATCTGCGGCGGAGTAGAGCAGGATGCAGTCCGCCGGGCTGCCGTCCCTGCCGGCGCGCCCGGCCTCCTGGTAGTAGGCCTCGAGACTGAGCGGCATGTTGTAGTGAATGACGTAGCCGACGTTTGACTTGTCGATGCCCATGCCGAAGGCGTTGGTGGCGACCATGACGGAGGCGCGGTCGTGCTGGAAGAGGGCCTGATTTGCCTTGCGCTCTGCGTCGGGCATACCGGCGTGATACATGACGGCGTTGACGCCGGAGTTTTGTAGATTGTAGCAGACGCGCTCGACGGTCGCGCGAGTGGAGCAGTAGACGATGCCCGGGCGGCCTCTGCGCTCACGGACGAGGCGGAGCAGTTCGGCGGACTTTTTTGCGGGCCGGAGCACGTCGAAGAAGAGATTGGGCCTGTCGAAGCCGGTGACGAGGACCTTGGGCCTCTGGAGGCCGAGAAGGCGTATGATATCGCTGCGGACCTCGGCCGTGGCGGTTGCGGTGAAGGCCGCAACGACGGGGCGCTTGGGCAGCCCGGCGATAAAGTCCGGGATGCCGAGGTAGCTGGGCCTGAAATCCTGGCCCCACTGAGAGATACAGTGCGCCTCATCGACGGCGACGAGGGGAATGTCCAGGCCGTCGAGGAGTTCAAGAAAGGCGGGGGATTCGAGCCGCTCCGGGGAGACGTAGAGGAGCTTGAGTCTGCCCTCACGGAGTCCGGAGCGGACGAGCCGCCGCTCCTCGGTCGAGAGGGAGCTGTTGTAGGCGGCGGCGGGGACGCCGGAGCCTCGAAGGGCGGCGACCTGGTCGTTCATGAGCGAGATGAGAGGGGATACGACGAGGGCGAGCCCCGGCAGGGTCATGGCGGGGATCTGGTAACAGAGCGACTTTCCGCCGCCGGTGGGCATGATCCCCAGGCAGTCGCGCCCCTCGAGTATGGAGGAGATGAGAAACATCTGGCCCTCGCGGAAAGAGGAGTGGCCAAAAACGGAGCTGTTGAGTTCGTGAATATCCAAGCCGTCACCCCCCTGTAGAAGATGACAATATTATACACAAACTCCCAAGCCCGCGTCAACGCTCAGACATCCTCCCCCAAAGCCGCCCGCAGCTTCTCCAGCGCCTTCTTCTCGATGCGCGATACATAGCGACACGGCTACTGTAAACGATTGGCCCTAAGAAATCGCCTCCAGCTCGTGGAAGCGGAATTTGATGATGAGCTCTTTTTCCTCGGTCAGCTCCACCCGTTCGATGAGGCTGACCAGCAATTCTCGACTGGTCAGTGCTGAGTCCAGAAACTGTTTCACCAGCGCCTTGGCTTTTTCTTCGGTGTTCACCGGCTGTTTTGCCTGTTCCTGAAGGCTCTTCAGCCGATCTTCCAGAACTGTGCGGTCCATCTTGACCTTCTGATAGATGCGCTGGAAGTCCTCTTCCGATAGAAGCCCATTCAGCCGGTCCATGTACATCTGATCCAGATTGGTGGTCAGCGTAGTGATTTTGGATTGCAGCGCTTGCATCTCCGCTTCACAGCTGGACTCCTTGCTGGCATTCTCCACGGCTTCTTGCGCAATCGGGCGCAGCCGGTCAGGATTCAGATAGGCCCGGCACACCTCCCGCAATTTGCCAAGCACGGCTTCATTCACTGTTTCTTCCTTGATGGAATGACAGGTGCAGACGCCCAATTTGGTGAAGCGCTGGTAAGTCCGGCAGACGAAGAACAGGCGATCTTCTCCTGCGGCATTCTTGCGGTTGAGTACCGCCATTGGATAGCCGCACTCGTGGCAGAAGATCAGGCCCTTTAGCAGGAAGTCATAGGTCCGGCTTCGGGTGTGCTTGCGGCTGTTCACCAGCAGCTGCACCTTCTGAAAAGTTTCCGGGTCAATGATTGGCTCGTGTGTTCCTTCCACTACCACCCAGTTCTCCGGTGATTGCCTCAGACATTTCTTGGATTTGTAGCTGATCTTCACCATACGTCCCTGCACCATATTACCGATGTAGGTCTCGCTTTTCAGCATTTCGGAGATCCGCTCGCTGCTCCACAGCCTGGTGTAGGGGCCAGGGTTCCCGACCTTCCAGCCGCAGTAGGTGGCCGGTGTAGGGACTCCTTCTTCATTGAGCGTAGTCGCAATCTTACGGCAGCTCATTCCGGAAAGGGCTAAAGCAAAAATCCGCCGCACCACTGGGGCCACTTCCTCGTCAATGACGATCTTGTTTTTCTCGGTGGGATGCATCTTGTAGCCGTACATGGGCTTGCCGCCGATGAACTGTCCCTTCCGCTGCTTATCGCGCTTGACGCTCTTGATCTTCTTGGAAATGTCCTTTGCGTACATGTCGTTCATGATGGCCCGGAATGGTGTAATGTCGTTGGCGGTGGAGTCCACGCCGGTGTCGATGCCGTCCAGTAGGGAGATGTACCGCACCCGGTGCTCCGGGAAGTACCGCTCCATGTAGTGGCCGGTCATGATGTAGTCACGACCCAGACGGGAGAGGTCTTTGGTTATGACCATGTTGACACGCTTGGCTTCGATGTCGGCAATCATGCGTTGAAAGTCCGGGCGGTCGAAGTTCGTGCCGCTCCAGCCGTCGTCTACATAAGTGTCGAAGACGGCCAGGCGGTGCTGCTCTACAAACTCACGCAGCAGGGATTCCTGGTTCTGGACACTCTGGGATGGTCCTTCGTTTTCATCCTCCTTTGATAGTCTGATGTATAAAGCCACATGGTAGTCCATGGGGTTGCTTATCTCTGAGTACATACCATACCTCCTGAGATAAGCGGCCATTCATCGCTTACATTGTACAATGGGGTGCTCCATCGCAGCAAGGATGCGGCCAAGATAAAGCCGAAAAGATTCTTCCAGCAAATCTGAGAGAGTCTTTTCGGATTTTTCTGTGTATAGGCACTTCACAACAGGCAATTTCTGTTTCACAGGCAACCCTCCGACGAAATCTTATGTGCCGCATACGCTGTTTTTGCCTGTCCGCGATAATAACAAGAGAGGACATGCAGTATGCATGTCCTCCGATGTTTTCAATGTAGATTCAGCGCTTTGGCAAGGTGTTCTGCTATACATAGTTTGCTGGCGGTCTTATAATCTCCGCATCCTGTTTCAAGCATGGTTTTTGTTGCGAGCAAAAGAATCGTCTTATGCACACACAATGTTTTGGTCTGGCATTGACAATGTAGGTCGAGCGCCTCACAATGACTGTTTAAAACAACATATGGCATCCAGATCCGATTTCCTCGTTCCATAATAAATCCCTCAAAGCAATATCCTTGCTCATCGGGAAAGCATTTCACACTTATGGAAGTATTTCTTTGCAAACATTTCTCTGCTTTGGATAATATCTGGGGCTCACAGGAAAGCAGCAGAGCGTCGAGCGTATTCTTATTCATTGTCAAATAGCCTCTCTTTCATAATTGAAGCGCTGCGAAGTTTGATCTCGTAATCAAGGTGACTGTATAAGTCGGCAGTTATGCGTATCGTACTGTGACCCAGCCAATGCTGCACCTCAATAAGCGGCACACGATTTGCAATCAAAACCCCGGCGCTGGCATGTCGGAGGTCATGAAAACGAATATGGCGCAGATCTTTTTTCTTAAGCAGCGCAGAAAAAGCAGCCGTCAAATGCGACGGCTTCATAATTTGACCATTACCGTCTGTAAACAGATAGCTGTCCTGAGGTGGCAGATCGCCTCCATACTTTTTGAGCCTGTAATCTAAAAGCAGAGCCTTGATCGGCTCATTCAGCGGAAGGGTACGAAAACTGGATTTGCTCTTTGTGATGTCTCTGCCCTTTACTGTTATCCCGCCTTTTTTGCCTTTCTCCTCATAAATGGTGTGAAATATGCTCATAGTGTTTTTTCCAAAGTCGAAGGCCTTCCACCGCAGTCCCAAAACTTCGCTTCGGCGCAAACCGTATGTAGCCGTAAGCTTAATAAGCAGTTCCAAAGGATGCCCGCAAATGCAGTCAAAGAGCTCTTTAAGCTCTGCTTCATTATAGGGCGAAGGGACAAAAACGTTTTTCCTTGGGCGTGATACGCAAAGCATTGGATTCACGGAGATGTGGCCCGCCTTTACTGCATCAGAAAAGGCTTTGTGCAGTATAGCGTGATAGTGGAGCACGGAGTTGGAAGACAAGCCCCGCTCGAATGCTCATGTGTCGTAAAGAAACACAGA
>SFKX01000040.1 GCA_004553625.1 Clostridiales bacterium | reverse complement strand
CGGGATGATGCTGCCCACAATACCGAACAGACCTGCGCCTATGGCCAGAATCATGATCATGAGATGGCCCCAGTCCACACTCGCGAACCAGCTGCCTATGCTGAGCACCTCCATCATAGCTCCCTGTCTTTACGCATGGCCTCCTCGACATCGCCCGAAGTGATTGGCAGTCTGCGGCTTCCGAGTCTGCGGGCGCCGTCGGCGGTCACGAGCACATCGTCCTCGAGGCGTATCCCTCCGAAATCATAGTAGTCCCTGAGTGCGTCGAAGTCCACCCACTGCGCCGCCTTGCCTTCCTTGCGCCAGAGCTCGATCAGGTCCGGGATGAAGTATATGCCCGGCTCGTCGGTGAGCACGTTGCCCGGAACGAGGCGGCGGGCCATACGCAGGCTGCCCAGACCCAGCTGAGAGGAGCGCTTCTGGTCGCTGTCGTAGCCCACGAGGTCCTCTCCGAGATCCTCCATGTCGTGCACGTCCATACCCATGTTGTGTCCAAGTCCGTGTGGCATGAAAAGGCCGGCTACCCCTTCCGCAGCCATCTCTGCCGGGTCTCCGTGCACGAGTCCCAGCTGGCCGAGGCCGTCGAGCATCTGCTCGGCCACAGCCAGGTGCACGTCCCTGTAGGCTATGCCCGGACGGGTGAGGGAGAAGGTGAGTTCGTTGCAGCTGCAGACTATGTCGTAGATGTCCCTCTGCTTTGCGCTGAAGCGTCCGCCCGTTGGGTAGGTCCTGGTGAAGTCGGAGGCATAGTGTGCATTGCTCTCGACTCCGGCGTCAACCACCATAAGCTTGCCTTCTTCGATGACGCAATCGTGTGAGTGGCAATGGAATATCTCTCCGTGCTGGGTGAGTATGGTTGCGAAGCTCGTGCCCCAGCCACCGGCCAGGCCCACGCCTTCCATCGCTCCGACCACCTCCTGCTCAATGCGTCCCACGCGTATGTTCCTGCGGGCTGCGCTATGCATCTCGTAACCCAGTTCGCAGGCGTGGTCTATGGCGGCTATTTCCTCGTCGCTTTTGACCAGTCTCAGGGCTATGACCGAGGCCGTAAGGGCCGGGGAGGCCACCGGGCTGCCTTTCTTTCCGGCGGTGAAGAGCTCTTCCGGGCTGCATCCCGCAAGACGCGAGAGCTTGACGGCGTTGTACCAGCGGGACTGGGCGAGGAAGTGGAGCGGGCGTCCGGCGGCGACGGCCTTGAGCACGTCCCTGTCGAAGTCCCCGTATGGCTTGCTGGCTGCCACTCCCACCGACGCGGCCATCGAAGCCACGCTCGGCATGGGGCCCATCCAGATTATGTCGTCTATATCCACGTCGTCTCCGTACAGGCAGGCCTCTCCGCTCTCGAGGTCGAGTATGGCGGCGAACATAGGGGCGTCGATGCCCCAGAAGTAGAGGAAACTGCTGTCCTGACGGAACTTGTAATCGTTGCCGCGGTAGTTCTGCGCGGCCTCGGCGTTTCCTATGAAAAGGGCTATGCCCTTGGCTCCCTTGTCCGCCATCGAGGCGAGCAGGGCCGAACGTCTGGATACGTAACTTTCTTTCTTGAACATCTTATTTCTCATTTACGAATTTGCGCAGATTTTCGTCGCTCTTCGGCAGGCCGTAGAGTTCGCACAGCTCGGCCGGCTCCTCGGCCAGCGGCAGCACGAACCAGAGCAGCAGGTAGAACCATATTCCCAGGCTCCCTGCGAAAAAGAGGGCGGTGAAGATGAGCCGTATCACAAAGGGCTGCATTCCGAAAAAATGCGCTATGCCGGCGCAGACTCCGCCGAAAACCTTGTTGCGGCTGCTTCTGAACAGTCTGTGGTAAGTGTTTTCCATCTGCCTTGAAAATTTATATATATTTGCAAATATAGAAAAATAGGCACATAATTATGATACGCAAAATTCTTCTTTCGGCACTGGCCGCGCTCCTGCTGGCCGCCCCTGTCTGCTCTGCAGTCGAAATCGTTCCCGCACCCGTGAAGCTTAGCGAAAACGGGGCGCAGCTGCGCATAGGCAGCCGTCTGAGCGTATATGCCTGCGACGGACAGCTGCAGGCGCTCGTCTCCACCTGGGCGCAGACTCTCGAAAAGGGCTATGCTCCGGGCATATATGACACTCCGGAGGGCTTCAGGCGCATAGTTTCGGACCGCGTGCTGCCGCGTCCGCAGATCGTTGGCAAGGCGGGCAAGGCCGATTTGACGCTCTCGCTGGACGGCGAACTGGCCGAGGAGGAATACCGTCTGGACATAGATAGGAAGGGCATAGAGCTGAGCGGCGGAAGCGTGAAGGGCGTATGGTGGGGCCTGCAGTCCCTCACGCAGATTCTGTTGCAGGGCGAGAAAAGCGGCAAAGGGCTGCTCATCGCGGGCTGCAGCATAGAGGACAGGCCGCATTTCGCCTACAGGGGCGCGATGCTCGACTGCTGCCGCCACTTCTTCAGTGTGGAGGAGGTCAAGGACTGGATCGACATTCTGGCCTTCCACAAGCTCAACACCTTCCACTGGCACCTGACCGAGGACCAGGGCTGGAGAATCGAGATCAAACGCTATCCCCTGCTGACCGAAGTCGGTTCAGTGCGCAAGGAAACCAAGATAGGCCATTACTTCGACAAGGAGAAGGGCTATGACGGCCGTCCTTACGGCGGCTTCTACACCCAGGATGAGATACGCGACATAGTCGCATACGCCACTGCACGCCAGATTACCGTGATTCCGGAGATAGAAATGCCGGGCCATGCCGTGGCTGCCCTGGCCTGCTACCCTGAGCTCGGCTGCACCGGCGGCCCGTACGAGGTGCGCACCACCTGGGGAATCAGCGAGGACGTGTTCTGTCTGGGCAAGGAGAGCACCTTCGAGTTCCTGCAGAACGTGCTGGATGAGGTCTGCGAGCTTTTCCCGGGCGAGTACATCCACATAGGCGGCGACGAGGCCCCGCGTCTGCGCTGGAAGAGCTGCCCTCACTGCCAGGCGAAGATGAAGGAGCTCGGCCTGACTTCCGAGGCCCAGCTGCAGAGCTATCAGCTGCAGCGCATCGAGTCCTATCTGAACGCCAAGGGACGCAAGGTGATAGGCTGGGACGAGATTCTCGAAGGCGGCGTTACACCTTCGGCAACCGTGATGTCCTGGAGAGGTCCGAAGGGCGGAATAGCCGCCGCCAAGCTGGGCAACGGCGTGGTGATGGCCCCGAACTCCCATTTCTATCTTGACTACTATCAGACCGGAGACCACGCCGCCAATGGCGAGCCGCTGGCTATCGGAGGCCACCTGCCTCTGTCGAAATGCTATTCCTTCGATCCTTACGACAAGCTGAACGAGCGGGAGAAGGCCTGCATAAAGGGCATCCAGGCCAACACCTGGTGCGAGTACATAGGCACTATGGACCACGTGCAGCACATGGACCTGCCGCGCTTTGCGGCGCTGAGCGAAGTGTCTTGGAGCGAGGTGCGCGACAGCTACGGCAATTTCGTGAGCAGGGTCGCCGCCGCCCTCGTGCCTGTCTATGAATATCGCGGTTTCATCTATTCCGACTACGCCTTCCGTGGCCTGGAGTGATCCCGCAGGGCAAATAACTATTGTAATATATGTCTGAACTTCATTCCGCAAGGATTGCGGCACTGAGACGGCTGATGGCCGAGCGCAATTGGGACGCGGTCATCATAACGGGCACCGACCCGCATTGCAGCGAGTATCCGGCTGCAAGGTGGAAACAGGTCGAATGGCTGAGCGGCTTTACCGGAGAGGCCGGCGACATTGTGGTGACGGCCGATCATGCCGGGCTGTGGACCGATACGCGCTATTTCATCCAGGCCCTGGAACAGTTGCAGGGCAGCGGGGTGGTGCTGCACAAGATGAAGGTGCCGGGAGCCGTGGGCATACCCGAGTGGCTGGCCGGGAAGTTCCCGGACGGGGCGGTGATTGCCGTGGACGGGCTCTGCCAGAGCTACGAAGCCGTCGGGGACCTGCCGGGCCGCGTGGTGGATGTGCCGGACCTGCCTTCCCTGCTGTGGGAGGGACGCCCCGATATCCCTTGCACGCCGGTGACCACCCTTGGCGAGGAGCAGGTCGGCGTTTCTCGTGCCGACAAGTTGCGTCGCCTGCGCAAATATCTGCTGCGGAACGGCTGCGACAGCATATTCCTGAGCTCCCTGGACGAGATTGCCTGGCTGCTGAACGTGCGCGCCTCCGACATCGAATACAATCCTTACGTGATATCCTTCCTGGCCGTCAGCCAGGACTCGGTGGACTGGTTTGTGAGAAAGGATATACCCGGCCTGCAGGAGGACAGCGACACGGTGGACAGCTTTGAGGACATCGCCGCCGACGACGTGCAGATACGCGGCTACGGCGAGTGGCAGGAGCTGCTTGCGTCCCGCTACACGGAAGGGGAGCGCATATTCCTGGACCCTTCCACGCTCAACTGGAGCGTCGGCCGCTGCATAGCGGACATATACGGCGAGGACGGACTGCAATTCGGCGAGTCGCCTGTCAGGCTGTGGAAGGCGGTCAAGAATGACGTGGAGATCGCCTCGCTGCGGGAGGCCTGCTTCGAGGACGGAGTGGCAATGGAGAAGTTCCTCTACTGGCTCGAACGGGAGGCGTCCTGCCGTTGCGTGACGGAGTGGGAGGCCTCGGAGCGCCTTTCTTCGCTGAGGGCGGAGATTCCGGGCTACCGCGGCGACAGTTTCGGGAATATATCCGCCTGCGGCGCCAATGCCGCCCTGCCCCACTATCTGACTCCGCGCGTGGGTTCGGCCGAGCTGCCGCGCAGGGGCCTCTATCTGGTGGATTCGGGCGGACAGTATATCTTCGGCACTACGGACATCACCCGCACCGTGCCGCTTGGACCTTGTTCCCGTCTGGAGATGGAGGACTATACCCTGGTGCTCAAGGGGATGGTAGGCCTG
>SFKX01000023.1 GCA_004553625.1 Clostridiales bacterium | reverse complement strand
CGCCAAGGCCCAGGAGTGGGCGACTGCCAACGGCGTCTCCGACGGCGAGAACCCGACCGGCGAGGTCACCCGCGAGCAGCTCGTGACGATGCTCTGGCGCTATGCCGGCTCTCCCACCTACACCGCAGACCTGAGCGGCTATGTTGACACCGCAGATATCAGCAGCTGGGCCGGGCAGGCCATGTGCTGGGCCGTAGCCACCGGCGTCATCGAGGGCGACGAGAACGCGGCTCTGACCCCGAAGGCCGACACCACCCGCGCCCAGGCCGCCGCGATGCTCATGAGATTCATAGAGCTCTAAACAATAAGCACGAGAAAACCGGGAGGGGCTGCCCTCCCGGTTCTTCAATATCCGCGTATCGGCAGCGATTCATCGTCGCTGCCCTTTTCTATCTCACGGATGACGATGTAGTAGCTGTAGTCCTCGTTTACCTCCACCTTTACCCGGTCGCCCACGCGGCAGCCCATCAGCGCCGCGCCCACGGGCGATTCCTTGCTGATAAGGCCGAGGGGCGCGTTCTGGCGGAGCGTTGTGACTATTCTGATGTCGCGCTCCTCGTCGTCCTCCTCGATGTATATCTTCACGCGGTCAAACAGGCCTACTTCGTTGCTCGCGGACCGGTCCTCAATGACCTTTGCCGTATTTATCATGCGCTCCAGATAGCGGATGCGGCTGTCGTTGCGGTTTTTCTCGCGTTTGGCGGCCTTGTATTCGAAATTTTCGCTCAGGTCTCCGAACTCACGGGCGACTTTCACGTCGTCGATGAGCTTCGGGCGCAGCACGTTCTGGCGGTACTCCAGCTCCTCGCGCATCTTTTTGACATCGACCTCGGTCAATTCGTCGTACAAACAGGATCGCTCCCTTCAAAAGTTCAGCGCGGCGCGCAGCTCGCGGCACCAGCGCTCCGGCTCCTCGTGTATTGGCGAGTGGGCCGAATCCTCGAACCAGATCCAGCGCTTTTCCGGCGCTTTGAGCGCCTTGAACCAGCGTTCGGCAATGGATGCGGGCGTGTTCTGGTCGTGCCTGCCCTCAGTAAGGACGACAGGGACGGTCAGCTCCGGCACGCTCCGGAAAAAGTCCAGCGCCACGATCTCATCCACCATGCACTCCTGACTGTGCAAAACGCCCTTCACCATCAGCGGCAGCTCCGTCAGCCGGTACTCCGGCGTTTTGACGAGCGGGAGCAGTATGCTCTTCACTATTCCCTCGCGCTTCTTCCAGCAGCCTCCGCCGTAGCGTGTGAGATAATCGCGCTGCACGCGCATGTCCTTTTTGGACTTGTATCTCCCCTCCACCGGCGCGCCGATGGCACGGAGCTTCCTTACGGCGCGCCTGTCGCCCAGGCGTTCCGCTTCGGCCAGCACAAACTCATAGCTCAGCAGCTCGTTCTCGACGCCCTCGCAGAATTGACCCATACCGACATAGGCCGCGATGTGCTCTGGGTGCTTCTGCGCCAGCAGCACGCCCAGGATGCTGCCCCAGGAGTGGCCGACAATGTATATCTTCTGCTTGCCCAGCCGCCTGCACAGGTACTCCACTACCTGCCGCGCATCCTCTATGAATGTGTCGATGCAGAAGTCCTCTTCCAGCGAAGCGGGCGTGCAGCTCTTGCCGCAGCCGCGCTGGTCCCAGCAGACGAGCGTGCAGCAGTCCGTTAGCGGCTCGCAGCTTTTCAGCACCAGATGCCTGTCCGTCACGCCCGGACCGCCGTGCAGGAAGAGCAGGACCGGGTAAGACAGCGACCTTGTGCGTATGCGTATGTTCTGCAGGCAGCCGTTTATCTCAGCGGTCTCTGCGAGGTCTACTGCCCAGCGGGACATACTCAGCCCTCCTTGAACTCGGCCGCCACTGACTGCAGCAGACGGCGTATCTCAAGGTGCTGTGGGCATGCCTCCTCGCACTGGCCGCAGCCTATGCAGTCGGCGGGACCGGCGCCCTTTTCGGCGAGGTTTGCGTATTGTTTCACGCTCTGAGGTTTGTCAAACATGCGCTTGGCGTTATAACACTCAAAATAGCTCGGGATATCTATTCCCTTCGGGCAGCCCGGAGTGCAATAGCGGCACTCGGTGCAGGGTATGGCGCCCTTGCCTCGCAGAGTCTCCGCAACCTGTATGACGGCTGCGAGTTCCCGCTCATCCAGGGGGCGGAAGTCGGACATGGAGGCGAGGTTGTCGCGCATCTGGCCTATCGTACTCATGCCGGAGAGCACCATGAACACATTTTCAAAGCCCTCTGCAAAGCGCAGGGCATAGCTGGCGTGACTGCCTCCGCCCAGCGCGTCCAGTATCGCGCCCGCGTCCTCGGGAAGCTCTGCCAGCGAGCCGCCTTTTACCGGCTCCATGACCGAGACCTTCTTGCCATGCTTCACGCATACCTCATAGCACTTGCGGCTCTCGACAACGGGGTCCTCGTAGTCCAGGTAGTTGAATTGCAGCTGCACGAACTCCAGCTCCGGGTGCAGGCCGAGGATGCGGTCCAGCACTTCGGCCTTGTCGTGGAAGGACATGCCGAAGTGGCGCACCTTTCCCTCGCGCTTGAGCTGGGGGATTATCTCAAAGGCGCCGCAGCCCTTGTAGTGCTCATAACGCTCTGCGCTCATGGCGTGGAGCAGATAGTAGTCGAAATACCCGGCGCCAGTGCAGCGCAGCTGCTCTTCAAAGAACGGCAGCACGTCGTCGCGGGTCTTGAAAAAGCCCGAGGAGAGCTTGTCCGCCAGGACAAAGCTCTCGCGCGGATACCTCGCTACGAGGCAGTCACGCAGCGCGAGCTCGCTCTTGCCGTCGAGGTAGCCATGGGCAGTGTCGAAATAGGTGAAACCGGCGGCGAGAAACTCGTCTATCATCTGACAGAATTGAGGCTTGTCCACCTCGCCGTCGATCATGGGCAGGCGCATTGCGCCGAAGCCGAAGCGTTTCAAATCTAGTCCTCCTTTTTATATATGTCGCGGACGGTCAGCACCCCGTCCGAAACTGTGAAGCGTATGTCAAATCCCGCAAAGCCCATGCCGTAGACACGCTCAGGGTCCGACTGGTACGCGGGCCTGGGGTCCTCGCCCAATACGGCGAGCGCCGCGGCGCGCTTGCCCTCCGGTAGGCGCGAAAGCAGCTCCGGCGCGCACTCGACCCTGAGTTCCCGCTCCCAGCCCGGCCTGGCGATACCGTTTGAGGCTTCCGGTATGGCGTCCGTATATGGCGCGTAGGGCTTGACGTCCAAGATGGGCGTGCCGTCCATGAGGTCCGCGCCTAGGATGTGCAGGACAGGACCCTCCGGCGTGTGCAGGTCTATGCCCTTGAGTCGGACGCAGGACAGCCCTATCGGATTGGGCCTGAACGGCGAGCGCGTGGCAAACACGCCCCAGCGGACGTTCCCGCCCAGCCTTGGCGGACGCACCGTGGGCTGCCAGCCCTCGCGCAGGTTTCCGGATATCAGCCAAATGAGCCAGATATGAGTACAGCGCTCCAGACCGCGAAAGGCATCCGGGTTCCGAAACTCCGGCGTAAAAACAACGTCGGCCTCAAGCTCCGGCACGACGCCGCTCTGTCTCGGTATCCCGAACTTGCTGCTGAAATCGCTGCGCACGTGCGCTATGGCGCGCATGGTGTATTCGTCAGGCAAAGTTCATCCCTCCCCCACGGAATTATATTACCTTTCCGCTTAAAACTCAAGACGCAGCCTTGCCTATTGACTTTTTCATCTGCCGTGTTATCATGAACGCGATTTCTGTGTGGGGGGTCTGCGCTTTGAAGGGCGTCGTCGCCTTTTTCCGCCGCGAGCCGGTGCTTGTTATATCGGCCCTGGCGGCGTTTTTATCGATGCTGGCCGTGCCTCCGTCGGCGGCCTATATTGAATACATAGACCTGCGCGTACTCTGTCTGCTGTTCTGCCTAATGGCCGTAGTGGACGGCCTAAAGGGCTGCGGCCTCTTCGCGGTCATGGCCCAGCGGATGCTGACGGGGCGGGGCAGCCTGCGCCGCGTGACGCTGATACTCGTGCTGCTGCCGTTTTTCACGTCCATGCTCGTCACTAACGACGTCTCGCTCATCACTTTTGTACCCTTTGCAGTGCTCATTTTGCACGCCATAGGCCGCGAGGACCGGCTGATCCCAGTCATCGTGCTCCAGACCGTGGCAGCCAACCTGGGCAGTATGGCCACGCCCGTGGGAAACCCGCAGAATCTCTTCATCTACGCAAAATATTCCGTGCCGGCAGGAGACTTTTTCGGCGCTGTGCTGCCCGTGGCCGGGGCCAGTTTGGTTTTGCTGGTGCTGGCCGTCCTGTTCGGACCGAAAGATGGGATCGAGGTCAACTTCGGCGAGCGGGCAGAGATCACGCACAGCCGGCGTTTGGCGCTCTGCATCGTTCTCTTCATCTTCTGCCTGCTCGCGGTCATGCGCGTGGTCAACTATGTTGCCGTCACCGCCGTTGTGTTTATTACCCTGCTCCTTGTGGACTGCGCGGCGCTCAAACAGGTTGATTACTGCCTGCTGCTGACCTTTGTGTTCTTTTTCATCTTCGCCGGGAATATCGGCAACATACCTGCGGTGAACGACACGCTCTCCGGTATGCTCAACGGAAGCACGTTTTTCACGAGCCTGCTGGCCAGCCAGGTCATCAGCAACGTTCCGGCAGCCGTTCTTCTGGCTGGGTTTACGGAGGACTGGAAGGGCCTTCTGTTAGGAACGGACGTAGGCGGGCTGGGAACTATCATAGCCTCGCTGGCAAGCCTGATCTCTTTCAAGCTATACTGCGCTACGCCCGGGGCGAAGGGCGGGAAATACCTGCTCTGGTTTACCGTCGTCAACGTTGCAGCACTCGCGCTGTTCATACCGCTCGCGCTGCTGCTTCTGTAGTGAAACACTTTACCTCCCCACCGCCAGTGTGGTACAATGCTCCGCAGAGGGGGCAGCGAAATGGCGACGGATATGAAAATGCTTATTGCAGAGCATTTTGATGCGCTGGTACGTCAGCGCGGGATTGACAAGGTCACAGTAAAAGCCGTTATTGAGGACTGCGGTATCTCGCGGCAGACGTTTTACTATCACTTCAAGGACCTCATGGATCTTTTGGAATGGCGCGCACAGCGGATGACCGAGCGCATGATCGAGCGAAGCCTCAAGGCGGAAACTCCGCAGGCGGCGCTGAGCGAGTTCGTCCGCACAATGGCCGAAAACCGTGCACTTCTGCACAAGCTGATATCTTCACAGCGCAGAGGTCAGGTGGAACGTATCCTCTTCGGCGCGGTGAGGACCTACCTTGAAGAACTGCTAAGGCGCAGCGATAAGGCCATGCGCGGCGAATACAGAGACGCGGAACTGGCGCTGGACCTTCTCGCCTTCGGCCTCACGGGTATTCTCATTCAGCGCTGCTCATCAGACCAGGAGCTGGACCCGGATAGGCTAGCGGAACAGCTGCTGCGTATATTGGGGGAACGAATTTGAGCAGAGCCGGAGTGTTTTTGACACTCCGGCCTTTTTGTTAGGACAGATATGCGAAACTGCAAGTGGAAAGTCACAAATTGCGCTGGTACAATTACTTAAATAATATATATTGCGAGGTATTACATATGAATGAGGTCAAAAAGCCCAAAAAACCGCTTATTTTTTATTATGCGATAGTACTGCTCATATTGCTTTTCTTCAATTTCTTAGGTATGCCGTTGATCGCGGAACACAGTGTACAAGAGGTGAACTACAACACCTTTGTTGAAATGGCGGCCAATGGCGAGATAGGAAGCGTCGAAATACAGGCGCAGGAAAACCGGATCCTGTTCACCAACAAGGACGGTACCGCTATCTACAAAACCGGCATGGTTGACGATCCCGAACTTACGCAGCGCTTGCTGGACTCCGGCGCACAGTTCAACGGAGAAATCATCGAACAGGCCTCGCCTTTCCTGACCATCCTGCTCACCTGGGTTCTGCCCATCCTGGTGTTTATTTGGCTTGGACAGTATATGTCCAAAAAGCTGATGGAAAAGGCGGGCGGCCCAAACAGCCTGGCCTTCGGAATGGGCAAATCAAATGCAAAAGTATACGTCAAGTCCTCAGAGGGCATCAAGTTTTCGGACGTTGCAGGCGAGGACGAGGCCAAGGAGGCCCTTGCAGAAGTTGTGGATTATCTGCATAACCCCGGGAAATACCGCGAGGTCGGCGCGGCGATGCCGAAGGGTATCCTGCTCGTCGGCCCTCCGGGGACAGGCAAGACCATGCTGGCCAAGGCCGTCGCAGGCGAGGCAAACGTGCCGTTCTTTTCGATGTCTGGCTCTGAGTTTGTGGAGATGTTTGTGGGCATGGGCGCCGCCAAAGTGCGCGACCTCTTTAAACAGGCCAAGGCAAAAACACCGTGCATCGTGTTCATAGACGAAATAGACGCTATCGGCAAAAAGCGAGACAACCAAGTCGGCGGCAACGACGAGCGCGAGCAGACCCTCAACCAGCTATTGACCGAAATGGACGGCTTTGAGGAGAACAGCGGCGTAATGCTCCTGGCGGCAACAAACCGACCGGAATCCTTGGACCCGGCGCTTACCAGACCGGGCAGGTTTGACAGACGCATACCTGTGGAACTGCCGGACCTGAAAGGCAGAGAGGCAATACTCAAAGTCCATGCAAAAAAGATCAAATACACCGACGACGTGGACTTCAACAAAATCGCGCGCATGGCCTCCGGAGCTTCCGGCGCCGAACTGGCGAACATTGTCAACGAAGCGGCTCTTCGTGCCGTGCGCACGGGCCGCGGTGCGGCGACCGAGGCGGACTTTGAAGAAAGCATAGAGACCGTAATCGCCGGTTACCAAAAGAAAAATGCTATACTCACCGACGCCGAGAAAAAGGTAGTCTCATATCACGAAGTTGGACACGCACTCGTGGCGGCTCTCCAAACAGACTCGGCTCCGGTGCAGAAGATAACCATTGTTCCGCGCACTTCGGGTGCTCTCGGATATACCATGCAGGTTGAAGAGGGCAACCATTACCTGATGAACCGCACGGAACTGGAGAACAAGATAGCTACATACACAGGTGGCCGTGCTGCTGAGGAACTTGCTTTCGGCATCTCCACAACTGGCGCTTCAAACGACATCGAACAGGCGACGAAGCTGGCCCGGGCCATGATAACGCGCTACGGCATGAGCGAAGAGTTCGGCATGGTGGCCATGGAGACGGTGCAGAACCAGTACCTTGGCGGCGACGCCTCTCTAACTTGCTCGCCGGAAACTCAAACGGCCATAGACAAGGCGGTTAGCGCGCTGGTGGAGCGCCAGCACCAAAAGGCCTTGGACCTGCTCAAAGCGAACCGGCTCAAGCTGGATGAGTTGGCCGCTCACCTATATGAGAAAGAGACAATTACCGGAGAGGAGTTCATGCAGATCCTCAAACAATAAAAACCACAGCTCAGCCATATCGCCGCAATCTGATAACGCAGAAAAGGCCTCCCGTGTTTTTCACGGGAGGCTTTCTGTATAAAATCAAAATTCTAAAAACTGTGTACCAGGGTGTATTCCCCGCCTTCGTCCTCGTAGACGGCCTCGGTATCGCGGTCCATGCTGTCGAGCTCTGGCGCTACGGACTGATAGCGTACGCAGGTCCCGCAGGAACTGGACAGCTTGCGCGGTACGGGCGTCATTTGTGAACTGAGTCCCTTGTCAGCCAGGCTCCTGTGCGTCCTCAGCGCCGCCAAGTGGGTGTGGAATGTGGCTATATAGTGCGTCATTTGCTCAGCTTGAGCCTGAAATCCGCGCCCTCGGCCGCGACGTCAACGCTGTAGCCCTGGCTTTTGCCGTAGCGCGTCACATTCTCTACGGAGCACTGATTGTCCACCAGGACCTCCAGCGCCTCGGGCTTTTCCGAAGTCACCGCCTTGCGCACCATTACCACCGGTATAGGGCAGGAATGTCCCCTTGCGTCAACTGTTTTCATGCCTTTTCCTCCTTCCCAGGAAGATTCATCAGCGAAACGACAAGGCAGACCACAAAGCCAAGTATGACCGCTACCTTACCCGCCGTAGAGATGCCTCCGACCACCAGCTCGCCCGCCTCGTTGAGCGCGTCAGCGTTACCGGCCAGGCCGAAGTTGTGCGATATCGCCGCACCCGCCATCATGCCGAGCACCGTCACGGCACTGTCGCCGTTGCCCTCGCCCGCGAGGATAAGCTGCCTGAGCGGGCAGCCGCCCAGCAGCACCGAACCGTAGCCAACGAGCGCCATGCCCAGGAAGTTCCACAAATGCGAGCTGTGCGACACCGGCTGCAGCTCGAAGCCCAGCTTGAACGTGCCGTTTATGAGATTGCCCACCAGCACCGCGACGAAGATCGCCACAAAGCCGTAGAGCAGCTTGAAGTCGCGGAACAGGAACACGTCGCGCAGGCCGCCGGCCATGCAGAGTCTGGCCCTCTGCGCCAGAGCGCCTACCACAGCCGCGATAAGCAGCGCCGCGATCACCGGGGCACGCATTGAGCCCGGGCCTTCGGTGCTTGACTTGAACAGCGCCGGCACTGCAAGCGCGAGGATCAGCAGCCCTGCCATAATGACAGGCAGCACGCCGCCCTCGGCCTTCCCCACCGGATAGGCCCGCTTGAGCGAATAGCCGCGGTTAAGGAAAAACACGCCGCAGAGTATGCCGCACACAAAGCCTGCGAGCGCCACCAGCGCGTTCAGGTCTCCGCCGCCGAGTCTTATAACCATCCTGAGCGGGCAGCCCAAGAACGCCAGCGCGCCTATCATCACAAAGCCGCCGAGCACGAACCTCGTCGCGGGCGAGGAACCAGCCTTTGCCTTGAACTCTCCCGTGGCCACGGACAGGATGAACGCGCCCAGCACGAGACCAATGATCTCCGGCCGCACATACTGGACCTTGGCCGCCGAATGCAGCCCGCAGGCGCCCGCAATGTCGCGCAGGAAGCACGCTATGCAAAAGCCCATGTTCGACGGGTTGCCCAACAGCGTGAGTACCACCGCAGCAATGCCGACCGCAAGTCCCGCGGCCACGACCAACCAGCTTACCTTCTTCATAGCACTACCTCTCTCTTTAAAAATATCCCCGTGCGTTATTCTCATTATAGAACAACGCGCGGGGATATTTCAACAATTTTTTGACGAGAGCGAATATTTTTTAGTTGGCAGTCGATCTCAGAGGGCTGCTATGGCCCGGAGCGCTCCGTCCACGTCGGACTCGGTATTGTCGTAACCCAGTGAAAATCGGACGCTGCCCTCCGGAAAGCTGCCAAGGCTCCTGTGAGCCGCGGGGGCGCAGTGCAGGCCGCAGCGGGTCAGCACTCCGTACTCGCTCTCCAGCAGCCAGGCGGCCTCGGCGTTATCTCTCTTTTTGAAACCGACGGACACCACACCAGTCCGGCCTTCTATACACTTGGGTCCGTATACACATACATTCTTCAGTTCCGCAAGCCCATCCAGGAAGCGGGCCGTGAGGTCCTTTTCATGGGACTCAAGCGACTCAACACCGGTCCTTTCTATAAAGCCCAGCGCAGTCTCCCAGCCGTATATTCCGGGCAGGTTCGGCGTGCCGGACTCGAAACGGTCAGGCATCCACTCAGGCAATTCCTCGGAGTCCGAGGCGCTTCCTGTACCTCCGGCTATGAGCGGCGTCAGCTGTTGAGCGAGCTCGGGGCTCAGAAGCATAGCTCCAATGCCCTGCGGCCCCAGCAGGCCTTTGTGACCCGGTACCACCAGAGCGGAGAGTCCGAAGCGCGAGAAATCCACGTCCATGTGTCCCGCAGACTGGGCGGCGTCGAGCGCAAATGGTATGCCGTATGCGGTGCATATTTTCCCAACCGCTTCTGCATCCTGAACAGTTCCGCTCACGTTGGAAGCGTGGGCGATTAGGACTAGCCTGGTGTTCGGCCTCACGAGTCCCGAAAGAGCTGAGATGTCCATGCGCCCCTCGGTATCGCACGGCACGCGGTCAAAGCTGACGCCCTGCCTCTCGAGCTGGACCAGTGGACGCATGACGGCGTTGTGCTCCATTGCGGACACTATGCAGTGGTCGCCGGGCCGGAGCAGGCCCTTTATCAGCATATTCAGCCCCGCAGTAGCGCCCGGCGTGATTATTGCGAAGCCGGGGTCCGGGTGCTTGAACAAGCGGCAGAGTCGTTCCCGGAGCGAGAGCGTCACCAGCCCCGCCTCTTGTGCGGCCGCATAGGAGGAGCGATTGATGGTAGCTCCCACCTTTTCAACGTAATCGTACATTCTTTGCGCCACTCCCGGCGCTTTTGGAAACGCAGTAGCCGCGTTATCCAGGTATATCATACCATCACCTCAGCCTTATATAGGATCCGCCATCATACTCCACAGCTCTGCCAATCCGCTGGGCGGCAGGGACCTTCCCCTCAAGCTCGCGCAGCAGCGCGTCCGCATCCTCTGGGTCCACGGCCATAAGCAGCCCGCCGGAAGTCTGCGGGTCGTACAGGAGGTCCTGCTGCCAGAGCTCGGCCTCGCCGGGGTCTACGCGGCACTCGGCAAAGGCGCGGTTGCGGTACATGCCCTCCGGCAGCAGGCCCTCCTTAGCCAGCTCTATCGCCTCTTCGATAAAGCGGAACTGCGACACCTCGTATTCAATGTGAACTCCGCTGCCCTCGGCCATCTCGCAGGAATGGCCCAGGAGTCCGAAACCCGTGACGTCTGTACACGCGTGGACGCGATATTTTACCATGGCGTCACGCGCGCCTTTATTCAGCGTAGTCATGAGCGAGACGGCGTATCTCATCGTCTCCGCCGAGCAGAGCTCCGCCTTTGCCGCCGTGGTCAGCACACCTATGCCAAGGGGCTTTGTCAAAATCAGCACGTCGCCCGGCCTGGCTCCGCAGTTGGTCAGGACCTTTTCGGGATGAACGAAACCGGTGACGCACAGGCCGTATTTCGGCTCGTCATCCAGTATGCTGTGGCCGCCCGTGATTATAGCTCCGGCCTCGTACACCTTGTCGTAACCGCCGCGGAGCAGGGCGTGGACGGCCTCGCGCGGCATCTTCTCCGGCACGCACATGAGGTTCAGCGCCAGCTTCGGCTCCCCGCCCATGGCGTAGACGTCGGACAGCGCGTTCGTCGCGGCTATTTGGCCGAAGGTATAGGGATCGTCGGCTATGGGTGGAAAGAAATCCACCGTTTGCACTATCGCCAGCTCGTCTGACACCTTGTAGACCGAGGCATCGTCACTCTTATCGAAGCCCACCAGCAGGTTCGGGTCCGAGTGTACCTTTATCCCCTCCAGCAGCTGCGCCAGTACTCCCGCACCAACCTTTGCGCCGCAGCCAGCGCACTTTGCCAGCTTTGTCAGTTTTATCGCGTTTTCCATTACATTCACCTCTCGCTCAACGCAGCTGTAAGTCTCAGCACCGCCTCAAGCGCCCCGCCGCCGACGGCAAGGGCCTTATCCGACACCGTGTAGCAGTTCTCCACCTCGCCGCGCGGGTCCACGTCTCCAGCCTTCATGCCGCAAAACACAGGCGTTCCGTCGGCCAGGATACCGCGCAGGACGCCGCCTATCGTACAGAGCATCGGTTTCCCGCACACATAGCCCGCTACGTCGCCCGCCTGCACCATTGAGCCTATGTCCAGCTTCTGCCTGAACACCCCGTCCGCCGGGGCGCGAAGCACGCGCTCGCCCGCGTAGCCGCCGATGAGGCCGGGAACAGCCGTGTTGGGCAGCGCGGAGCCGCTGTAGTAGACCCGCCCCAACGTGTGGCCGCGCATAGTCTCGACCACGGCGTGGCAGTCCTCGCCCGCCGTGAAGCCCGGCCCGACTCCTATCACCGCCGGGGCCATATCAATTCTTGTGCCGAGGTTCCGCTTCGCAAGGATGGCATCCACCAGTGCGTTGGGACTGAGAGTACGGAGACAGTCGCACTTTTCATCCGCCAACACGGCTATATCTCCCTGTTTTGTGATATTTAACGCATCTTCCGGCGTGTTTGCAAGCCTTGCCGTCACGTCCTCTACGGTCTGGCTGCCCGCTACTATGGCACCGGAAAAGCTCACCGTCCTGCGTATCGCCGTCGGTCTGGCGGTGTCGGTCATGATCACGTCAAAGCCGCTCCGGTAAAGCCTGATGGCTATTCCCGAAGCTATGTCCCCCGCGCCCCTTATGAGTATCATCATAGTACCTCTCCCCTGCGCAAACTACCCCAGACTGCCGGCCTGTGCAGCAGCGAGGCCAACTTTTTTGCCGTCGCCTCGCCGCATACATCGGTCTGATTCAGGTAATATATATCCGCCAACGCCTCACGATTGAGTACTTCCGCAAGCAGTTCCGGCGTAACTACGGTTTCAGACGGTGCAAACAGCTCCGGCCTGTGTACGACCTCGGCCACTCTCCTGCCCAGGCCCGATAGCCCAACAACGCAGACCGTCCTCGACGTCTCCGGCGGGATGACGGGTTCATGCGCGGCGTGGGCCTTCAGCGGCAGGCGCTTGGAGCCGTCCGCCTCAACTATAACGTAGTCCGCGAGTACGGCAAGCTCCGCCATCGTCATGGCAGGAGCGCACAGCCGCCCATCATCCATAGGCTCGCCAACGCAGACCGCCCCATCCTCTCGGAGCGCCCGCGCTGTGGCCCGAGCATCCGCCGAAACAAGCGTACGCATTGCTGGCGGAGGGAATATGTGCGTCGTGGTGCATAGTATGATGCCTCCCCCGCCGCGCAGCTCCATGGCAAGCCTGTTCAGCAGCGAGGATTTCCCACCGCTGCCTATTACCGCCGTAACTCCTCGGCCCATGCCCAGGGCTTCGACGAATTTCAAGCCTCTCACCTCGTTATTCTCTGCTGAGAACAACAATACCACCCATTTCCACCGGCGTCAAGCGTTGACGTCGGCTCGAAGAGGGTGGTATACTTAGTATATGGAAAAAATGCATTATAACATATCCATAAGGCTGTTCAAGGACGGCAAGTTTTTCGGTCCCGGCATGGCGACGCTGCTCTCGCTGGTGCGGGAGCGCCACTCTCTGCGCGCTGCGGCTGCCGAGATGGGCATGGCCTATTCCAAGGCCTGGCGAATCCTGCGCGACAGCGAACAGGCGCTGGGCTTCCCTCTGCTGGAGAGCACCACGGGCGGCCGCCACGGCGGCGGCGCCGTCCTGACCGAAGAGGGAGCGGCCATCCTGGCCGATTACGAAAATTTCTGCGCCAAGCTCAGGGAACAGGGCGATGAGCTCTTTGATCGCTGCTTCGAGCGCTGGCTCAAATGATATGCGCTCCCGGCCCGGCTGGACGCAAAAGCGCGGCTGCATCAGATGCAGCCGCGCTTTTTATTCAAGTTTTCAGGCTCTCGTCCAGGGCGCGGCGGACGGCCCGGAAGATGTTCTCATAGCCCGTGCAGCGGCAAAGGTGGCCGGACAGCTGCTTCCTGAGCTGTTCGTCCGTCAGCGGTTCTCCGCGGTTTATGAGCTCCTGCGCCGTCAGGAGGAAGCCGGGAGTGCAGAAACCGCACTGGATAGCGCCCTCGTCCACAAAGGCCTGCTGCAGCGGCGACAAGCTCCCATCCGGGGCTGCCAAGCCGTCTACGGTCAGGATATCTCGCCCGTCCGCCCATGCGGCGAGGTAAATGCAGGAGTTAAAGGTCTCTCCGTCTATGAGCACCGTGCAGGCTCCGCACTCACCCACCTCGCACCCCTTCTTCACCGAGGTCAGAGAGAAATCGTCCCTAAGCAGGTCGGTCAGCGAGGCTCGGACGTCCACCATTTTGTCCACCGGCCTGCCGTTTATCGTACAGCGTATGCGTTTAAACTGTCTCTCGCTCATATTGCGCCCCCCGCTCTCTCAATGCAGCTGCGCAGCGCCCTATAGGCACATTCCTCCGCGATGTGCAGCCGGAACGCCCGGCTCGCGCGCCAGGAATCGCGCGGACTTATCTCCGCCACAGCCGCCTTTGCGAAAGCCCTGGCAGTTTCCTCGGAGCACGGCGCGCCCGCAAAGCGGGCCTCCGCCTCCGGACAGCGGCAGGGTACCGGTCCGGCCACACCGTAGGCAATGCGGATACGCTCCATGCGTTTCCCGTCAGTGCTCAGACGCAGGTTCACCGAACAGCCGAGCGTTGAGATGTCCAGCGCCTCGCGCATGGAATATTTGATGTAGCAGCCGTGCGTTCTCTCCAGGCTCGCGCCGGGAATGACGATGCCCGTCAACAGTTCGCCCGGCCGCAGGTCCGTACTGCCGGGACCGAGGTAGAAGTCTCCTATCCCCGCCTGCCGATTCCCCGACGAGCTGCAAAGCTCAAGCACGGCGTCGTAGGCAAAGAGCGTAGGAGCCGTGTCCGCGGAGGTCGCGCCGTTGCAGATGTTGCCGCCTATGGTGCCGGCATTGCGTATCTGCGGGCTGCCCACCTCACCCGCCGCCTCGCCCAGGACGGGTATGCGCTCCCTTATGAGAGGCTCAGACATAAGGCCAGAAAAATTGGTCAGCGGCCCTATTCTGAGCGAGCCCTCCGCGTCCTGCGTCACGCCGCGGAGCTCTGCGACGTCTCGGATACAGATGAGCTCCGCGTCTGTGAGCTTTCCCTCGCGTATCTTTATCAGAAGGTCCGTTCCTCCCGCGAGCACGGATGCCTCTGGGTATCTGCGTCTGAGTTCCAGCGCCTCCTCAACGCTTTGAGCCTCGTACAGAGCCTTGATGTCAAACATTTTCCCCGCCTCCTTCCAGCGCCTGGTATAGCGCCTCCGGCGTGATGGGTATCGCGTCAAAGGCTATGCCCGTCGCCTGCATCACCGCGTTGCGTATGGCGGGCGCCGGCGGGCAGGCCGGCGGCTCGCCCAGGGCCTTCGTGCCGAAGGGACTTGTCGGCTCCGCGTTCTCGCAGAACAGCGCCTCCAAATGCGGATGGTCGAGGCAGGTGAGCAGCTTGTAATCCAGCAGGTTCCCATTGAGCGGGCGGCCTGTTTTTTCGTCAAAGCGCAGCTTTTCCGACAGGGCGTAGCCCAGTCCCATGGACATGCCGCCGTGTACCTGTGCCGCTGCGAGCTGGGGATTGACCAGCTTGCCGCAGTCGTGTACGTTCATGAGTCTCAGCACCTTTATCCTACAGAGGCTGAGATCCACCTCAACCTCCGCAAAGGAGCAGCCGAAGCTGTAGGCGTTGGACTTTATCTGCGCCGTCGCCTCAGCGCTTATGTGGCGGCTGTCCTCCATCGAATACAGGGCCTCGGTGGCCAGCTCAGCCAATCCCATCAGTCTCTCGCCGCCGGGTCCGAGGATCACGCCCTCGACCAGGTCCAGCTTGTCTATGGGAATATCTGTTAGTTTCTGAGCGTAGTCAAGTATCCTGTCCCTCAATATTTTGCCGGTCTTGCTGATGGCAAAGCCGCCAACATAGGTCTGGCGCGAGGCGTAGGCGCCGCTGCCGTAGGGCGTCAGGTCCGTATCCTGGACCGTAACGACGTGGACATTGGACATCGGTATACCCACGGCGTCGGCAGTCATCTGGGCATAGACGGTGTCGCAGCCCTGACCTATCTCTGTCTCTCCGGTCTGGACCTGCACGGAGCCGTCCTGGTTAAGTACCATACGGCAGGACGAGGACTCGAGCGAGATCGGCCAGACGCCGGTGTTGTACCAATAGAGCGCCATGCCCACGCCGCGGCGGAGGTTCCCTGTCTGCGGCTTGGAGTACTCTTTATACAGGCGCTCGAAGTCCGTGGCCTTTGCCCCGGTCTCCATGCATACGCGGAAGCTGTCGCTCCAGTTGCAGTTTTTAGAAAATTCGTCTGTGTATCCCTTTGGCATGGCTATCTTGCGCCGGAGCTGGATCGGGCTCATGCCCAGGGCGCGAGCTACGTCGTCTATATGCGCCTCGCCCGCGAAGGTGGCCTGCGGTATGCCGTAGCCGCGCATGGCTCCGGCAGGCGGCAGGTTTGTAAACGTCGTCCAGGCGTCGCATTCCAGATTCGGGCAGGGGTAGATCTGTGGGAAGGAGTTCATGCCCTTGGCGCAGATTCCGTGACCGTGCGAGGCGTAGCCGCCCTGATTTGACCAACATTCTAGCTTGCGCGCAGCAAAGCTCCCGTCCGGCCGCACCCAGGAGATGATGTGGCTCCTTATTGCATGCCTGACGCGGTTGCAGTGGAAGGTTTCCTCCCTTGTGCACTCGATGCGCACGGGCCTGCCGCCGAGCTGAGTCGTCAGCCAGGCGCAGAGCGGCTCGTAGAGCGCGTCCTGCTTGTTGCCGAAGCCGCCGCCTATGTAGGGTTTTATTATTCTGACGCGGCCCCAGTCGATACCCAGGGCCTGGCCGACTATGCGGCGGACGATGTGCGGTATCTGAGTTGAGGTCACGACAGTGACTCGCTCACCTTCCACATACGCCCAGCAGTTGTGGTTTTCGATATGGCAGTGCTGTACGGTGGGCGTGTCGTACCAGCCTTCGACCCTAATGAGGCCGGGTTCCTTGATCGCCTCGGCATAGTTGCCCGTGCGAATGCTGCTGTGGCCCAGGACATTGCCTGGGAAACGTTCGTGCAGCTGCGGCGCGCCCTCGCGCATTGCCTCCTGCGCGTCAAGAACAAAGGGAAGGTCCTCATATTCGACTTCTATCTCGCGCAGGGCCTTCACGGCGCTGAGCTCATCCCGCGCGACTACAACAGCAACGTCGTCTCCCCAGAAACGGACATGGTCCGTGAGCAGCAGCCTGTCCGCCACGTCCTGGTGCTCGGGCTCCGTGGACCAGGGATGGCCGGCGGTCGGGAAATAGTTTTTGGGGACGTCAAAGCAGGTGAAAACCGCCTCAACGCCCTCCATGGCGCGAGCTCTTTCCACGTTTATGCTCTTCACCAGCGCGTGCGCGTGTTCGGCATGGAGTATCTTTGCCGTCAGCACATTCCTGTCGCAGAGGTCGGCGGCATATTTTGCACGGCCCATCACCTTATCCCGGGCATCCACACGCGGCATGGGCTTTCCTACATAACTCAAGCTGCGGCCCCCTTTCTTCTCTCATCCATATATAACACATTATAAACGCGCCGCGCCGCCTCTGCAACCATATCCTTGACGCGCGGCGCGTTTGCTGTTATGCTTTGGCCAGCAATTGTAAGGAGGGCGCTGCGTTGATTGCACCACAAGTGGGCTGCATACTTATGGCGGCAGGGGCCTCGTCGCGCTTTGGCTCTGACAAGCTGGCCGTGGATCTTGATGGCCGCAGTCTGCTGCGTCGGGCTTGTGAGGCCGTGCCGCGCGAGAGATTGTCCAAGGTCTGCATAGTCACCGCGAGGGCCGAGGGCATATCGCTTGCAGCGGAGTTCGGCTTTCAGCACGTCCTTAACGACAGACCCGAGGCCGGAGCGAGTCGCACCGTGCAACTTGGACTCGAGGCGATTCAGCCCTGCGACGCGGCGCTGTTCATGACCGCCGACCAGCCCCTGCTGCGCTCCTCGACCGTGTCCCGCCTAATAGGCGCCTGGCTGGAGCAGCCCGAGCACATAGCCGCCTTGGCTCACGCAGGAGCGCGTGGGAACCCCTGCCTCTTTCCTGCGCGATATTTTCCCGAGCTGCTGGCCCTGGAGGGCGAGTGCGGCGGCTCAGCAGTTATCAGGAGGCACCCCGATGCGCTTCTTCTGGTCGAGGCCGAGGCAAGTGAGCTATTGGACGTGGATCGGAGATCGGATCTTGACATGATCAGGCACGTCAGCGCCCGCTGACGAAGGCATGGCATATACTGATATTATAAAAGCCGGCTGGATGGACCAGCCGGCTTTTTCTATTGGTTTGACATCATATGCCCGTGATTTTCTGCAGTTCGCCGAAGCTGCTCATTACATAGTCGCCCGCTCCGTTTTTTGCGGCGTCGCCCAGGCTGGCGGCAAGCATTCCAGCGTTGTGCGCAGCCTCCACGCCGGACACGGCGTCCTCGACTACGAGGCAAAGCTCCGGCGGCACCCCCAGAAACTGTGCTGCCTTCTGGAACACCTCAGGGTCCGGCTTCGAACGGCTTATGTTGTTGCCGTCCGACACCGCATCAAAATAGTTGCCTAGGCCAATGCGCTCCAAAATGAAACCCGCGTTCTTGCTGGAGGAGCCCACGGCCAAAAGCAGGCCGCAGGCCCGCAGCCTATCCAGCGTCTCCCTGACCTCACGCGTGACCGAGGCTGGGGACAGCTCGCTCAGCAGGCTACGGTAGCGCTCGTTCTTCCACGTCGCGTACTCCTGCTTGCGCTCGTCGGTCCAGCTTTGGCCGGAGAGTTCTTCAAGTATATCCACGCAGGCCATGCGGCTCACGCCGCGAAAGCGGTTGTTGACCTCTCGGTCAAATGGGATTCCCAGCCTGTCGCAAAGCGCCTTCCAGCCCTGATAGTGCTGCTCGTCCGTCGAGACCAGCACGCCGTCCAGGTCAAATATCACAGCCTTGAACTTCATATAATCACCTCAAAAATGTGTATCCGGAAGTCCACAGAAAGCGTCAACCGGACTTTTGCCCCGCGCCTCTTGCAGACCGAACAGCAGATCTATCGCCGCCGTCAGCGCCGGAGCAACGGGCGTATAGGCGTTTATATACGTCCTGACCCGCGGCGCGTCCTGGAGGTGGTAGGGGTTCGCCAGGGAGATCATTGCTGTCTTTTCCTCGTTTATGAAGCGCGGGTCGTCCAGCGCATGCTTGCGGCTCCAGTTTATGCGCACCGTGGTTTGATTGCTCGCGGTCGGGCAGTTAACTATGACCAGCGTGAGCCTGTCCGAGGGCAGCTGCGCGCTGCCGTGCAGCTCGTCGCGTATAGGGTCATAAACTTCTACCGCAAGTCCCAGGGCTCCAAGCCGCTCCGAGGCGACCCCGACAATTTCCTCGCCGCCGGCGAGATTTTCATCGCCCACGACCACGAGCCTCACGCTGCTGAAGCCGCGGGCAGGCACCAGCTTCTGCGTATCCTTCACCAGAGTCACGGCCTTCTCCGCGCAGTCGCGCTGCCACTCCTGCGCGCTGACCTCGGGAATGTGCTTTGACCTAAGCGTTCTTGCCTTTAGGGCCAAGACGCGCGTCACGGCCTCGTCGAGCCGCTCGCGGCTAAGTATGCCGCTCTCGAGCCCTTGTCGCATGTACGCCAGGTCCTCGCGTATGTCCGTCGAGAATACCAGCATATCACAGCCCGCGGCTATCGACGTCGGTATAGCCCTGCGCCGCTCCATTGCCTGGCAGTAGCCGCCCATTATGGTCGCGTCAGTTGTTATGAGGCCGTTGAAGCCAAACTCCTCCCTGAGTACACCCGTCAGCAGTTCGCGGCTCAACGAGGCCGGGAGAACATCGGCAAAACTGAGGCCGGGGTCCTTCTCCATCGCCAGGGCAGGCTGGCAGATGTGACCGACCATGACCGACATGAGCCCCCCGTCTATGAGCGACTTATATATCCGCCCGTAGCTGCCGCGCCACTCATCCGCGCCGAGGCTGTTGTAGGTCGGGTGCAGGTGCTGGTCCCTGTAGTCCACACCGTCGCCCGGGAAGTGCTTGCAGCAGGCCATGAGTCCTGCCTTCTGCACCGTTTCGACGTAAATCTCCGAATTCCTCAGTACCCTCTCGACGTCCGCGCCGAAAGTGCGTGTGTTCGTGATGGGGTTGCGAAAATTCATGTCTATGTCCACGACGGGCGAGAAGGTCCAGTTTATGCCGCAGCCCAGGCCCTCTGCGGCACAGACCTCGGCGAAATGCCTTGTGCAGTCCTCGTCATCTGCGGCCGCTACGCCCAGCTGGTTTGCAAAATACGTCCCGTCCGATATTCCGCCGGCTCCGCCCTCTTCGAGGTTCGCGGCGTGGAGCAGCGGAACCTTTGCCGCCGCGTCTATTGCGGCGTACTTCTCGATCAGCTCCGACTTAGGGCAGGGCCGGAACAGCACTGCGCCAATGCCCTCTTCCCGTACCAGTTGCTTGAGCTCGTCTATCGTATAGTCCCCGCCCATGACGCAGAAGAGCTGGCCGGTCTTTGTCCGCTCGTCCATGGCGGCCAGGCATTCGTATACCCAGGTCTCTTCCTCCGTCGTCAGGTAAAAGGGTTTTCCACGCAGGTCCATTCCACTTTCCTCCCGCTTACCTCGATTGCATTCTCGCATGAACATTTTATATTCAGTCGCTCCGCTTTGCAAGGTATTTCCTAAAAACCGGCTCAGCCTCGGTAGTTCAGCGCGGCTGCACAGACCACCACAAGCGCCGCCAGTGTCGCGGCGCACGCCATGCCTGCTGTGATGAACGGCATCAGTGTGACAATTAGCAGCGTCGCGCCTGCCAGCATAAGCGCCCGGCCTGCGTACCTCTGCGTCTTGTACCAGGCCTCGTCGCTCGAGAGCGAATACTTTGTCCTCGCGCCGGATACGCTGTTGCGCCTCAGCTTGGGCAGCTGGTTCCCCGCCGCGATCAGCACCAGCGCCACTACGGCCGCGCCCAGCTTCATTATAAAGCCGTTATCCGTGCTCTCACCTGAGCAGGTGCGGATGACTCCATGCAGCGCGATACCGGTGAACAGAAGGCACTCGGCGGCCTCCGTCCAGCGCATGATGCGCTCCACCGTCGCGCGGTTTTCCTCCCTCTCCTGCGTGGATATGGAGCAGATGAGCTTGCGCAGGCCGACTCCTATGAGCAGTCCGAAATATCCGGCCGCGCTTATGAGCAGCATATCGAAGGAAAAGCGCGGCGCAAACCTGTCCGCCGTTCCGCCGGCGTTCCAGTGGACGGGTACCGTCTCCGGCATACCAGGCAGGCAGAGCAGATAGTAGATGAGCGGCAGCGAGCAGAATATGAACTCCAGCACCAGCTGTTTCTTCGCCGTCAGCCTTTTCACACCCTCACCTCGCCCTCGCCGCACTGCTCCCGCCTAAGCCCGCTCACAAAGGCCAGCACGTCCTCAAGCACGCTCGTGTTCAGCTCATAGTAGATGTTCTTGCCGCACCTGTCCACGCGCACAAGTCCCGCCTCGCGCAGCACGGCCAGATGCTTTGACACCGCTGCGTTTGATACCGGAAAATTCCCGGCTATCTCCCCCGCCGGCAGCCTTCCCGCCCTGAGCAGCTCAAGTATCTCCCGCCGCGTCGGGTCCGCCAGCGCCCGCATCGTCTCCTGCAAGCTCATTTCACGCACCTCATTTAACCTTTTGGTTAAATATAATATACCATCTCGGCTACGGGACGTCAAGCGCTGCGGGCATGAAAACCGCCCCAGTCCGAGCGCGGACCGGGGCGGCTGAGCCTTGACGTTTAGTGCTTCTTGCTGTAATAGGTGTCCTCGAGCGGGAGCGTGGTGCGGAACTTGCCGTCACGGAAGTAGTAAGCGCCCTGCACCGCCGGGGCCGTCGGGATGGCCGAGATCTCGCCTATGCCCTTGGAGCCGTAGGCGAAGGGCAGCAGCTCATCCTTCTCCACATAGATGGCGTGTATATCGGGTATCTGCGTCGAGTGCAGCAGGCCGAGGGTACCGTAGCGCGCCGTGGGTACGCAGTCCTCGAGCGGGAATGTCTCCGTCAGGGCGTAACCCATGCCCATGAGCACGCCGCCCTCTATCTGGCCCTGGATGGAAGTCGGGTTGACGACCTTGCCGGAGTCGTGCGCTGCGTAGACCTCCTTGACCTTGCCGTCATCGTCGAGGACGACGACATGGGCCGCGAAGCCGTAGGCCACGTGGCTCTTCGGGAAGGGTACGTCCGCACCCAGCTTGTCGGTCGGGTCAAAGAACTCGGCGAAGTACTCCTTGCCCTCGAGCTTCGACAGGTCGCCGCCGGCCTCGTCAAGGTCCTTCTTCAGATCGACGGCGGCCATGCGAACGGCCTCGCCGGTTATGAGCGTCTGGCGCGAGCCGGAGGTTGTACCGGAGTCCGGGGACAGCTCGGAGTTGCTGCCCATGTTCTTCATCTGGGACAGCGGCAGGCCAGTGGTCTGGGCCAGCTCCTGGAGGAAGATCGTGGCGCAGCCCTGGCCGATGTCCGAGGCGGCGGAGTAGAGCTGAACAACGCCGTCGTGGACCTCCAGGCGGCAGCGGCCCTTGTCCGGCAGGCCGACGCCGACGCCGGAGTTCTTCATCGCGCAGGCGATGCCCACGCGGCCCGGGTTGGCGTCGTAGGCGGGCTTCACCGCAAGCAGGCACTCCTTGAGCGCCGTGGATACGTCTGCTATCTGGCCGTTCGGCAGGACCTTGCCCGGCTCGATGGCGTTGCGGTAGCGGATCTCCCAGGGCGAGATGCCGACCTTCTCGGCCAGAAGATTGATTATGGACTCGAGCGCAAACTCGCTCTGAGTCACACCGAAGCCGCGGAACGCGCCCGCGGGCGGGTTGTTGGTGTAGTAGCTGTAGCCGCGGATGTCTGTGTTCTGGTAGGTGTAGGGACCGACGGAGTGGGTGCAGGCACGCTCCAGCACGGGGCCGGAGAGCGAGGCATACGCGCCGGTGTCGAAGTATATCTCGCAGTCGAGGCCGGTGAACATGCCCTCTTCATCGCAGCCGAGGGTGAAGGTGGCCTCCATATAGTGGCGCTTCGGGTGGAAGTTGATGGACTCCTGCCTCGAGAAGCGGAACTTGACCGGCCTGCCAACCTTGAGCGCGCAGAGCACGGCGACGTGCTGCGCGGAGACGTCCTCCTTGCCGCCGAAGCCGCCGCCGACATACTTGTTCTCAACAACAACGCGGCGCTGCTCCCAGCCGAGCATGATGGCTATTTCCTTGCGGGTGTCGTAGACGCCCTGGTCGGAGGTGTAGACCTTGACGCCGTCCTTGTACGGGAAGGCCACGGCGCACTCGGGCTCGAGGAAGGCGTGCTCGGTGAACGGGGTCACGAAGCTCTTCGTAACCGTATACTTGGAGTTTGCCAGCGCGGTCTTGGCGTCGCCGCGGACGACGTGGCGCTGCTGGCAGAGGTTGCCGTTCGGGTGCAGCTTAGGCGCGTCCGGCGCCTTGGCCTCCTGCACGTTCCGGACGGGCTCGAGGACTTCGTACTCGATCTTCACGAGCTTGCGGGCCTTGTCCACGATCTCCTGTGTCTCGCCAACGACGAGGCAGATGGCATCTCCCACGAAGCGGGTGATGTCGCCCTTGGCTATCATGACGTCCCAATCCTGCTGGATGTGGCCGACCTTGTTGTTCGGCACGTCCTCCGCCGTCAGCACCGCCAGCACGCCCGGCAGCGCCTCGGCCTTGGAGGTGTCGATATCCAGTATCCTGGCCCTGGCGTACTTGGAGCGCACCGCGCCCCCGTAGACCATGCCCTCCATCTCGATATCGTCGCAGTACTCGCCGTATCCGAGGACCTTCGGGCGCACGTCGGTACGGAAGGCGCGCTGGCCGACGCCGAACTCGTCGCCCTTTTCGAGCATCGGGTCTATCTCGGCGTCGCCGCGGAGAATGGCGGCGGCGAGTGTGATGCCCTCAATTATCTTCTTATAACCTGTGCAGCGGCAGATATTGCCGCGGAGCGCGACCTTGATCTGCTCCTCAGTCGGGTCCGGGACCTGGTCAATGAGGGCCTTGCCCGCCATGACCATGCCGGGGATGCAGAAACCGCACTGGACCGCGCCGACCTTGCCGAAAGCGTAGACGAAGGCCTCCTGCTCGTCGTGCGTCAGGCCCTCTACGGTGGTGATGCTCCGGCCCACAGCCTTTTTCGTGGTCAGGACGCAGGACTTCACCGCCCTGCCGTCCACGATTATCGTGCAGGTACCGCAGGCGCCCTCGCTGCAGCCGTCCTTGACGGATTTGAGGTTCAGATCGTCGCGGAGATAGCGGAGCAGCGGCTTGTCCTCCGACGTGCTCCGGGTAATGCCGTTTACTTTGAATACGTACTCAGCCATGATGCCCACCTCCGTATTTTCAGACCTGAGGCCCGAGGATACCATAGACGTCCTTGATGACGCCCCTCGGACACTTGGACGCGCACATGCCGCAGGAAACGCAGAGGCTCTCGTCTATGACGGGATGGTTGTCCACGACCTTGATAGCGCCCATGGGACAGTTCTTCTCGCAGATACCGCAGGCGATGCAGCCCGCGTCGCAGACCTTGCGCGTCGCGGGGCCGGGGTCCTGGCTGCTGCACGCGACGACGATGTTCTGCTCTCTCGGCACCAGCCGGATTATGGTCTGGGGGCAGGCCTTCACGCAGAGCCCGCAGCCGATGCACTTTTCCCTGTCCACCTCAGCGACGCCCTTTGCGCCGACTTTGATAGCGCCCAGCTTGCATGCCGCGGCGCAGCTGCCCAGTCCCAGGCAGCCCCAGCGACATTCCAATATCCCCCCGGGATAGTCCGCAAGCGCCTGCCGGCAATCACCCGTCAGCGCCTCGCGCGGCACCTTCCTCCGCGCAAGCTCGCCGCCGGAACAGCCGACAGCCGCCACCAGTTTTCCTACTTTCCGAGCCATTGTCAGTCGCCCCTTCCACCTCAAGCATAATAATTTTTATTTACGCACAAATTCTTTTAGATTATCATACTATATTATCCCTAAAAGCACAAGGGGGCCTGTGTAATTTTTTTGTCAATTTCGTGATTCTTTTTCAAGGTAAACGACGCCCCGGGCAGGTATATTATTCCTGCCCGGGGTACTGTGCTCATTGTCTTTTTACAGCTCTATGAATCTCATGAGCATCGCGGCGGCCTGGGCGCGGGTGGTGTCGGCCTTCGGGGTCAGAGCCGCGTTCTCGTCGCCCTCGATTACGCCGGTGGCTACGGCCCAGCACATGGCCTGTCCGGCCCAGCTGCTTATATCCGCGGTGTCAACATAGCCGCTCAGGTCGGCGGTGTAGGTGGGAGAGCCGGCATAGCGCCAGAGCATCGTGATAAGCTGCT
>SFKX01000003.1 GCA_004553625.1 Clostridiales bacterium | reverse complement strand
AGCGGCGTCTCCGCGTACTGCGGGAAGCTCTTGTGGAACGCTCGAGCCTTCTTCACATTCTCGAGACTCATCACCGGCAAACTCAGGTCCCCCGTCTTCAGCATCCTGTTCGCTACCCACTTGATCTTCTCCATTGCTCAGCGACCTCCGTTAACCAAATTTTATTATGCTAAAAAACTTTTAGTTCCAGGCTCATAATACCACACTATATTTAAAATGCAAGAGCAAATCTAAAAAATTTTTAGCTCAAGAATAAGTTTTTTCAAATACCTGCCCGGCGCCATAGATCAGCGGCCTGCTGTCTGGATTCCGAGAGCAACGCTTCCTCGTCTGCGACCTTTAGGATGCGGTTTTCCATGAGCACTTTGCCGGCGACGACAGTAGTCGTGACGCTTCTGCCGCAGACGCCGCGGAGGATGTGGGAGTCCGCGTTCGCAGCGCTCAGGGGAGTGGGCGGCTGGTAGTCACAGACGATGATGTCCGCTGCCGCGCCCGGCTTTAAAACGCCCAGCTCCACGCCGAAGAAGCGGCTCGCCAGGGAAGGGTTAGCCCGGAAGAGCAGATCGGACGCTACTCCCGCGCCTGAGAGCGCGTCTCCGGAGTTGTGGCGGCAGAGCAGGCTAGCCGTGCGCATGCCGAGGAAGAGGTCCGAGCTGAAGCCATCCGTTCCCAAGCCGAGGGAGAGCCCCGCACGCGAATAGGCCTCTATGTCCGCACAGCCGACAGCGCTGGCCATGTTGCTTTCCGGGCAGTGGACGACCGCCGTATCCGTCTCGCGCAGGATCTGAACGTCCTCCCAATTGAGGTGCGTACAGTGCGCGGCGATGGTCTTGCGGCCGAGCACGCCCCGTTCCCTCAGCCGCCGGACTATCGAGCGTCCGTAGGTCTGCAGGCTGTGCGTGGTGTCCTCAAGCGACTCGGCCACGTGGATGTGGCAGCCCGAAGTCGCCGGAAGCGCCTCCATGCAGGCCTCAAGCGTCCGGTCAGAGAGCGTGAAGCTGGCATGCATGCCCATCATGCCACGGCGCAGGCTGTCCGTGCGCCGGGATATTTCGCGCATGAAGGAGAGGTTTTCCTGGATGGCGGCCTTGCACTTGCTCTCGCCCTCGCGGTCCGAGACTTCGTAGCCCAGACAGGCGCGCAGGCCGAGCCTGTCCGCCGCGCGGCTGACCTCAGAGAGACTGCCGGTGACGGCGCCGTAGCTGGCGTGCTGGTCGAACACTGTCGTCACGCCGTTCCGGACGCAATCCAGAAAGTCTGCTGAAGCGCCGCAGTATACGTCCTCGAGATTCATGGCCCGGTCCAGCTTCCACCAGCAGTTTTCCAGAAGCCCCATATAACGCATCGGCCGGACCCCGCGCGGCTCAAGGCCGCGGGAAAGCAGGGCGCAGGCGTGGTGGTGGAGGTCCACGAGTCCGGGCATGATGAGCCCGCCTCTGGCGTCCACATATGCAGCGCCGGGGTACTCGCGCCTCAGCCGGGACACAGGACCCAGCGCAAGTATCAACCCGTCGTCACCGGCGGCCACGCCGCCGCCGGCCATGAAAGGCTTTTCGGGGTCGCGGGTCAGGACGGCCCCGCCGCCTATTATGATCATCTCCGACTTCCTCCTTAACTGGAAAACCTAAAAAATTTTTTTGGAAATCTCGCGTTTTGTAATAATTTCGCTTGTACAAAGGGCCGAGCTGTGTTAAAATGAGTGCTAAAGTTGCAAAAAGGAGGTCCCGGGATGTTGAACGAAGCCACGCTGCAGATGCTCAGGCAGCTCGCGCACGGGCTGTGCGTACATTTTGGCAGCAACTGCGAGGTGGTTGTCCACGACCTGAGCAGGAATCAGCCGGACAGCAGCATCGTCCTCATTGAGAACGGCCACGTCAGCAGCCGCAAGGTCGGAGACGGGCCGAGCCACATCGTGCTGGAGGCTCTGCGGGCCGATCCCGCCGTGCTGGAGGACAAGCTCTCATACCTGACCCGTACTCATGACGGGCGCATCCTCAAGAGCAGCACCATCTATATAAGGGACGAGGAAGGCGGCGTCGCAGCTATCTTTGCAATAAACTACGATATCACCGGCCTTCTCGCTGTTGAAGGCAGCCTCCATTCTCTCATATCCACTGGCGGCGGCGACCAGAACGACAGCGAGCCCGAGAGCATACCGCTGAACGTCAACGATCTCCTGGACGAGCTCATCAGCCAGTCCATCAAGCTCGTGGGCAAGCCTGTGGCCATGATGAACAAGGACGACAAGATAAAAGCCATCCAGTTCCTCAACAACGCCGGAGCCTTCCTCATCACCAAGAGCGGCGACAAGGTCAGCAAGCAGTTCGGCATAAGCAAATACACACTATATAACTACATGGATGCCAGCAAAAACGAATAAAATCAGCACGGACGCCCCGGAGCCGGAAACGGCCCCGGGGCGTATTTTGTTATGGTTGCCAGACGGAGTAGCCGTAGACCATAATGACTATGCTCACGATGAGCAGCACATTGCCGACGGTTATGTAGGCGGGTGTCACGCAGAGGCAGGCCATGAACGCGCCGATGGCCATGATGACGGTACCGATGAGCGCTGCCAGCTTGTAGCGCAGGAGACTGCGTTTGTTGTTTTTATCAGTCATATCAGTTCGCCTCCGTATTCACGACTTTGTTTTTGCCCGCGACCAGCGAGAGCACGACATAGAGCAGGGCTCCGAGCACAAGACTGTTGAGCGAGGGCAGACCCCAGGGAATGACGTAGACCAGGACTGCACTCACGACCCAGCTTATCCAGGGTATGGCGTTCCATTTTACAAAGACTGCGGAATCCAGGCTGCCGTATTTGCCCCTGTGGATGATGAAGTAGTCCGCCAGGATGATGCCTGCCAAGGGCGGCACTATGTTGCCGAGGACGTTCAGGAAGGAATAGAAGAAGTCCACCTGATAGGGCTTGAGCAGCGTCGCCAGGGCAGAGATCGCGATGACGACTATGAGGGTCTTGTTCCGGCCGGCCTTGAAGCTGTTGGCGAGGTTGAGGCTCGTGGAATAGAGGTTTGCGACGTTCGTTGTGAAGATATTAGTCGTCATGAGGATGAGCGCCGGGATAACGAGGCCGAAGCCGAGCAGGACATTCGTCAGGTCGTAGTCGTTCATGGCGATGGTGGCGATGGCGCCGCAGACGATCATGAGGATGTTGCCGAAGAGCAGGCCGGTCAGGGCAGAGGCGACGGCTTCCTTTGTGCTGCGGGCGTAACGCATGATGTCCGCAATGCATGTTGCCGTAGAGAGTATCCAGGCGCCGATGACAGTTGTGACGCCGGCGGCGAGGGTCATGGGGACGGAGGGGCGGTAGGCCATGAGGGCCTCCCAGCTGCCGAGCACGCCCATGGAGCGGATCGTCGTTGCAATGGAGAGAAAAACGATGGCGGGGATGGCCACGTAGCCGAGGATCGTGATGGCCTTCACGCCGTAGAAGGCAAAGACGCCCATTGCTATGGCGCTGAGCACCATGCAGATGGCCTCGCCGACCTCGCCCATGCCGAGGGCTGTGGCGACGAAGTGGCCGTAGGTCGCGGCCTGGATGGTGTACCAGCCGATGTTTACGATAGGCACGAAAATGGAGGCGACCTTGGAGCCCATCACGCCGAAGCTATAGCGCGTGAGCAGCGCGAAGGTGAGGCCCGTTTTGCTGGCGATGACGCTGACCGCCACCGCGATGAGGCAGAGAAAGACGTTGCCTATGAGCGTGGCGTAGATGACCTCTTTAAAGCTGAGGCCTACCGCCAGAGTTCCGCCAGCCATCATGGAGACGATGACAAAGACGAAGCCCGTCCAGATAATGGTGAGGCTTATGTAGCTCTTGCGCTCGCTTTCCGGGACTGCTGAGAGGGAAAATTCGGTATCCTGCTGGGCTGCCTGGGGTTTGCTTTCCTTCACGCTCAGGACCTCCTTGAAAGTTGTTGTAGGCCTTGGACAATTATACAAGTAGCACAAAAAATCCTTTGCCTTGGCCCAAAATCTGTTTGCATTTACAGTATAAGCCTCGTATAAAGAAAAGTCAACAAAAATTTTTTATAATCTAAAATTTATTTTGACGCAGACGCCGGAAAACTGTCGATTCTGCTAAAAAAACGCCTCCCCCGCATTGAACGGGGGAGGAGAAGCCTATTTTGTTACTATTCTTGCCAGCAGCGGACGGTGGACGCTGACCGCGCCCTTGGGGCAAAACTCCTGGCAGCAGAAGCAGCGTATGCAGAGCTTGGTGTCAATATGTGCTTTGCCGCGGCTGACTTGAGCGGCTCCGGCGGGGCAGACCTCGCGGCACTTTCCGCAGCCTACGCATTTTTTGCGGTCTATTTTCGGTCCGGTGCCGAAATTGCGCCTTATAAACGCGTTTATCAGCGGGAAGCCGCGGTGGAACGTGATGTCCTGCGAGATCGGCAGTTTCTCAAAGTCTGGCAGAGCGAAGCTCCGCGGGTCGCCGGATATCAGGAGCTTTTCGGCTGAGCCCGGACAAAGCCCCCTTTTGATGGCGGCAGCGACAGTCGGCGCGTCAGCCGGATTCATGCCGATAAGCCCGGCGCAGACGAGGTCAGCGTTGAATGGCGTATCCGCCGCGAGCAGGGCGCCCATGTGCCTGGGCTTGCCCTGGGTTGGACCATTGCCCTCCATGCACAGCACTGCGTCCACCAGGGTGAGCCTGGGCTTGACGAAGGCGGCGAGGTCGCAGAGCATGTCGCAGAAGTCCGCCGTGTTGGGGTACATATAGTGAAATTCCGGCTTTTTTGTACCGGGTATGACTCCGAAAAAGTTCTTGACGGCGCAGGTCATACCTGCCATGCCGTGGGTCTTGAGCTTGGCGAAGTCTATTACGGCGTCTGCCTCCAACAGCCAGCTGGTGAATGGGAAGCTCTTGACGGTGTTGCCCTCCGGGAAGCTGACCTCACAGGTCGAGTAGTTGGAGTTGAGCTTTGCGCCGGATTCCTCGACCATGCGCATACCCGTGCCGCTGTAGATGCCGCCGACCCAGGCGGCGGTGAAGGGGCCGCCCGGGCTGTCCCCCACGACGACCTGCGCGCCGCGTCCGACTAGCATGCGGCAGAGCTCGGTCACAAGGACGGGATGCGTCGCGGCGGCGGTCTCCGGTTTCATACGAGCGACGAGGTTTGCTTTGACGGCGATCTTCATCCCCGGCTGCACCCAGTTCAGGCTGCCCAGAGGTTCGAGGACCGCCTCCAACGCGGCCTTTGCGGTTTGCGGCCCATAATCCGGGCAAGCGACGATTGAGACATTAACGCACATTACGGATACCTCCGTCGATTTTTGTATATTTTAACCTAAAATTCCATACAACGCAAGATTGTCTATTGCAATATCGCCAAAACGTGGTAACATTAAATAGGGGGGAGCCTCCGCGCAAGAGAGAGGCGTGGAGAGCCCGCCGAAACTCTGAGGGAAGGACAGATAAAATGGAGGAAATCAAAATAATAAAGACCACGGCCCCCAAGGCAAAGACCCCGTCCGACAAGCTCGGCTTCGGCAAGGTTTTCTCAGACCATATGTTCCTTATGAATTACGACGAGGGCCAGGGCTGGCATGACCCGCGCGTGGTGCCCTATGGGCCCATCGAGCTCATGCCCTGCGCCAACGTTCTGCACTATGCGCAGGAGATATTTGAGGGCCTGAAGGCCTACAGAACGGCAGAGGGCGTTGTCCAGCTCTTCCGCCCGACGGAAAATATCGCCCGCATGAACAACTCTGCGGCACGTATGTGCATCCCGCACATCCCCGAGGACCTTTATCTTGAGGCGCTCAAGACTATCGTCACGGTTGACGCGGACTGGGTCCCGCATGAATACGGCACCTCGCTCTACCTGCGTCCCTTCGTAATCGCAACGGACGCAGTCCTGGGCGTGCACGCCGGTCACCACTACCTCTTCTGCATCATTTGCTCGCCCTCCGGCAGCTACTACGCAGAGGGTATCAACCCGGTCAAGATCATGATTGAGAGCCGCGACGTCCGCGCTGTCCGCGGCGGCACGGGCTTTGCCAAGTGCGGCGGCAACTACGCGGCCTCCATGCGCGCCGGCGAAGAGGCCGAGAAGAAGGGCTTCTCCCAGGTCCTCTGGCTCGACGGCGTCGAGATGAAATACATAGAAGAAGTCGGCGCGATGAACGTCATGTTCAAGATAGACGGCAAGATCGTCACCCCGGATATTTCCGGCGGAACGGTCCTGCCCGGCATCACTCGCAAGAGCTGTATCCAGGTCCTGAAGGACTGGGGCTACGAGGTCGAGGAGCGCAAGCTCTCCGTTGACGAGCTCATCGAAGCCGCCGAGAGCGGGAAGCTCGAGGAGGCCTGGGGCTGCGGTACTGCCGCCGTCGTCTCGCCCATCGGCCTTCTGAGCTACAAGGACAAAGACCACATCATTGCCGACAACAAGATCGGCCCCGTCACCCAGAGACTCTACGACGAACTGACCGGTATCCAGTGGGGCAAGGTGCCCGACACCCGCGGCTGGATCGTCAAGGTCTGCTGACCCCAAACTTACAGGGGGCGGAAGTGCTTCCGCCCCCAGGCCGCAGGCTCCCGAAAGCGCCGGCTTTCGGGAGCCTTTTTTATACGAATGGGCGGTCTATGTGTACCTTCGGGTGCGAGTTCTGCCAAAGACTGTGGACCAGGGCCTCAAGCTGGGCGACCGCCTCTTCCTCCGTGAGCTTGCTGTCATTCGGAAGGACCGCGTCGAAGATGACGTTGGTGTGCGTGGGGCCGTCCACGATGCGGAAGTCGTGTATGCTGAGGCGGGGGTCGATGGACTTGGCCGCCTCTGCAAGCTCGTCGCGCATGTGCGCGGTCTTGGTGCCGTCCGGGCTTACTGGGTCCATATGTATAACGGCGTCGCAGCCGAGCTTGGATGACAGCTCGTATTCGATGGTGTCGATCGTGTCGTGGAGGGCGTAGATATCGCCGTTGCCGGGTACCTCTGCATGGAGCGAGACCATGAGCCTGCCCGGGCCGTAGTCGTGGACGATGAGGTCGTGCACGTTCATGACCTCGGAATGGGAGAGGACGATGTTGGTGATATCATGCACGAGCTGTGGGTCCGGCGGGTTGCCGAGGAGCGGGCTGAGGGTTTCTTTTGCGGCCTTGAAACCGGAAAAGATGATAAAGCACGCCACGGCGATGCCGCCCCAGCCGTCCGCGTTCACTCCGGCGAAGCGGGACAGCAGCATCGAGATGAGCACGACGCTGGTCGCTATCGAATCCGAGAGCGAATCCATGGCAGTTGCTGCCATGCCGGGGGAATTTATCTTCCGGCCTATGCCGCGGTTGTAGGCAAACATATAACCCTTCACGCAGATGGAGGCCACGAGCACCAGCATGGGCAGCAGCCCTGCGTCCACGGGCTGCGGATTCATGATCTTGTCGATAGATTCCAGGCCCAGCTGCACGCCCACAACGATGATGATGATGGACACAGCCACACCGGAGAGGTATTCGATCCGGCCATGACCGAAAGGATGCCCGGGATCCGGCTTTTTCGCCGCCATCCTGAAGCCCAGGAGCGTTATGACGGAGGAACCGGCGTCAGAAAGGTTGTTGAAGGCGTCCGCCGTCATGGCGATGGAGCCGGAGAGCCTTCCGGCCAGGTATTTGCCCAGGAAGAGAAGCACGTTCAGGCCGATGCCGGTAAGCGAGCAGAGCATGCCGTAGGCGCGGCGCACGGCGGCGTCCGCCACCTTGTCCCGGTCTTTGATAAAAAGCCTTGCTAGCAGAGTTATCACGCTCTAACCTCCCAAATACGCCGGGAACGGCCCTCTTTCAGGGCCGTTCCCGCGTTTATCTCAACAAACTCAATAGGCTCCGCGCTCGATATAGTCCGCGAGCTCCCGGAGTTCGGGGACCTCAAGCGCTTCGATCTTGCCGGCGTCGCAGGCGGCGGCGTAGCCGGGGTCTATGGGCAGCTTCGCCACCTGGCCGATACCAAAGCGGGCGGCGATCTCGTCTATATGGCTCTCACCAAAGACGCTGTGCTTTCCTCCGCAGTCGGGACAGACGAAGTAGCTCATGTTCTCCACCAGGCCCAGCACGCGCTTATCCATCATGGAGGCCATGTTCACGGCCTTCTCAACGATCATCCCCACCAGCTCCTGGGGGCTCGCCACGACGACAATGCCGTTTACGGGCAGCGACTGGAAAACGGTCAGCGGCACGTCGCCGGTCCCGGGAGGCATGTCGACGAACATATAGTCCACGTTGTCCCAGATGACGTCCGTCCAGAACTGCTCTACGGCGCCGGCGATGACGGGACCGCGCCAGACCACGGGGTCCGTCTCCTTGGGCAGGAGGACGTTCATGCTCATCATCTGCATCCCGCCGCGGCTCACGACGGGCAGGATGAAGTTCTCGCCGCCGCGGGCTCCCTCGTGTACGCCGAACATCTGGGGGATGGAGGGGCCGGTTATATCTGCGTCCAGCACGGCGGTCCTGTGGCCGCGGCGCTGCATCTCACAGGCGAGAAGGCTGGTGACCAAGCTCTTGCCAACGCCGCCCTTGCCGCTGACCACTGCGATGACGCGGCCCACGGCCGCGCCCTCGTGCAGGGGCTTCAGAAAGCTCTGCTTGCGGCTCTCGCAGTTTTCGGCGCAGGAGGAACAATCATGATTGCAGTTTTCGCTCATTAATCTATACCTCTTTTGTAAATAATAGTACACAACAGCACTGATTATTATATCCCAACTTCGAAATAAGTCAACAGCCCAGCACCACCCTGGCGAGCAGTGCACGTACCGCGGAATAGATTTCGTCGAATTCCGAGATGGGCAGAGGGTTTTCGCCCAGTCCGCACTCGATCGTATAGCCCGGCTTGTCGTACTCGAGAATGAACCAGTCCTTGAAGCCCGCGTGTCCCGAAGCGTAGGGCGTATCCTCCAGCGCATAGCCGGAAGCTGCGGCCATTGCCTCTCCGCAGACTCTGGCGCCGGGCGGCTCTATGTCCAGGTATTTCCAATAAATCACTTCTCCCTGCGTGTGCAGCGCCAGAACCATGTCCGGAGCTATGCGTTTAGTGAGCCGGTAAAGGGCGCGGCTCTCCGGCGCGCATAGCGGAGCTCTGCCGACGTAATCCCTGGGCGCGGGGCCGGTCCAGCCCTGCGCGAATTTTATGCGTTTGGCCTCCTCCCAACCGGCGGGGAACTGAAGATTCAAGTCAACTCCGCCGATGTTTGCCTTCCAGCCGTCGGGGAAGGGGATATCCGGATACTGCGCGGCTATGCGTTTTGCGTTTTCCCAGAGCGGACCAGAGCTGAGAGCTCCGGTCACCAGGTCAGTCCCGTCCGGGTTTGCGAGGGGTGCGAACCAGACCTTTACCTCGTCCAGCACGCCCGGCCAGACTCCGGAAGCCAGCTCGTGCGCGAATTTCATGAGAAGCGGCGCGGTGATCCACTCGTTTGCGTGCAACGCGGCCGTCAGGAGCAGACGGCGCCTGCCCCGGCCCAGCGAAAACCAGTGCAGCGCCCTGCCGGCCACGCTCCTTCCGTATACACCGGCAGCGCCGTAAGGACCCTGCGCCGCTGTGCGCAGCACCTCCGCCGCCAGCTGCCGTGAGCTCCATTGCGATGAATTTTTCATGGTATGATTTTCCTTTCGCTCAAACTTCCCGCATTATAATGCTATCGCGCTTTGGAGGAAATGATTCATTAAAAAACCGCCTTTATTTTTCTCGGCTCGGAGCATAATGATAGAGCCGGACAAAGCGAGAAATTGAAAAATTTTCCGCTGCGACTGGGTAGAAAAAGAGCGGGGGGAGACAAAAAGAGATGGAAAAGACGAAACGTTTGTGCCCACGGGCCGCGCTGGCCATGCTGCTGACGCTGGCGCTGCTGGCCGTCCCGGCGCTGGCGGACGGAGCTAGGGCTCTGGTACCGGTGGGGCGGACCGTGGGCATTGAGGCACAGACGGCGGGACTGCTGGTGGTCTCGCTTTCCGAGGTGGAGACTGCGGAGGGCAAGGTGAGCCCGGCGGCGGACTGCGGTATCCAGCCGGGAGATATCATAGTCCGGCTCGGGGCGTGCGAGGTTTCGACCTCGGCGGACTTTGCAGAGGCTGCGGCCTGCCTGGACGGCAGTCCCGTGGCGGTCCAGCTGACGAGGGCGGGCCAGCTCATACAGTACACGGTGACGCCGGCGCTCTCGACTGAAGACGGATGCTGGCGGCTCGGGCTCTGGCTGCGGGACGGCATAGCGGGAATAGGCACGGTGACGTTTTACGACCCTGAGACCGGCCTCTTCGGCGCGCTGGGACACAGCATCAACGACGTGGATACAGGGGTGGTGCTGCCTCTGGGAGAGGGATTCATAAGTTCAGCGACGGTGTCGGACGTGCAGAAGGGAGAAAAGGGCCGCGCGGGCGAACTGCATGGGGCGTTTGACAGCGGGACAAGGCTCGGCAGCGTTACGAGCAACACCTCGAGCGGCATTTTCGGGCAGGCAATGAGCGGCTTCGAAGGCGCGGCGATGCCTGTGGCTGAGGATGGCGAGATAAAAAACGGTCAGGCGACTATTATGGCTAACGTGTCCGGCAGCGAGGTGAAGGAATACTCCGTTGAGATCTCGCGCGCGCAGTCCGGAGGCCGGCTGATGGTCACGGTGACGGACCCGGAGCTCCTTTCTGCTACGGGCGGCATAGTGCAGGGCATGTCCGGCAGCCCGATCATACAGGACGGAAAACTGATCGGCGCGGTGACGCATGTTCTGATCTCGGACCCCTCGCGCGGCTATGGGATAACGATAAGCTCGATGCTCTCCGCAGCTGAGGAGGCTGCAACAATGGCGATAGCGGCATGAACTGAAAGGGGGCGCCTCCGAGGCGCCCTGCTTTTTCGCGCGGCATTGCGGGCCGCGCCCCCGAAACGGAAAAGGTACATATTCGCCAGATTGCGCGTGGCTCATAAAATGCAAACGGCTTGTTGACAAGTTGGGCCAAAAGTGTTAGTTTATATTTAGTCACACGGTTGCATTAGAATATTTTTGAGTAAATAATTATATCCACAAATTACGCGAGAAATTTTGTAGATATTCTACAAATAGCTCATATAAACAAAGGCAATTTGGGGCTAGAGTTTCAGTAACCGGTTGCACAGGAGGGCTTATGTCTGTCACAATCCGCGACGTGGCAAGGCTGGCGGGGGTGTCGGCTTCCACGGTGTCCAGGGTCCTGAACGGAAAAGGAGCTATCTCGGAGGAGACCAAAAAACGAATATTCGACGCGATGGATGAGCTGCGATACGTGCCAAACGACTTTGCGCGCAGCTTTGCCAGCGGCAGCCCGCGCGCCATCGCATTGGTGATAGACGTCGCAGACCCGGCGGCGTATTCCAATGACTTTTTCAACAACACGGTGTTCGGACTAGAGACCGTGGCACACAAGCGGGATTACAGCCTCATGGTAACGAATGGTTCGCGCGCCTCGGGCGGGGTCTCGGGTGTGGAGCGGCTCATCCTCGGCAAAAAGGTGGACGGGGTGGTTTTCCCCATCTCGCTGGTGAGCCGGGAGTTCATACGCAAGGTCGAGGAACTGAACTTCCCCTGCGTCATCCTGGGCCGGGCGGAGGACGTTGGCGCGGAGACCAGCTGGCTGGATATAAACAACACCCAGGCGGGCGTCATCGCCGTGCGGCACCTTGTGTCGAAGGGCTACCGGCGCATCGGTTACCTCGGCGGGCCGGAGCGCGACCTCTTCTCGCGCGACAGGCTCTCAGGCTGCTGCCGCGAGCTGGATGCCTGCGGGCTGAGCGTGGACCGCGGCCTCATCCTGCACAGCGAGGCGAAAAGTATAGACGACGTCATAGCCCAGGTAACGGCGCTGCTCACGTCTGAAAACCGGCCTGACGCCATGGCCTGTGGCAGCGACATGCTGGCGCTCGGCGCTCAGCGGGCGGCGCAGAGGCTGGGCCTGCGCGTACCGGAGGATTTCGGCGTGCTCAGTTTTGACGACACCGCCGTCACGTCCCTGGCGGAGCCGGGCATCACGAGCATAGAGGTGGACACCTTTGAGCTGGGCGTCCAGGCGGCGGAAATACTCATCGACCAGATAGAGAATCCCGAGACCAGCATACGCCAGACCCTGCTGTCCACAAAAATAATCGCACGCGCCTCAACGGAGCGTGCTTGAGAGGAGGTGCGCCATGGATCACGCAGCGGTCGCCCACCGCGCCACGGCCGAGTATATCTATCCAAAGTCGAGAAATTCGCTGGCCGTGCGGCTCTTCACCGCGAGGGGCGACGTTGACGAGGCCGCGCTGCTCTGGTGGGAGCGCGGCGAGACGGACCCGGCTGAGCGACGGGAGACAGCGATAAGGCCCGTGCTCCGTGACCGCTGGCGGGACTGCCATGAGGCGGAGATCGTTACGGAACACATCTCCGCGTACATACGCTACTGCTTCCGCCTGCGCTCGGGTTCCCTTGAACTTTGGTACGGGCCGAACGGCTTCCGTGACACGGAGCCGGGCATGGATGAGGACTTCTTCGAGTTCCTCTGGCCCAATCCCGAGGACGGTTTCAAGGCCCCGGACTGGAGCTCGGGCCAGGTCTACTACCAGCTGTTTCCCGAGAGGTTCAAGAACGGCGACCCCTCGCTCACGCCGGAGGGCGCGGACGCCTGGGGCGCTGCCCCGACGCGCGAGAATTTCATGGGCGGCGACCTGCGCGGCATACGCGAAAAGCTGCCCTACATAGCGTCCCTCGGCGCGACCTGTCTCTACATCACGCCGGTGTTCGAGGCTCCGTCCAACCACAAGTACGACACGGTGGACTACTACCGCATCGACCCGCACTTCGGCACGGAGGAGGACCTGAGCGCCCTCGCCTCCGACGCGCACGCGCTCGGCATCCGCGTGCTGCTGGACGGCGTATTCAACCACTGCGGCTACTGGTGGCCGCCCTTTCAGGATGTGGTCAAAAACGGCGAGGCCTCGGGATACCGCGACTGGTTCTTCATAAACTCCTACCCTGTCACGCACGAGACGCGCACCTACGACTGCGTCGGCCACTACAAGTGGATGCCGAAGCTGAACCTGGCAAACCCGGAGCTGCGGCGCTATTTCATCGAGGTGGGCAAGCACTGGCTCCGCGTGAGCGGCGCCGACGGCTGGAGGCTGGACGTGGCCGACGAGCTGCCCGCGGTGTTCTGGGAGGAGTTCTCCCGGGAGCTGAAGCTCGAAGCGCCGAACTGTCTGCTCCTGGGCGAAACCTGGAGCGACGCCTGGCGGCTGGTGAGCCCCGGCAGGCTGGATTCCGCGATGAACTACCTCTTCCGGGACGCCGCGCGGGACTGGTTGGCGATCTCGAAGCTCGGGGCCTCGGGCTTTGCGGACAGGGCGAACCGTCTTCTGGCGCTCTACCCCTACGAGGTCTGCCTGCGGATGTACAATCCCCTGGACAGCCACGACACGCCGAGGTTCCTCACCCTCTGTGGCGGGGACGTGGGAAAGTACCGTCTCGCCGTGGCGCTGCAGATGTGTTTTCCCGGCTGCCCCGCGGTCTACTATGGCGACGAGCTGGGCATGGAGGGCGAGAACGACCCTGACTGCCGCCGCGCCATGGACTGGGGGGCGGCGGAGAGACAGCAGGAGCTGCTCGGCTGGTTCAGGGAGCTCATAGCCCTGCGGAAAGGCTCTGTTGCCCTGCAGAAAGGCGGCTTTTACAACTCCGTCTGCGACGACGGCGCCAACGTGTTCGGCTTTTGCCGCACGCACGAGGCGGAGGACGTGCTCGTGATCATCAACGCAGGAGAGCGCTGGTACAAGGGCGAGGCCCGAGTGCCGGACGGCTCCGGCGAGTGGCGCGAGGCCTTTTCCGGAGAGACCGTAACTTCTGTAATTAACCCCTCGAAGGACCCGTATTCGGCGGGCTGCCCGGCGGTGCTCAGTCTGAGCATACCGGCGCGGACCGTGAAAATATTCAAACAGGAAAGAAAGCGAGGTCAGAAATGAAAATGAAGAAGTACGTAAAAATGCTGGCGCTCCTGCTTGCCGTGGCAGTAATGGTAGCGACATTAGCTGCCTGCGGCAATGAAGCGCCAGACACCAGTTCACCCCCGCAGGCCAGCGAGACGCCCGGAAGCAGCCCGGACGCCGGAGAGCCGACTGTCATCAACTTCTGGCACCATTACAGCGCCCAGTCCGCGGAGAATGAAACCCTTATGAATGTGCTCATCCCCAAGTTCGAGGAGGAGCATCCCGAGTACAAGGTCAACGCCGTCTCTCACGAGTGGGCGGACCTGCACGACAAGATCCTGATAAGCGCGAACTCAAACACCCTGCCCGACGTGGCGAGGCTGGACATAGCCTGGGTACCGGAGTTTGAGGCAATGGACATCCTCGTACCGCTGGACCAGGAGATTGCCGATTTCAGTGATGTCGCCGCGGCTCTCCTGCCCAGCGCCATGAGCACCGGCCAGGTGAACGGCAGCTACTACGCCCTCGCGCTCAACACGAACACGAAGATACTCTTCTATAACGCTGAGGCCTTTGAGAATGCGGGCCTTGCCGCGCCAGAGACCATCGACGACATGCTCGCGGCTATCGCCGCGCTCTCCGGCACGAATGAGAACGGCCAGCAGGTTTGGGGCCTGAACGAGCCCGCGCTCGCCGGATGGAACATTCTGCCCTACATCTGGAGCATGGGCGGCGAGATAACCAACGAGGACTACACCCAGGCCACCGGCTTCCTCAACAGCGCCGAGACCGTTGCGGCGGTGCAGATGCTCGCAGACCTCTACATGAACGGCCAGCTCACGGGCTTCAACAGCGGCGACATCCCGATGACCGACGGCTTCGGCACAGGCCGCTACATGATGCTGCTCGAGGGTCCGTGGAAGACCGCCGAGATGGCGGGGGCCTACCCCGACTTCAAATACGCCACGACCGAGATGCCCGCGGGCTCCGCCGGCTCGATCTCCGTGCTGGGCGGCGAGGACATAGCCATGTTCAACACCGCGAATAAGGAGGGCGCCTGGGAGTTCATGAAGTTCATGACGAGCGAGTTCGCCCAGGAGGAGATGGCCAAGGTCGGCCAGATCCCGGTGAACACCACGGCGCTCGAGAGCGACACGGTCAAGAACGCGGACTACGCGCCCTTCCTCGAGGCCATCACCACTGCGAAGGCCCGCCCGCCCGTAGCCGCCTGGTCCGACATAGACAGCGAGCTGACCACCGCCGTCACCGACATCATCGTTAACGGCGCGGATGCCCAGACCACACTGGACGAACTGGCCGCGAAGGTGGACGTGCTCCTCGCCGGATAACATTCAAATTATAACAGGATACACCATACATCGCAACTGCTTTGTGCGCGGGAGCGCCCACGCCGGCCCTCCCGCGCGCTTTATTGGAAAGGAGCCCCGATATGCAGCTAAAGCCGAGGCGAAACCGAATCCAGCTCATTGCCCTCCTGCTGCCGGGCGTGCTTGTCTTTGCCCTGTTCACGATATATCCCATTCTGAAGCTGCTGTACATGAGCTTCCTGGAGTGGAACCGCGACAACATGTTCGAGCACAGCTTCGCCGGTCTTTCTAATTATGCAGCCGTGCTCGGCGACGCCACCTTCCGGACGGCCTTCGCCAACACGCTCATCTATACCGTCGTCACTGTGCCGGGCCAGATGGCGCTTGGGCTGCTTGCGGCGGTGCTCATAAACTCCATCCCGCGCTTCCGCGTGACCTTCCGGGTCGTCTACTACCTGCCGGTCATAACCTCCTGGGTCATCGTGTCGCTGGTGTTCCGGTACATCTTCAACACCGAGGGCATGCTCAACTACCTGCTCACGAACGTCCTGCACCTGAGCGAGAGCAATATCCGCTGGCTCGATACCCGCTGGGGCGGGCTCACCGTGGCGATGATGCTCGGCATCTGGAAGGGCGTGGGCTGGAACTTGGTCGTGTTCCTCGCCGCCCTGCAGAGCGTGCCGCAGGAGCTCTACGAGTCCGCGTCCATGGACGGCTGCGGGCCTTTCGCCCGGTTCTTCTACATCACCCTGCCCAGCATAAAGCCGACCATACTCTTTGCCCTCGTCATGCTGACGATAGGCGGATTCAATGTGTTCACTTCCATCAAGATGATAACGGACGGCAAGCCCATGCATGAAACAGAGGTCGTGCTGACCTGGATGTACTCCAAGGCATTCAGCTCCGGCGACTTCGGCTACGCCGCGGCGCTGTCCTTCATCGTGGCCGTGACGCTGGCCTTCCTCGCAGTTTTGCAGTTCAAGGCAATGCGTAAAAACGGCGAGAGCCAGTTTTGAGGTGTGATATGCACAAAAGATTTACAAAGAAAAACGCGGCCAACGCCGTAAAATACCTGCTGCTGCTTTTGGGCGGCGCGGTGTCGGTGCTGCCGATGGTATATATGATAAGCACCTCGCTCAAGCCGAATGGCGCGCTCTATGAGTTCCCGCCCAGGTTCTTCCCCTCCGTGGAGGAGCTGACGGCTGAGAACTACCAGTATATCTTCGCGCAGGAAAAGTTCTACCAGAACTTCCTGAACAGTGCGGCGGTCACCATACTGACCGTGCTCATCGCGGCCTTCATAGCGACTGCGCTGGCCTTCTGCCTGGCGCGCTTCCGCTTCCCGGGCCGGAAGCTGCTCTTCGGCCTTGTCATCGGCACAATGATAATCCCGGGCACGACGCTCATCATTACGCAGTACCAGCTGGCGACTTTCCTGAAGCTGACGAACAAGCTTTTCGGCCTCGTACCCTTCTATGTCGCTTGGGTCATACCCTTTTCGACCTTCATGATAAAGGGCTACATCGAGAGCATACCGCGCGACTATGACGAGGCGGTATACATGGACGGCGGCAGCGTGTTCACGGTGTTCTTCAAGGTCATCTGCCCGCTGGCGAGCCCGGCCATTGCCTCCGTTAGCATCTTCAACTTCCTGACCGCCTGGGAGGAGTTCCCCTGGGCCATGACGGTCATCAATGACAATGCCAAGCGCACTCTTCCCATAGCCATTTCCGGTTTCTTCGGCCAGCACCAGTTTACTCAGTGGGGCTATGTTTTTGCAATGAGCGTTGCAAGCCTTGTGCCGGTGCTCATAGTTTTTGTCTGCTGCCAGAAATACTTCGTCTCCGGCCTGCAGGCAGGAGGTATAAAAGGCTGAGAGTGTGAAAGAGCTACGCGACGCATGCCCGCTGTTCCTATCGGAGCGGCGGGCTTTGCCGGCTCTTGCAATATTTGGCCGCGTGGCTTATTATATTGCCGCAATAGCCGCATAGAAAGGGAGATGATCTCATGCTTTGGCTCTTTTTTGCGCTGGGCTCGGCCATGTTTGCCGGCCTTACCGCCATTTTGGCCAAGATCGGCATTGAAAATGTCAACTCTACTCTTGCAACTGCGCTGCGCACCGTGGTTGTGCTCGTTTTCTCGTGGGTCATGGTTTTCATCGTCGGCTCTCAGTCGGGCATCGGCGATATCTCCGGACGCACACTGCTCTTCCTCGTGCTTTCGGGTTTGGCTACGGGCGCCTCGTGGCTATGTTATTTTCGCGCGCTGCAGCTGGGCGACGTGAACAAGGTCACTCCGATCGACAAGTCCAGCACCGTGCTCACCATCCTGCTCGCCTTCATACTGCTTGGCGAGCCCATCTCCCTCCCTCAGGCGGCGGGCGTTGTCGGCATAGGCGCCGGCACGCTGCTCATGGTTTCTAAAAAGGAGACGCAGAGCGAGGTCAAAGGCGGCAAGTGGTTCATTTACGCCCTGCTCTCCGCAGTTTTTGCCAGCCTGACTTCCATCTTCGGCAAGATCGGCGTGGAAAACGTGGACTCCAACCTCGGTACCGCCATACGCACCATTGTTGTGCTGGTCATGGCTTGGCTGATGGTGTTTATCACCGGCGAGCAAAAAGGACTAAGACAGATCAGCCGCAAGAGCTGGATCTTCCTGATACTGTCCGGCTTCGCCACGGGCGGCTCCTGGCTTTGCTATTACCGAGCGCTGCAGGATGGACCTGCCAGCGTCGTTGTGCCTATTGACAAACTAAGCATACTCGTCACCATTTTCTTTTCCTGGGTCGTGCTCAAGGAGAAACTCAGCCGCCGCGCGGCGGTCGGTTTGGTGCTGATAGTCCTGGGAACGGGAGCCATGCTGCTATAAAAACAAACACAGGTGAAAAAACAGGCGCCGACCGCGGCGCCTGTTTTTTTCTTCATGCGCGGAGAAGTGGGCGCTCTGGGAATTGTGAGGCTGCGGAAGTTCTGTTATAATGTGGTCAGTATGCTCTAATTTTCCGGTAATGGAAAGGACGGTGCCGAACTTGAACCATAAAACGCTCTACACCGTGATAGTCGCAGACGACGAGGACGAGCTCAGGGACGCCGTTTGCAGCATGATACCTTGGGAGGACTGCGGCTTTCGTCTGGTCGGCAGTGCCAGCAACGGACTGGACGCCTTGCAGCTGGTGGAAAAACTGGAGCCGGACCTGCTCCTCACGGACATAAGGATGCCCTTTATCTCCGGTATCGAGCTTGCGCGCCAGGTGCGGGAGGTGCGCCCCGCGACGAATATCGCCTTCCTGAGCGGGTTTGACGACTTTGAATACGCCCAACAGGCAATACAATACAACATTATCAGCTATATGCTCAAACCCCTTACGGTCGAGGGACTGGGCGCCGAACTGCGCGTCATCCGCCAGAAGATAGACGCGCAATTTGCGATGTTCCGCCAGGCCCCCTCCAGAGCGGACGGCCCGGACCTGCGCGCGGCCATGCTCATGCCTCTTGTCCTGGACGACTTTGCGGAACCGGAGGGCGATTCGCACGCGGAGGCCTATGCCAGGCAGTGCGGACTCCTGCGCGACAAGGGGGACAGGCCCTTTTACACGGTCATGGTGTCGATCCTTCTGGGAGAGGACGGGACAAACCGGACCCCTCCGGCCTTTGTCGCCTCCGTGGACAGGCTGGCCGCGAAATATATGCGCAGCGTGAGCTTTTTTGCCTCGGGCAAGGTCATCACGGTCCTGCTGGGCAACCCTTCGGATTTTGAAGAATACCTGCACATCCTTGCGGACGAGCTGCCGCAGATGGCGGACAGGGTCCTGGGAAGACGCTGCCGGATCGGAGTGAGCCGTGCGGTGCGGAGCCTGAGCGAACTTCACGGAGCTTATCGAGAGGCCATGGAGGCGCTCAGACAGGGGGACCGTTCCGAGAGCGGCGCGCAGTTTATAAGCGACCTGGCCCCCGCGGTCAAGGGCGGGAATCTCCTCTGCAAGAGGGCGCTCGAGGCGCTTGACCAGAACTATATGGACGCCGGCCTCTCGCTCGTGTCGCTCAGCGGGATGTTGGACGTCAGTCCGAACCATCTCAGCGCCTGCATAAAGAAATACGCCGGCGAGACCTTCATAAACATCCTCATCCGCAAACGAATGGAGGCTGCGCGCGAGCTGCTCGCTTCCTCCAACCTCAAGATACAGGAGATCTCACTGCGCTGCGGCTACACGGACCAGCACTATTTCAGCTACTGCTTCAAGAAATACTGCGGCGAGTCCCCGAACGCGATGCGGCGCAGACTGGAGACGGGGAAAGCGGGTGAGGGGGCTTGAACGGCAATACCTCACGCAGGGGCCTGCGCATCACCACAATACTCGTGACCATGGTCGTGGGAGTTGTGGCGATCATCCTGGTCTGCTGCATCCTGCTTTTTTTGAACCGCTACCGCAGCGCGATGGTCCAGAGCGCGCGGACTAACAGCGCCCAGGCAGTGAGTCAGGTATCAAACACGGTCGGCAGTTACATGAGAGACATGTACCAGGCGATGGAACTGGTGGAGCAGTCAGTCTCCGAGCCGGGAGAGAACCGGGACAAGCTCCTGGCCGCCTTTTTGAAGTTCCGGCCGGACGTCGTCGCTGTGACGAGCTATTCGCCGGAGGGCAGCCTGCTTGACTGCTGGTCTCCGGGCCGGGAACCCAGGGAGGAGATATTCAGAAACCTCTCTTTCGACCTTGAACTTGCTCAGAATGCGGAGAGCTCATATATGAGCGCCCCGCACGTGGAGACAATTTTTGAGGGCTACTATCCCTGGGTCGTCACCATGACCTCGCCGCTGGAGGCGGGGGGAGAGGCCGCCTGGGTCTCTCTCGACCTGAGCTTTTCCAGCATATCGAGCTACATAAACAACGTCAGCATCGGCCAGCGCGGCTACTGCTTTCTCATGGACGCGGATGGCAACATCGTCTACCATCCGCAGCAGCAGCTGCTATATGCCGGACTCAAATCTGAAAACACGGAAGCCCTCGCCGCGCTGGAGGACGGCGCCTATGCGGACGACACCGTCATCTACTGCCTTAACAGCGTGGGCGACAGCGGCTGGAGAGTCGTCGGCGTGAGCTATGTGGACGAGCTCGTTAACCGGAACGTGAACGAGATGATAAACCTCTCCTTCTGGCTGGCGGCGGCGGTCCTGGGAGTGGCGCTCCTGACGAGCTGGCTGCTCTCGAAGCTGCTGGGCAGGCCGCTTCGCGGCCTCGCCTCGGCTATGGAGAGCTTCGAGGCAGACGCCGACCATTTCACCTACCGTCCCGTCGGCGGTACGCGGGAGGTGCAGGAGCTCTCCGCCTCCTTCGAGCACATGGTGCTGAGGATACAGCAGCTCATGTCCACCGTCCGCGAGGAGGAGATAAACCTCCGCAAGACGGAGCTCAAGGCCCTCCAGGCCCAGATAAACCCCCATTTCCTCTACAACACCCTGGACTCCATCGCCTGGATGTGCGAGCAGGGCCGCAACGCGGATGCTGTGAAAATGGTCCATGCCCTCGCCCGGCTCTTCCGCATCAGCATCAGCCGCGGACACGAGCTCATACCAATCGCCAAGGAGATAGAGCACGCGGAAAGCTACCTCCAGATACAGATGTACCGCTACAAAAACCAGTTCACCTATGCCTTTGACGTGGACCCGGACTGCCTGGGCTACTACTGCAACAAGATAACCCTGCAGCCCATCATCGAGAACGCCATCACCCACGGCCTTGACCTCATGGTGGAGGAGGGACGCATAGACGTCCGCGTGCGCTCGGACGGGGAGGACATCGTGTTCAGCGTCCAGGACAACGGTGTGGGCATGAGCGAGGAGCAGATCGAGGCGACGATGCGCCAGGAGCCGACGGACAGGACGGGCATAGGCATCCGCAACGTGAACGACAGGCTGAAGATATATTTCGGCAGGGGCTACGGCCTGCACATTACGAGCGAGCCGGACGTCGGCACCTGCGTGGAGATAAGGATGCCGAAGATAAGGGAGGGCGACTATGAAAAGAAATAAGGCCGCTGTGCTCTGCGCCCTCCTGGCAGGGGTCCTGATGAGCGGATGCGCGGCGCCGGGAGCGGAGACAGAGCAATACTCGGTCGCGTTGGTGGCAAAGTCCACTGAGACGGAGTTCTGGCTCTCTGTCTTTGCAGGCGCAGAGGCCGCCGCGACGGAATATAACATAAGGCTGGACATCACCGGTCCGGAGACGGAAGAGGATTATGAGGCTCAGAACCGCATGATAGCGGAGGCGGTCTCCGCCGGGGCGGACGCTTTGGTGTTTTCGGCCATAGACTATGAGAACAACGCCTCGGCCATAGACGCAGCGGCGGAGGCGGGTGTAAAGGTCGTCGCCATAGACAGCAGCGTGGCCTCCGGAATGGTCAGCACCTACATAGGAACGGACAATCACGCGGCGGGAAGGATGGCGGCGCAGGCGGCGCTTGACGGCGTCGAGGGTCAATTGACGGTAGGCCTGGTGAACTACGATATCAGCAGCGCAAACGGGCAGGAGCGCGAACTCGGCGCGCGGGAACTGCTTGGTGAGAGCGGAAGGGCGGAGGTCGTGGCGGTCATCAACACTCTGGCGGAGGCCGGTCAGGCCCAGAAGGACGCGGAGGCGATGCTCCGGGAGCACCCGGAGATAAACGTGCTGATAGCCTTCAACGAGCCCACCAGCGTCGGAGCGGCATACGCCGTGGATTCGCTGGACCTGTCCGAGAGCGTGTTCCTCGTGGGCTTTGACTCGAACGTCGCTACGGTGGATGGCTTGCAGGACGGCTGCGTGGACGCGCTCATCGTCCAAAACCCCTACGCCATGGGCTACCTCGGCGTGGAGAGCGCCTATAAACTGTTATCGGACAGGGGAGAAGAACTGGAAACGGTCGTGGATACCTCTACCCAGATCGTGGATAGAGAGAATATGTTTACCATGGACAGCCAAAAGGCTTTGTTTGCATTTGAGCAGCGATAAAATTGAGCGTATTGCACAATTGATAGGGGGTGCATTTTGATAAATTATTATAATCGAATAAAAAATCACACTTCCTTTCGGTAAAATTTAACCTTGTATTCCAAAAAATATTTTAATAAGATTATGGTAGAATGGATGGGTTTTAAGAGGAAACCCGTTCAGAATAATGAAATGAAAGAGGTTGATTCCGGTGAAAAAGTTTCTTGCGCTGATCCTCGCCCTGGTCATGGTATTCTGCCTGGCGGCCTGCGGCGGCACGGACAGCACTCCCAGCGATGCTCCCACCAGCGATGCCCCTGCCAGCGACGCCCCCGAAGGCGGCGACACCACCGTTGCCAACAAGGATAAGCCCCTGGTCTGGTTCAACCGTCAGCCCTCCAACAGCACCACCGGCGAGCTGGATATGGCCGCTCTGACCTTCAACGAGAACACCTACTACGTCGGCTTCGACGCCAACCAGGGCGCCGAGCTGCAGGGCACCATGATCCTTGACTACATCAAGGCCAACATCGAGGACCTCGACCGCAATGGCGACGGTATCATCGGCTACGTCCTGGCTATCGGCGACATCGGCCACAACGACTCCATCGCCCGTACCCGCGGCGTGCGCAGCGCGCTCGGCACCGCCGTCGAGGTCGACGGCGTCATCGACAGCACCCCTGTCGGCACCAACATCGACGGCACCTCCACCTACGTCAAGGACGGCACCCTCGAGATCGACGGCACCACCTACATCGTGCGTGAGCTGGCCTCTCAGGAGATGAAGAACTCCGCTGGCGCCACTTGGGACGCCGCCACCGCCGGTAACGCGATCGGCACCTGGGCTTCCTCCTTCGGTGAGCAGATCGACATCGTGGCCTCCAACAACGACGGCATGGGCATGTCCATGTTCCTCGCCTGGTCCAAGGCTGAGGGCGTGCCGACCTTCGGCTACGACGCCAACTCCGACGCTGTCGCCGCTATCGCCGAGGGCTACGGCGGCACCATCAGCCAGCACGCCGACGTGCAGGCTTACCTGACCCTCCGCGTCCTGCGCAACGCCCTTGACGGTGTGGACATCGACACCGGCATAGGCACCGCCGACGACGCGGGCAACGTGCTCTCCGAGGACGTCTTCTACTACGACGAGGCCTCCCGCAGCTACTACGCCCTGAACGTTGCCGTCACCGCTGAGAACTACGAGAGCTTCCTGGATTCCACCGTCACCTACGAGCCCGTTTCCAACCAGCTCGACGCGACGGCCCACCCGACCAAGAACGTCTGGCTCAACATCTACAACTCCGCCGACAACTTCCTGGGCTCCACCTATCAGCCGCTGCTCCAGAAGTACGACGATCTGCTGAACCTGAACGTCGAGTACATAGCCGGCGACGGCCAGACCGAGTCCAACATCACCAACCGTCTGGGCAACCCCGACATGTATGATGCCTTCGCCATCAACATGGTCAAAACCGACAACGCCGCCTCCTACACCGGCCTCCTCAGCCAGTGAGCCGGCGCGCAGTAAAACTCACAGTTAACTGAAACCTTTGCTATTAGGGGGATCAAGCATCCCCCTGATAGCAATTTGTGATGAAAGCCGGGGAAAGCCGGCAATTCTTAAACGGGAGTAACTAGAATGGCAGATGCGAAAAACGACATCGTCCTGTCAATACGCGGTATGAGCAAGTCCTTCGGCAGGAACCGGGTGCTTGACCATATCAATCTGGACGTGAAGCGCGGTACTGTCATGGGGCTTATGGGCGAGAACGGCGCCGGAAAGTCGACGATGATGAAGTGTCTTTTCGGCACCTACCAGAAGGACGAGGGGAAGATCTTTCTGAACGGCAAGGAGATCAGCTTCTCCGGGCCGAAGGACGCGCTGGAAAACGGTATCGCCATGGTGCACCAGGAGCTGAACCAGTGCCTGGAGCGGAGCGTGACGGACAACCTGTTCCTCGGCCGCTACCCGACGAACGGCGCGGGCATCGTGGACGAGGGCGGGATGAAGAAGAAGGCTTCGGAGCTCTTCCGCAAGCTGGGCATGACGGTGAACCTCAGCCAGCCCATGCGGAACATGTCCGTTTCCCAGCGGCAGATGTGCGAGATAGCCAAGGCCATCTCATATAACTCGCAGGTCATAGTGCTTGACGAGCCCACCTCTTCGCTGACAGTGCAGGAGGTTGACAAGCTCTTTGAAATGATGCGGATGCTGCGGGATCAGGGCATCTCGCTCATTTATATCTCTCACAAGATGGACGAGATATTCGAGATCTGCGACGAGATATCCGTGCTGCGCGACGGCAAGATGATCATGACGAAGCCCACTGCGGAGACGAACATGGGCGAGCTCATAGCCGCCATGGTCGGCCGCTCGCTGGAGAGCCGCTTCCCGCCGGTGGACAACTCCCCGGGCGACACGATCCTCTCCGTGCAGCACCTTTCCACGAAGTACGCGCCTTATTTGCAGGACATCAGCTTCGATGTGAGAGAGGGCGAGATCTTCGGGCTCTACGGACTTGTCGGCGCAGGCAGGACGGAGCTTCTGGAGACCATCTTCGGCGTGCGCACCAGGGCCGCCGGACGCGTGTACTTCAAAAACAGGCTCATGAACTTCTCGAACGCCAAGGAGGCCATCGAGCACGGCTTTGCAATGATAACCGAAGAGCGCAAAGCAAACGGCCTCTTCTTAAAATGCGACCTCACCTTCAATACGACCATCGCCAACCTCAGGCAATATAAGGCCGGCCCCGCGCTGTCCACGCCCAAGATGGTGAAAGCCACCAACAAGGAGATCAAGACCATGCGCACCAAGTGCATGGGTCCGGACGACATGATAACCAGTCTCTCCGGCGGCAACCAGCAGAAGGTCATCTTCGGCAAGTGGCTCGAGCGCGAACCGCAGGTCTTTATGATGGATGAGCCGACGAGGGGCATAGACGTCGGCGCGAAGTACGAGATATACGAACTTATAATCAAGATGGCAAAAGCGGGCAAAACCATCATAGTCGTCTCCTCCGAGATGCCCGAGATCCTGGGCATCACGAACCGCATAGGCGTCATGTCCAACGGTCACCTCTCCGGCATCGTGAACACGAAGGAGACAAATCAGGAAGAGCTCCTGAGACTCAGCGCAAAATACCTGTAAGGTAGGAGAAAATGCTTATGGCAGCAGAAATCACGAAAATTTTGACGGCTGAGCAGGAAGCTCAGCTCCTGCAGCCGATCGACGAGTATGTGGGCGCCATACAGGAGAAGATAAACGCCCTGCGTCTGAACGGCACGGACAAGGTCCTGGATATACAGAACAGCCTCGAAAACCTCAAGCGCGACCGCATCTATACGGCTGATGAAAAGCAGAAACGCGCCGCAGAGCTCAAGCAGGAGCTCGCCAAGGCCAAGGAGGTCGAGGCGAAGAACAAGGCCGAGGTCTCCGAGCTCATAGCAGAGGCCGAAAGCTACCTCAAGGCCAACTACGGCGCCTACTATCAGGCCGTCTGCGCAAGCTGCAGGGATGAGAACGTCCTCGCCCAGACCCACTATAAAGAGGCAGTCGAGCAGCTTAACCGCGAGCACCAGGAGACGGTGGCGAAGCTCTCCGATCAGCAGGAGCTCAAGGACGAGAAATACGTCCACAAAAACCGCCTCTTCGACGCGAAAATGTCCCTGCTCAAGGAAAAGCAGAGCATAAAGGACAGGCGCCACGCGGCCTTCGACCACAAGTACCACCTCATCGACCTGCTCCGCATGTCGAAGTTCACCGCCGGAGAGAGCCTGGCCCAGAAGGCGGAGAACTACCGTTACACCTTCAACCGGCGCGACTTCTTCCTGCGCAACGGCCTGTACATAGCAATAATCATCATCTTCATCGGCCTGTGCATCGTGACGCCCATCATAAAGGGCGTGCCGCTGCTCACCGTGAACAATATCCTGAACATCCTGTCCCAGGCCTCGCCTCGCATGTTCCTGGCTCTGGGCGTCGCGGGACTGATACTGCTGGCCGGCACGGACCTGTCCATAGGCCGTATGGTCGGTATGGGCATGACCGCCGCGACCATCATCATGCACAACGGCCCCAACACCGGCTCTGTATTCGGTAAGGTCTTCGACTTCACCGGCGTGCCGCTGCTCGGCCGCGTGTTCCTCGCGCTCTTCGTCTGCATCGTGCTGTGCACCATCTTCACCACGATAGCCGGATTCTTCACCGCGAAGTTCAAAATGCACCCCTTCATCTCGACCATGGCCAACATGCTCGTCATCTTCGGCCTCGTCACCTACTCGACGAAGGGCGTCTCCTTCGGCGGCATCGACAGCACTATCCCCACCATGATAATCCCGCGCCTGGGCAAGTTCCCGACCATCATACTCTGGGCGGCGGCTGCCGTTGTGGTCGTGTGGTTTATCTGGAACAAGACCACCTTTGGCAAAAACCTCTACGCCGTCGGCGGAAACCCTGAGGCGGCCTCCGTCTCCGGTATCTCCGTGTTCAAGGTCACGGTCGGCGCCTTCATCATGGCCGGCGTGCTCTACGGCTTCGGCTCTTGGCTCGAGTGCATCCGCATGATTGGCTCTGGTTCCGCGGCTTACGGCCAGGGCTGGGAGATGGACGCCATCGCGGCCTGCGTCGTCGGCGGTATATCCTTCACCGGCGGCATCGGCAAGATCTCCGGCGTCGTCGTCGGCGTGTTCATCTTCACCGCGCTGACCTACTCCCTGACCACGCTGGGCATCGATACCAACCTGCAGTTCGTGTTCTCCGGTATCATCATTCTCGTCGCGGTCATGCTGGACTGCCTGAAGTACGTCCAGAAGAAGTAATCGAAAGAGAAAAAGCAGTAAACCGCTGCAAGACGCGCACAACGCAGTTTGCAGCGGTTTAACTCTGCGGAAAGAGGTTCGTTATGACATTACAAGAACTGGGCGCGGTGCGCCGTGCGCTGGATGCGGGCGAGCTGGACGAAAGGCTGGTTCAGCTCAGATACGGCGAGACGGAAAAGGCCCGGGCGAAAGTCAGAAACGTGCTCGAGGGTTTCGAGCGCAGCTTCGGCGCGGATGATAAGAGGCCCGTGGCGCTCTGCTCTGCTCCTGGACGTACGGAGATCTGCGGTAACCACACCGATCACCAGCATGGCCGGGTGCTCGCCGGGGCGGTGGACCTAGACTTCCTCGCCTGCGCGGCCAAGAACGGTACGAACAGGATACGCTTCCAGTCCGAGGGCTGGCCCATGGTTGAGGTGGAGCTCGACGAGCTCATACCCAAGGCCGCGGAGCGGGAGAGCACCGCGGCGCTTGTGCGCGGCATGGCCGGGCTTGTGAAGGAGCGCGGTTATGAGGTCGGCGGTTTCGACGTATACGCGGCTTCCGAGGTGCTTCCGGGCTCGGGCCTGTCGTCCTCGGCGGCCTGTGAGGTGCTGCTGGGCGTCATTGAAAACCGACTCTTTTGCGGCGGCGAGCTCGACGCCGTGACGATAGCCCAGCTGGGCCAGCGGGCCGAAAACGTCTATTTCGGCAAGCCGAGCGGGCTTATGGACCAGATGGCCTCCTCTGTAGGCGGAGCTGTGGCCATAGACTTTGCGGACCCTGCCTCGCCGGTGGTACGGAGCGTCAGGGTGGACCTGGAGGCGCTGGGTTACGCCCTCTGCATCATCGACTCCGGAGCGAGCCACGCGGCGCTCACCGGCGAGTACGCCTCCATCCCGGAGGAGATGGCGGCGGTCTCGGCCTATTTTGGCAAGAGCGTCCTGCGCGAGGTGGACGAGGCGGAGTTTCTGCGCGCCCTTCCGGAGCTGAGGAAGGTCGCCGGCGACCGCGCCGTACTGCGCTGCCTGCACTTTTTCGCGGACGACAGGCGCGCCGCGGAGGAGGCGGGCGCGTTGGAGCACGGCGACATGAACGCTTTCCTCGCAATGGTGAGGGAGTCCGGACGCTCGTCCTGGCAGCTTTTGCAGAACATCACGCCGACGGGCGCGGTGAAGGAGCAGGCGATAGCCGTCGCGCTGACCGTGGCCGAACGCGCGCTGGAGGGCAGGGGCGCCTGCCGCATACACGGCGGCGGTTTTGCGGGGACCATCCAGGCCTTTGTGCCGCTGGATATGCTGGAAAGCTTCAAGGCGGAGACGGAGAGCGTCCTTGGTGAAGGGAGCTGCAAGGTGCTCAGCATACGCCCGGTGGGCGGCACAACACTCTGGCCCTGAACGGAATGAAAGAATAAAGGAGAGCGTATCGTGAGATGCGCTCTCCTTTTTTTGTTCGGCGCAAGAGACCGGCGCTGTTTGGAGCCGATTGCGAAATGTACGCCCATGTACGACTTGAAAAACTAATACTAACGTGCTAGAATAGTTCAGGTTTATTTACATAAAGTTCTAGTTTGCTGGAGCAGCCGGCGCTGAGACCGGCCGGCTTAGAAAAGCTGAAAACACAGGGTGCCGGCGTTTTAGAATTCATGGAGAGTTGAGGGTGGTAAAAATGAAAAGCAACAGGCTCAACTATACGCAAGTTGTATGGGAGATAACAAAGCTGCTGCAAGAGGCGGAGTCTCTTGAGGACGCGCTGCGCACCAGTCTGAGCGAGGTAGTAAAAGCGGTGGGCGCCGAAGCGGGGACCATCTGGTTCTACAACTCTGCCGGGGACAGGCGCATATATCCCTCTTTCATCATAGGCGGGGCAGACCTCACGGGCATGAGTCTGGCTGAGGGCGAGGGCATCGCGGGCCAGGTCGTGCAGTCGGGCAAGACCACAGTCGTAAAGGACTGCCAGAAGGACGAACGCTGGGCCGGGCGGTTCGACGAGGCCACGGGCTTTGTGACGAAGAGCATGGTCTGCGTTCCGCTCATCAACAAATATGAGACCATCGGCTGCATCCAGATAATCAACAAGAAGGACGGCTCACTCTACGACGACGCGGACGTGGCGCTCTGTGAGGACCTCGCCATGCTCACGGCCATCGCCATCGACGGGCGCGGCCTGAATCTCGGCTTTGCGGAGGAGAAGAAGTCCATCATCTCACTGCGCGGCGTGACGAAGGTTTTCGGACAGGGCGACACGCAGATACAGATACTCAAGGGCGTGAACCTCGACGTGCGCGAGGGAGAGTTCCTGGTCATCCTCGGCGAGTCCGGCTGCGGCAAGAGCACGATGCTGAATATCATAGGCGGAATGGACCAGCTCACCGGCGGCACCTTCCTCTTTGACGGCGAGGACTACTCCCACGCCGACGAAAAGACACTCACCATGTACCGCCGGCACTCCGTGGGCTTCATATTCCAGGCCTACAACCTCATGCCTACGCTGACGGCCAAGGAGAACCTTGAGTTCATAGGCGAGTTGTGCGAGGACCCGATGGACGCCGAGACCGCACTCGAGCGTGTCGGTCTGCTGGGCAGGAAGGACAACTACCCCTCCCAGATGTCCGGCGGCCAGCAGCAGCGCGTCTCCATCGCCCGAGCGCTCATGAAGAAGCCGCGCCTCATCCTCGCCGACGAACCCACCGCCGCTCTCGACTACGAGACCAGCATCGAGGTTCTCACCGTGCTCGAGGAGGTAATCAAGGCCGGCACGACCATGCTCATGGTCACGCACAACGAGGAGATCGCCAAGATGGCCAACCGCGTCATCCGCATGAAGGGCGGGGTGGTAGCCGAGATCATCGTGAACAGGCATCCCGCCGCCGCGAAGGAGTTGGTCTGGTGATGAAAGCCACAGGTCTTAAACATCTGCTGCGCAGTATCCGCAAGAGCGGTGTGTCCTTCCTCGCCGTTGCGGTCATAGCGGGCGTCAGCATCGCCATATTCCAGGGCTTCCAGTCCTCCGCCCACGCCATACTCAGGCGGGCAGACCAGTATTTCGTCGAGAACAGGCTGGAGACGCTGGAGATAAGCTGCGCCAACGGCATCACCCAGGAGGACATAGACGCCATAGCAGGCTGGGAGGGCGTGCGTTCCGTCGAGGGCGGCTACACCGACTCGGCGCTGCTTTACCTTGGCGGCGAGCGCGTGCTGGTTCAGACCCGCTCCCTACTCGAGACCATGAACACGCCCGCCATAATAGAGGGCGAGCTGCCCACGGCGGCAAACGAGGCCGCCATCGAGGAGCGGCTGGCTACGGAGCGCGGCCTCAAGGTTGGAGACGCCATCACGCTGGAAAACGACGGCTGCCTGCTGGAGACGCAGTTCACCGTCACGGCCATCATCAATTTGCCTGTCTACGTATGCGCCGGGCTGGAGGACACGCGCGGCACCGCCGACGCTGGCCTTGGCTCGAACGAGTACTTCATCGCATTCAACAAGTGTGCCTTCGACACGGACAATTACAGCGACTGCTACACCACCGCCTACATAGACAGCAGCAAATTCGACGGCATTTACTACTTCTCCGACGATTATGAGTCCTCCGAGGACGAGTACATCGCCGCGCTCGAGCCGCTTGCGGCCGAGAGGGCGCAGCTGAGGTACGAGTCGCTCAGCGCCGAAGTGCAGGACGCGCTGGACGAGGCGCAGGCCGAGATAGACGACGCAAAGGCCGAGATAGCCGACGGCGAGCAGGAGCTGGCAGACGGCAGGGCCGAGATAGAGGAGAACCGTCAGAAGCTCGAGGACGCGAGGGCTGAGATAGCCGACGCGGAGGTCGAGATCGCCGACGCCGAGGCGGAGATAGCCCGCGGCCAGCGCGAGCTCGACAGCTCCAAGGCGGAGTTCGCAGAAAATGAACAGGCCCTCGCGGACGCGAAGGCGGAGCTGGACGCCCAACTGGGCGCGCTTGGCCTGGGTACAGACCTCGACGCGGCGCTCGTCATACTCGAGGGCTATGGCGAGCAGGGCGCGCAGCTCGTGGCCGCCATACAGGAATACAAAGCCTCGGAGGCCCAGCTTGAGGCCGCAAGGAGTGAAATAGCCTCCGCCGAGGCGACGCTCGCAAGTTCGAGAAACGAGCTTGCAAACGCCAGGGCCGAGCTTGCCGACGCCAGAGCAGAGCTCGCGGACGGCGAAGCAGAGCTGGCCGACGCCGAGCAGGAGCTGGCCGACGGCGAAGCCGAGCTCGAGGATGCCAGGGCCGAGCTGGCCGATGGCGAGGCCGAATTCGCCGACGCGCAGGCCGACGCCGCCGAGCTTAAGGAAAGCGGCTGGATAATCTCCGGCAGGAACGAGGTCGGCGACGTGCGCGGCGTGGAGACCATTGTCAAGGCCATCTTCGGCCTGAGCTACGCAATGTCGATGGTCTTTCTCATCGTGTCCGTACTGGTCTGCTTTGCGGCAATAACCAGGGTCATACGCGAGCAGCGCGTGCTCATAGGCGCGCAGAAGGCCCTCGGCTTCACGGCGGGCGAGCTTTTCAGGCACTTTACGCTCTATAACCTCGTCTGCGCCGTGCTGGGCGTCCTCGTTGGCTGGCTGCTCAGCGTCGTCATAGTCGAGTACATGTCGCTCTACATCTTCATGCCGAAGTTCACCTTCAAGGACGCATCCATCGTCTTTGCCTGGGGTACGGCGCTCATATCCGCAGCCATCTGTATAGTCGTGTTCCTTGCCGCGACCTTCTTCACCTGCTCGAAGCTCGTGAAGGAGCCGGCGACGGAGCTGTTGCGCGGCGAGGTGCCGTCCAAGGGCGGCAGGATGTTCTTCGACCGCTGGGGCATATACAGGAAGCTCAGCCTTTTCTCTCGCTCCATCGTCAAGAACGTGCTCAGCGACAAGGGCCGCATGCTCACAACCGTCATGGGCATCATGGGCTGCACCGCCCTGCTCGTCGCCTGCTTCACCATAAAGCTCGGCATCAAGAACGCCTCCGTCGAGCAGTTCGGCACCTACTCGCTCTACGACTACCGTCTGTCCATGGATACTGCGACTGGCTCCGCCTCCGATTTCGAGGCGCTGCTGGACGAGGGCGGGGTCGAGAGTCTGCTCATTCAGGATAAGCTCAAGAACTTCCGCGCCCCGGGCGGGGACTGGGACAACGCCCACGTGCTCGCCGTCTCCGATGCCGAGGCTTTCAGGGACTTCATGTACCTCAAGGACATAAACGGCAGCGCGGAGCTCGACGTGCCGGAGAAGGGCGTGCTCGTCTCGCGCAAAGCCTCCGAGGCGCTCGGCTTTACAGTCGGCGGCACGGTGGAGGTAATGGACGAAAACGGCGAGGCCCACAGTTTCAGCATCAGCGCCGTTGTGGAGAGCTATCTGCCCTACCATACGCTCATCATGAGCAGCGGCTATTATGAGGAGGTCATGGGCGAGGCGCCGGACGAGAGCGTATTCCTCATAAAGGGCGGCGTGGACGGCATCCGCTCCGAGGCCGAGAGTATGCCGGGCTTCGTCTCCCTTCGCGACAACAGCGAATTCGTGCGCAGCGGCAGCGAGCTGGACCTCGCCATCTACATCTGCGTCGGTCTCGCGGCGGCGCTCTCCGTGCTCGTGCTGCTCAACCAGATAACCATGCACATCGACCACAAGGCCAGAGAACTGGCGGTCATGCGTGTAAACGGCTACACCCTCGCCCAGACCCGGGCCTACGTCTCGCGCGACAACGTCGTGCTCACTGTGCTGGGCCTGCTGCTCGGCTGCCTGGCCGGCATCGGCCTCGGCTATATCGACACGCGCATAGTCGAGGCGGGCGCGGAGCACTATGTCCGCGACCCGAACCTGCTCGCCTGCCTCGAATCGGTCGCCATAGTGGGCGTGTTCGCCGTTATAGTGAACATCATCGCACTCAGGCGCATCGACAAGCTCAACCTCACGAACGTCAGCTCGAACTGACGGAGGACGGATTATGGACGACACGATACGACTGAAACTCATGGGTGTGCGCGGCACCATGCCGGTTCACGGCGAGCGCTGCCGCATCTTCGGCGGGGCAACGAGCTGTGTGTTCGTGAAGATGGGCGGAGAGGCGATCATCCTGGACGCCGGCACCGGGCTTTCCGGAGGGGCATATCGGGAATTCTTCGGCACAGAGCGCTTCACGCTGCTGCTGACGCACTCGCATGTGGACCACATCATGGGCCTGCCTCCCTTCCAGCCGCTCTTTGACCCCGCCTGCTCCGGCGAGGTTTACCTCAGGACCCGCGGCGGCCTGGACGCACGGGCTCAGGTCGAGGCGCTCATGTCGCCGCCGCTCTGGCCGGTAAAGACATGGGCTTTTCGGGCGGGGATAGCCTTCAGGGATGTGGTGGAGAGCTTCGGCGTAGGGGCGGTCCGGGTGGACACGATGGAGTCCCGGCACCCCGGAGGTTCAACGATATACAAACTGAGCGCCGGAGGCAAAACCGTGGTCTACGCCACGGACTACGAGCCGGAGGGCGACGCGCCGGAGGACTTCATCCGCTTCGCCGGGGGCTGCTCTCTGCTGCTGCTCGACGCACAGTACACCACTGAGGAATACGCGCGCACGCGGGGCTTCGGCCACTCGACCATAGACAGGAGCGCCGCCATAGCCAGATGCTGCGGCGCGGAACAGACGATATTTGTCCACCACGACCCGGGCAGGACCGACGGACAGCTGCTGGAGCTTGAATCGAGCCTGAACGTCCCCGGCCTGCACTTCGGGCGCGAGGGAGAGGAGGTAATCCTGTGAAGAATAACGAGGGCCACGCACTCCTGCGCCGCGGGGCGGTGTGGCATATCCTGGGCTTTGCGTTGGCCTTTGCCCTGGTGTTCGGCCTGCTGTCGACCGCCATTTCCGCTGAGACCGCAACGGCGGCGGACATGAGGCTGCAGAGCACGACAGGCACGGTCAGCCTCAAGAACGCCGGCGGAAAGAGCGTCTCCGTCCGTGAGGGGATGAAGCTATACAGCGGCTACACGATAAGCACCTCCGCCAAGAGCTACGCCTACGTCAGCCTGGACAGCACCAAGGTCGTGAAGCTGGACGCCTCGACAAAGGTCGAGGTCCGCAAGAGCGGCTCCAAGCTGGAGCTGCTGGTGTCCTCCGGCGAGCTGTTTTTCAACGTGTCCGCCCCGCTCTCTTCGAGCGAGACGCTGAACATACGCACCTCGACGATGGTGACGGGCGTGCGCGGCACCTCCGGCGTGGTTAGCGTCACGGCAACGGGCGGCTCCGGAGTCAGCATCTATGACGGCACGGTCCAGGTCAAGAGCCTGGCGAGCGGCGAGAGCATGAGCGTCTCTGCGGGCGAGAGGCTGAGCATGGAGCAGTCCGGGACCGCTACCACCGAGCTTACGGAGGCGGATGTCCCCGGCTTTGCAGCCGTGGAGATAGCGGCGGACGAGAGCCTGCAGGAGCGAATATCGGCGGATTCGGGACTCGACGTGGGCCAGATAGCGGATACGGCGGAGCAGAAGCTGGCCGCCGACGAGGCCAAAGCCGAGGCGGCCCAGGCCGCCGTGGATGCGGCCGCGGAGGACCTGGACGGCGGAGTCATACGCCTGCCGGGCATAGAACAGGCCTTGCCCTCGATGCCGGTCATAATACCCAGCTTCGAGCCCGGTCCCAGCCCTACGGAGACTGCCGAGCCCAGTCCCACTGAAACCACAGAGCCGACGCCTACGCCCACTCCTACCCCGACGCCAACGCCGACGCCGACACCCACGCCTACTCCTACACCAACACCCACGCCCACTCCCACGCCGGTGGTCACAGACAGCTCCAATGTCATAAGCACAGACAGGGAGATGACGGCAAGCGAGCTGAACGCGATCCTGGCCGATGCCGGTGAACTGAAGGTCAATGACGGCGTCACGCTGACTATAACGGAGGACGTGACAATAAATAAATACGGCGGTCTTTCCTTTACTGGCGACGGGACGATAGCCGTTGCAGCAGGCGTCACCGTGACTATAAGCGGAAGCTATACCAACTATGTTTACGGCAACCTCACTTTCAGCGGCAATTTTGTCGTCTCCGGCTGCACTCTGAGTATCGGTTCGGGTTACTCCCTCACAAACAACGGCACAATCACGCTCACGAACAATGGCGAGGTCAGCGGTACGGTCGCCGGCAATCAGCCCGTGACAGCGTGACGGGTGACGCACATGCTCAAAAAACGTTTTACCAAGGCGGCGGTCGCGCTGGGCGGAGCGCTGGTGTTCACGCTCGCGGCGCTGCTGGGCCTCTTCTACAGCCCGGACCAGATGCTGGCCGACGCACTCTATCAGAAGCCGGAGGCGCTGGACGGGAACATCTTCGTCATAGGCATCGACGAGCGCGCCATAGACGACATCGGCCCCTATCAGACCTGGGGCCGGGACGTCATGGCCATGGCCATCGAGGCGCTGAACGCGGACCCGGAGAACCGTCCCGCCGCCATCGGCATCGACGTGCTCTACATAGGCGAGACGGAGCCTGAGCTCGACGAATGGCTCGCAGAGGCCGCCGGAGCCTGCGGCAACGTCGTCGTCGCCTCCGTTGCAAACTTCGGCACGGAGCTCGTCACGGAGGACACGGGCAGCTTCTACCTCGAGGACTACTCCGTCCTCTCCTACGAGGAGCCGTATGATGCCCTGCGCGCGGTCACGGCCCAGGGCCACATAAACGCCATGTACGACGCGGACGGCGTGCTGCGCCACGGCATCCTGCGGATAGACCTGCCGGATGGGCGCAGCGTACCCTCCTTTGCCTATGCCATCTACCAGAAATACGCCGAGGCCCACGGCCTTCCCACGGAACTCGAGGTGCCGACCGACGAGCTCTACCGCTTTTATGTGGATTACACTGCCCTGCCGGGAGGCTACTACGAGGGCATATCCGTCACGGACCTGCTGGCGGGCGAATTCCCGGCCGAGCAGTTCAAGGACGCCGTCGTGCTCATCGGCCCCTACGCCGCCGGGCTTTCCGACTACGTGACAACGGCCATAGACCGCGCCTCGCTCATGTACGGCGTGGAGTACCAGGCGAACGTCATAAACCAGCTTATAAACGGGAGCTTCAAGCTGGAGGTCTCGAACTACCTGCAGGCGCTCGCGCTCTTTGTGCTTTCCGCCGCATGTCTTTACTTCTTCATAGGCCGGAAGCTGCGCTGGGCGCTCATAGTCTGGCTTGCCGCGGCTGGCGGGAGCCTGCTGCTCTGCCTGGGGCTCTACGGCGCGGGCTATGTCCTGCACCCGCTCTGGTTCTCACTGACCGTAACGGTGTTTTTCGTCGGCGCCGTGGCCTGGAACTACGTCCAGGCGGCGGTGGAGAAGCGGAAGATCTCGAACACCTTCAAGCGCTACGTCGCGCCCGAAATCGTCGGAGAGCTGCTGCGCGAGGGTGCGGATTCTCTCGGCCTCGGCGGCAAACTCTGCGACATAGCCGTGCTCTTCGTGGATATCCGCGGCTTCACCACCATGAGCGAGGTCCTGACGCCGCAGGAGGTCGTCTCCATCCTCAACGGCTACCTCTCGCTCACGACGGACTGCATCATGAAAAACCACGGTACGCTGGACAAATTTGTGGGCGACTGCACCATGGCCATCTGGAACGCGCCCATCGAGCAGGAGGACTACGTCATGAACGCCTGCAAGGCCGCTGTGGACATGGTGGAGGGTTCGAAGGCGCTCTCGCAGGAGCTCCTGGAGAAGTTCGGACGCACCGTATCTTTCGGTATAGGCGTCCACTGCGGCAGTGCCGTCGTGGGGAACATAGGCGCGGAGATGCGCATGGACTTCACCGCGATAGGCGACACGGTGAACACGAGCGCCCGGCTCGAGGCAAACGCCCCGGCGGGCAAGATCTACATCAGCCGGGACGTAGTCGAACGCCTGGGCGGCAGGATCCGCACGACCTCGCTGGGCGACGGCATCAGTCTGAAAGGCAAGTCGCAGAAGCTGGAGATATTCCTCCTGGACGGCATAGCCGAAGAGGAGTCAGGCACAGAGGTGAAGATTTGATGAAAAAACTGCTATCCATCCTGCTGGCGGCGGCGCTTGTCCTAGCGCTGACGGCCCCGGTGCTGGCCTCGTATGAGACGGAGCCCGGCACTGCTGCGGCCTCGGGCCTGGCCGTCGTGGACGGGGCGCTGTATGTGGCAGACAGCTACAACCGTGCCGTGTGGCGCATCTCGGAGGGAAAAACTGAGCTGGCCGCGGGGCGGACCGACGTAAAGGACCTCTCGGGCAGGCCCGTTGGCGGGTACAAGGACGGGACCGCGCTGGAGGCGGTGTTTGAGGAGCCCTGGGGCCTCGCGCCGTACAGGGACGGCTTGCTCATAACGGACAGCGGCAACGGTGCGGTACGTTATCTGGACCTGGCCGAGGGCCGGGTCTACACGGCGATAAGCGGACTGGATATGCCGACGGGCATAGCCGCGGGCGAGGACGGCTGCGCCTATATCTCGGACACAGGCAGCGGGAAACTCTACCGGCTGGACGCCGACGGGAAAGTGAAGGTGTATGTCTCCTCCGGGCTCTCTGAGCCAACCGGCATTGCCTGGTCAGACGGCGTGCTGTATGTGGCGGAGACGGGGTCGCACCGCATCGTCACGGTGGAAGGCGGAATGATAAGCCCGCTCGCGGGCGCAGCGCTCACGGGCGACGCGGCCTATGACGGGGACTATCTGAACGGCAGCGCGGACAAGGCGCGCTTTTCCGGACCGCAGGGTGTGGCCGTGGGTCCGGACGGCAGCGTATATATAGCGGACACGGGCAACGGAGCCGTCCGCCTGCTGCGGGACGGTGTGGTCACGACTCTGGCGGAGCCCGACGGAGAGGGCAACTGGCCCGTATCGCCCCGGGCGCTGCTGCCGGAGGGCGGCGTGCTGTACGTGGGGGACGTGTTCACGCGGTCCATCCGCGCGCTGGAGGCTGACGGAACGGGTCTGGGCTTCGAGGATGTGGAGCCCGGCGCCTGGTACTACGACGCTGTGGCCTTTGTCTGCTCGAACGGCCTGTTTAACGGCACCTCCGAGGGGCGCTTCTCGCCGGATGGGACGATGACGCGGGCAATGCTGATAACTGTTTTGGCGCGGAGCGCCGGCGTGGATACGACGACGGGGGACAGCTGGTACTCGGCGGCGGTGGGCTGGGCGCAGGAGAGCGGCGTTTCGGACGGGACGGCGCTCGAGGAGCCGGTCACGCGCGAGCAGCTTGCCGCGATGCTCTATCGACTTTCCGGCTCTCCCGAGACGGACTACAGCCTGGATGGCTATTCCGACGCCGGTGAGGTCAGCACTTGGGCGGCGAAGGCCATGGCTTGGGCCGTCGAAAACGGGATAATAGAGGGTGCGGCTCAGGACCTCTTGAGCCCAGGCTCCAGCGCTCTGCGCTCCCAGACGGCTGCCATGCTGCAGAGATACCTGGAGCTGTGAGCCCGCGCCGCGGAGCCGGCTGAACATCTGAACACATGAAAAGCCCCGGGAGGCATTCGCCTCCCGGGGCCGCAGTCTGTCGAAAAAGCCTCGCAGAGTTTCGCGGCCGCAGCCGCGAAATAAAGTGAGATCATTTTCGGCGGCGGCGTGTACGTCGCCGAAAATACTTCTCGCGGAGCGGAGTGTCGAGCAAAGCGAGGCGCGCAGCGAAGTGTAATCCCCTTTGTCGAAGAAGGCTTTGCCTTCTTCGACAAGTTGAAGCCCCGGGAGGCATTCGCCTCCCGGGGCCGTTTTGTTGTTCGCGGTTCAGCAGAGGATGTCGCGCAGGTCCTCCAGCAGACGGGCGGCGTGGAAGCCACCGTGAACTGCATCTATGACCATGCCCTGCTTGAGCGTGTTGCCTATGCAGATGACCTTGCCGACCTTGCCGGCGACCGCCTTGGCCAGGCTGCGGTCGGGCTTGAAGCCCACGGCCAGCACCAGCAGGTCGCAGTCTATCTCCACGCGGCTGCCGTCTGCGTGCTCAACGGTCACGCTGCCCTCTCCGGCCCGCACCAGCTTGGAGCTGTAGTGGCCGCTTATCCTGTCGGAATAGGTCTCAAACAGGTCGCGGAGCGCCAGGTGCTGGTTCAGCGCCGTCGTGGAATTTGCAAGCGGCTTGTCTCCCATCTCGACCACCGTGACCTCCTTGCCGAGGTCGACCAGATGCATAGCGGTCTCGCAGCCGACGTCGCCGGCGCCGAGGATGACCACCCTCTGCGCATCGGTACCCTCCAGCAGCACCTTCGTGGCGGGCTGGACCATGGCGTTCCCGGCCACGCCCTCGACGGGGGGGACGATCGGCTCCGCGCCGTAGGCCATTATGACCGCGTCGGGCGCGCGCTCGATGATGCTCTCGGCGTCGGCCCGCTTGTTGTAGACTATCTTGACGCCGCTGCGCTCCAGCCGGCGCGTGACGGACTCTATATACCAGGGTATCTCGTGCTTGAAGGCGGGGACACCTGCGGCCCGGAAAATGCCGCCGAGCTTGTCCGACTTCTCCCAGAGTTCGACATTAAAGCCGCGCTGCTTGGCGATGAGCGCCGCCTCTATACCGCCGGGGCCGCCGCCGACCACCAGCACGTCCATAGCCTTCCGCGCGGGGCTGAGCGCGAAGCGCCGCTCCTCGACCGCGAAGGGATTGACCGCGCAGCGGGTGTTTTTCTTCGTTGTGCCGGCCTTGATGCACTCGTTGCAGCCAATGCAGGGGATGATCTCGTCTTCGCGGCCGTCCTGGACCTTGTTCGGCCACTCCGGGTCCGCGAAACACTGGTGACCGAGCCCGACGATATCCAGGACTCCTTCCTCTATGACCTTGCGCGCAAAGTCCGGGCGGTGCAGTTTGCCGCCGGAGATGAGCGGGGTCTTGATGCCGGCTTCCTTCAGGGCGCGGGCCATATAGAGGTTGTAGCCTTCCTCCTGGTAGATGGTCGGCACGGAGTAGTACCAGTTCTCATAGGTACCCATCTCGAGGTGGATCATGGCAAAGCCCATCTTGTCGAATTCCTTGGCCAGGCGGATGCCCTCTTCAAGGGTGCGTCCGCCGGTTTTCCATCTGTAATCCGGCGTCATCTTGATGAGCATGGGGAAGTCCGCGCCGCAGTTTTTGACGACCTGATCGCGCAGCTCGCTGACGATGTGCAGGCGCTTGTCGAAGGTGCCGCCAAACTCGTCGTCACGCTGGTTCCAGTCCGGGCTAAGGAACTGGTCTATCATGTAGCCGCCGTAGGCGTGCAGCTCGACGGCGTCCGCTCCTGCAGCCTTGGCAAAGCGCGCGGCGATGCCGAAGTCGCGGATGAGCTTGTAGATCTCATCAGTCGTGAAGGGGATGGTCTCCAGGTCAGGGAACCAGTACGAGCGGGACTTGCTCGGCGCGTGGGGCGGGATGATCGGAGAGCCGGAGGACACACGGCCCAGGCCCATGGAGAGCTGTACGCACAGCTTTGTGCCGTACATGTGCATCCTGTCCGCCAGAAGGCCGATGCGCACGCTCTGGGGGTAGTTTTTGAGCACACAGGGGGGCGGGTTGTCCTCAAAGTCCGTGTTCACCACGCAGGCCGTGGGAAAGAGCAGGCCGAAGCCGCCCTTAGCGCGTTCCTCATAAAAGTCTATCTGCCTGTCCGAGATAGAGCCGTCGGGGTTCATGCAGGCGTTGCCCATAGGCAGCATGGCCAGGCGGTTTTTGAGGGTCAGGTTCTTTGATACGCTGTATTCTTCAAATAGTGAAGGCATGTTGCACTCCTTGTTTCTAGGCGGCCCGGGACGAGCCTTCGCAGCGGCTGCGAGCGGGCGCCGGATTGGCTGAGAGCTTATGCCATAATACTAACAGTGTGTCAAGAAAAAGACTATTGTGTTTTCGGCACGATAAAACGGCCGCGGCTTTTTGTGTTTGCACTAATATCGGGCCTAAAAGGTTCAGTCCAGGGCCTCGCCGCGCTCCTTTTCCAGGTGCTCGAGGTAGACGGAGAGCTTGTATCCCCGGTAGAACTCGAACACATCGTGAAAGTCGTTCAGGTCCAGGCCGAACAGGGTCCCAACGCGGCCAAGCCTGTAGAGCAGCGAGTTCTTGTGTATGAAGAGCTCGTTGGCGGTCTGCGCGGTGTGGAACATGTTCATGCAATATGCGACCAGGGTCTCACAATAGTTAGTCTGCTGTTCTCTGTCGTAGGCCTGTATGACCGAATACGGCGTCGCCTCGCAAAGCTTTCTGACCTGTTCACAGCTTAGCCCGTCGACGGCGCTGTAGAATGCGACGTCCTGTACAAAATAGACAGCCTGCTTTCCGAGCACCTTTTCGCCCGTGTCGAATGCCTCCAGCGCGAGCCGGTACATCCGCCGGACGTCACGGAGATTGAGAAAGCAGCCGCTCAGGGACATACTGAGCCCGTGCTTATCCAGCAGCGGGCGCAGAGCATCCACGAGCGAGTGCATCTGCTGCATCTCATCCGCGCAGATGACCAGCACGATATCTCTGTTGCGGGTGACGCCTATGATGCCCTCCGAGGCCCCGGACAGCACCCGGCGGAAGTATTCGCACTGCCTCTGCTTCGTCGGGTCTCCTGAGAGGCGGATGTAGCCCAGACGGTAGAACGAGCGCTCCACCCAAGCGCCGCATTTAATGAGCCTGTCCAGCTCCGCGGGCTCTGCGCCGGACCCGTTCAGCAGCTTTTCGAGAAGCTCCGAACAGCGCTGCTTGGCGCTGCTGTCCGGGCTCCGCTCTGCGAGATATGCCGCCAGCAGCCGCGAGACCTCTTCTATAAGGCTGACGTCGTCATATCTGAAGGCTCTGAACGACTCGTAAACCGCGATGCTGCCCAGCAGTACGCCGGAGTCCGACACCAGCTGCATGACCAGGCAGTGCGTATCCGTCCAGGCGTGAGTCGTGCAGAGATAGGGCGTGCGGGAGATATCCCTGTCGCCTATCGTGGCGCGGAACTCCTCGACGATCTCGGGCGGAAAGCTCCCCTTGGTCTTGGCAAGGTTCCAGACCTTGTTCTCAACAGGCATGCCCATGCTCTCCATGGCCAGGAGATTATATGAGGAATCGTATACGGCGATGGGGTTTTGTATTATCTCGCATATCCTGCGCACCACTATCCCCAGGCCGGGCTTCTGCACGACAAGGCGCCGAGCAAGCTCCCGGACCCGGTTTTTGCTCTGCCCGTAGATGATCGCCTCCTGGAGCCGGCAGAGCAGCTCCACCGCGTCGCACTCAGGCAGAAGGCAATATTCGCAGCTGAGCTCCTCCAGGGACTGCTGCGGCGTGTTTTCACCCAGGACGATGAGCCCGCAGGACGAGAAGGACACGCAGGCTGCGGGAATGCCGTCCGAGCATATATACAGCACCCCGGCCTGCGGCAGCTGCCCGGGCCGGATGAAGCTCGTATAGGTATAGTCCAGGGCGTCGGCGTGAATTCTGTAGGCGACGGGTTCTTTCCCGACCGCTTTCATAAGGTCTAGCAGTGCTGGCATGGCTTCCTCCGAATTTGAGCTATTTTTGGGGGAATTTGGGGCAAATTGCCCCCTATTAAAGACATTTTAAACTTTATTATCTCATTTTTCATGCTTCAGCGCAACTGTATTTTTGCAATATTGACCCCTCTTATCTTTTGCCGTTTGTACAATAGCAGGCGGTGGGGGGAATATGTTAAGTTACTAACATAACAATGCGGCAGAGCCGCGCTGAGAGCTTGAGAGTGCGTCGCCGCCTCGCAGGGCGGCGCTGACGCAAGGCATCACTTGGAAGGAGCGAGAGCATGAATCCTCTGAAAGAGTATTGCAAATACCTCGCGGAGAAGGACCTGGACGCGCTGTGCGGCCTGTTCGCGGACGAGTTCGTCTTTGACGACAGGGGCGGGCAGGACCTGGGCCGGCCACCCTTCATCGTTGAGGGGCAGGAGGCCTACCGCAAGGCCATGGCCGCAGTGTTCGCGGCGCCGGGGACCTGGGAAGTGAAGTTCCTGGGCGCAGCCTACGGGAACGCGGTGTATTACGACGTCCGCCGCGGAGACACCGTCCTGCCATGCGTAGGCGTGTGCCGGACGAACGCCGAGGGCAAGATCACCGAATACAGGGTGTTCGTCAGAGAGCCGGAGTGATGGTCCGGACGGCTTCAAAAGAAAGAGAGGTCAGCACATGATCGGATGGGAATTTGTAAAGACTCACGAGCCCCTGGTCCTGGTGGAGAAGCCGGACCCGGTGCCGGAGCCGGATATGGTGGTCATAGAGGTAAAAGCCTGCGGGCTCTGCCACAGCGACGTCGGCGTACTGCACGACGAGGCCTGGCTGGAGCTGGTGCGTCCTCACACCTATCTGGGGCATGAGTTTGCCGGCGTCATAGTCAAAGCGGGCGCCGAGGTAAAGAATTTCAAGGTGGGGGACCGCGTTGCGGTCTGCCCGACGAAGGACTCCCGCGGTCAGAACCCGAGCTACCGCGGGCGCGACGGCGCCTATGCCAATTTGGCGATAGCGCCGGAGGAAAAGCTCATACACATCCCGGACGGGGTGCCTTTCACCTATGCGGCGGCGGCGACGGACGCGGGCATGACCTCGTACCACGCGGTCATGGTGAACGGCGGGCTCAAGCCGGGGCAGAAGATCGGCCTTGTGGGCATAGGCGGTCTGGGCCAGTGGGCGGTGCGCGAGGCGGTGCTCGCCGGAGGCGAGGTCTATGTGGCCACGCGCAACCCAGAGGCGCAGCAGCTGGCCCTGTCCCTGGGCGCCAAGGCTGCTGTTACGACGCCGAAGGAGCTCGCTCCCTTCGGCTGCGAGATCATAGTTGATTTCGCCGGCGGCGAGACCACCACGCAAGAGGCCATAAACTCCGTTGTGAAGTACGGCAAGGTGGTGCTCGTGGGCATGAAGACCCGCTCGCCCATCCGCGCCTACGACCTCATCCTGAACAAGCGGACGCTCATCGGCAGCGCCGGCGGCACGAATGAGGATATCGAAGCTCTTCTGCAGCTCATAGCCTCCGGAAAGCTGGTGCCGAACATCGAGGAGATAAGTTTTGACGAGATCCCGGCGGGTCTTGAGCGGCTTCGCAAGGGCGGATTGCTCAAGCGCCTTGTGGCGGTAATGTGAGCGGGAAAGGGAGGCGTTATTCATGATAGGCTGGGAATTCCAAGATACGCACAAGCCCCTGGTCCTGGTGGAGAAGCCGGACCCGGTGCCGGAACCGGACATGGTGGTGGTAGACGTCAAGGCCTGCGGGCTCTGCCACAGCGACGTCGGAGCGCTGGACGATGAGTCCTGGCGCGCGCTGGTGTGGCCGCACACCTATCTGGGACACGAGTTTGCCGGCGTCATATCCGCGGTGGGCGCCGAGGTCAAGAACTTCAAGGTGGGAGACCGCGTTGCAGTCTGCCCGACTAAGGACTCCCGCGGTCAGAACCCGAGCTACTTCGGCAGGGACGGTGCCTACGCGACGAAGGCCGTCGCCCCCGAGGAGCGGCTCGTACACATTCCGGACGGCGTCCCCTTTACCTATGCGGCGGCGGCGACGGACGCAGGCATGACCTCGTACCACGCCATCGTCAAGGCTGGAGGAATGAAGCCCGGCACAAAGACGGGGATAATCGGCATAGGCGGCCTGGGCCAGTGGGGCCTCCGCGCGGCCGTGATAAAGGGCGGGGAGGTCTATGCCTCCACGCGCAACCCCGAGGCGCAGAAGATAGCGCTCGAGCTGGGTGCAAAGGCCGTGGTCTCTCACCCGCACGAGCTGCAGCAGTTCGGCTGCGAGCTGATAGTAGACCTCGCCGGCGGCGAGACCACGACCGCCGAAGCCATAAACGCCGTTGCGGACAACGGCCGTGTCGTCCTGGTGGGGATGGCGACGCCCTCGTACTGCAACGCTTACGACCTAATCAACCACCGCAGGACCCTCATAGGCAGCGGCGGCGGAGACTGCGAGGACATCGAGGAGCTCCTTGAGATGATCGCCGAGGGCAAGCTCGTTCCGCGCGTTGAGGAAGTGGGATTTGACGAGATCCCGGCCGGCTTGGACAGACTGAGGAAGGGTGGCCTCACCAAGCGGCTGGTAGCAGTCATGGACAAGACCGAAAGCTGACATCGGGGAGGAAAATTCGATGCTAAAGAAAATCACCGTTGACGGGCGGCAGGCAAGCATAGCCACGTGGGTCATCACCTTCGCGCTGCCCATAGCCCTGCTCTTTCTGCCGACGAGCGAGGTATTTACCGTACCCATACGCACCTATCTGGCGATAACACTGTGGATGATACTGGCGGTGGCCTTCGACCTGTTCAACCCGCTCATACCCGGCGTGCTGGTATCTGTGCTCTATTACGTCTGCGGCGTCGCACCTCTTGAGGTGGCGTTCGGCTGCTGGACCCAGGAGATGGCGTATACGCTGGTGGGCTGCTTTGTCATGGCCGCCGCGCTGGACGAGTGCGGCCTCATCAAGCGCATCGCCTACGGCGCGGTCATAAAACTGGGAGGCAGCTTCACAGGAATCGTGTGGGGCGTTTACGTCGGCACGGTCCTGGCGGCCGTCGTTACCTTCTGCAACGCATTTGCGCTTGCGGCGATACTCGTGGTGGGCGTCTGCCGCTCCCTGCAGCTGAAGCCGAACTCCAAGGAGGGCTCGATCATCATGATCGTCGGCCTGACTGGCGTTGTGGGCTGCCGGAACTTCATCTACGCGCCCGGTGCCAGCGGCGTTGTCATAACCGGGTTCAAGCAGGTGGTTGAGGACTTCAACTTCAGTGTGGGCGAATACATGTTCCACAACCTCCCGCACGTGCTGTTCGCACTGCTCTTTGTGTTCATCCTCACTAAGCTTTACAAGACCAAGAACATGAAGCCCCTGGGCTCCCTCGACGAGATCAAGCAGCAGTATGCCGCTCTCGGCCGGTTCAGGGATTCCAAGCGCGAGAAAAAGGCCGCGGTCGTCACCGTCATCATAGTTGCGTACATCATCGCCTGCGGCTTCACCGGCTGGAACATGAACTACGCTTTCATGGTTGCTCCCTTCATATACTTCTTCCCCGGGATAGAGGTTGCGACTTCCAAGTCCATAAAGAGCGTGGACATGGGCATGACCTTCCTGACGGTGGCGTTTCTGGGTCTCGGCACCGTGGGCGTATATCTCGGCCTGGGCGACCTGATCGTGAGCTCGCTCTCTCCGATGCTGGCGGGCGTCAGCCCGACCGTGGCGATACTCGGGATCATACTGCTCTGCTACATTGCAAACTTCATAATGACCCCGCTGGGCATCATGGCGGCGCTTGCCGTGCCTCTGGCGAGCCTGGCTGTGAACATAGGCATAAACCCCCTGTCCGCGGCGTACACGCTCGTCCAGTCCACGGACTACATCCTCCTGCCCTACGAGAGCGGACCTTCGCTGCTGTTCTTCGCATACGGTTTCTGGTCGATGAAGGACTTTATGAAGGTCAATACGCTGAAGTTCGTGCTGTACCTGGTGTTCGTGGTAGTGATAGTAGTGCCTTGGTGGAAGCTGGTCGGCGCGCTTTGATCTGCGTGCCGGCACGGAGCGGGACAGAGGTGAGTTCCTATGTTTGAATACAACAAGAAGTATTGGGAACGGATGTTCGAATCCGACGACGAGGACGTCAAGCCGAACAGGACCTGGTATGCGGCCGGGATACTGATAGGCCTCGGCCTGGGCGCGCTCATAGGCGCGCTGCTGCACCAGACCGTCCCGCTCATGGCTCTGGGCGGAGCGCTGGGCATGTGGATAGGCAACCGCTTCGAGCGCTGAGAAAAGGGCCAAGACGAGAAAAACCGCCGGTTCTGCAGGATGCAGAGCCGGCGGCGTTTTTATCTTTTGGATTTTGCCGCACTCAGGCCAGACGGCAGGCGGTGAAGTGACCGGGGGAGAGCTCACGGAGCCCGCACTCGGCCTTGCAGCGCTCCTCCGCATAGGGGCAGCGCGGAGCGAAGCGGCAGCCAGGCGGCGGGTCTATGGGCGAGGATACCTCCCCGCTCAGCATATGGCGCGGCCTGTCTCTCCTGCTCAGGTCTGTTGTCGGTATTGCGGAGAGCAGAGCCCGCGTATACGGGTGCTGCGGAGCGCGGAAAAGCTCGTCCTTCGGCGCCTGTTCCACCACTTCTCCCATATACATGACCATTATATCGTCGCTTATATGCCGGACCACGCAGAGGTCGTGCGTTATGAACATATAGGACAGCCCGCACTCCTCCTGCAGGTCCATCAGCAGGTTCAGAATCTGAGCCTGAATCGACACGTCCAGCGCCGACACCGGCTCGTCGCAGACGATGAACTTGGGCTCTATGACCATTGCCCGTGCCAGGCCCACCCTCTGTCTGCGCCCGCCGTCCAGCTCGTGCGGGTAGCTGTTCGCGTAGCGGCGCGGCAGGCCGCAGAGCTCCATGATGTCCAGCACCCGCTCCTGGACCTCGGCCCGGCTGAGCTCGCGGCCGCAGAGCTCCCGCAGCGGCTCCGCTATGAGGTCGAATATAGACATTCTCGGGTCCAGAGAGCTGTACGGGTCCTGAAAGATCATCTGCATGTCCCGGTGTACGGCCTTCATCTGCTTTCGCCTATACCCGAGTATGCTCTTGCCCTCGAAGTATACCTCGCCGGAGGTCGGGGCCTGCAGGCCCAGCACCGTCCTGCCCAGAGTGGATTTCCCGCAGCCGGATTCACCCACCACGCCAAGAGTCCGGCAGGGGCCTATCTTCAGGTCCACTTTGTCTATGGCGTGCAGCAGGCCGTGCGGCGTTTTGAAATGTTTGGTCAGACCCACGGTCTCCACCAGCGGAGTATCCATTCTATCCCTCCTGACCGCCAAAGAGATGGCAGAATATCTGATGCCCGTCGCGCTCATATGCCTCCGGCTCACGTTCGCGGCAGATGTCCATGCAGCGCGGGCAGCGTTCGGCAAAGTGGCAGCCCTGCGGTTGGACCGTCGGATCAGCCATCTGGCCGGGGATGGGCTCCAGCCGCGCCGCAGTGCTTTCGAGGTCTGGGATGCAGTTCATGAGCCCGAGCGTATACGGGTGATTCTCGCCGCGGGCAAATACCTGCTCCACACTGCCCTGTTCCACAATCCGGCCGCCGTACATCACGGCGACCCTGTCGCAGAACTCCGCGACCACGCCCAGGTCGTGCGTTATGAGGATCACCGCCGTATTCAGCTCTTCTTTCAGCCGGCGCATCATCTCCAGTATCTGCGCCTGTATCGTCACGTCCAGAGCTGTAGTTGGTTCGTCGGCGAGAAGCAGCTCCGGCTCAGCTATGAGCGCCATGGCTATGACGATACGCTGCTTCATACCTCCGGAAAACTGGTAGGGGAATTCGTCCTTCCGCTCCGCAGGGATGCCGACCAAGGACAGCATCTTGTCTACCCGGGCGCTCTTCTCCTGCCTGGACAGCTCGGGACAGTGCAGGTCCAGGACCTCCACTATCTGCGCGCCGACGGTTTTGGTCGGGTTGAGACTGGTCATAGGGTCCTGAAAGATCATGGACACCCGCTTGCCGCGCAGGCCGAGCATATACGCCTCGCTCTGGGCGAGCAGGTCGTCCCCGTCGTATCTTATCCCGCCGGACACGATCTCGCCGACCTTTTCCGGCAGCAGGCGCAGGATGGACAGGGCCATCGTCGTCTTTCCGGCGCCGGTCTCGCCGACGAGGCCCAGCTTCTCTCCGCGCTCCACCTTCAAGTTGAGTCCGTTGAGCGCGTATACGACCTTGCCGCGCGCCTTGTAGTGAACGTGCAGGTCCTCGATCTCCAGCAGGGGGGCGGAAGCGCCCTCGATTTTTTTCTCTTCCATCCTCGTCCCTCTCAATTCCTGGGGTCAAAGGCGTCCCTCAGCCCATCCCCTATGAAGTTCACGGCCATGACGGCCAGGCAGATGCAGGCGGCCGGCGCGATGCCGAGGTAGGGGTAATAACGTATGTTCAGCATGTTCTCGGAGATGATGGTTCCCCACTCCGGAGTTGGCGAGGCCACGCCCAGACCAAGGAAGCCCATGGAGGAGATGCTGAGTATTATCTGGCCCAGCGTCAGCGTTGCGGAGACGACTATGGGGCCTATGCCATTGGGCAGGATGTGCCTGGCGATTATCTTCATGGAGCTGCAGCCAAAGCATCGCGCGGCCTCGACGTACTCGTGTCCGCGCAGCGTGAGTACGGCGGAGCGCACGACGCGGGCAAAGCGCGGTATCTGGCTTATAGCGAGCGAAATTATGAGGTTTACGAGTCCGTTGCCCAGGGCGGTGAGAATGGCCATGGCCAGAAGCACGGGAGGTATGGCCATGAGCATGTCGATGAGTCGCATGAGCAGGGTGTCCGTCCGCCCGCCGAAATAGCCCGCCGCGCCGCCTATGATGCAGCCTGCGACGAAGGCTATGGCTATCGTCGCTATGCCGCCGAAGAGCGAGATGCGCCCGCCGTAGAGTATGCGTGCCAGCAGGTCCCTTCCGAACTCGTCCGTACCCAGGGGGTGTTCTGCGCAGGGGCTGCGCAGCTTGTTGAAAACATCCTCGTGTATCATATCGCTGTAGGACATATAGAGCGGCGCCAGGAGCACGGCAAGGATCATGATCCCCAGAAGCACGACTCCAGCCATTGCCAGCTTGTTCCTGGCGAAGCGCGCTGCGGCCAGCTGCCAGCTGCTGCGCTGCAGATGTTTTTCCCTCTTTTCCATGCGCACCTCCTAGACGGCGAGGTCTATGCGCGGGTCTACCTTTGCACAGACCAGGTCCACGATCAGGTTGATGACGCCTACGATGATAGCCACGAGAATGACCGTACCCATGACGACGGGGATGTCTCTGGATTTCACCGCGTTTATGAGCATTGAGCCTATGCCCGGGATGGTGAAGATGGTTTCCGTCACTATGGCGCCGCCCATGCAGCCGGCAAAGCTGATGCCCACCTGCGTGATGACAGGGACCAGACTGTTGCCGACGGCGTGGTGCAGTATGGCTGAGCGCCTGGAGGCGCCTTTTGCCCTTGCCGTCCTGATGAAGTCCTGGCGGAGGACGTCCAGCATACTCGTCCTGCTCATGCGGATCATGGAGGCGAGGGTGTTCGCCCCCAGCACGAGCGCGGGCAGAATGAAGTGCCTCAGAGAGCCGACGCCCGTCGCCGGCAGCCAGTGCAGCACGAGGCAGAACAGGATCTGACAGAGTATCGCCAGCCAGAAGGAGGGCATGGCGAAGAGCAGCATGGCGAGCACCATGCCGCCGTAGTCGAATACGCTGTATTGTTTTACTGCGGAGTAAATGCCTATCGGTATGCCCAGGGCGACAGCCCATAGCGTAGCGACGAAGGCCAGCATGACCGTATCCGGCAGCCTCTGCATGAAGCTCTCGAGCACATCGTAGCCGGTGACCCAGGAGCTGCCGAAGTTCAGACGGACGACGTCTAGTATATAGCGCACATATTGCACTATGATGGGCAGATCCAGGCCCATCTCATGCTCCAGCGCGGCGACCTGCTCTTCCGAAGCGTCCGCGCCCAGGATCTGCAGGGCTGGATTCCCAGGAGAGAGTGCCATGACGTAATAGAGTATCAGCGTGACGCCGAGTATGACCGGGATAAGCATGAGCAGCCGTTTTATCGTGTATTTCAAAAGATACATAGTTCGCTCCTTTGCCTCTTGGTCATCGCCAGCTCCAGTGGTAGAAGTTGTAGGTCCCCAGGCAGTGCGCCTCCACGCCCTCCAAATTCGAGCTGTAGGCCACGGCGACTATGCCGTTGTAGAGCGGGACGAGGTAGGCCTCCTCCGTGATGATATTGCAGGCCTCTACGTAGTAGGGCAGGCGGTCCTCACCCTGCTCCTCCCGGCCCTGGACGAACAGGGGATAGATGACATCCGCCAAGGGATACTTGCAGTTTTTGGTGTAGGTGAAGCCGGGAGTGGTGTTGAAATATGTCGAGGCGCCGTCCGCATCCACCATGGAACTGAGCTGTTCGCGTATGACGGCGTCGAAGTTGCCGCTGTACTGGAGGTCCGAATAGGTGGTGTTGTCCACGGCGGTGACCGTGGCGTTTATGCCGAGCTCTATGAGCTGGGACTGGATGATCTTTGCGGAGGTCTCCTCACCGGTGCCGCTCTTCACCAGAATGTCGAAGGTTTCGCCGTTGTAGTCGGAGGCGGCAAGGTATTCGAGGGCCTTGTCCCTATCGTAGTCCACGGTGATTATGCCCTCTGTGGGGTAGCCTCCGTACATCGGGCACATGTCGATGTCCAGAATAGTGGCGCAGCCGCTGTTGACGCCTACGTTTACCTCCTCTTTGTTTATTCCGCACTGGATGGCGCGGCGGAAGTTGATGTCCTCGCCCACGCGCCCGTTCCAGGTGGCGATATAGAGGGTGATGCGCGCCGTCGAGTCCGTCCTGTCCCAAGCCAGGCCCTCCTTGCCCTCGAGGTGGAGGCAGGCGTCGATGGGCGGGTTGCGCACGGCGTCGTAGTCCCCGTTTTCAAGGCCTATCATCTGGGTAGAGACGTTGGGGACGATGGCGATGACGACGGTCTTTATGGCGGGCTCGCCCCGCCAGTAGTCGTCGAAGGCCTCAAGGACGATCTTCTCCCCGCCGATGGCCTCGACCAGGCGGTAGGGGCCGGTGCCGACGGGGGCTTCCAGGTAGCCCTCATCCCCTACTTCCTCATAATAGGCCTTGCTGCAGATGCCGCCGAGGCGGGAGGCCACGCCGTAGAGGAAGCCGGCGTAGGGCGAGGTCAGGTAGATCTTCACGGTGTAGTCGTCCACGATCTCGCAGCTCTTGTAGTTCACGAAGAGGGCGGAGCCTAGCGGGCCGGCCGCGCCTTTGTCGAAGGTGAACTTGACGTCCTCGGCGCTGAAGTCGTAGCCGTTCTGGAATTTCACTCCCTTGCGCAGGTGGAAGGTGTAGCACAGTCCGTCCTCGGAGAGCTCCCAGCTCTCAGCCAGGCCGGGCGAGATACTGCCGTCCGCCTCCAGAAAAGTCAGGCAATCGTATACGTTGGAGAGGACCAGGTTGTCGTCCCCGGCGCAGCCCTCATCGGAGAGAGCATAGAAGCGAAATGGCTCGCCCGAGGTGGCGAGGATCACCGAGGTCTTGCCGCCGTCAGTACCCCTGCGCTGCTCCTGAGTTGAGGCGCAGCCCGAGAGCGCCAGGAGCGCCGCGACCAGGAGCAGAGTAAGCGCGCGTTGCATACGCCTGTGTTTCATGTTGTATCACCTCTTGGGTCCTGGTGTTGTTTACAATATAAAAATGATATAATACATCGCCGGCGTTGTCAACCGCGCCGTCCGGGGCTGTGCTGGCACCTTTTGCAATGACGACGCCCATTTTTTGAATATGATTCGTGGAAAGGCCAGAACATAAAAAGATGGCGGCGCTTTCGCGCACGCCATCTTCTTCTGCACCGCAGGTTTGGATTTGGAAGGGAGAGAGTAATACAAAGTTAGTTATTTGACCAGGGACAGAATGCTCGATTTGGGTCTCGCGCCCGTCGCCCGGTTGACCACTTTGCCGTCTTTCAGGACGACAAGGGTCGGTATACTGCTTATGTTGAAGGCAGAGGCAAGCTCGGGTTCTTCGTCCACATTGACCTTGCCTACGAGCAGGTCGTCCCGCTCCGCGGCGATCTCGTCCACCACAGGGGATACCATGCGGCAGGGACCGCACCATGAGGCCCAGAAGTCCAACAGGACCGGCTTTTCGCTGGCCATCACAAGCCCGGCGTAGTTCGATGAGGTTATCCTTACAGCTGACATTTTTTATTCCTCCCGTGTTCTCTTTGTTGATGCGATAGTAACACGGGCGGGGTAAAGCATCAGTGACTTTATCACTATTTCCTGCGCCAAAGCAGGCGGTTGGATTCTATGACGGTTTCGACTGCGCCGCTGTCCAAAAGCCAGGCCAAAATGGACTTGATGGTGCTTCCCACAAGGACGTATTGCTCCAACGTGAGCTGCAGGCGGCAGCTGTCAAACGAGAGTTTCAATATCTCCTCAAATCCGCGAGGCTCCGCACAGAAACCGAGCACAGTCTCGCACAGGGACTCCACGTGCCGGATGTTCAGCTCGGCCAGGGGGGCGATGTCCTCCGTGGCCTCCGCGTGTGCGGGTACGTACATCTTCGCGCCGAGCTCCGGCAGCTTCCTGAGCGTTTCGAGGTAGGCGGCGACGTCGTAGATGAAGGGAAAGCCGTATTTCTCCAGAGTGGCAGCGCTGGAGAGACAGTCGGCTATGAACGCAGTCCCGTCCGGGGTCTTATAGCCCACCATGTCAAAGAAATGCCCGGGCAGGGGCAAGACCTCCAGCTCGGCGGGGAAGCCCTCCGAGTTCAAATCCACGGCTGGTGAAGGCTGCGCCATCATGAACTTATGCCTCAGCGGCTTCGGAGGGAAACCTCCGTAGAGAAAGGCGGGCTCCAGCACCGGGTGCCGCGTGAACGCGGCCTCTATCCCTGGTGCGAATATGCGGCATCCCGTCTGCTTCTGGAGGTACTGGCAACCGCCGATGTGGTCTGCATTGGAGTGTGTTACCAAAATGCCGAGGAGCTTCCAGCCGTTCCTGTCCAGGATCTGGCGGACTTTACGGCCTGCGTCCTTGTCGTTGCCGCTGTCAATAAGGTAGACCTCGCTGTCGGAAGCCTGATAAAGCCCCATCTTGGCGGGACAGTCGATGTAATAACTGCATTCACCGGCGCGTATGAGCTCGAACACGGCAGTCCACTCCTTTTAACTTACTTTACAACAATATTGTGAAAAACGCAAGCAAAAAGCTCGAGGTTCAAAACAGACCCGAGATCTTGCCCGTTTCGTCCACGTCTATCCGCTCCGCTGCGGGGGACTTGGGCAGGCCGGGCATCGTCATGATATCCCCTGTAAGGGCAACGATGAAACCCGCGCCGGCCGAGACCTTGAGCTTCCGCACCGTCAGCGTGAAGTCCTCGGGCGCGCCGAGCTTCGATGCGTCGTCAGAGAACGAATACTGCGTCTTGGCCATGCAGACCGGCAGGGCGCCGAAGCCCAGCGCCTCCAGCTGTTTGAGCTCTTTTTCTGCCGGGCCGGTGAAGTTCACGGCGCCGGCGCGGTATACTTTCTTGGCGATCGCCTCGATCTTGCTGCGGATGTCCAGCTCGTCCGGGTAGGCGAAGCGGAAATCGTTCGGCTCCTCGCAGAGGCGCACGACCTCTCGCGCGAGCTCTACGCCGCCCTCGCCGCCTTTGCCCCAAACCTCGGACAGAGCGGCGTTCACGCCCAGCTCGCGGCAGCGGCGCGAGACCAGAGCGAGCTCCGCCTCCGTGTCTGCCGGGAAGCGGTTTATGGCCACGACGCAGGGCAGGCCGTATACGGTCTTTATGTTCTCCACGTGCCGCAGCAGATTCGGCAGGCCGCGCTCCAGCGCCTCAAGGTTCTCCTTGTCCAGCTCGGCCTTGGCCGCGCCGCCGTGGTGCTTGAGAGCCCTGACCGTGGCCACCACTACGACGGCCGAGGGGCGCAGCCCGGACATGCGGCACTTTATATCGAAAAACTTCTCCGCGCCCAGGTCCGCGCCGAAGCCCGCCTCCGTGACGGCGTATTCGCCCAGGCGCAGGGCCATGCGCGTCGCCGTGACGCTGTTGCAGCCGTGGGCGATGTTCGCAAAGGGGCCGCCGTGTACGAAGGCCGGGGTACCCTCCAACGTCTGGACCAGGTTGGGCTTTATCGCGTCCTTTAGGAGCGCTGCCATGGCGCCCGCAGCGCCGAGCTGTCCGGCTGTGACGGGCTTTTCGTCGTAGGTGTAGCCAACGACTATACGCGCGAGCCGCGCCTTGAGGTCAGCAATGCCCGAGGCGAGGCAGAGCACGGCCATGACCTCGCTGGCGACGGTGATGTCGAAGCCGTCCTCCCTGGGTACGCCGTTGACCCTGCCGCCCAGGCCGTCCGTTATGAAGCGCAGCTGGCGGTCGTTCATGTCCACAGCCCTGCGCCAGGTGATGCGCCGCGGGTCTATGTTCAGGGCGTTGCCCTGGTAAATGTGGTTATCCAGCATGGCGGCGAGCAGGTTGTTCGCCGCGCCTATGGCATGGAAATCGCCGGTGAAGTGGAGATTTATGTCCTCCATCGGGATGACCTGGGCATAGCCGCCGCCCGCGGCCCCGCCCTTGATGCCAAACACCGGGCCTAGCGAGGGCTCGCGCAGGGCCACCACGGAGCGCTTGCCTATTTTCCTGAGCGCATCCGCAAGACCGACGGTCGTCGTTGTCTTGCCCTCGCCCGCCGGCGTGGGATTTATGGCCGTGACGAGGACGAGCTTACCGTCCTTGCACGGAGAATCGAGCAGGGCGGGGTCTATCTTCGCCTTGCTCCTGCCGTAGCACTCCACAAAGCTCTCGTCAATGCCGGCTCTCGCGGCGACTTCCATTATCGGCAGCGGTTTTGCCGCCTGGGCTATCTCTATGTCGGTCATGGCGCACCTCTCACAGTCTAGAATAACACCTATAATACCAGCCTCCGCCCAAAATCGCAAGCGCCTGGATGCCTGTATCCAGTGCCAGGAAAATGCCGCTTTTGTATCTTCCCCCTTTACAGGATGGGCTAAATCCGATATAGTAATAAAAGCAAAAGAGAAAAAAGTTCAAAAAGACTCCAGCCGGACGCGGCATGAGCGTGCATTAATGGACACTTTAGACGCGCCTGTTTGTTTATGTCTGGGCTTGTTATTCTTTTGACTATTTTGAGCACCGGGGCTGTTGACGCTCCGCGCCGGGCGCGGGGCTGGCAGATATAAAAACCATCCATATTCAGGAGGTAGGAAAATGAAGAAACTGTTTGCGATTCTCCTCGCCGCGATCCTTTGCCTGGGGCTTCTGGCGGGCTGCGGCCAGACGACTATTATAGTCAACATGGGCGGCGAAGACGACACCCCCGACGCTACCCCGACCCCCGAAGTCGTCCCGACTGATCCTCCCGCCGACACGCCGGCTCCGGTCGTTGACGACACCCCGCTGCCCGAGGGTCAGCTCAAGACCGGCCTCGCGCTGGTGAGCGTGGTCTCCAGCAGCTCCAAGGCCGCGACGGCTGAGGCCAACGGTGTGGCCCAGGCCGACACGACCTTTGTGGCCGTTCTCGTGGACGGCGACGGCGTCATCCAGGACTGCCTTATCGACTGCGTCCAGACCAAGATAGAGATAAGCGCCGCCGGAGAGATCGTCACCCCGGCCAACACCGCTTTTGACTCCAAGATCGTCCTCGACGACGCCTACGACATGCGCAAGGCCAGCCCGATAAAGGCCGAGTGGGACGAGCAGGCGAACTTCCTTGCCGACTATGTCACCGGCAAGACCATCGACGAGGTCAAGGGCATCGCTCTTGACGACGGCGGCAAGCCCACCGACGCCGACATCACCACCGGCTGCACCATGAACATAGCTGAGATCATCACCGCAATCGAGAACGCCGTCGCCAACGCGAAGGTCCTCGGCGCGGGCGTGGACGACACCCTGTACATGAACTGCAACGCCATAGTCTCCGACAGCTCCAAGGCCGCCTCCGCCGACGGCAACGGCACCGCCCAGGCGGATGTGACCGTGGGCGCCTATACGCTCGACGCCAGCGGCGTCATCACCAGCTGCTACCTCGACTGCGTCCAGGCCAAGATAGCCGTCACCGCGGCGGGCGAGATCGCCTCCGAGGTCGGCACGTCCTACGACTCCAAGCTCGTGCTGGACGATGCCTACGACATGCGCAAGGCCAGCCCGATAAAGGCTGAGTGGGATGAGCAGGCTTGGGCCTTCTGCGAGTACGTCACCGGAAAGACTCCTGCCGACGTCGCCGGCATTGCCGTTGACGAGGCCACTCACCCGACTGATGCCGACCTCACCGCAGGCTGCACCATGGCCGTCGGTGCCTTCATCGCGGTTATCAAGTAATAGTATATATGCCAAGGCTGAGAAGTCCGCGGGCGCGGCGCGGCAATGTTCTGCTGCGCCTCGCGGCGCTCTCTCTGGCGCTGCTGACGCTCACCGGCTGCTCCACGACGCAGATAATAGACGTGGGGCAGCCGTCTGAGACGGCGGAGCCGGAGCTCACGAGATATCAGGCGAGCTTTCTCGAGCTTTTCGACACCGTGACGACCGTGGTCGGCTACGCGGAGTCGGAGGAGGAATTTCGCGCCGTAGCCGAAGAACTGAAGGCGGGGCTGGAGGAGTACCACCGGCTCTACGATATCTACGACGAGTACGAGGGCATAAACAACGTAAAGACGATAAACGACGCGGCGGGGCAGGGTCCCGTCGAGGTCGACGAGAGGATAATAGACCTGCTGCTGTTCTGCCGCGAGATGTACGACGCGACGGGCGGCAAGCTGGACGTCGCCATGGGCGGCGTGCTGAAGCTCTGGCACGATGCGCGCGAGGCCGGGGAATTCTCCGAGGACGGGGAGCTCCCGGACCAGGCTGCGCTCGAGGCAGCCGCGGAGCACTGCGACTTTGACGCGGTGGTGATAGACGCCGAGGCGGGGACGGTGGAAATAACGGACCCCGAGACGCGGCTGGACGTCGGCGCGGTGGCCAAGGGCTACGCTACGGAACAGGTCTGCAAAGGCCTGCCAGAGGGCTACCTGGTCAGCGTCGGCGGGAACGTGCGGGCCACGGGGCCGAAGCCGGACGGCACGCCCTGGGTGGTCGGCGTACAGGACCCGGACGGCGGGACGGAGGACTATCTCCACACGCTCTACGCCTCGGGCGGCTCCGTCGTGACGAGCGGGGATTACCAGCGCTACTACTATGTGGACGGCGTAAAATACCACCACATCATAGACCCGGACACGCTGTTTCCCGCGGACCGCTGGCGTTCCGTGACGATAGTCTGCGAGGATTCGGGCCTGGCGGACGCGCTCTCGACGAGCCTCTTCACCATGACTCAGGCGGAGGGCCAGGCGCTTCTGGACGAGTTCGGGGCCGAGGCCATGTGGGTCGCGGCGGACGGGGAAGTGCTGTACAGCCCGGGCTTTGCAGAGCTGATAAAAGAGTAGGAAAATGTCAAATATGAGTAGAGAGGTGAAAGTATGAAGCAGCTTTTCAGGGGCGGGATCCATCCCAACGACGGCAAGGCGCTGTCGCGGGGCGGAGCTCCTGTGCCGGCGCCGGCGCCTTCGAGGGTCATCATACCCATGTCCCAGCACATCGGCGCGCCCTGCAGCCCTCTGGTGAAGGTGGGCGACACGGTGAAGCTGGGTCAGAAGATAGGCGACGGCGAGGGCGTCTGCTCCCCGGTGCACGCCTCGGTGTCCGGCACCGTGGCGGCGGTGGAGCAGCTGCCGATACCCGGCGGAAGAAAGTCCGTCTGCGTTGTCATAGACAGCGACGGCAAGGATACGCCAGACCCGGCGATAAAGCCCCGTGCAACGCACAAGGGCATGACACCCGCTGAGCTGGCGGCGATAGTCCGTGAGGCGGGCATATGCGGCATGGGCGGCGCGGCCTACCCCACGAACTCCAAGATCCTCTCCACTGCGGGCAAGACCGATACGATGATAATAAACGCCTGCGAGTGCGAGCCCTACATCACCTCCGACGATACGGTGATGTGCACCTGGCCTGAGAAGGTCATCCTGGGCGCACGCATTCTTGCGGATGTCATCGGCGCGAAGCACACGGTCATCGCCGTGGAGGACAACAAGCCCGAGGCTATCGAGGCCCTGCGCTCCAAGCTGGGCGGCAACGAGGACATAGAGGTCCGCGCCCTGCCGACCCGCTACCCCCAGGGCGCCAAGAAGCAGATAATTCTCGCCGTGACCGGACGCGAAGTCGCTCCCGGCGCCAGGACCGGCGCGCTCTTCAACGTCACGACGGTGTACTCCATCTGCCGCGCCGTGTACGAGGGCCTGCCCATAACTGAGAAGGTCGTCACGGTGACGGGCGAGGGCGCCGTCGAGCCGAAGAATATGATAGTCCGCGTCGGCACGCCGATAGGCGAGCTCCTCGAGGCCGCCGGCGGCGTGAAGGAAGAGACCTGCAAGGTCATCTGCGGCGGCCCGATGATGGGTACGGCGCAGGGAGACCTCTCTGTCCCCGTCGTGAAGGGAACGAACGCCGTGCTCTGCATGGTGGACGCGGCCCCCGCCGCCGAGGACCCCACCTGCATACGCTGCGGCAAGTGCCTGGCCGCCTGCCCGATGGGCCTGCAGCCGCTCAACATGTACCGCTATGTGCTGGCCGGGGACAAGGCCGAGCTGCAGCGCCTCAACCTTGAGGACTGCATGGACTGCGGCTGCTGTGCCTACGTCTGTCCGGGACGCCTGCCCCTGGTCGAGACCTTCAAGGCGGGCAAGAAACTGCTGAAGGAGGGAAAGAGGTAATGAACCTTATCGTGACCTCCGCACCCCACATCCGCAGCGGCGACACTACGCAGCGGACGATGCTGGACGTGCTCATAGCCCTCGTCCCCGCGCTCATCGCCGGGGTCGTGCTCTTCGGCCTGCGCGCGCTCGTGCTGACCGTCATCTCGGCGGCTGGTTGCGTCGTGGCGGAGCTGATCGTGAACCTCGTCATGAGGAAAAAGCCCACCGTGGGCGACCTTTCTGCCGTCGTCACCGGCGTGCTGCTGGCCTTCTCGCTGCCCGCCAGCTGCCCCTACTGGGTCGTGCTGGTAGGCGACGCCTTTGCGATCATCGTCGTCAAGGGCTTCATGGGCGGCCTGGGCCAGAACGTATTCAATCCCGCACTGGGCGGCAGGGCCGTCATCATGCTCTTCTGGCCCGCTACCATCACCCGGTATACGACCGAGGCCGTCCCCGCCTTCAACTTCGGCGCGGTGGACATCGTCTCCTCCAGCACCCCGCTCCAGACGATGGCGCGGCCCGCGCTGCCGGATGCGAGCCTCCTCGACATGTTCCTCGGCAGGATCGGCGGCTGCATCGGCGAGGTCTGCACCCTGGTCCTGCTCATCGGCCTTGTATACCTGCTCTGGCGCAAGGTCATCAGCTGGCGCATCCCCGTCGCCTACATAGGAGCGGTCGCCGTGCTGACGCTCGTGTTCAACAAGGGCGACGACGCCTTCCTCTGGATGCTCTACAGCGTCATGGGCGGCGGCGTCATGCTCGGCGCCATCTTCATGGCCACCGACTACGTCACGAGCCCGGCCCTGCCCGCCGCGCAGCTGGTCTACGGCCTGGGCTGCGGCGTGCTGACCGTCATCTTCCGCTACTTCGGGCTCTTCCCGGAGGGCGTGACCTACGCTATCCTCATCATGAACGCCTGCGCCTGGGCGCTTGACAAGGCAGTGCCTGTGAAACGCTTCGGTGTGGCGAAAGGGGGTGCCGGGAAATGACCGAGGGCATGAAGAAACTGCTTATCCCCGTTGCCGTAATCCTGGTCTGCGCGATCATACTCACGGCGGCGAGCGCCGGCCTGGCCGGCACCGCGGTGTCCAACGCTGAGACTGAGCTCAACGAGATGATCTCCTACCTGCTGCCCGGCGGCGGCGAGTTCGAGGAGATCGAATACAATGGCGCCGACTCGAAGATCACCAACGTCTACAAGGGCGAGGGCGGCTACGTCCTAGCCATGACCACGAACGGCTATGTGGACGAGATCAAGCTTCTCGTCGCCGTCGACAATGACGGCGTGGTCAAGGGCTACACCGTCCGCGATATCCACGACACCTACGGCCTTGGCCTCGGAGTGCAGGACGACCTCTACTTCCTCGTTGGCCTCATGAACTCCAAGGGCGACCTCGCCGTGAACAGCAACATCGACGCCGTCACCGGCGCCACGATAAGCTCCTCTGCCGTCGTCGCCTGCGTCAATGCGGCGAGCAAGTACGTGCAGGAGGCCGGCGCGGCCGGCGTGCTCACCGGCACGGCCGACGGCTTCGGCGGCCCCATCACTGTCTCCGTCACCATGGACGGCGACAAGATCGCCGCAGTCGAGGTGGTCTCCAACAGCGAGACGCCCGAGATAGCGGGCGCGGCGCTCGAGCAGATCCCGGCCGCCATCGTCGCGGCGAACTCTGCCGACGTCGATATCGTCTCCGGTGCGACCTACACCAGCAACGGTATCATCAACGCCGTCAAGAACGCGCTGGAGAGCGCGGGCAGCGCCGGCGGAGCGCTCACCGGCACGGCCGACGGCTTCATGGGTCCCATCACGGTCTCCGTCACCATGGACGGCGACACTATCACCGCGGTCGAGGTCGTGTCGAACAGCGATACGCCCGAGATAGCGGGCGCGGCGCTCGAGCAGATACCTGCGGCCATCGTCGCGGCGAACTCGCCGGACGTGGACGTCGTCTCCGGCGCGACCTACACCAGCAACGGCATCATCAACGCCGTCAAGAACGCCATATCCGGCACCAGCCCCGAGCCCGAGCCGGAGACCACTCCTGAGCCGACTCAGGCTGCGCAGACCGCAGCTGAGGCCTATCAGGGCTTTGGACTCTCCAACACCGTGCGCATGGGTCCCGGCTCCGACGATACGGGTACGCCCGTTTACAGCATCAACCAGGTCTTTGCCAACGTCGTGTTCGACGGCGAGGGCAAGATCCTCTCCATCTACGTCGACCAGCTCGAGTACGCCACGCCGAACTACGACGGCGCGTCCATGCCGCACTTCAGCGGCTGGCCCGGCCAGGGCGGCTACAACAACGACTCGAACCACGACGCCGTGGTGGACGGAACGACCCCGGACACGGAGGAGCAGTTCACCGAGGAGGTCGCAGGCTGGACCACCAAGCGCGACAGGGGCGATGACTACGTCATGGGTACCGGCACCTGGCACGAGCAGATGGATGCTTTCCAGCGCCTTTTCGTGGGCATGACCGTCGATGAGGTCGAGGAGTGGTTCGCGAAGTACTGCTCCGACGCCAACGGCCGCCCGCTCACTGAGAACAGCTCAGGCGAGGGCGACGCGGAGAAGTACGCGGCGCTGACCGACGACGAGAAGGCCATGCTGGCCGACGTCACGAGCTCCGCCACCATGAGCCTGAACGACAGCCATGGCGATATCCTCTCCGCCATCCGCAAGGCCTATGAGAACCGCGTGCCGCTCGGCGCCATGACCGCGACGGGTATGGGCCTCGGCCTCTCCAACACCGTGCGCATGGGCCCCGGCTCGGACGACACTGGCACGCCGGTCTACAGCATCAACCAGGTCTTTGCCAACACGCTGTTCGACAGCGAAGGCAGGATCGTCGCCATCTACGTAGACCAGCTCGAGTACGCGACGCCGAACTATGACGGCGCAGAGATGCCGCACTTCAGCGGCTGGCCCGGCCAGGGCGGCTACAACAACGACTCGAACCACGACGCCGTGGTGGACGGCACCACTCCCGACACTGAGGATCAGTTCACCGAGGAGGTAGCGGGCTGGGTCACGAAGCGCGACAGGGGCGAGACCTACGTCATGGGTACCGGAACCTGGAGCGAGCAGATGGACGCCTTCCAGAAGCTCTTCGTGGGCAAGACTGTGGACGAGGTCGAGGAGTGGTTCGCGAAGTACTGCTCCGACGCCAACGGCCGCCCGCTCAAGGAGTCGAGCAGCGGCGAGGGCGACGCCGAGAAGTACGCGGCGCTGACGGATGAGGAGAAGGCCATGCTGGCCGACATCACGAGTTCCGCCACTATGAGCCTGAACGACAGCCACGGCGACATCCTCTCTGCCATCCGGGCTTCCTTTGACAACATGGTCCCCGTGGACCTGACGCTGGGCTGAACGGCTGAAAGGAGAAGAGTATGAAAGCTGTTACTTATAAGCTCAATACTGTACTGGCCGGGGTCGTGGGGCTCATCTGCCTTGTGCTCATGCTTGTGCGAACCTTCATGCCGCAGGCGATACTGCCGCTTATCGATATCCCGAACCTGGCGGCGGTCTGCGCGGCCGCGCTGGTAATTGACTGCTACCTGGAGTGGAAACACGTGCCGAAGCGCGATTGGCTTCTGACGGCGGTGCTGGCCGTGCTGACCTTCTGGCTGCTGCCCTGGGCGGCGGGCCTGACGAGCGGCATAGGCGAGGCCCTGAGGCTGGGCGTCATCGCCGGAGCATTGTTCACCGTCATGGCCTTCCTTTTCAACACGATAAAGGATCGCATGGTCTCCGGCAAATCCTTCATCCTCGCCCCGGTCTGCGTGGGCGCGGGCATGTACCTGGCCTGCCAGTGTTTTGCAGGCATCCTGCTCTGAGCGAAAGATAAAAAAACGCGCCCTCCGGCGAGAAGCCGGAGGGCGTTTTGTTTGGCGTATAAAAGGTTTATTTCGTGCCGAAGATCCTGTCGCCGGCGTCGCCGAGGCCGGGGACGATGTAGCCGTGATCGTTGAGCTTTTCGTCCAGGGCGGCGACGTAGATATCCACGTCCGGGTGTTCGGCCTGCATCCTCTCCACGCCCTCGGGCGCGCCGATGATGCTCATGAGCTTTATGTGCTTGACGCCGACTTCCTTGAGGAACATGGCCGCGGCGGCCGCGCTGCCGCCGGTGGCGAGCATCGGGTCGACGATGATGGCGTCTCTCTCCTGGATATCGGGCGGCATTTTGAAGTAGTACTTGACGGGCTCGAGCGTGTTGGGGTCACGGTAGAGGCCGATGTGGCCCACCTTGACGTTCGGCATCATGGCGACCATTCCGTCCACCATGCCGAGGCCGGCGCGGAGGATGGGGACGACGGCGAGCTTCTTGCCGGCTATGTGGTGGCAGGTGGCCGTACCCATCGGGGTCTCGACCTGGACCTCCTTGAGGGGCAGGTCGCGGGTCGCCTCATAGCACATCAGCATAGCGATCTCGCTGACGAGCTCGCGGAAGGATTTGGCCCCCGTGTCCTTATCGCGCAGGATGGCCAGCTTGTGCTGGATGAGGGGGTGGTCGAATACGTGCACATTGCTCATGTGTATTTCGTCTCCTTTTTATTTAGTCCGCGACAGCCTTGCCTGCCGCTCACGCTCGGCCTGGGACAGCCTCAGATATACCGGCAGCAGCTCCGAAGCGGGGGCTGCGGTCTCGAGCTCCGCCGCCCTGCACACGCCGTAGGCGCTCTGCTGCAGGACCGGTTCCGGAGCCAGAACTGAGGCGATGCCCAGTTCGCCCAGACGATTATAGCACAGCCTGGCCCCGTCTCCAACAAGAAAAACGCGTTTTTCGCATTTTTCCAGCTCCGCGGCGAGCTCTTCGACCGAAATTGCCCGGTCGGGAACAAGCCTGGCGGGTTTGCCGTCTTTTATCTCGAACAGCGCGTTATAGACCTGCTGACGCCTGGCGTCCATGCAGCAGCAGACGAGCGTACCTTCGCCCGCGGCGATGCCGTTCCAGGCCATGGCCGCCAGGGTCGATACCCCGATGGCCGGCTTCTGAGCGCCCCAGCACAGGCCCTTCGCCGCCGCCACACCTATGCGTATGCCCGTGAAAGAGCCAGGGCCGCGCGCCACGGCTACGGCGTCCACATCCGCGAGCTGCGTCTCGGTGTTTTTGAGGAGGTCCTCCACCATTGGCAGCAGCGTCCGGCTGTGCGTCAGGCCCGAGCACTGTGTATACAGCCCGAGCACTTCTCCGTCCCGGCAGAGCGCCGCGGATGCGGCCTTTGCCGAGGATTCCAAACCCAGTATCAGCACTCGAATCCCCCCTCTATCCTGATGAGCCGGGAGCTTTCCCCGGTCTTTTCAAACACTACTCTTATCTCATCCCCGCAGAAGGCGCCCTCGACGTTTTCGCTCCACTCGACGGCGCAAACCGCGCCCCTGGCGAGGTAATCCTCCCAGCCGATATCCCAGAGCTCGTCCGCGGAGGCGAGACGGTACATATCGAAGTGGATGAGCTCGCGCTCTCCCAGGTACTCGTTGACTATGGTAAAGGTCGGGCTTGAGACGCGGCAGTCTATGCCCATGCCGCGCGCCATGCCGCGGACAAAGGCCGTCTTGCCCGAGCCGAGCTCCCCATACATGGCGACGACGGCGCCGTCGGGTACGGCCGCGCCGAAGCGCTCGCCCGCAAGCTCCGTCTCTTTCTCGCATTTGGTAATGATCTCGCGCATATGCCGCCTCCTCTCTTCGGCATATTATACACCGGCATAGCCGTTGCGTAAAGTCAAAGAATATGATATAATCCCATGTTAGCGTAAAACGCCTGAGCTGGATCGAGGTGAAGGTATTGAAGAAATTGCTCCCGCTGCTGCGCGACTTCGTGCGGCGCGCGGATATGTTCCTGTTCACGATGAGCGTCATCTGCGCCGTCTACGGCATCATCGTCATTGCCAGCGCCACGCAGTCATATGCGAACGGCTCCGCGCAGTACGTCATCGTCCAGACGCTGGCTCTCGGCCTCGGCGTCCTGCTTTTTATTGCGATGACGGTCATAGACGTGGATATTTTCGCCCAGCACTGGGCCTGGCTCTATGGCCTGAGCGCGGCGCTGCTCATATCGCTCATTTTCTTCGGCGCGCAAAGCGACACCGGCAACAACGGCTGGCTGCGTTTCTTCGGCATTGGTATTCAGCCGACGGAGATCGTCAAGATCGCCTTCATAATCGTGATGGCAAAGCAGCTGTCTTATCTGAAAGAATATAAGAACCTCAACTCCGTGACGTCTATCGCGCAGATAGTTGTGCACTTCGTTCTCATGTTCGGACTCATCCTGGTCACGGCGCAGGACCTGGGCAGCGCGCTGGTGTATTTCTTCATCTTCGCCGTCATGCTATTCGTCGCGGGCGTGAGGATATACTGGTTTATCATAGGGCTCGCCGCCCTGGCTGGGATGGTCCCCATCCTCTGGACCTATTTCCTTGAGGATTATCAGAAGGACAGGATTTTGGCCCCCTATGATTCCAGCATTGACCCTGACAACACGGGAATCAACTGGCAGCAGAACCAGTCCAAGATCGCGCTGGCATCCGGCCAGCTCACCGGAACGGGTCTGGGCGAAGGTACGCAGAGCCAGTCCACCGCCATCCCCGGTAAACACACGGACTTCATCTTTGCCGTTGTGGGAGAGGAGCTTGGCATGATAGGCGCCTGTCTCGTGCTTCTGCTGCTCATGATAATCGTCATACGCTGTATCCAGGTCGGCCTCCGCTCCGGGAACACGATGTCCATGCTCGTGTGCTTCGGGGTCGCTGCAACGGTCGTATTCCAGACCTTTGAGAACGTCAGCATGTGCATAGGCATAGCGCCGGTCATCGGCATAACGCTGCCGTTTTTCAGCTACGGCGGTTCCTCGCTGTTTTCGATGTTTGCCGCAATGGGCCTGGTCTCAGGCATAAAATACCGACCAAAACCAACCCGCGCCTCACTTTACGGCAGGTAGCCGCAAAAGCAGCCGGCAGCATAGAGAAAACGACCTGCACGGGAGAGTCCGAGCGGGTCGTTTTGTGTTAGAAACAGTGACATGGCTGCGAAAAAGGCCCGTCCGGGGCTCCGGCGGGCCTTATTTCGGGCATTTATTTGCGTCTCACACGGCGCGGGTGACCTTGCCGCTGCGGAGGCAGCGGGTGCAGGCGTAGACGTGCTTCGGGCTACCGTCAACTATCGCCTTGACGCGCTTGACGTTGGGCTTCCAGGTGCGGTTGGAGCGCCTGTGGGAGTGGCTGACCTTGATGCCGAAGGCCATATCCTTGCCGCAAAATTCACACTTTGCCATTTATGCAGCACCTCCGTTCTCGTAAGACTATGTGAACAGCTTTAATATAATAGCAGAAGGCGTCAACAATTGCAAGCCGTATTTTCGTATTCCGCTCGTTTTTCAAAAGTAATTGCCAAACTGAGCCTTTGTGGTTAAAATAAGAGGTACAGAATGTGAAGGAGGCGCGTCTCATGGTGCGCGAAGAATATTCCGTCAGCCTGAAAAGCATAGTCGAGGAGCAGAATCTCCACATCATCCACGCCGCTAAGGACTTCGATACTGTCCGCGTCTATACGGCGGACGTCAACAGGCCCGCGCTGCAGCTGGCCGGGTTCTATGACTATTTTGATCCGAACAGGATCCAGCTCATCGGCCGGGTCGAAAATACCTACCTCCAGACCCTGGCTCCGGAGGCCAGACGCGCCGCGCTCGAGCAGTTTATGCGTTTCGACCTGCGCGCGCTCATCATCTGCCACGATACCAAGCCGCTGCCGGAGTGCATAGAGCTCGCCCAAAAATATGACCGCACCCTCCTCAGCACCAAGGAGGACACCTCAACCTTCATGGCGGACCTCATAAGTATGCTTCGCAACGCCATGGCCCCGAGAGTCACGCTGCACGGCGTACTCGTAGAGGTCTATGGCGAGGGCCTGCTCATCATGGGCGACTCCGGCGTCGGCAAGAGTGAGACGGCCCTCGAGCTCATAAAGCGCGGACACAGGCTCATCGCGGACGACGCCGTCGAGATCCGCAGGATCTCCCGCGAGACGCTCATAGGGACGGCCCCCGAGCTCATACGATATTACATGGAACTGCGCGGCATCGGCGTTATCAACGCGCGGCACATCTTCGGTGTCGGCGCAGTCAAGCCGGAGACCAATGTGGACCTTGTCGTCAATTTCGAGCTCTGGGACAACGAAAAGGCCTATGACAGGCTCGGACTGGACACAGAGTACACCAGCATCCTCGGCGTGAACATTCCCAGCGTGACGATCCCTGTGAGACCTGGCCGGAACCTTGCCGTCATACTTGAGCTGGCGGCGATGAACAACAGGCAGAAGAAGATGGGCTACAACGCCGCCGTTGCGCTGGCGCAGGAGCACGACATGATGATCGACAACGGCGGGAGGTACTGAGCCTTGCAGGTAAGCGAAAAACTCATTGGACGCATCCGTTCCGAGCTGCCGCGGCTCACGCTGCTTGAAAACGAACCCATGAGCGCGCACTGCTCCTTCAGGATAGGCGGACCGGCGCGGCTCATGGCCTGCCCGGCTTCGGCAAGTGAGGCTGCGGCCCTGCTGCACATCCTGCATGAGGAGCAGGCGCCGACGGAACTCATGGGCAAGGGCACGAATCTGCTGGTCCCGGACACGGGGCTGGACGCGGTGGTCGTGCTCGTTGGCGAGGCGATGTCGGATGCGGAGTTGCTCCCGGACAGCCGGATACGGGCGGGCGCGGGCATCAGCCTGGCGAAGCTCGCCGTGTTCGCCGCGGGCTGCGGGCTCTCGGGCCTGGAGTTCGCCCACGGAATACCGGGCAGCCTCGGCGGGGCCGTGTTCATGAACGCCGGGGCCTACGGCGGCGAGATGAAAGACGTTGTCGAAGAGGTGGAGTGCGCCGATGCGGAAGGCAAACTTGAGGTACTTTCCGTATCCGAGCTGCAGCTGTCCTACAGGCACAGCGCCCTCGAGGGGACTGGCAGGCTCGTGACCTCCGCGACGCTCAGACTGAGTCCGGGCGAGCCGGAGGAGATACGCGCGCGAATGCGCGAACTTATGGAAAAGCGCCGTGCCTCGCAGCCGCTGGACCTGCCCTCCGCGGGCAGCACGTTCAAAAGGCCGCAGGGCGGTTTTGCGGCGGCGCTCATAGACCAGGCCGGGCTCAAGGGCTTTGCCATAGGCGGGGCGCAGGTCTCCGAAAAGCACGCCGGCTTCGTCGTGAACCGAGGCGGAGCGACGTTCGAGGACGTCACGCAGCTCATGCGACATATACAGAAAACCGTTTTTGACCGGAGCGGGATAATGCTCGAGCCGGAGGTCAGGATCTTGAAGGGCTGAGGGATGGAATTTCTCATAATATCCGGAATGTCCGGTGCGGGCAAGAGCCTTGCGGCGGATATCCTGGAGGACATGGACTATTACTGCGTGGACAATATGCCGGTAGCGCTGCTGCCGAGATTCGCGGAGCTCTGCATAGCCACGCGCGGGCGCTATGAGCGCGTCGCCCTGGTGACGGACGTCCGCGAGCGGGAGAGCATACCCGGGCTCATAGACGCGCTGGACAAGCTCTGGGAGCAGGGGCTGGAGTATCGGATCCTCTATGTAGAGGCGGATACGCCGACCATCGTGCGCAGATACAAGAGCTCGCGCCGCCCGCATCCCATGCTTGCGGGCGGCTCCATAGAGGACGCCGTGCGGCGTGAAGTGGCGCTGCTGGCGCCGCTGCGAGAGCGCGCAGACTATATCATCAACACCACCGGGCTCACAACGGCAATGCTTCAGGCGCGCATAGCGGATATCCTGCCGGCGGGCAGGGCCGGACGGCGCATGTCCGTAACGGTGACGGCCTTCGGCTACAAATACGGCCTGCCGATGGACGCGGACCTGGTGTTTGACGTACGCTTTTTGCCGAACCCCTTTTATGTGGAGGAACTGAGACCGCTCTCCGGTCTGGATAAACCGGTGTCTGATTTCGTGCTCTCCTGCGGAGATGCGAAGCGCTTTCTGGACATGCTGGGCGGGATGCTCAAGTTCCTCATGCCGCTCTACCTGGAGGAGGGCAAGTATAACCTCAACATAGCCATAGGCTGCACGGGCGGGCGGCACAGGAGCGTCGCCGTAACGAACGCGCTGGCAGACAGGCTCGCGGAGCTGGGCTTCTCGGCTGCGCGGAGCTTCCGGGATCTCGAGAAGGGATGAACTCATGAAGAGAAAGCAAAGACAGGGTCCGGCGATCGTCGTAATCGGCGGTGGGACCGGGCTTTCAACGATGCTCCGCGGCCTAAAAAGGCAGTCGGAGAACATAACGGCGGTCGTCACGGTGGCGGACGACGGCGGCGGCTCGGGTATGCTCCGGGCCGACCTCGGCATGCCGCCCCCGGGCGACGTGCGCAACTGCATCCAGGCCCTGGCCAACACGGAGCCCACGATGGAAAAGCTCCTCGCCTACCGCTTCACGGAGGGCAGCCTCAAGGGCCAGAGCTTTGGCAACCTCTTCCTAGCTGCGCTCAACGGCATGTCCGGCACCTTCGACGAGGCCGTGCGGAAGATGAGCGAGGTCCTCGCCATCACGGGCCGGGTCCTGCCCGTCACGAACGAGAATGTCTACCTCGCCGCAGAGTTCGACGACGGCAGCGAGATAACCGGGGAATCCCGCATAGCGGATTTCAAAAAGAGCCTGGGCGCAAGGATACTGCGGGTCCGGCTCATACCCGAGCGCCCACCCGCGCTGGCCGAGGTCATTGAGGCGATAGGAGCTGCGGACATGATAGTCCTCGGCCCCGGCAGCCTTTATACCAGTATCATGCCGAACCTTCTGACGGAAGGCGTGGCGCGCGCCGTGGCCGAGGCGGACGCATTCAAGATCTATGTCTTGAACGTAATGACGCAGGACGGAGAGACGGAGGGCTATACCGCCGCCGACCATATCGGCGCGCTGTTCTCCAACTCCGGCGAGCGGCTCTTCGACTGGTGCCTGGCAAACGACAGGGAGATCCCCGCCGAGCTGCGCGAGAAATACGGCAAAGAGGGTGCGGAACCCGTCGTCATAGACGAGCGCGCGATACACGAGCTTGGGGTCGGCCTCCTGCGGGCGCCGGTGGCCGGCTGGGCCTCCGGCTATGTCAGGCACGACCCGGACGCGCTGGCGCGCGAGCTGCTGCGGCTTTACCACGAGAAATCCCACACCAGGGTATACGGCTGAGGAGGTAGGGGATGTCCTTCGCGTCTCAGGTCAAGGCTGAGCTCTGCCGCCAGCCGCCCAGGAAAAAATGCTGCGCCGTGGCCATGGCCTACGGCGCGCTGCTCTACTGCAACACCTTCAGTCCAAGAGAGATACGCCTCGTCACGGCGAGCGGGGAATTTGCCTCGTTGCTGCCGCGGCTGTTCCGCCGCGCCTTCGGCCTGGGCTTTGACGAACAGCCGGAGCCGGAGGCGCAGGGCAAGCGCCGCTTTCTCATCACGGAGCCGGAAAAGACCGCCGCTGTGTTCCGGGCCTTCGGCATGGAGCCGGAGGACACGCTGGCGCTGCACATAAACCTCGGCGTGCTGGAGAGCGACTGCTGCAGGGCCTCCTTTGTGCGGGGCGCCTTTCTGGCGGGCGGGAGCGTGACGGACCCGCTCAAGAGCTACCACCTCGAGCTCGTGACGGCCCACGCCAGCGTCAGCCGGGAGCTGGGTTCGCTGCTCTATGAGCTGGGCTTTGAGCCGGGACAGGCCAGGCGCGGCGCCAACTATGTGAGCTACTTCAAGCAGTCGGAGACCATCGCTGACTTCCTGACTGCCATAGGCGCGCCCGTGGCGGCGCTGGACGTCATGTCCGCGAAGGTCGAGCGTGACATGCGAAACGAGATAAACCGCAAGGTGAATTGCGACACGGCCAACGCGGACAAGACCGTCGCCGCGGCACAGCAGCAGTTGGAGGCCATACGCGCGGTGGAACGCGAATACGGCCTGGACGGGCTGCCGGAGGGGCTGCAGCAGGCGGCGCTTCTGCGCATAGCCAACCCTGCGGCGAGCCTTTCGGACCTCGCCCAGCTCTCGTACCCGCCGGTGACGAAGTCCTGCCTGAGTCACAGGCTGAAAAAGCTGGTCGAACTGGGCAGGAACGCCGGGAAGGAGGGATAGGCGTATGGCCTTCACACACCTGCACGTACACACGGAATACAGCCTCCTGGATGGGGCATGCCGGATAGACAAGCTCGCAGCAAGAGCTAAGGAGCTGGGCTTCAGGAACCTTGCAATAACGGACCACGGCGTCATGTACGGGGCCGTTGCCTTCTACGAGGCCTGCATCCGGGAAGGGATAAAGCCCATCATCGGCTGCGAGGTCTACGTTGCCCCGCGCGGTCGGACGGACAGGGAGCACGGCGTGGACTCGGAGTACACGCACCTCATTCTCCTGTGCAAGGACGAAACGGGCTATCGCAACCTCTGCTACCTCGTCTCCATGGGCTTTATAGAGGGCTTTTACATCAAGCCCAGGATAGACTGGCCGCTGCTCTATGAGCACACGGAGGGCCTCGTCTGCCTTTCCGGCTGTCTTGCCGGAGACATACCGCAGAAGATCGTCTCCGGGCGCTACGACGAGGCGCGCAGCCGCGCGCTCGAACTGCGCGAGGCCTTCGGAGAGGACTTTTACCTTGAGATACAGCGCCACGGCATACCGGACGAGGACGCTGCCGCAAGGGGACTCATCCGCATACACGAGGAGACGGGCATCCCCTTGGCCCTGACGAACGACGCTCACTATATCGACAAGGGCGATGCCTACTACCAGGACGTGCTCATGTGCATACAGACGGGTAAGACCGTGAACCAGGCCTCGCGCATGCGCTTCGAGACGCAGGAGTTCTATTTGAAGAGCGAGGATGAGATGCGCGCGCTCTTTCCCGGCCTGAACGAGGCCTGCGACAACACGGAGCTCATTGCGGAAAAGTGCGGATTCGACTTCGAGTTCGGTCATTACCACCTGCCCCGCTTCAAGCTGCCGGAGGGCGAGACGGACAGCGCCTCCTATCTCCGGAAGCTCTGCCTTGCGGGTTTTGAGCGCCGCTACGGTGCGGGCCGCGAGGACGCGGAAAAGCAGCTTGCCTACGAGCTGGACATGATAGGCCAGATGGGCTTTGTGGACTACTTCCTCATCGTCTCCGACTTCATCGGCTATGCAAAGAGCCGGGGCATACCCGTGGGACCCGGGCGCGGCTCGGCCGCGGGCAGCGTCGTGAGCTACTGCCTCGGCATAACGGACGTGGACCCCATCAAGTACAGCCTCTATTTCGAGCGTTTCCTGAACCCGGAGCGCGTGTCCATGCCGGATATTGACATAGACTTCTGCGTCCGCCGCCGCGGCGAGGTCATAGACTACGTGAACCGCAAGTACGGCGCGGACCACGTCGCCCAGATCGTCACCTTCGGCACGATGGCGGCGCGGGCGGCGATACGGGACACCGGCCGCGCCCTGGACATAGGCTACGCCGAATGTGACGCAGTCGCAAAGCAGGTCCCCTTCGCCATCGGCATGACCCTGGACGAGGCCATGAAGCTCTCCAGGCAGCTGCGCGAGATGTACGAAGGCGATGAGAAACTCCACTCGCTCATAGACACAGCCAAGGCCCTGGAGGGTATGCCGCGCCACGCCTCCACGCACGCGGCGGGCGTTGTCATAACGGAACGCCCTGTGTACGAATACGTACCCCTGGCCAAGAACGACGAGAGCGTCGTCACCCAGTACACGATGACGACGCTGGAGCACCTCGGCCTTTTGAAGATGGACTTCCTCGGCCTGCGCAACCTGACCGTCCTGGAGGACGCGGCGGAGCTGGTCCGCCGCCGTCAGCCGGACTTCGACGTCTCCGCTCTGCCCGAGGACGATGCGGAGACCTTCGCCATGCTCTCTGCCGGCAAGACGGAGGGCGTGTTCCAGCTCGAATCCACGGGCATCACGGCGGTTTGCACCGGCCTCAAGCCAAAGAGCATCGAGGATATCACCGCCGTCATCGCCCTCTACCGCCCGGGTCCGATGGAGAGCATACCCCGTTTCCTGGAGTGCTCGGCGCACCCGGAGAAGATAAGCTACAAGCACCCCATGCTGGAGCCCATCCTCTCCGTCACCTACGGATGCATAGTATATCAGGAACAGGTCATAGAGATATTCAGGAAGCTGGCAGGCTTCTCGCTCGGCCAGGCGGATATGATCCGCAGGGCCATGTCCAAGAAAAAACACGACGTCATCGACGCGGAGCGCCGCGCCTTCATCTACGGAGACGAGGCCCGGGGCATCCCGGGCTGCGTCAAAAACGGCGTGGACGAGGCGACAGCCAGCAGCATCTACGACGAGATCCTGGACTTTGCCAGCTACGCCTTCAACAAGGCGCACGCCGTAGCCTACGCCGTCGTCGCCTACCGAACGGCCTATATGAAATGCCACTGGCCCTGCGAGTATATGGCCGCGCTGCTGACCAGCGTGCTCGACTCCACGGGCAAGGTGGCGGAGTATATTTCGGAGTGCCGGGACATGGGCATCAAGGTCCTGCCGCCGGACGTGAACGAGTCCGACGCGCGCTTCACCGTCTCGGGCCGGAACATCCGCTTCGGGCTGGTGGCGATAAAGAATATCGGCGAAAAGTTCATCCAGCAGCTGATGCAGGAGCGGAGCGAGAACGGGCCGTTCACAGGCTTTGAGGAGTTCTGCCGCCGGATGGCCGGCAAGGAGCTGGGCCGCCGGGCGGTCGAGAGTCTCATAAGATCAGGCGCCTTCGACAGCCTGGGCGTGAAGCGCCGCGCTCTCATGCAGATGGTAGACGCTGTGCTCGATTGCATTGCAACGGACGGGCGGAGAAATATTGACGGGCAGCTTGACCTCTTCGGGTTGGACGAAGGCGAGAGCTGCGGCGCCGTACCGGTCCCGGATGTGGAGGAGTACCCGAAGAACGAGCTCATGCAGATGGAGCGCGAGACGACGGGACTCTACCTGAGCGGACACCCAATGGATGACTACCGCGAGGCCGTCAGAAGGGCCGGCGCCGTGGGCATAGGCTCGGTCATGGACGACTTCGCTGACGGGGAGGGGCCGCAGAGCTACCAGGACGGGCAGTATGTCGTCCTGGCCGGGATAGTTTCCGCTTACAAGACCAGAACGACCAAAAACGGCAAGCTCATGTGCTATGTCCAGCTCGAGGACGATACAGGGACGATGGAACTGCTCATCTTCCAGAAGGTGCTGGACCAGAGCGGCAGCTACATCGCGGAAAACGCCGCCGTCATCGTCAAGGGCAGGATCTCGCTGCGCGACGAAAAGGAGCCCCAGCTCATGGTGGACTCGCTGCGCCCGCTCTCCGACCTGCACGACCTGGAGACGAACGCCCCGCCCAAGGCGGAGCGCAAGCTCTGGCTCAAGCTGCCCCGGGCGGATAAACGGCTTCTGCGCAGGATAGAGCTGCTCTGCGAGATGTTCCCCGGCAGGGAGCGAATGATAATAGTCCTGGTCGAGGAAAACCGCCGTCTTGGCGCCGAATGCGTTATAAGAGACTCGCTCGTGCGAGAGCTGAAGGAGCTCCTGGGCGAGGACTGTGTCGTCGTAAAATAGCGCCTGCGTTGACAATATACGGAACGGGTGCTATAATGTGAAGAAATCTTTATCCGGGAGAGTGAACGTCCTAAATGGACACAGGCAGTCGATTGTCTATCATTGCAATCATCATCCTGCTCGGCTTTGCAATGTATTTTGCCATCGCCGAGACGGCTTTTGCAACAGTCTCAAGGATCCGCCTCAAGACCAGGCTGGACAAGGGGGATCATAGGGCGAAACGGGCGCTGTTAGTCTTGGATAACTTCGACAAGGCTATAACGACCGTCCTCATCGGCACAAATATCGTACACATAACCGTCGCGGCCATCGTGACGGTGCTCGTGACACGCAAATGGGGCATATCTGCGGTCACTGCTGGCACCTTAGTCACGACGGCCGTGGTGTTTTTTGTGGGCGAGATGCTGCCGAAGTCCATCGCGAAGAAATACAGCGAGAGGTTCTGCCTGCAGACGGCGAGCTCGCTGAGCTTTTTCATGCTGATCTTCACGCCGCTCTCCGCCGCGCTGACGGCGATAGGCCACGCCGTATCGAATCTGACGAAGGGGGACCCGGAGGTCTCCGTGACGGAAGATGAGCTCTACGACATCATCGAGGACATGACGGACGAGGGCACGCTGGACTCCGAGCGGGGCGAGCTCATGAGCTCGGCGCTGCAGTTCGCGGAGCTGACGGTGGAGACGGTCCTGACGGCGCGCGTGGACGTGGCCGCGATAAACTCCGAGTGGGACTGCGAGCGCGTCCTGGCCTTCATCAAGGAGCAGCGGCACTCGCGGCTGCCGGTGTACGAGGGCAGCATTGACAACATAGTAGGTGTGCTGCAAATACGGAAATACATAAGGGCCTACCTGAAGGAGGGCGCCTCTACGGATCTCGGCAAGCTGCTGGACGAGGCGTATTTCGTTCCGCGAAGCATGAAGATAGACGAGCTGCTTTCGGTGATGAGCCAGAAGAAGCTGAACATGGCCGTTGTGACGGACAGCTACGGCGGGACGCTCGGCATCGTGACGGTGGAGGACATTCTGGAAGAGCTGGTGGGCGAGATCTGGGACGAGGACGACGTCGTGGAAGAGAGCTTTGTGCCGCTGGGCGGCGGCCGGTTCGAGGTGGACGCCTCCCTGACCGCGGGCGAGGTGTTTGACAAAATGGACTTCGAGCCGGAGCACGAGGACGAGGAGCTCGAGCACAAGCTCATGGGCGAGTGGGCCTACGAGCAGTTCGACCGCATACCCAAGGAGCGTGAGAGCTTCGAGTACGAGGGCCTTTCCGTCACCGTATCTGAGATGCACCAGAACAGGATAGTCAAGCTCGTCTGCCGGGTGTTGCCCGAGCCCGAGGAAGGGGGCGGGGCGAAGTGAGCGCATACATAGCGGCGTACATAGTCCTGATCTGCTTTTCGGCCTTCTTCTCCGCCTCGGAGATGTGCTTTTCCTCTGCCAACCGGCTGAGGCTGGAGTCTGCGGCGGAAAACGGCTCAAAGGGGGCCAAGGTCGCCCTGAAGGTCATGGACAGGTTCGACGACTCCCTTTCTGCCATACTCATAGGCAACAACCTTGTGAACATAGCGACCTCATCAATAGCTTCGGTCGTGGTCATACTGCTTTTCGGGGAGCATTGGACCTGGCTTTCGACCGTGATAACGACGGTGCTGGTCATGATCTTCGGGGAGACCATGCCGAAGATCGTGGCGAAGAAGAACGCGAACAGGCTTGCTCCGGTTTTCGCCTGGCCCATAAGGCTGCTGACCTATGTGCTGCTGCCGGTCATCCTGATAGTCGTTGGCCTGGTGAGGCTCATCACCTGGCCGCTGAAGGGAGAGGAACGGCAGGAGGACGAGGAAGCAGCTGTCGAGGAGCTCCAGTCCATCATAGAGACTGCCGAGGACGAGGACGTCCTGGACGAGAACCGCTCGGAGCTTCTGCAGGCGGCGCTGGACTTTTCCGAGGTCAGCGCGAGCGAGGCCATGACGGCGCGCGTGGACGTCGAGGCGATAGACATAGATGACGACTGGGAGGAGATACTGGAGCTCATAGAGAACTCCACGCACTCGCGCCTGCCCGTATATGAGGACAGCATTGACAACGTCATAGGCTTCCTGTATCTGAACCACTTCCTGAAAGCCCTGACGGAGGACGAACGGCCGGACATCCGGAGCCTGCTCATCGAGCCGCTGTATGTATACAAGACGATAAAGCTGCCGCAGGTGCTCTCCGAACTGCGTCACGCCAAGAAGCACCTGGCGATAGTGACGGACGAGTACGGCGGGACCCTGGGCGTCATCTCCATGGAGGACGTGCTGGAGGAGATCGTGGGCGACATCTGGGACGAGACGGACGAGGTCGAGGACGAGGTGGTCGAGAAAGCCGAGGGTGAGTACGAGCTGGACGGGGACATGTCGATCTCGGACTTTCTGGAGCTCATCGGCCTTTCGGAAGAGAGTTTCGACTGCGAATCGGACACGGTTGGCGGCTGGACGCTGGAGAGTTTCGGCGGTTTCCCGAAGGAAGGCGACAGCTTCCGTTTTGAGGACCTGACGGTGACCGTCCTGGCTATGGACAGCCTGAGAGTGGACCGGGTCCTGGTAAAGAGAGAGCCTTCGGACCCGGAAGAAGCCGAAGAATGAGCCGCCTGCAAAAGGCGAAAAAAGCCCCGGGCAGTTCTAACTGCCCGGGGTAGTCATACCTTTTTGCTGACACGTTCAGCTATGTAAGCCTGTACGTCGTCGAACGGGATGCCTAGGGCGACTGAAAATTCGCCGTACAACAGGTTCTCCGCGCGCTTCATGAATCTTGCGTCCACCTGGCCGAATTTGCGCTTCCGGCTTTCTGCGAACTGCTTCTTGGCGTAGATGGACATGACCAGTTCTATGAGGTCCGCGCACTCGTGCGAGCCCAGCGCGGCCTGGTAGTGCGCCGCGAGCTGGGTGAAGTTTCTGTCGTGATACGCCTCGGCCTTGACTTCGGGGATGGCGTCTATCAGCTTTTCCGCCTCTTCGCGGCTTATCACCGGGCGCATGAACACCTTTGTGTCCACCGGAATGCAGATCGTCCCGTCCTGGTACAGGGGTTTGAGAGTGTAATACTGTCTTTTGCCGTCCGTACCCTTGAGCTTGGGCGCTTCCACCTTTTCCACGCGGCAGACTCCCGTTCCTCCATAAACTATCAAGTCGCCGATTTGATACATTTTTGTTTCACCCACCCGTTATCCGCATTATTTCCTCCGCTTTGCTCATATTTTAGCACATTTTTAACCGCAATGTAAGCAAAATCTGCATCCGCGCAAAAAACTTGTTAAATTTGCCCCTTCGTGGTATCATCGTGTGACAAAGGAGGAGAGCGCATGATACTCTGCTTTTCCGGGACCGGCAACAGCCTTTATGCCGCGAAGATCATATCGTCCGCCTGCGGAGACGAGATCGTCTCCCTCAACGACACGCTCAAGCACGGCGGACCCGCGCTGTATTTTTCTGAGAAGCCCTGGGTCGTCGTCTCGCCGGTACACGGCTGGAGACTGCCCGCCGCCATAGACGCGCTCCTGAGAAGGGCGAAGTTCAGCGGGCCGCGCAGGATGTATTTTTTCCTCACCTGCGGCTCCGAGGCAGGAGACGCCGCCAAATACTGCCGCGGCCTCTGCCAGGACATAGGCATGGACTACATGGGCCTGAACTACGCCGTCATGCCCGAAAACTACCTCGCCATGTTCCCGACGCCGGATGCGGAGGAGGCGGGGCGCATCATCCAAACTGCCCGGCCGGGCATAGAGGCGGCCGCGGCGGAGATCGCCGCAGGCAGAGCTCTGGCAGACCCAAATGCCGGCCCCCTGGATAAGTTCAAGAGCGGCCCCGTGAACCGCGTATTCAGAGCCGCTTTCATAAAAGACAAGAAGTTCCGTGCCCTGGACAGCTGCATCGGCTGCGGCAAGTGCGCAAGGCTCTGCCCTGTGAACGACATCGTCCTTGAGGGCGGAAAGCCACGCTGGTTGGGCCGGTGCATCCACTGCATGGCGTGCATCTGCGCCTGTCCCAAGGAGGCCATAGAATACGGCAGGGCCTCAGTCGGCAGGCCGAGATACTATCTGGATCCCGAAAGGAAGGTCTGACCTTGAAAAGACATCAGAGGCCGCTCGGCCTTGCGCCCACGCTCCTGCTGGGCCTGGCCTGCAGCGTGGCGATAACGCTGTTCGTGCTATGGGCGCACCCGGTTTCCGTCCTCGCCATGCTGGGCAAAATGTTGCGCCAGCCGCTGATACTTCTGCTGAACTGGCTGCCCATCGCTCTTCTGACGGCGGCAGGCGTCTTTGCGTTCAGGAACGTATTCTGGGGCTCTGCCGTGGTCGGATTCGTGACCGGCGTCATGTCCCTCATAAACCGGGTCAAGCTGACGGTGCGCGGCGAGCCCTTTGTGCCGAGGGACGTCTCGCTCATCAAGGAAGCGGCGGACGCTGCGGGCAGCTACGATATGAAGCTGCCCTGGTTTCAAGCGGCCTGCCTGCTCGTCTTTGTGGGTGCGCTGGTCCTTCTGGGCTTCGTTCTGCCCCTGCGCAGGCAGGAGTCGGCGCCGAAGCGGCGTGGAGTCTGGCTCCGCATCCTGGGCTTCGTCCTCTGCGCCGCCCTGCTCGTCCTGCTGGTGGGCTGCGTATACAGCTCCACGGAGCTATATAATTCCTTTGAGACGACGGAACCCTACAATCTCAGCTCCGTCAACAACGAGCTGGGCTTCGTCTACTACTTCTGCTACCACTTCTCCACCTACAAGACGGAAAAGCCCGAGGGCTTCGACCGGGATACGGCTGCGGCCTGGGATACGGGCTACACGGAGCCGGAGGACGCCTCGGACATAAACGTCATATTCGTGATGAACGAGGCCTTCTCGGACGTACTGAACGAGGATGTGTTCGTATTCCCGGAGGGAGAGCACCCGATGGAGGTCTATAACGAGCTGGCTTCGGGGGAGAACGCCTGGGCGGGACACATAATCGTCCCGTACTTTGCCGGCGGAACGGCGGACACGGAGTTCGACGTGGCGACGGGCATGCAGACGAACCTCTTGAACCCGAACTCCCCTTCGCTCACGGCCTTCCGGACCGTGAACCGGGACTTGGACAGCATATTCCGCGTGTTCGGCGCGGAGGGCTACACCAGCTGCTTCATGCACCCGGGCGACAGCTGGTTCTACAACCGCGAGAACGTCTATTCCTGGCTGGGCGCGGACGAGAGCTTATTTGCCGAGGACTTCCGCGAGCTGGAATACAAGGGCTCCTGGGTGACGGACGAAAGCGTCCTGCGGGAACTGGAAGCTCGCTTTGAGGAGAAGAGCGCGCAGGGCGCGCCGGACTTCACCTACGCCGTCACGATACAAAACCACATGTCCTACACAGAGGACAAATACGGCGACTACGTCTGCCCAGAGGTAGAGACCCGGGCGGAGCTCTCGCCCGAGATACAGACGGCGGTGAACGTCTATGCCGAGGGTATACGCGACGCGAATGCCCTGCTCAGGGAGCTGACCGACTACTATTCCTCGCGCGAGGAGCCGGTACTGCTCGTGTTCTTTGGGGACCACCTGCCCTACTTGGGGGACAATCGCCAGGGCTATGTGGAGCTGGGTCTGCCTGCCGGGGACGTTTCCGGCGCTGAGGACCCCTTTGCGGCATATACGGCGCCCTTCCTCATCTGGTGCAACGAGGCCGGGGCGGAGCTGCTGGACTTCGACTCTGCGATAGAGGCGCTGGACCTGCCCGGGGACGGGCGGATAAGCGCCTGCTATCTTGGCGCGGCCGTCCTGGAGCTGACAGGCCGCGGCGAGGTCTCGCCCTGGTTTGCCTTCCTTAACGAGCTGAGACGGGAGCTGCCGGTCATACACAACGGCGCATACCTGGATGCGGACGGGCAGCTCAGCTTCGAGCTGGACGCGAAACAGGCGGAACTGGTTTCCAAAATGCGCTGCTGGACATATTACAAGCTCAAATACGGCACGGTGCAGTGATACCGCAGAAAAAAACTGTGAATCTGCGAGAAATTGTGCTATAATAGGAGCAGAATGGAGGCTGAGAGCATGGGTATAAGGGTCATAACGGTGAGCCGCCAGTTTGGAAGCGGCGGCCGGACGATTGCCAAGGAGACAGCCGAGAGGCTGGGCTGGGCGTATTATGACAAGGAACTGGTAAAAAAGATCGCTGCGGAGAGCGGCCTGGCGGAGAGCTACATCCTCGAGAGCGGGGAATACGCCTGCTCAACCAGCAGCTTTCTCTTCAACTGGGTCATGAATGCGGAAAGCGCCAGGAGCGGAAGCCTGCCCATCTCGGACCAGCTGTATATAATCCAGCACAACATCATAAAAGACCTTGCGGAGAAGGAGCGCTGCGTCATAGTCGGCCGCTGCGCGGACTACATACTGCGCGCGCGCCAGGACTGCCTTCACACCTTCTTCCACGCGGACACGGCCTTCCGTGCGGACCGGATCGTCCGGCTCTACGGAGAGCGGACGGAAAAGCCCGAAAAGCGCCTAAAGGAAAAGGACGACAAGCGCCGCGCCTATTACCGGCACTACACCGGCCACCAGTGGGGCCTCGCCGAGAACTACGACATTTGCCTGGACTCCGGCAGGCTCGGCATAGACCAGTGCGTGGACATCCTGGTGAACGCCGCAAAGGCCTGAATACTACAAGAAAACCGCCCGGCTCGTGCCGGGCGGTTTTTCATTTGCAGAAGCAGTCGATATAGTTGTCGAGGCAGTGTTCTATTATCTGCACGGCCTGTTCCTTGCCCTGGACCTCATCCACGACCGTCTCCTTCGTCTCTAGTGTCTTGTAGACGGAGAAGAAGTGCCGCATCTCTTCAAAGGTGTGGCTGGGGAGCTGGCAGATGTCGTCGTACATGTTATAGGTTGGGTCGTCCTTGCAGACGGCGATGATCTTCTCGTCCATTTTGCCGCTGTCCTTCATCGCGATGACGCCTATGGGCTTGCAGCGCACCAGGGTGAGCGGCTCTATGGGCTCGGAGCAGATGACCAGGACGTCCAGAGGGTCCCCGTCGTCGCCGTAGGTGCGGGGGATAAAGCCGTAGTTCGCGGGGTAATGCGTCGCGGTATAGAGGATGCGGTCGAGGATGATGAGGCCGGTCTCCTTGTCGAGCTCATACTTTTTCTTGCTGCCCTTCGTGATCTCGATGACGGCTACGAACTCCTCGGGGCGGATGCGCTTGGGGTCGATATCGTGCCAGATGTTGGACATGTTTTTCCTCCTACATATTTCCTATGAGCTGCACCACGACGCCGCCGACGGCGTCCGCGAATTGCTCTATTGAACGTATCCTGACGAGGTCCCTGCCGTAGATGCGGCGGGCAGAGGGCATGTCGTCGTCCTCTCCGGTGAAGATGCACATGACGGAGATGCCCTCGCGCCGGAGTTTTTCTACCTCTGCGGCCGAATCCAGGACTCCGGGCTGGCCGCGGTAGAGCTCCTGTTTTCCGGTCTCCGGGTCCGGGAGCTTTCTGTCGTCGTTCGGGCTGGCGTCCGAGAGGATCATGAGCAGCCGCCTTTCGCAGTGGCTCGAGCGCATCATCCAGCCCGCAGCGCGGAAGGCTAGGCCGTCCCGGTTCCAGCCGGCTGCGCAGTAGTCGAAGATGGCCTCGTTCTTACTAGTTTCCTCGTAGTCCCGAAAGAGTCGCAGAACCGTGCAGCCGTTGAGCGTGCAGAAGGAGTAGACCCGGGTCGGTATGCCGCAGCGCGTGAGGCTTTCGGCTATCATATACGCCTGGGTGGACACGCTTTCCTGCCGCTCTATCTGCGAGGCGGAGGCGTCCAGCAGGATGTCCACGGAAAGCTCCGTGTCGTTCCCGCGCTCCGGGCGTGTGAACACGCTCTCGTCGCCCAGCGCCACTCCGCGCCAGACCTTCTCCGGCGCCAGCGCGCCCGCACGGGACTTTATCCTCGCGTCGTCCAGGTGGACGAGCATGCAGTTTCTTATTTTCTCCGCCAGGCGCGCGATGGTAAGGCGGTTGCGGACGATGTCGTCCGTGAAGTATTTCCTGTTAAGCTCCGACTGGCGCTTGGCCGAGCTGCGCTGGACAATGGCCTCGCGGTTGTTGCGGTCTAGCGGCTTCATCTCCCCTCGCGTGAAGTGGAGGATGCTGTCCCAGTGCGTGCCGGAGCAGAGCCGTTCCTCTATGCGCTTGAGCTCGCCGGGGGCGTACATGGAGACGCCAAAGCAGTCCTCGACGTATTCGCGCATCTCCGTCTCGCTCCGCTCTCCGACCAAGCGCTCTTTTATCCTCTTTGCGTTCTTCTGGCCTCCGGCGCCCTCCTCCTCGTTGCGGACCGCTGCGCCTATGCCGCCGCGCCGCCGCCGGAGGAAGTTTATGAGCGTGGGCAGGCCGCCGCCGCGCCCTGCCGAGGTCGTTGCGACGAACATGTAGTATTCCCGGAGCACGCCGCGAATGGCCTGCACGACCTCGTCCGTGGAAAGCTCCGGCGAGAGTTCGAGGGCGTCAAGTATCTTGCGGTCCCGCTCGGGCATCTCCGGCTCCAGACCGAGGGCGCGCTCATAGTGCTCCAGCTTTATGCGGTAGGCCTCGTCCAGCTCCCGGGCGCCGCCCTTGCGTCTGGCCTCAGCCTCTATCCTCTGCGCGTAGGCAAGGCGCAGCTCGCGCAGTGCCGGGCGCTCGGAGGCCGCACGCTCAAAGGCGCAGTTTTCCAGCGCGACCCAGGCCAGCTCTTCAAACTCGTCCCCCTTCGGCGTGCGCACGAAGCTGTCGAGGACTTCCTTTATCTTGGGGAAGTCATAGTAGCTGTAGACCGCGCCGATGATGCTGTTCATGTATACGTCCGCGAAGCCCTCGGTGTCGTAGGCGCGGACAACGGGCGCGAGTGAATAGTCCCGCGCCGCGTTCCATATGAGGTTTGTGGCGCGGCGCTCCTGGCGCTCGGCTTCACGCTGACTGAGCTGCATCACTCGTCAAAGAGCTTGGCCCGGCCGAGCGCGGAGGGGATGCGCGCCGTGATGACGTCCTCCACAAGCCTGCGTTCGAAGGGGTCAAAGGCCTTGTTCACGACGCCGAGCCTCAGCGCCTCGCCTGCGGTGAGGCCGCGGTGCATGAGCTGCACGGAGCTCATGAGGCCGCGCAGGTCGAGCGCCTTGGTGGATATCTCGGCGCTGTCGCACTTCTTGCGGATGTCCTCAAAGAGGCCGGAAAACTGCTCTGCCCACTCGTCCCGGAGTGTCGGGTACTCGCGCTTCAGGAGCTTTTTGAGGTTTTCCGCACTGATGGGCGGCATGTCGATGACGGCAAAGCGCGAGACGAGGGCCTCGTTGAGCTCTCGCGTACCGGCGTAGCCGTAGTTCATCGTGGCGATGAAACGCGTTGCGTCGTCCATTACTATCCTGTCGTAGCCCGGGACGTCGATGACGCGGCGGAAGTCCAGAGTCGCATGCAGGACGGCGAGGGACTCGTTCTTGGCCATGTTTATCTCGTCCAGGATGCCGAAGCCGCCGAGCTTTGCGCACTTCGTGATGGGCCCCTGGCGGAAGCTGACCTCGCCGCCCGTGAAGGTGTCCGTGCCTATGAGGGAGGCGGCGTCTGTGTTTATATAGAAAGACACGTCCCAGCTCGGCCGCCCGAAGGCGCAGGCCAGACACTCGGCCAGAACGTTTTTGCCCGTGGCCTTGGGACCGACAAGCAGCAGGTTCTCCCCGCAGAGGAGCGCCGTGGCCGCGGCCTCCCAGACCTCTTTTCCGTAGTATTCATATCTCGGCTTTTGGGTGAGCCTGTGCTCTGCTTCGGGACTGACCCTGTGCTCTGCCCGGAAGGCCTCTATCCCGGCGACGATGTCCTCGCTCACGCCTTCGCGCCTCAGGAAACTAAGCAAGTCGAATTTCCCCTTTCAAAACCTCTTATCAAATGGATTCTACCACGTTTTTTCAATAAGTCAAAGTTGTTTTTACGGACTAACCGGGCTTTTGGACAGGGCCGGAAAAGGCGTTTGACTAAGGTGCTTACGTGTGTTAAACTGTAAACGAAAATACGTTCGGAAACGGACAGTACAAGGGCGTTGAGCCGTGAATTTTTGTTAAAAACATCGAAAGGGGCAAAACCATGCTCAGGACAATCGAGATAAAGCAGAGCGTATTTGCAGACAACAACAGAGAGGCGGATTCCCTCCGCGCGGAGCTGAAGGATAAGGGCCTCTTCCTTCTTAACCTCATGTCCTCACCCGGCAGTGGAAAGACGACGACGCTGGTGCGGACGATAGAGGCGCTGAAGGACGAGCTGCGCATAGGCATAATGGAGGCGGATATCGACTCGGACGTGGATGCGCACACGGTGCAGAACGCCGGCGCGAAGGCCGTGCAGCTGCACACGGGCGGTATGTGCCACCTTACTGCGGATATGACCCGCCAGGGCCTCGAGGCGCTGGGGACGGAGGATGTGGACATAGCCATTCTCGAGAACGTCGGCAACCTCGTCTGCCCGGCTGAGTTTGACACGGGTGCATCCAAGAGCGCGATGATCCTGTCGGTACCCGAGGGGGACGACAAGCCCCTCAAGTACCCCCTGATGTTCACGGTCTGCGACTGCCTCATCGTGAACAAGATAGACGTCATGCCATATTTCGACTTTGACTTCGAGGCCATGTGCGAGCGTGCGAAGAAGCTGAACCCGAACATTGAGATAATCCCCATCTCGGCCAAGACCGGCGAAGGCGTTGAAAAATGGGCCGACTGGCTGCGCGGCCAGGTGAAGGCTTGGAAAGAGAAATGAGTCCCGGCGATGGAGCTTGAGGAGATAAGGCTCCGAAGGCTAGCAAATCACGGGCTCATAAGTCCCCTGGAAAGGCTGGAAGCGGCGCGAAGGCTCTGCGGCATACAGGCGCAGTTCATGTCCTATGCCCAACACGCTTTGAGGGTACGCTGTTCCGACTGGGAAAGGGGCGGCGAGGGCCTGGTGAAGAATTGGACCCTGCGCGGCACGCTCCACGTCTTTACGGAAAGCGACCTGCCCCTATTCATCCGCGCGGAGAACTACAGGAAGAACGAGTGGAGCGGGCAGAGCTTCTGGAATTCCCGCCCGGACTGGGCGCTCACGCCGGAGCGGCAGAGCCGCTTCACGGAGGTAGTCCTTGAAGCGCTGGCCGGAGGCCCCAAGACCCGCGACGAGCTGAAGTCCGCCTGCCGCGCGGAGGGAATGACGGAGGCCGAGACGGGCAGTATGTTTCACCCCTGGGGCGGCGGTGTGCGCCAGCTCTGCGAGCGCGGCTTTATTAACTACGCCGCCGGGGAGAAAAAGGAGTTTTGTCTCGCGCCGGCGTTCGAGCCGCTGCCGGAGTCAGAGGCTAAGCTCGAGTTGGCGAAGCGGTACTTCGAGTTCTACGGCCCTGCCACGGTAAAGGACGCGGCTTACTTCTTCGGCACGAGCCAGGCCGAAGTGAAAAAGCTCCTGTCGCAGTTGCCCGTGACGGCTCAGGGGCTCGGCGGCAGGACGTACTTCCGCATCGGCGGCGAGGAGCCGGAGCGAGACATCCCCCGCTGCATCTTCCTCGCGGGCTTTGACCAGCTGATGCTGGGTTACGAGAAGCGGGAGAGCCTGTTTTTGCGCCCGGAACATCTGCGCGGAATTTTCAACCTGGCGGGCATCGTGCTGCCAGCGCTGCTGCTGCGGGGCGAGGTCGCCGGACGGTGGAAGAAAAAAGGCCGCAGGCTTTGCATTGAGCCGTTTTCGCCGCTGGGGGCAGGGGACAGGGCCGCCGTCGCGGAGGCGGCGCAGGCGCTGTGGGGCGGCTCCGCGGCGCTTGAATTCACAGGGTGAAGTAAGTTCGAAACTATATAAACGAAGAAAGAGGGGGAATCCTATCAGATGAGACCGATTATTCTGAAGCTGGCCACGAAGATCAGCCTCGAGTGCGGCACCTATACGGGCGTCACGCCGTCGGACCCCGAGTACAAGATCCTGGACCCGGTGCTGACGGACGAGATGGCTGAGATCGCCATGGGCCTGCGCGTACGGCACTACGTCACCGCGGAGGAGGTCGCCAAAAAGGTCAAGAAGCCGCTGGACAGGGTCACGGAGGTGCTCTACGAGCTGGCGCAGCTCGGCGTCTGCCGCTTTGCGAAGAAGGACGGCGTGGACAAGTTCAACATGCCCATCTGGGTGCCGGGCATCATGGAGATGATGGTCGGCAACAAGGAGATGTGTGAAAAATATCCCGTCATTGCCGAGTGCTTTGAAGAGTACACGCGCAAGCGCATAGCCCCGCTCGCGCCTTTCGTCCCCGTCGGCCAGGGCATGATGCGCGTCATACCCGTCGAGATGGCGATACATAACGACTCCAGGCGCGGCACCTATGAGGAGATACACAGGATAGTGGACAACTCCTACGCCATAGCCGTCACCGACTGTTCCTGCCGCCGGACGCGCAGGCTCATGGGCGAGGGCTGCGGCCACCTGGAGAAAGACGTCTGCATTTTCTTCAACGAGTCCGCGGAGTACCACATCCGCACGGGCCACGGCCGGGAGATAGACAGGGAGGAGTGCTACGAGATCCTCAAGCGCTGCGAGGAAAACGGCCTCGTCCACGAGATTTCGAACCTAGACCCGCCGGATGGCGCGGCGGCTATCTGCAACTGCTGCGGCTGTTCCTGCTTCTCGCTGAGGATAGCGCAGTACTTCAAAACCCCGGACGTCATCCGCTCTAACTACGTCGCCGAGGTGGACACGGAAAAGTGCGTGGCCTGCGGCCTCTGCGTTGAAAACTGCAACCTCGGCGCGCTGAAGCTGGGCCAGAAGCTCTGCGCGGCTCCGTCCCACGCGCCTAAGTATGAGACGCCGCACGAAAAGCTGCTCTGGTTCGGCGAGAAGAACTACAACGTGGATTACCGCACGAACAGGGGCTACGTCGCCTCAGACGGTACCGCGCCCTGCAAGACCAAATGTCCCGCGCACATCCCCGTCCAGGGCTACATAAAGCTCGCCTCCCAGGGCAGGTTTGACGAGGCGCTGGAACTCATAAGGCGCGAGAACCCCTTCCCGGCGGTCTGCGGCAGAGTCTGCCCCCGCTTCTGCGAGGAGGCCTGCACGCGCGGCGACGTGGACGCGCCCGTGGCTATCGACGAGGTCAAAAAGTTCCTCGCCCAGCGCGAGCTGGACCCGGCCACCCGCGTGAAGCCCAAGATGCTCAACATGACCGGAAAGCCCTATACGAACCAGATCGCTGTCATAGGCGCCGGCCCGGCGGGCCTTAGCTGCGCCTACTACCTCGCGCTGCAGGGCTACCCCGTCACTGTGTTTGAAAAGCAAAAGACCCTCGGCGGCATGATGACCATGGGCATCCCCTCCTTCAGGCTGGAGAAGGACGTTGTCGAGGCCGAGATCGAGATACTCAAGGACCTGGGCGTCCAGTTCAAGACCGGCGTCGAGGTCGGCAAGGACGTGACGCTCGACCAGCTGCGCCGCGACGGCTTCGAGGCCTTCTACGTTGCCATCGGCGCGTGGAAGAGCACGCCCATCGGCGTCCCGGGCGAAAAGCTCAAGGGCGTCATGGCGGGCATAGACTTCCTGCGCAGGACCAATTCCTCGCGCAAGCCCTCGATAGGCGAGAACGTGGCGGTCATCGGCGGCGGCAACGTGGCGATAGACGTGGCGCGTTCGGCGGTTAGGCTCGGCGCGAAGAGCGTGACGGTGGTCTACCGCCGCACTGAGGAAGAGATGCCCGCGGACGAGGAGGAGGTCGCCGAGGCGAAGGCTGAGGGCGTGAAGTTCAAGTTCCTCGCCGCGCCCGTGCAGATAGAGGGCAAGGACGGCAAGGCCGCGGCGCTCAAGCTGCAGCTCATGGAGCTGGGCGAGCCCGACGCCACAGGCAGACGCAAGCCCGTACCTGTGGAGGGCGAGTTTGAGACGCTCAAGGCCGAGACGGTCATCTCCGCCATAGGTCAGAGCGTCGAGTGGGGCGGCCTGCTTGAGGGCTCCAAGGTCGAGACCGGCAAGGGCGGCGTGGCAATAGCGGACACGACGACCTTCCAGACCGCGCAGCCGGACGTGTTCGTCGGCGGCGACGTCATGACCGGACCCAAGTTCGTCATAGACGCCATAGCGGCCGGCAAGGAGGGCGCCATCTCCATCCACCGTTTCGTCCAGCCTGGCCAGAGCCTGACGCTGGGCAGGAGGAAAAAGGACTACGCCGAGTTCGACAAGGCCGGCGCCAGAATCTACAGCTACGACAACGCCCCCAGGCAGAAGGCCAAGGGCGGCAGTGCCAAGGAGTCCAGGGAGACCTTCCGCGACCTGCGCGGCACCTTCACCGAAAAGCAGGTGCTCAAGGAGACGGAGCGCTGCCTCGGCTGCGGCGCGACGGTGGTCGACCAGGCGGCCTGCGTGGGCTGCGGCATCTGCACGACCATGTGCAAATTCGACGCCATCAAGCTCAAGAGAGTCACCGACGCCGCTGGCGAAAAGTATGAAAAGCTCCTGCTCGAGAGCGGTAAGAACGTGGCCAAGCGCGTGAAGAATATCGCCGTCCGCAAGATAAGCCGCCCCTCCGCAAAGTGATATGCACGAGATGACTTTGGCCATCCAGGCAATACGGAGCGTCGTCGAATTTGCCGAAGAAAACGGCATAGAGAAGATAGACACCGTCGTTCTTGAGATAGGCGAGCTCTCGCTGGTCGTCCCGGAGTATATGGAGGAGGCGTACTACGCCGCCGTGCCGCGTACTATGCTCGAGGGTACGAAGCTCCGCATAGACCTGGTGCCGGGCAACGGTATCTGCCTCGACTGCGGTCAGGTCTACAACATCGTTGCGAACCGGGGCCGCTGTCCCAAGTGCGGCTCGGACAAGAAGGACGTCCTCTGCGGCGAGGAATTCAACATCAAGGAGATACTCGTCCCGGAGGACGAGTAGAAAAGGCGGGGCCGGAACTCATTCCGGCCCCGTTTTGAGCGAGGTGACATGTATGACGCTTTATGAAGAGGCGCTGTATATAACAGAACGCTCCATAGCCGCCGTCCTGCCGGACGCGGCCGTGAGGCGCGCCCTGGAGGGCCGGGACTTCAGCGGGGGCCGGCTGCTGCTGATAGCCGCGGGCAAGGCGGCCTGGCGGATGGCCAAGACCGCCGTGGAGGCGCTGGACGGGCGCGTGGACGGCGGCGTGGTCATTACGAAATACGGCCACGTAATGGGCGATATCCCCGGCCTTATCTGCTGCGAGGGCGGGCATCCTCTGCCGGACGAAAACGGCTTTCGCGGCACGCGCCTAGCGATGGAGGCCGTGCGCAGGCTGGGTGCCGAGGACCACGTGCTCTTCCTACTCTCGGGCGGCGGCAGCGCGCTCTTTGAGTGTCCGCTGCTGCCTGAGGCGGAGCTCGTAGACATCACCTCTCAGCTCCTGACCCGGGGCGCGGACATCGTGGAGATCAACACGATAAGAAAGCGCCTGAGCGCCGTGAAAGGCGGGCGCTTCGCGCAGCTGTGCGGCCCAGCGCGGGTGTATTCGGTAATCCTTTCGGACGTTCTGGGCGGCAGGGCGGACATGATAGCCTCCGGCCCCTGCTGCGCGGACCCATCCACCTGTGCGCAGGCCCTGGAGATCGCGGAGCGCTACGGCCTGGAGCTGAGCGAGCTGGCCAGGCGGCTGCTTGAGACGGAGACGCCCAAACTGCTGGAGAACTCGGAGCTGGCCGTGACCGGGAGCGTCGGAGAACTCTGCCTGGCCGCGGAGGCCGCCTGCTCGCAGCTGGGCTACGAGACCGTGGTCCTGACGGACAGCCTGGCGTGCGAGGCGAGAGAAGCTGGCGCCCTGCTCGCAGGCATGGCCCGGTACTGGAGCGGCCGGGGCCGGAAACTGGCCCTTGTGGCTGGTGGTGAGACCGTGGTGCACGTAAAGGGTCCGGGCCTGGGCGGCCGGAACCAGGAGCTGGCGCTCGCTGCGGCGCAGGGTCTGGCCGGACTCCGGGGCGCGGCGGTATTCAGCTTCGGCAGTGACGGGACGGACGGCCCAACGGACGCGGCCGGCGGCTTCGCGGACGGTGGGACCAAGGCAAGGCTGGAGTCCTCGGGCAGGACTCTCCGGCAATGGCTGGACGCCAACGATTCCTACCATGCCTTGGACCTTAGCGGCGGGCTGATAAAGACCGGACCCACAGGCACGAACGTGAACGACGCCGCGGTCGTACTTATAGACGGCTGAAAAATAGCCCGGAGCTGCAATTAGCAGCTCCGGGCGTATTCTATCCAACCTCGGGCATCGACCAGTTGACGCGCGTGTAGGATTCTATCATGGCGGCGTAGTCGCTCTGGCAGGCGGCGAAGTCCTTGGCCTTGATGGCCTCGTATATGCAGTAGTGTATGTCCCGGTGCTTGTCCAGACGGAAGCTGCGCACCAGCTCTGGCATCCACTTGGAAAGGCAGAAGAGCATGTACTGGTGTATGGGCTCCCGCGCCACAGCAAAGGCGTAAGCGTAGAGCGGGTTGTGCGAGATGCGGCAGACATGCTCGTGAAAGGCGAGATCCGCCGCCGCGACGCGCTTGCACCACTCCTCGTGAGTCAGGCCCTCCGTATCTGCCCAGGCCTCCCTGTGCTTGAGCGCGAGCCGTTCCAGCTCTGCGAGGTCCTCTTCCGTGGCCCGCTCTATGGCAAGGCGCGCGCATTCTATCTCGATGTGGTTGCGGAACTCCGTTACGTTTTGCATCATGCCGCTCTGCTCGTAGAAGCGGGAGGCGGTTTTGAGGTAGCTCTCGAAGTCAAACTCGATGACAAAGGTGCCGCTGCCGGTGCGCGTTTCGACGATGCCGAGGGCGTTGAGCTTTTGCAGCGCCATGCGGACGGTCAGGCGGTTGACGCCGAATTTGGCGGCGAGCTCGCTCTCTGAGGGGAGCTTGTCCCCAACCTTCCAGACCCCGGAGCTTATCTGCGCCTGGATCGCCTCGCAGACCTGCTCCGAGGCAGAGACCTTTCTTATCCTCATGTCCTCATCCACGCGCAGCCCTCCTTTTTGCAAACTTTTGGCATTTAACGCGCCAGCAACTACTGACAGTATAAAATATTCTCGCCCCGTTTGCAAGAGCGTTTTAGAAAAAGCGCGATAAAAACTTGTGTAAATTTGTGATATAATGCCTTTAATCGCTCTTGACTTTTATGGATAATGAATATATTATGGAGGAGAACCAGGCTACATAGCGAACAGGACGCCCAAGGCGTCATCTGAAGCTGAATGAAAGGGTGAGAATATGGCCAAAAACCTTATGACCGGCAACGAGGCTGTCGCCCGCGGTCTCTACGAGGCGGGCGTGGCCTTTGCGTCCGCGTATCCCGGCACGCCCAGCACGGAGATACTTGAGAACGTTGCCGAAAAGTACAAGGACACGATAACCTGCGAGTGGGCGCCGAACGAAAAAGTCGCTTTTGAGGCGGCGGTCGGCGCGTCCTTTGTGGGCGGGCGCTCTTTTGCGGCGATGAAGCACGTCGGCCTGAACGTGGCGGCGGACCCGCTGCTGACCTTCGCCTACACGGGCGTCAACGGCGGCATGTGCTTTGTCTCGGCGGATGACCCGGGCCTGCACTCCTCCCAGAACGAGCAGGACAACAGGTTTTACGCCAGGATGGGCAAGATCATGATGCTTGAGCCCTCGGATTCGCAGGAGGCCAAGGACATGGCTGTTCTGGGCTACGAGCTCAGCGAGCAGTTCGACACTCCTGTTATGCTGCGCATGACGACCCGCGTCTGCCACAGCAAGAGCCTTGTCGAATTCGGCGAGGTCAAGGCCCCCGAAAAGAAGGAATACGTCAAAAACCGCGCCAAGTTCGACCCAGTCCCCGCCATGGCAAAGGGCATGCACTCCGCGGTCGAAAAGCGCTGGGCGAAGCTCCTGGAGTATACGGAGGTATGTCCCCTCAACCGCGAGGAGTGGCACACTGATGAGATCGGCATAGTCTCCGCGGGCGTCGCCTATCAATACGCGCGCGAGGTATATGGCGACAACGCCTCCTACTTCAAGTGCGGCATGACCAGTCCGATGCCCATAGAGAGCATCAAAAAGTTCGCGGCGAAGGTCAAAAAGCTCTATGTTGTAGAGGAGCTCGAGCCCTATATGGAGGACCTGCTCCGCGCCGCAGGCATCGAGTGCACGGGCAAGAAGCTGGTGCCGATAGAGGGCGAGCTGAATCCGGACATCGTGCGCAAGGCCCTGACGGGCGAGGTAGTGCCGACTATCGAATACGACAAGTCCGTCGTCCCCGGCCGCCCGCCGATGCTCTGCGCGGGTTGCCCGCACGTGGGCCTCTTCTACGAGCTGGGCAAGATAAAGGACGTCATTGCCATAGGCGACATCGGCTGCTATGCGCTCTCCGGCAACCCGCCGCTGAACGCGAAGGACTTCGCTCTCTGCATGGGCTCGGGCTTCTCCATGGCCCACGGCGCGGCGAAGATCATGACGAAGTTCGGCGAGAACAAGAAGATCGTCGGCGTCGTGGGCGACTCGACCTTCTTCCACACGGGCATGAACAGTATGCTCGACGCGGTGTATAACCACTCTAACGTGACTCTCATCGTCGTGGACAACCGCATCACCGGCATGACCGGCCATCAGGAGAACCCCGGCTCCGGCTACACGATAACCGGCGAGCACGCCTACCCCGCGGACATAGAGGGCGTGGCCCGCGCCTTCGGCATGACGGAAATCTATAAGGTCAACCCGATGGACCTGGAGGCCACGCGCAAAGCGCTCAAGGCGGCCATAGAGTACGAGGGTCCGTCTCTGGTGATAACGCGCTACCCCTGCGCGCTGAAAAAGCGCAGCCCGGAGGACAAGGCGGAGTTCGGTACGGACAGGACGCCGTATGCGATAGACGCGGAGACCTGCATCGGCTGCAAGAGCTGCCTGAGGCTCGGCTGCCCGGCGATCAGCTTCGACGCCGGGGCGAAGAAGGCAAAGATAGACCGCGTGGCCTGCGCCGGCTGCGGCGTCTGCGCCCAGGTCTGCCCCAAGAAGGCTATGGGAAAGGTGGGTGCCTGAGATGTCAAATGTGAAGAACGTGGTGCTCTGCGGCGTCGGCGGCCAGGGCACGATACTGGCAAGCAAGATCCTGAGCTACGCGCTCATTGAGGCGGGCTATGACGTCAAGATGAGCGAGATCCACGGCATGAGTCAGCGCGGCGGCAGCGTCACGACCCAGGTCCGCTACGGCGACAAGGTCTATTCTCCCATCATCGGCAAGGGCTCGGCAGACGTGCTGGTGGCCTTTGAGAAGATGGAGGCCCTGCGTTACCTGGACGACGTGAAGGTAGACGGCGGCGTCGTCATCATAAACGACCACGCCATCCAGTCCCTGCCCACGCTGCAGGGCATGGCGGCCTACCCCGAGGACTGCATAGACAGGGTGAAGGAAAAGAACGCGGACACCCGCGTCATCAAGGCGACGAAGATCGCGGGCGAGCTGGGCAACGAGAAGGCGGCGAACGTCGTCCTCCTTGGCGCCACGGTGAAGGCCCTGGGCCTGGAGGCCCTGAATTGGGACGCCGCGCTCGCGGCCTGCGTGAAGCCGGCTACACTTGAGATGAACAAAAAGGCGTTCGAGGCCGGTATGGGGGCCTGAACGCGGAAGGGAAGAGGAAAAGAGGCGGCGGGCAATGCCCGCCGCCTCGCTGTTTTCAGTTTGGCTCTCAGAGGCCCAGGAGCTCCATGAGTTCGCCCCAGAGCTCCAGCAGACGGAATTTGAACACGACCCCGCCGCCGTCGCCGCTCAGAAGCCCGGCGTCATCCGCGCCCAGGGTCTCGAGCGCGGTCTCCGCCTCCGCGGCGGAGAGGCAGAGCGGAGGAAAGACCACGCACCACCAGTTGTGGCCCTCGCCCTCGCCCAGGACTACGCGGAGGGATTCATACTGCCCGGCCGGTAGGGCAAAGCTGCCATAGTCCCGGGTGGGATAGTACTCTCGCGAGAGCGAGACGCTCACCGCGCGGCCCTCAGCCGCAGCCTCCGCCGCCGCGCGTATGCCGGGCAGTTCTGTGCGGATGCGGTCCCTGGCCTCTGCGGCGTCCGCGGTCCCCTCCAGGCGCGGCGTGAGATAGGCCAGCACGCTGTCGCGGACACGCAGCTTCAGTTCCTGCTCCTCCGCTTCGTCCGATGCCGCCACGACGTGCAGCCTGACCAGCGAGTCCGAGATCGCGGCGCTCTTGGCCCCGGCCCAGACACCGGCGCAGAGCGTTATGCAGAGCGCCAGCAGCATTGATATCTCCCAGTTTTTCAAAAAGCCTCTTTTCATACGCTATGTACCTCCGAGGCTATTCTCCCCGCCCGCGCCGGGCTCTAAACAGAAAAATGAGCAGAGGCCCCGGCATTCCGGGGCCTCTGTATTTCTCATTTGAAGTAGTCCACGCCGCCTTCGAATATGGGTTGGATACCGGCGTCGGGGATGTTTTTATAGAGCCCGGGGCCGCTGCGCTCTGTGTGCCCCATCTTGCCCAGGACCCTGCCGTCAGGCGAGCAGACGGCCTCCACGGCGAGGACGGAGCCGTTCGGGTTATGGCGGACGTCCATCGCGGGCTCGCCCTCGAGGTCCACGTACTGCGTCACGAGCCTGCCGGAGCGCTCCAGCTCGGAAAGAAGCGGCTCAGGGCAGACGAAGCGGCCCTCGCCGTGCGAGATGGCGACGGTGTGTATGTCGCCCACGCGGCAGCGGGACAGCCAGGGGCTGAGCGTCGAGGAAACGCGGGTGCGTACAAGCATACTCTGGTGCCTGCCTATGGCGTTGTAGGTGAGGGTGGGGCAGTTTTCGTCCGTCTCGACTATCCTGCCGAAGGGGACGAGGCCCAGCTTTATGAGAGCCTGGAAGCCGTTGCAGATGCCGAGCATCAGGCCCTCGCGCCTGTCCAGAAGCTCCTGCACGGCGTCCGCGAGCCTGGGGCTGCGGAAGAAGGAGGTTATGAGCTTTGCGCTGCCGTCCGGCTCGTCGCCGCCGGAAAAGCCGCCGGGCAGGACGAGCATCTGGCTGCGCGCTATCGCCTCCGCCGCGCGCTCCACGCTCTCAGCCACATCTGCGGGGCTGAGGTTGCGGATGACGAGGATCTCGGGCTCCGCGCCCGCGCGGCGCAGCGCGCGCGCCGTGTCGTATTCACAGTTGGTGCCGGGGAAAACGGGTATGAGCGCTCTGGGCCGGGCGAATTTCGTCCCGGCGGCAAGGGGCGAGCCCGCGGCGAAGTTCAGCTTTCGCACGTGCTCCCTGCCCTGGCCGGGAGCTCTGAGGTCCGGCATGACCGGTTCAAGCTTGCCCTCCCAGGCCGCCTGGACCGCCTCCAGCTCCACGCGCTCCCCGCCGCAGGAGAAGGCGTAGTCCGGTGTGACGCTGCCTATTGTCTCTCCGGCAGCGCAGTCCGGAGACGTTTCCAGTATCATGCTGCCGAAGCTCCAGCCGAAGAGGCGGGACTGGTCAAAGCCCCGGTCTATGCTGACGCCCAGACCGTTGCCGAAGGCCATCTTGCACAGGCCCTCCGCTATGCCGCCGCAGCCCACTGCCCAGGCCGCGCGGACTTGGCCCGATCGCATGAGCTCCTCCACCTGCGCGAACATGGCGAGCGTTGCCTCCGCGTCGAAGGGGTCGGCGTATAGGAGCGCGAGCCGGTCGCCCGGCGCCTTGAGTTCTGGGGTGACGACACTGTCCACGCTCCCGGAGGTGACGGCGAAGCTGACCAGGGTCGGCGGGACGTCCATCTCTTCAAAGCTGCCGGACATGCTGTCCTTCCCGCCTATGGCGGCCATGCCGAGACCGAGCTGGGCGTCCAGCGCGCCCAGGAGCGCGGCGAAGGGCTTGCCCCAGCGCTCCGGCGCCGTGCGCAGACGCTCGAAATATTCCTGGAAACTCAGGTACACGCGCTCATGCCCCATGCCGGAGGCCACGAGCCGCGACGCGCTCTCCACCACCGCAAGGTAGGCGCCGAGGTAGGGGCTCTGTTCTGAGACCGCCGGCTCAAAGCCGTATGCCATGGCGGAGCAGGTGCTGGTCTCGCCGGGGACGGGGAGTTTTGCTATCATCGCTTGCGCGGGTGTGAGCTGCCGCCTGCCGCCGTAGGGCATGACGACGGTCCCCGCGCCTATCGTGCTGTCGAACCGGCCGGCCAGGCCGTGCCTCGAGCAGACGGCCAGGTCGCCCATCAGGGTCTTGAGCTTTTCCTCCAGCGTGCCGGACACGGCGGGGCTGCGGTCCTCGACTGAGGCGGCGGACACGCTCACGCGCGCGTGCTTTTCCGCACCGTTGGAGGCCAGGAACTCGCGGCTGAGGTCGGCTATGGTCTTGCCGCGCCAGCGCATACGGAGCCTCGGCTCCTCCGTCACTTCGGCCACGACGGTGGCCTCCAGGTTCTCCGCGGCGGCAAGGGCAAGAAAGCGCTCTGCGTCCTTCGCTGCGACAACGACGGCCATGCGCTCCTGGCTCTCCGAAATGGCGAGCTCGGTGCCGTCCAGGCCCTCGTACTTGCGGGGGACGCGGTCGAGGTCTATGTCCAGACCGTCCGCCAGCTCGCCTATGGCAACGGAGACGCCGCCGGCGCCGAAGTCGTTGCAGCGCCGGATGAGCCGCGTGGCCTCCGGGTCCCGGAACAGGCGCTGGAGCTTGCGCTCCACGGGCGCGTTGCCCTTCTGCACCTCTGCGCCGCAGGTCTCCAGGCTGTGCAGGCCGTGGGCCTTGGAGGAACCGGTGGCCCCGCCGCAGCCGTCCCTGCCCGTGCGCCCGCCGAGCAGGATGACGAGGTCGCCGGGGACGGGCGCTTCACGCACCACGTTCCGCTCCGGGGCCGCCGCGACGACGGCGCCTATCTCCATCCGCTTGGCCACATAGCCGGGGTGGTAGAGCTCGTCCACAAGGCCCGTGGCAAGGCCGATCTGGTTGCCGTAGGAGCTGTAGCCCGCTGCGGCGGTGGTAACGAGCTTGCGCTGCGGCAGCTTGCCGGGCAGGGTCTCGGAAACGGGGACAAGCGGGTCGCCCGCGCCGGTGACGCGCATGGCCTGGTACACGTAGGCCCGGCCGGAGAGCGGGTCGCGTATCGCCCCGCCGATGCAGGTCGCCGCGCCGCCGAAGGGTTCTATCTCCGTCGGGTGGTTGTGAGTCTCGTTCTTGAACATCAGAAGCCAGGGTTCTGGCTTGCCGTCCACGTTCGCCGTCACCTTCACGGAGCAGGCGTTTATTTCCTCCGACTCGTCAAGACCTTGGAGCCGGCCTGTGTGCTTCAGGTATCGCGCGCCCAGCGTGGCGAGCTCCATGAGCGTAAGGGGCTTGCCCTCGCGGCCAAGTTCCCGGCGCAGCGCGAGGCAGCGCTCATATGCGGAGCGGACGCGCTCGTCGTCCGTCTCCACACCGTCTATGATGGTGCCGAAGGTGGTGTGACGGCAGTGGTCGGACCAATATGTATCCAGCACGCGCAGCTCGGTGAGGCTGGGCTCCCGATCCTCCGAGAGGAAATAGCGCTGGCAGAACTCCGCGTCGTCCGCGTCCATGGCGAGGCCCATGCCGGAGACCAGCGCCTCGAGCCCCGCGCGGTCTAGGGCGGTGAAGCCCTCGAGCAGGGGGACGTCCGCGGGCTCTGGGTAGTTTTCCGCCATGGTGTCCCGCGGCTCCAGCGAGGCCTCGCGGCTCTCGACGGGGTTTATGAGGTAGCGCTTTATCCTGCCCAGCTCCTCCGCCGTGACGGAGCCGGAGAGCAGATACACCTTTGCCGTGCGCACCCTGGGCCGCTCGGCCTGTGAGACGAGTTGAACGCACTCGGCGCAGGAGTCCGCCCGCTGGTCGAACTGGCCGGGGAGGTACTCCACTGCAAACACCTCGTCCGCCTCCGGCAGCGCGGTGTGGACTATATCCACCTGCGGCTCGGAGAACACGACGGGCAGGCAGCGCCCGAAGAGCGCCTCATCAATGCCCTCGACGTCGTAGCGGTTCAGAAGCCGGAGCCCCGTGAGGCCCGAGACTCCCAGAAGCGAGCTCAGCTCGGAGAGTAGGCCCTGGGCCTCGACGTCATAAGGCGGTTTTTTCTCGACATATACCCTGTAGACCGGCATGTTTTGACCTCCTGTTGAAGTTTCTCCGGCGGCCTCAGTCCTTTGGGGCGCTGAGAGCGCGGGCGCCTATGTCGCCGCGCCTGTGCAGGCCCTCAAAACTGATCCGGTCCGCGGCGGCGTAGGCTCGGGATACGGCCTCTTCCAGCGAGGACGCGGTGGCGGTGATGCCGAGGACGCGGCCACCATTCGTGTAATATCTGCCGCTCTCGAGCTTCGTCCCGGCGTGAAAGACCTCCGCCGGTTCGCCGGGGAGCTGGCCGTTTTCCTCGAGGCCGGAGATGGGCAGGCCCTTCTTGTAGGCCTTCGGGTAGCCGCCGGAGGCGAGGATGACGCAGCAGGCGCTGCCGGGCTTCCAACGGATGTCCACCTCGGCCAGACGGCCGGCCGCCGTGGCCTCCATGATCTCCAGAAGGTCCGTATCCAGGAGCGGCAGGACGACCTGAGTCTCCGGGTCCCCGAAGCGGCAGTTGTATTCGATGACCTTCGGCCCGTCCTTAGTCAGCATGAGGCCGAAGTAGAGGCAGCCGCGGAAGGTGCGGCCCTCCGCGTTCATCGCTCGCATCGTAGGCAGGAAGATGCGTTCCATGCACTCGGCGGCGATCTCTGGAGTATACCAGGGGTTCGGCGCGACGGTACCCATGCCGCCCGTGTTCGGGCCGAGGTCACCGTCCAGAGCGCGCTTGTGGTCCATGGACGAGACCATGGGTACCAGGGTGTGTCCGTCTGTGAAGGACAGGACCGAGACCTCCGGACCCTCCAGGTATTCCTCTATGACCAGCCTTGCTCCGCTCTCACCGAACACGCGTTCGCACATAGCGGCGCGGACTGCGGAGCGGGCCTCCTCCCTGGTCTGCGCGACGGTGACGCCCTTGCCCAGAGCGAGGCCGTCCGCCTTCACGACGATGGGCAGGGGAGCGGCGTCCACATAGGCCAGAGCGGCCTCGAAGTCGTCAAACACCTCGCAGGCGGCGGTGGGGATGCCGTATTTCCGCATCAGGCCCTTGGCAAAGACCTTGCTGCCCTCTATCTGGGCGGCGGCCTTCGAGGGACCGAACACGGGGACGCCGATGTGCTCGAGCGCGTCCGCCATGCCGAGGCAGAGCGGGTCGTCCGGGGTGACGACGGCGAAGTCCGCGCCGATCTCCCGGGCGAAGTCCACCGCACCGGCGACATCCGTCGCGGAGCCGGGGACGCAGACTGCGTCCGCCGAGATGCCGCCGTTGCCGGGCAGAACGTAGATGTCCGTGGCACGCGGACTCTTCTTGAGCGCTCTGACGATGGCGTGCTCACGCCCGCCGGAGCCTATAACGAGTATTTTCATAGCGGCCTCCGATGCTCAGTGGTGGAACAGCCGTATGCCCGTGAAGCACATGACCATACCGAAGCTGTCCGCAGTTTCTATAACGTTGTCGTCCCTGATGGAGCCGCCGGGCTGGGCGACGTATCTGACGCCGCTGCGCGCCGCGCGCTCTATGTTGTCTCCAAAGGGGAAGAAGGCGTCCGAGCCGAGAGCGAGGCCGGAGACCTTGGAGAGCCAGTCTCGCTTTTCGTCCTCGGTAAGCTCCTCGCGGATGAAGCGGTCTATCTCGTTATCCCGCTCCGCGCGCTTCACGCCCTCGGGGAAGGCGAGTTCCAGCACCTTCGGATGGCGGCGCAGCTGCCAGATATCAGCCTTGTCTCCGGCGAGGCGAGTGCAGTGGATGCGGCTCTGCTGGCCAGCGCCGACGCCGACTGTTTGGCCGCCCTTCACATAGCAAACGGAGTTCGACTGCGTGTATTTGAGCGTTATGAGCGCCAGCAGCAGGTCGTCCGCCGCGGCATCCGTGAGCTCCCTGTTTTTTGTGACGATGTTGGAAAGGCAGTCGCGGGTGATGGGCAGGCTGTTGTAGCCCTGTTCAAAACGGATGCCGAAGATGTCCCGCCGCTCCTGGTGCTGGGGCTCATAGTCAGGGTCTATGCGCACGACGTTGTAGCCGCCCTTGCGCTTTTGACGGAGGATTTCCAGCGCGCCGGGCGTGTAGTCCGGAGCGATTATGCCGTCCGAGACCTCCGGCAGCAGAAGCCTTGCGGCGGTCTCGTCGCAGGTGTCGGAGAGGGCGGCCCAGTCCCCGTAGGAGCAGAGCCTGTCCGCGCCCCTGGCCCTGGCGTAGGCCGTGGCTATGGGGGAGAGCTCGCCTTCCGCGAAGAACACGCGCCTGTCCTCCTCGGAAAGCGGGGATGCGAGTGCGGCTCCGGCCGGGGAGACGTGCTTGAAGCTCGCAGCCGCGGGCTTGCCCGTGGCGCGGCACAGGGCGCGGACGAGCTGCCAGGAGTTGAGCGCATCCATGAAATTGATGTAGCCGGGCCGTCCGTTCAGGACCTCCACGGGCAGCTCGGAGCCGTCCTCCATATAGATCCTGGCGGGCTTCTGGTTGGGGTTGCAGCCGTATTTGAGCTCTATCTCTTTCATCTGCGCGCCTCCTCGTATTTGTTTATGATGATCTCCTCGCCATGCGCGGCGACGTAGAGCGAGACGCGGTTTGCCTCGTCCAGCGAGCCCCAGAGCCTTTCGGCCAGCACACGGGCGGAGCAATCGGGCAGGCAGACTTCCACCGGCTCCCCGGAAAAGCTGGGCAGGGGAGAGCCGAAGCCCTCGTAGGTGCTCAGGAAGCGGGCCTTGCCCGGCTCGGGCTCATATTCGTAAAAGCAGCGGATGCAGCGCGCGCCCTCCGGGTCCGCCGAGCGGAGGATGGAGAGCTTGTAGCTGCCGTCCGGCTCCGCGAGACCGGAGATCCTGGGCGTCCAGTTGGGTGCGTCCGGTTCGAATGTGCGCGTACGCAGCGCAGCGACAAAGCCGTGGCCTTCGCATATAGTGTCCGTCTGGTCGCCGTTCGTGACGATGAGGCCGCGCTCGGTGCGGCGGACCGGATGGTAAATGATGAGGCTGGGGTCCGTCATTTTGGACTCGTCAAAGGCGCGGGTTCGGATGCCGTCGGGCGTCCGCTCAAAGACGCGGTTGCGGCTGTTCTCGCTCCTGCCCATGATGAAGTAAGCGCAGACGGAGCCCCCAACCGCGTCGGTGCCGAGCAGTATGCCGCGGCCGGGGTAGGGCCGCGCCTTCAGGTATTCAAAGATATCCGTCACAGCTATTCGCTCCTTTCAAGCTCTGAGGCTGCGAGCTGCACTGCTCTGGGCAGCAGCTGCCACTCGGCCTCTTCCATGACGCGCCGCTGCAGGAGTTCCGGCGTGTCTCCGGGGCGGACCTCCACGGCCTTCTGGAGGATTATTTCCCCGCCGTCCGGTATCTCATTCACGAAATGTACCGTAGCGCCCGTCAGCTTCACGCCGCGGGCCAGCGCCGCCTCGTGGACCCTGAGTCCGTAATAGCCCTGGCCGCAGAAGGAGGGGATGAGGCTGGGGTGGATATTCAGTATCCGCCGCGGCCACCTTGCCGTGAATTCCGGGCTGAGTATCCTCAAAAAGCCCGCCAGCACGACGAGCCGGATGCCCCTCGCCTCCAGCTCTGCCTGGAGCCGGGCCTCAAAGTCCGCCGAATCGATAAACAGGGCCTCTATGCCCGCATTTTGCGCACGTTCGAGTGCGTGGGCGGTCTTTTTGTTGGATACGACAAGCGCGAGCTCCACGTCCGGCAGCTCGCCGCGCGCCGAGGCGTCTATGAGTGCCTGGAGATTCGTCCCCCCGCCGGAGACCAGCACGGCCGTCCTCACCACAGCTCCACGCCGCCTTCCCCTTCTGCGACCTCGCCGCAGATATAGGCTGCGACGCCGCTTTCACGCAGGGCGCGCAGGGCCGAGTCTGCGTCCTCCGCCGCGACGGCGGCAACCATGCCCACGCCCATGTTGAAGGTGTTGAACATGTCCCGCTCCGGTATGTTCCCAGCCGCCGCGATGAGCCCGAATATAGGCGGAGTCTCGATCCGCGCCTTTTCTATCCGCGCCGTGAAGCCGGGGGCCAGGGCGCGGGGGATATTCTCATAGAAGCCGCCGCCGGTGATGTGGCTGACGGCGCTGACCCTCGCCGCCTTCAGCATGGCGAGCACGGGTTTTACATATATCCTGGTCGGCTCGAGCAGGGCCTCGCCCAGTGTACAGCCGAGCTCCGGCTCGTACCTTTTGAGCGAACCGCTCTCCACGTCGAACACGCGGCGCACCAGCGAAAAGCCGTTGGAATGTACGCCGGAGGAGGGCAGAGCAATGAGCGCGTCGCCGTGGCGCATGGTGCTGCTGTCCAGTATCTGCTCCTTATCCACGAGGCCGACGGCAAAGCCGGCGAGGTCGTATTCGTCCTCGGGATAGAAGCCGGGCATTTCGGCGGTCTCGCCGCCTATGAGCGCGGCTCCGGCCTGGACGCAGCCCTCCGACACGCCCTTGACGATATCCGCGATGCGCTCCGGTACGTTCTTGCCGCAGGCGATGTAGTCCAGGAAAAAGAGCGGCTGTGCGCCGGAGCAGACGATATCGTTCACGCACATGGCCACGCAGTCTATGCCCACCGTGTCGTGCTTGTCCATCAGGAAGGCGAGCTTGAGCTTCGTACCCACGCCGTCGGTGCCGGAGACCAGCACCGGGGTCCTGATGCCCGTCAGGTCCGGCTGGAACAGTCCGCCGAAGCCGCCGAGACCCCCGATGACGCCGGGGACGGCGGTGCGTGCGACGTGCTCCTTCATAAGCTCCACGGCCCTGTAGCCCGCAGTGATGTCCACGCCCGCGGCCCTGTAGCTTTCACTCTCGCTCCTCATTCGGAGCCCTCCTTCCGCCCTATCTTCTGCTCGAACTTGGACTTCTGCGCCCGGCAGGGCGGGTCGCAGGGGTATTCGCCGGTGAAGCAGCCCTTACAGAAGCCTATCGTGCTGTTGTCCGCCAGTTTGTCGAGGTAGTCCACGTTCAGATAGCCGAGACTGTCCACGCCGATGATCTCACGTATCTCCTCCAGACTGTGGTTGTAGGCGATGAGGTAGTCGGAGGAGTCTATGTCAGTGCCGAAGTAGCAGGGGTAGAGGAAGGGCGGGGCGGAGAGCCTGGCGTGGACCTCAGTGGCCCCGGCCTCGCGCAGCAGGCCCACGATGCGGGCGATGGTTGTGCCGCGGACGATACTGTCGTCCACGAGGATGACCCTTTTCCCGCGCACCGTCGAGGCGATGGTGTTGAGCTTTATCCTGACTGCGTCCTCGCGCCGGGCCTGGCCGGGCTGGATGAAGGTGCGGCCTATATACTTGCTCTTCACGAAACCCACGCCGTAGGGTATGCCGCTCTGCCGGGCATAGCCGAGGGCGGCGTCGAGGCCGGAGTCCGGCACGCCGATGACGACGTCCGCCTGGACGGGGTGCTCGAGCGCCAGGAACGCGCCCGCGCGCTGCCTTGCCGTGTGGACGCAGCTGCCATCTATGACGGAGTCCGGCCGGGCGAAATAGATGAACTCAAAGACGCACTCGCCCGTCGCGTGGCCGCAGTGGCTGCGGTCGCTCTCAAGGCCCTTCTCGGAGATGGTTACGATCTCGCCGGGCTCCACGTCGCGCAGGAACTTGGCTCCGATGGCGTCAAGCGCGCAGCTCTCGCTGGCAATGACCCAACCGCCCTTGATCTCGCCTATGCAGAGGGGGCGGAAGCCGATGGGGTCGCGCACGGCGATCAGCTTGCGCGGGCTCATGACGGCGAGGGAATATGCGCCCTTCACCTTGCCCATGGCTCGGGAGACGGCCTCCTCGATGGAGCCGGCGCCGATGCGCTCGCGCGTGATGGCGTAGGCGATGACCTCGGAATCGGAGGTCGTGCGGAAGATGGCGCCGTCCAGCTCGAAGCTCTCACGAAGCTCGGCGGCGTTCGTGAGATTGCCGTTGTGGGCGAGGGCCATGCCGCCCTTTATGTGCCGGATGACGAGGGGCTGGGCGTTTTCGCGGCTCTGGCAGCCGGTGGTGCCGTAACGGCAGTGGGCTATGGCCATGCTGCCGCGGGGCAGCTTGCGCAGCACATCCTCCGTGAACACCTCGCTCACGAGGCCGGTGTCCGCGTGGCCCGTTATGACGCCGTCGTCGTTCACGGCGATGCCGCAGCTCTCCTGTCCCCGGTGCTGCAGGGCGTAGAGCGCGTGGTGCGTGATGCCCACGACGTCCTCGGAGGGCTCCCTCAGATAGATGCCGAATACGCCGCACTCCTCGTGCAGCTTGCCGAATATGTCTGCTCCCATTTCTCTCTCCCTGTCTGTTGGCAAAAAAGTTTACTCGCCTATGAGGCGGCGCATGACCTCCTGATAGGCGTCCTCGACGCCGCCGAGGTCACGGCGGAAGCGGTCCTTATCGAGCTTCTCGTGCGTTTTGACGTCCCAGAAGCGGCAGGTGTCGGGGCTTATCTCGTCCGCGAGGACGATATTTCCGTCCGGCAGGCGGCCGAACTCAAGTTTGAAATCCACGAGCTCTATGCCGTGGCCGAGCAGGAAGTCCTTGAGGATAGAGTTTATCCGGAGGGCCATGGCCTTTATGTCCTCCAGCTCCTCGCACGAGGCGAGGCCCAGCGCCAGAGCGTGGCTGGTGTTCATGAGCGGGTCGCCCAGTTCGTCGTTCTTATAGGAATACTCCACGGTGGGGTCTGCAAACACAATGCCTTCCTCGACGCCGTAGCGCTTGGCAAAACTGCCCGCGGAAATGTTGCGCACGATGACCTCGAGCGGGACTATCTGCACTTTTTTCACCAGGGTCTCGCGCTCGGAGAGCTCTTCGACATAATGGGTGGGGATGCCGTGCTGCTCCAGCAGGCGCATGAAGCGGTTGGTGAGCCGGTTGTTGATGACGCCCTTGCCCAGGATCGTGCCGCGCTTTTCGCCGTTGAAGGCGGTGGCGTCGTCCTTGTAGGAGACGATGCAGAGGTTGGGGTCGTCCGTCGCGTAGACCTTTTTGGCCTTGCCCTCATAGAGCTGTTCGCGTTTTTCCATCTCAGTTACTCTCCTTTTCAAGTTTCTCGCGCAGGGCGCGGTCTTTTTCGAGTGTGGCGGCCTCCATGTCGCGGCGGAGCTTGTCGAGCCTTGCGGCGAGCTCATCGTCGCAAATGGAGAGCATCTCGGCGGCCAGGAGCGCGGCGTTCTGCGCGCCGTCTATCGCCACGGTCGCCACCGGTATGCCGGAGGGCATCTGCACGGTGGAGAGCAGCGCGTCCAGCCCGTCCAGAGTTGAAGACCTGACGGGGATGCCTATGACGGGAAGCGTGCTCGCCGCCGCGAGAGCGCCGGCCAGGTGCGCGGCCTTGCCCGCTGCGGCTATAATGACGCCGAAGCCCTTCTCCCTGGCCTCAAGCGCAAAGGCTCTTGCGGCCCCGGGGGTCCTGTGAGCGGACATCACGCGGACCTCGGTTTCAATATCCAGCTCCCGGAGCTGTCTGACCGCTTTCTCGACCACCGGCCAATCGCTGTCGCTGCCCATGACGACCGCCGCCTTTTTCTTTAACATGCCCTCGCCTCCAAAGTGTTACTAAAAATGCAACAAGGCCATGACGGTGTGTCATGACCTTGCAGTTTACGCTATAAGCCCCCGTCCGAGGGCGCAGAGATCTCCGGTGATAACACATCTCAGCCGAACCACAGCAGCGCCACCTCCAGACCGGGAAAAGATATTACAATCTTAACTTTTTCGCAGACAAAACACAAGTCATTCTTGAAGCAGGCAGGATTTTCAGCCCTTTTCACAAGAAAAAGCCCGGCTCGCGCCGGACTTTTTGAGGATTATTGACCCCATTTACCTAGCTTTCTGACAGCCCTGGTGAGGTACATGGCGCCAAGACCGGTGAACACACCGGTGACGACGCCGGCCGCGGCGAGCGCCGGAGCATAGACCAGGATGCCGGGCGTACCGGAGACCCAGACTGCCGCGGCCAGCTGGCCGGCGTTGTGCGCAAGAGCAGCAAGGACGCTCACGACCCACACCAGCTTTTCGGGGAATATTCTGATGAGCAGGCACATGACGAGGTAGGCTGCGGCCCCGCCCGCCGCGGAGAAAATGAGCCCGGAGAAGCCTCCAGCAAAGGCGCTGCCCAGGATGAGGCGGACGACCAGCACGGCCCCGGCCTCTTTCCGGCCCAGGACCAGCATGGTCACCATGGTAACGATGTTTGCAAGCCCCAGCTTAACGCCTGGCACCGGCACGACGGGCGGGATCTGGGACTCCGCCACGAAGATCGTCAGCGCGACGGCCGTCAGCGCTGCGAGCAGGGCCAATTTTTTCGTCCTGTTCATTCCCAGTCACCCACGATCTCTATGATCAGCCGGTGGGGCAGGCAGGCTATCGGGATGAGAGAGCCGCTTATCTTCCCCTGACGCACGCAGACCTGGTCCGGGCAATCCGCCTCCGTGACCGAGATCGCCCCGTGTTCTACGTGGACGATGTTGTAGCCGAGCTCCGTTTCGATCCTGATGTCGTAGGGCAGGGCCACGGCGTTCAGGTCTATCTCCTCATAGAGCTCGCCGTCCAGGCTGATACGCGCAACGCGGCTGCCAGTATCCGTGCCGCGGAGCAGCAAAAACGCTCCGACGCCCAAAATGAAGAGCGCGGAGAACAAAACTATCCAGAACTTCGTCTTACGCCACATACGGCTATTTTAGTGTACCCGCCCCCGGTTGTCAACAGGGCGCTTAAATGGTATAATAGCCGCTATGCGAGAAACCAAAAAGGGGGTGGCGCCTTGCCCGAGATCCCTGACCTCACCGAATATATAATGACCGGCACGAAGTATCTGCTGCCCATCCTTGCGCTGTGGATACTCCTGCGCTGCATACGCTCCATGCTCCGTGAGAAGTACGAGCCTGAGACCTGGGCCTACCTTCTGGACGAGGACGGCGCGGCCCTGCCGGTCTGCCACTGGGAGAGCATCATAGGCCGCGCGCCCTCTTCCGATGTCGTCATCGACATGCCTGGTGTCTCAAAGCTGCACGCCTCGCTCCAGCGCGACGGAGACGGAGACTGGACCCTCTCCGACCTGCGCTCCCGCGAGGGGACCTATGTGAACGGCGACGAGATAGACATCCTCGAGCCCGTCGAGGACGGGGATACGCTCGAGTTCGGGGACGCGGTCATGACCTTCCGCGAGATAGACGCCGAGGAACGCGCCGCGCTCGAACGACGGCGCAACGCCCCCGGCAGGTTCATAGGCCCCGGCATAACCCTGCTCATCCTCTCCATCTTCCAGGCCTTTCTGACCCTCGAGTTCACCGTGACGGCCGAGGAGGAATACCTCTTCCCCATCTGCCTCGGCTTTTTTGCGCTTATGGTCATGGAGTGGTTCTGCTATCTCGTGACGCGCAGCGTGCGCCGGACGGGCTTCGAGCCGGAGACCCTGGCCTTTTTCCTCACGACCCTCGGCACGGCGGTCTGCGCCACGGGTACGCCGGAGGACATGTTCAAGCAGACGATTTTCATAATTCTCGGCGTCGCGCTCTATTTCTTCCTCGGCGCCTGGCTCAGGAGCCTCGAGCGGGTCAAGGCCTCGCGCTTTCTCGCCGCGGCCGCCGCGCTCGGCCTGCTCGCCGTGAACGTCGTGTTCAGCGAGGCGGTGTTCGGCGCCAAGAACTGGCTGAGCATCGCGGGCGTCAGCTTTCAGCCCTCCGAGCTCGTCAAGGTTCTGTATATCTACACCGGCGCCGCCACGCTCGACAGGCTCTTTGCCCGGCGGAACCTCTTTGTGTTCATCGTCTTTTCGGCCATATGCGTCATAGCCCTCGCGCTCATAGGCGACTTCGGCACGGCGGTCATCTTCTTTGCGACCTTCCTTGTCATCTCTTTCATGCGTTCGGGCAGCTTCGCCACGCTCTTCCTAGCCGTTTCCGGCGCTGCGATGGCGGGCTTCCTCGTCATCTCCGTGAAACCCTATATCGCGGACCGCTTTTCTGCCTGGGGTCACGTCTGGGAGGACGTCTGGGACAAGGGCTACCAGCAGACCCACGCCATGAGCGCCGCCGCATCCGGCGGGCTCTTCGGCAAGGGCGCGGGAGAGGGCTGGCTCAAGGACATCTTTGCCGCCGAGACAGACATGGTCTTTGCCGTCGTGAGCGAGGAGCTCGGTCTCATAATAGCCGTGCTGGCCATGTTTGCCGTCATTGCGTTGGCGCTCTTTGCCGTGCGCAACGCGGCCCAGGGCCGGAGCACCTTTTATGTCATCGCCGGCTGCGCGGCAGTCAGCATGATGATGGTCCAGATGGGCCTGAACGTTTTCGGCTCGCTGGATATACTGCCCTTCACGGGCGTCACGTTCCCATTCGTCTCAAAGGGCGGAACTTCGCTCGTTTCCTGCTGGATGCTGCTGGCCTTCGTCAAGGCGACGGACACACGGCGCAACGCCAGCTTCGTCGTGAGCCGGGACAGAGCGCCGAAGCGGCGTTATGAGGACGAATACGAAGAATATGACGACGAGACGGACGACGAGGAGGCCGGAGCATGAAAAAAGTAAAGCGCCGTGCCACAGCTGCTCTGCTGATAGCCGCCCTGCTTGTCGTGGGACTTTCCGTGTATCTGGTGAGGCTCGCGGACGACGGCGGGGCCTGGGCCTCGTATTTCAACGGCGGGACCCCCGGCGGCACCATCCTGGACCGCAACGGAGTCATTCTCTACAACTCGGATGAAAACGGATACAGCTTCGCCGAGGACTGGGCAACGCGGGTAAGCTGTTACCACCTCATAGGCGACGCCAACGGCAATGTCCGCACGGGCGCGCTTCGCCAGTTCCGGGACAGGCTCGCGGGCTACAGCTTCGTAGAGGGGGCGACGAGCGGCGAGACGATAAGCCTTACGGTAGATTCAAAGCTGAACTCAGCGGCCTATTCCGCCCTGGCCGGGCGGAACGGGGCGGTCATGCTCATGGACTACACGACGGGCGAGATCCTCTGCATGGTCTCCTCTCCGGGAGACGACCCGGAAAACCCCAGCGCCTCTCCTGCTGAGGGTACCTACCTGAACAAGTGCCTGAGCTCCTCCTTCACACCCGGCTCGGTCTTTAAACTGGTGACCCTTGCTGCGGCGATAGACAACATACCGGACCTCTTCGAGCGCAGTCTGCTCTGTGAGGGCAGCATGATAGTGGACGGGGCTAAGCTCACCTGCACCGGCACCCACGGCTATCAGACGATAGAGCAGGCCCTGGCCAACTCCTGCAACTGCGCCTTCGGCCAGCTCGCTCTGGAGCTGGGCGGGGACACGATGGCCGAATATGCCGAAAAGCTCGGCATGACGGCGGAGCTGAGCCTGGACGGCATGGACGTCCTGCCCGGCAGCTTCACGAAGGGCGAGGACGGCTCGGTTGGCCTGGCCTGGTCCGGCGTGGGCCAGTATGAGGACCTTGTCTGCCCCTACGCGATGGTCCGCTACGTCTCGGCCATAGCGAACGGCGGTTCGGTCTACGAGCCGACTCTGCTGGGCCACGGCTCCCTGGATAAGGAGACGCAGCTCCTTTCCGCCGAGACTGCCCGGCAGATCTCCGAAATGATGAATTACAACGTCCAGAACGTCTACGGTGCCTGGACCTTCGGCGGCCTGAACGTCTCGGCCAAGACCGGAACGGCCGAGGTGGGCGACGGCACGAGCCACGCCTGGATAACCGGCTTTCTGAATGATACGGCCCACCCATACGCCTTCGTAGTGATACTCGAGCACGCTGGCGGCGGACTTGCGAACGCAGGACCTGTAGCAAACGCCGTTTTGCAGGCGGCGATCGCAGGTTGAAAAGTGAATAATAAAAGCCAAAAAGGGAGCCCCTCGGGGCTCCCTTTTTGGAGGCCTGCCTCAGCGCCTGCGGCGCGAGGTACGGTGGTCGGAGTACATCTTGTTGTCTGCCATGCGGCTGTCGGACTCCTGCATGAACTGCTTCAGCTTGTCCTCGAAGCTCGCGTCACCGGTGGGGCCGTTGGCCCTCGGCATAGGCTGACGCGAGCCGTACTGCTGCCTGGGCTGCTGCTGAGACTGAGGCCTCGGCGGCCTGCGCTCAGGCCTGGGCTGCTCTTCGGCCTTTTTGATGGAGAGATTGATCTTTCCATCTGGGCTGATGCCTATGACCTTCACCTTGACGGTTTGCCCGTCCTGGACGTAGTCGTGCACATCGTTCACGAAGGTATTGGCTATCTCCGAGATGTGCACCAACCCGCTCTTGCCCTCTGGCAGCGCCACGAACGCCCCGAACTTTGTGATGCCCGTGACCTTGCCTTCTGTTACCATTCCCACCTGAAGCTGCATGTGTGCTCTTTATCCCCCTGTATGTAATTCATTGACTCCGCTCAAAAATATGATATCCTCCGGATAGGCCAGGCCCAGCCGCTGCCTTGCTAGCCTTTCCGCCGTATCCCCGTCCAGGCCGCTCTCAGTTTGAGAGCGAAGCCTGGCGTTTTCGTCCTCCAGCTCCGCGACCGAGCGCTCCAGCGCGGCGAGCTCCCGCTCACAGGCGCCGGTCTCGGCCTTTGTTGCCGCGAGGCTTGCCAGCGCGTACAGCGAGACCGCCGCCGCCAGCGTAATCGTAACTGCCCTTGCGCGCCCCAGTGCCAGCACTCCCTTCGGTCCTGCGCCAGTTTTTCATCATTGTAAACCTTGCGATAAATTTTGGGAAGAGATTTTTTTGAATTTTTTTGTTTTTTCGCAATTTAGACAGGCTCCGACGCAGGGGAAGACAGACAAGACGCAGCTTTTTGACCACAAAGCCGAATAACTCCAGCACATACGGCGAGAGAGTAAGCCCATAGAGGGCCCAACCGCCGCCCGCGCAGGCCAGCATGAAGAGCCTGAGGCTCCCGCCGCCGGGACCCAGTCCAAAGGCGAAAAGAGCAAAACACAGCCCGGCGCAGAACAGCAGATCGCACAGCGCAGCGAGGCACCGGCTCGCGCCCGAGCGGCGCATTGCCCGAAGAAAGTCATACGCCGTGCCTATGCCCGCACCCAGCAGCAGGGAGAGCCCCGCCTGTACGAGCTGCTCCGTCAGCGGCCTTTCCATCTCAGCCGAAAAGCCGGCTCCAGAAGCCGGATACGGGCCGCTCGTCCTCATAGCTGAGCTCGAACACCCGGCCCTCGACAGAGAGCTCGCCCGTGTCCACGCTCAGCTTGCCGATGTGCAGGCCCTCGCCCAGGATGGTCAGCCGGCCCTTGGACGTGCTGAGATCTATCCTGTCCTCGTCAAACCTGCCAACCTCTTCCACGCCCGTCACCGACAGCCTGGACCGCTCTTCAACGACCAGCCTGTGCGGCTTCGCGGCGGGCATCGCCTTTTCCTCGTAGCCCATGCCGTCACGCTCCTCTCAAGTCCAGTCTATGCGGACAGGCCGGGAGAAAACGCACGGCTTTTGGGAGCTTTTGCCGAAGCCCTTGACTCCCTAAAAATATGTGTTATGTTAACTCCGGAGGTGGTTGCATGCGCTGGAAGAGGCTGCTGTTGCTCATACCCGCCCTGGCGGTCGTGGCAGCGGCGAATCTCCGCTGGGTCTGCACGGTGAGGGTGGACGGCATACCGCTCAGCGGCAGCTGGACGCCGCAGAGCATCGAGAGGGCGGAGCGGCTTGCCCTGGAGGCGGCCGGCGAGGTCGCCAGGGGAGACACGGCCCTGCCCTACATCGAGACGGAGGCCCGGCTTTCGCTCCTGCCGGCGTCCGGGGACGTGACGGAGCTGGCGGAAGTGCTGCTCTGCTCCTGCGAAGGGGTGTGCCGGGCCTGGGCCGTCAGTGTTGATGGGAACTTCCTGGGCTGGGCGGAGGACATCTCCGCGCTCTCGGAGTCCATGGAGGGCGTCATCGGTTCACAGATACCCTACACCGCCACGCGCGCCGGCTTCGACGCGGAGATATCCATTGAGCCCGCGGCAATACCCTCGGGCTGGGAGACGGACATCGACGAGCTCAGCGGTGCGGTTCGCAAGCTGGCCAGGGTCTTTTACGAGACGCCGGACGGCGCGCTGCGCTACGCCTGAGCGGCGAGGCCGTGTTTTCGGACGAGCTCTGCCATGTCCGTGGGCAGGGGCGCCTCGGCGGAGATTGTCTCTCCGCTCAGCGGGTGGACCAGCACGAGGCGGTGCGAGTGCAGGGCGGGCCTGGCGATCTCAGCTGAGATGCGGCCGTAGAGCCTGTCGCCCAGGATGGGGCAGCCTATCGCAGCGAGGTGTACCCGGATCTGATGCGTCCTGCCGGTCTCGGGCCGGAGGCGCAGCAGGGACAGACCGTCGTTTGCGGCGAGGGTCTCATAGCGCGTGAGCGAGGGCGCCCCGTCCGGGCGTGTGCAGAAGCGCTTTTCCTCGCCTCGGCGGCCTATGGGCAGGTCTATGACGCCGCTCGCCGGCTCCGGTGTGCCGACGCATATGGCCAGGTACTCGCGCCGGAGTCCATCCGTGTGCAGGAGCCTGCGCAGCCTGTCGTGCATATAGCCGGTCTTGGCGGCGCACATGGCGCCGGTGGTGCCGCGGTCCAGCCGGTTGACGGGGTGGAAGGGCGCCGCGCTGCCCAGATAGGCTGCGACGGCGGAGCCGACCGTGGGCTCGCCCCGCTCCGAACGGCCGTGGACGGCCATGTCTCCCGGCTTATCGATGATGAGAATGTCCTCGTCCTCCCAGAGCACGCTAAGGCGCGGTCCGGCGGGCGCAAAGCCGCCCTCTTTCCCGTCCCCGACCTCGACGCTCAAGACGTCGCCCGCGCGGACGGAGTCCAGCGTCTTTGCGGGCAGGCCGTTGAGGAGGACTGCGCCTTCCCTGTGCTTCAGCCTGGTCACGAGCCCGGCGGAGAGACCGAGCTGAGTTTGCAGGACGCTGCGGATCTTCCTGCCGTCCAGCTCTGGAGCAATTTCGATACTGAGTCTGCGGCTCACAGCTTTGCAAGAGCCGCTTCATAGGCGGCCCTGGTCCTGCCGTCGAAGCAGACCATGCGCACGCGCTCTATCTCAGGGTGTGCCTCCAGCGACTCGAGTATGGCACTCAGCGCGACCTCGGCGGCCTGGTCAACAGGGTAGCCATAGACTCCGGTGCTGATGGAGGGAAAGTCCACCGTCTTGCAGCCATACTGCGCCGCAAGTTCCAGGCAGGATTTGTAGCAGCCGGCGAGCAGTTCCGGCTCGCCCCTCTTTCCGCCGTGCCAGACGGGGCCGGGCGTGTGCAGGACATATTTGGCGGGCAGGCGATAGCCCTTCGTTATCTTGGCCTTGCCGGTCTCGCAGCCGTGCAGGCCGCGGCACTCCGCCAGCAGCTCCGGACCCGCGGCCCGGTGTATGGCGCCATCCACGCCCCCGCCGCCGAGCAGGGATGTGTTCGCGGCGTTGGCGATCGCGTCCACGGCGGATTTGGTGATGTCGCCCTCGATTATGCCTATCCTTTCTTTCAATTTCACTCCTCCTTTGTTGCTTTTCTCCGATTCTAACACAAGTTCGTGGAAAAGCAAAGCGGCTGGCCCGCGCAAACGGGTCAGCCGCTGTTTTTATCTTTTGTTATTTGCGGGCCTGCGTGGTCTTTTCCGGCTGCTTCGAGCTGCCGGCGGCAGGGGCGAAGGCCGTGCGCGAGCCCGCCGTGCGGGCCATAGTTACGGCCATGCCTACGTTCATCCTCAGCAGACTCATGCTCTCGCCTCCTTTCAGTATGGCTACAGTATAAGCGCCGAAGATTAAACGAACATTAAGTTTCAGCTCTGGCCCAAAATCTTTGCCAGTACGGAGTCGTGCGCCTCGCGCTCGGAGAGGTCGGGCAGTGGGGCAAGTTCAGCCGAACCCCAGCGCCGGAGCAGGGCGGTTTTGAGTATGCCGTCGCAGAACTCAGGGTTTTTTGGCAGGACGGGGCCGTGGCTGTAGGTCCCGAACACGTTTTTGTATCTAGCGCCTTCGAAGCCGTCCTCGCCGTTGTTGCCGAAGCCGCGCAGAACGCGGCCCAGGGGCTTCGCGCCGGGACCGAGCCGGGTGCGGCCGCTGTGGTTTTCAAAGCCGACGACGGGGCCGAACTCCGTCTCAAAGGCGAAATTGCCGATCATGCGCTCCTCCGCACCCTCCGTCGTGAGGTCGAGGACGTCCAGGCCGGCGCAGCGTGTCCCTGCGGCGGTGTCATAGTAGTGGCCCATGAGCTGGTAGCCGCCGCAGACGCAGAGAAAGACCGCCCCGTCCTCCGCGGCGGCGCGGATATCCGCGCCCTTGCCTCCGCGCAGGTCCTCCAGCAGCAGGCCCTGTTCAAAGTCCTGACCGCCGCCTACGAAGAAGAGGTCGAAGCCGCCGAGCTGCCTCCGTTCCCCTATGGGCAGCTCGGTGACGGTGCAGCCTATGCCGCGCCACTCGAGGCGCTTTTTGATGCAGAGGACGTTGCCCCGGTCTCCGTAGAGGTTGAGCACGTCCGGGTAGAGATGGCAAACGCGCAGCTCCATCATTTCCAGAACTCCTTTCTGCCGCAGCGGGAGGCGAGCTCCGCGCGCAGGGGCAGCATGGCCGTGTAGGTGGGCAGGATGCAGACCCCACCGCTGCACTTTGCGATGAGGTCGATGAGCTCGGTGACGCCGTGGATGAGACGCACGTCCTCCTCTGCGGCGCCGGCGTATTTGAGCCGCAGGCGCATATCCTCGGCGCGGATGCCGGAGACTATGAGCGGCCTGGGCTTGCAGCCGGGCTCGAAAAGGCGCTCGAAGGCGGCGTCCCAGATCCAAGAGACGTCCGTGCCGTCGGCGATCTCGTCGTTGAGGCAGAACACGGCGGTGACCTCTCCGGGGAGGGCGGCAAGGTAGTCTATGGCCCTGTCGCAGCCCGCGGGGTTCTTGACGAGGACCATGGTAACCTGCGTGCCGTCGAGCTCGAAGCGCTCCATCCTGCCGAAGCCGCTCTCTATGTGCGCGAGCGAGCGCACCGCGGCCTTGGCCTCTATTCCGAGCGCCGTGGCTGCGGCGACGGCCGCCGCGGCGTTATAGAGGTTGTAGGCGGCGGGCAGGCTGACCGCGGCGGGGAGGTATTCCCCGTCCACTCTCAGCTCTGCGAGACTGCTGTCCGGCTCGAGCGAATCCACCTCGACCACGGCGACGTCCGGCGCGGTCCTGGAGTAGCCGCATTTGGGGCAGCGGAAGCCGCCGAGATGGGCGAAGGTGTGGTAGTCGTATTCATATTCCGCACCGCAAAAGATGCAGCGAGGCGCGTCCGAGACCGCGGCGGCCCGGCCAAGGTCCGCGTCCATGCCGAAAAAGCGCACCCGGTCCGGCGCGTCCGGCGCGAGGGAGGCGGTCAGCGAGCAGTCCGCGTTCAGGCAGACCTGAGTTGAGGGGGAGCTGCGCAGACCCTCGCGTATGCCGGAGAGGGTGTGCGTGACCTCGCCGTAGCGGTCCAGCTGGTCCCGAAAAACGTTGGTCACCACGGCGACGGCGGGTTTTATCTCGCCGCAGACCCGGCGGAAAGCGGCCTCGTCGCACTCGATGACGGCGCAGCGCCTTTTGGGCCTGCCGAAAAGGCTGGCGTTCGCCGCAAAGTCCGCGGCTATGCCGCGCTCCAGGTTGGAGCCGGAGCGGTTGGCAAAGCAGTCCCTGCCCGCGTCGCGGAGCATCTGCTCCAGCATACGGCAGGTGGTGGTCTTGCCGTTCGTCCCGGTGACCATGACGGTGGTGACGCCGCGGGACAGCTTGGAGAGCATATCCGGGCAGACGCGCAGGGCCAGCTTGCCCGGCAGCGCGGTCCCGCCGCGGCCGGCCAGACGGAGGGCCAGCCTGGTAAGTTTACAGATCAGAATCGCAAAAAACAGCCTCATCTTATTTCCCAGCCTTCAACAGCTTATCTCGCGTCCCGCGGCGGCGCGGCCGCGGTTGGCGTCAAGAAGGGGAAGCACCCTTCCTCTCACATAGCGCTCCGCCTGCTGGGGCGCCATTCCCACAAACCTGCGCACGTCCATGAGCTCTGCCAGCGCGGCCTCATCCAGGTGAAAGCGCGGGTCCGCGAGCAGACGTTCAGCCAGATCGTTCCCGCAGCCGGTCTCTTTCATACGCCGGGCCGTGGCCACGGAGTATTCACGGATGGCCTCATGCAGCTCCTGCCTGTCCCCGCCCAGGGATACTGCGCGCATGAGTATGTTCTCCGTGGCGAGGAAGGGCAGCTCGTCCGCGAGGTGCCGGGCCATCATCTCCGGATAGACCCGGCAGCCGCGCAGGACGTTCATTGCAAGGCTCAGAATGGCGTCCGCCGCGAGGAAGGCCTCCGGGATGGAGATGCGGCGGTTGGCGGAGTCGTCCAGCGTGCGCTCCAGCCACTGGGTCGAAGCGGTCATCGCCGGGTCCTGCGCCAGGGCCACGACGTGCCGCGCCAGAGAGCAGATGCGCTCGCAGCGCATGGGGTTGCGCTTGTAGGCCATGGCCGAGGAGCCGACCTGGCCCTCGGTGAAGGGCTCGTCGAACTCCTTCTCGTGGGCCATGAGGCGCAGGTCCGTGGCCATTTTGGCTGCGCTCTGGGCTATGCCGGAGAGGACGTTGAGGAGGAAGGAATCTATCTTCCGCGTATAGGTCTGGCCCGTGATGGGCAGGACCCGCGTAAAGCCCATGTCCGCCGCGATGCGCCGCTCGAGCTCGTCGGCCTTTTCCGCGTCCCCACCGAAGAGGGCGAGAAAGCTCGCGCCCGTACCGGTCGCACCCTTGCAGCCGTAGAACTCCAGGCGCTCCAGCTCAAAGTCCAGGCGCTCGAGGTCGAACATGAAGTCCTGCAGCCACATGCAGGCCCGCTTGCCCAGGGTGGTGGGCTGGGCGGCCTGGTAATGCGTATAGGCCAGGACGGGGGTATCCTTCTGCGCCAGGGCGAAGTCTGCCAGCGCGCCGATGACGCCAAGCAGCAGGCCGCGGACCTGTTCCATGGCGTCGCGGAAGGCGATGAGGTCGCCGTTGTCGTCCACGTAGCAGCTTGTTGCGCCCAGGTGGATGATGCCGCGCGCCTTCGGGCAGTGCTCGCCCCAGGCGCGGATGTGGGCCATGACGTCGTGGCGCAGCTCGCGCTCATAGCGCGCAGCGGCGGCATAGTCGATTACTCCGAGCTGCTGCCTCAGCTCGTCCACCTGCTCCTGCGTCACGGGCAGGCCGAGCTTCATTTCATTCTCGGCCAGCGACAGCCAGAGCCGCTGCCAGGTCGTGAACTTGTAATCCGGGGAGAATATCTGCTGCATCCGCTCCGAAGCATAGCGCGTGCAGAGCGGGTTTTCGTATCTGTCGTGCTCCATAGGCCACCTCGGCTTAAAAAATCCACATCAGTTTATCACACTTGCGCCTCCGGCACAATACGCACGGAGTACAGCGTGTGCGGCATATCCATATTGTAATAGTGCTTTGTGAGCTTCCCGCGAGGGGACATGCCGTTGCGGAGCGCCACCTTGACAGAGGCGTTGTTTCCGTCCCTTATGATCGAGAAAACTTCCTTTGCTCCCAGCTTGCCGAAGGCATGTTCCTTGCAGGCCCGGGCGGCCTCCGCGGCATAGCCCCGGTGCCAGAAGCTCCGGTTGAAGATATAGCCCACCTCGAGCACACGCCCGAAGTTCCCGCCGTCCTGCATCGTGAGTCCGCACTGGCCTATGAGCTCGCCCGTCTCCTTCAGGATGACCGCCCAGAGTCCGAAGCCGTATTCCGCGTACCTGTCGAACTGCCTTTGCAGCCATTCACGCGCCTCGGCCTCGGAGAAGGCGTGCTCCCAGGCGTACATGGTCTCCGCGTCGCGCAGCATGAGGCAAAGGGCGCCGTAGTCCTCCGGAACGAGCTCGCGCAGGCGGAGCCTTTCCGTTTCGAGTATCCAGTTCATCTGTAATCCACCATCCCCGTCGCAGGACCGCCGGTCCAGATGCCGTGGTCCTCGGAGAGCACAGCCTCCGTCACCATGAAGCAGCTGTTCCAGCCATCGGAGCCCGGCTCGCCGCGCTGGTCGCACCAAGTGATGTCCATATAGTAGCTCCCGTCCTCGAGATAGGCGAGGTTCCAGCCGTGCTCTTCGCCGTTCCAGCTCGCGTAGCCGCTTATAGCCGAGCAGCGCAGGTCTGCCTTCTCGCAAAGCCAGAGCATAGTGTTCGTATAGCCCAGGCAGATGGCCCGGCCCTCTATGAGCGCGCCGTAGGGCGTCTCGTTCAAGTTGTCCTCGTGCAGCTCGTAGTCGTAGTCCGCGCAGAGGCTGAGGACGAAGCCGAGGTACTTGTACTGGTCGTAGGCAGAGAGCCCTTCGGGCATGCGCTCGACGATATAGTCGCCCACGGCGTCGAGGTATTCGAGCTCCTCTGCCGGGACATCCATCTCGCCGGAGAAGGCGTCCGCGGGCTCAAAGGGCTGCGTGACGCGGGAGAGCTCGTCGCGGCGGACGGACTCTATGGCACGGACGGCCTCGTCCACTATCTTGCCGAACTCCCGCTCCGCCCTAGCCTCTGGACTCTCTGTCCCGCAGGCGGAGAACAGCAGCAGAGCCAGGAGAAGAGGTATGAGTTTTTTCATGTTTCCACCCCCGCTATCTTCAAAACGATCGCCTGGGCCATGAGCAGGCCTGCTGAGGCCGGGACCCAGACGGCGGAGCCGGGTACGCTACGCCTGCCGGGGGGCGGGGTCTCCGTCTGCTCGGTCTCGCGAGCCTCCTCAGGGCTGAACACGACCTGCAGCCGCTCTATGCCGCGGCGGCGCAGCTCCTTGCGCATCACACGGGCCAGCGGGCAGCCGTAGGTCTCCGATATGTCGCACAGGCGCAGGAGCGAGGCGTCCAGCTTGTTTCCGGTACCGAGAGCGGAGACGATCGGTATGTCCGCGCCCAGCGCCGTCTCTATGAGGTCCAGCTTGCAGGAGACGAGGTCTATACAGTCTGCCACAAAGCTGTAGTCCCCGGGGAAAAAGCGCTCCCTGCTCGCGGCCTCGTAGCGCGCGGCGACGGGGACGATATCTGCCTCCGGCGCGATGTCGCGCAGGCGCTCGGCCATTACCTCGGCCTTGGCCCTGCCGACGGTGGAGCCGAGGGCGCAGAGCTGGCGGTTGCGGTTCGACACGGAGACGCTGTCCTCGTCCACGAGTGTGAGCCTGCCCACGCCGGAGCGGGACAGGGCCTCGGCGCACCAGGAGCCGACGCCGCCCAAGCCGAACACTATGACGTGCGCCGCGCCGAGCCTTTCCATTGCTTCGTCTCCGAGCAGCATACCCAGCCTTCCGGTTTCCTCTCTCACGCGCTCACCTCCATTTAAAATGGGGCGGCCCGAAGGCCGCCCCGCAGGTCGTCTTGTTGTTTACACCTTTGCAAACCAGTTGATGAAGCTGTTCACGCTTGCGGAATAGCCGCTCACCAGCTCATCCTTCCAAGCGGTGTAGTCCGGCTGACGCAGGCCTTCGACGGAACTGATGCCGTAGTCTGCGAGGCAATTGTGGTAGCTCATCTCGTCCGTTCCGACGAAGTACAGAAGGTGCCAGCCGGTGTAGCTGCCCTCGTTGAGGACGATGGTCGTGTCCCCGGGCTGACGCGCCGGGTCATAGATAAAGTCGTTCACGACATCGACCATGCTGTTCTTGCCGACGTGCTCATAGAGGCCGCCGTTGGTGTTGGAGCCGCTGTCCTCGCTGTTGGCGTTGGCAAGCTCCGCGAAGCTGTCCTCAGTGGCGTCGCCGTTTACCCACTCGTCGTAGATCTGGTTTATCTTGTCCTCGGCGGCGGTGAGCTCCTCGTCGCTGAACTCGCCGTCCTCATCGGAATCGGTGGCGTTTATGAGGATGTGGCGGAAGCTGACGGCGTTATAATCCGTGTTGTCGCTGCGGCCCTCAAAGACGACGACGTAGTAGCCGCTGTCCTCGGCCTCGATGACGGTCATGTCGCCCTCGCTGCGGGCGGAGTCGGTGATCCAATCGGCAACGATGTCGGAGAGGTAGTTCACGCTGTATACGCCGAGCTGGTTCTCATAGCTGGAGACAGTGGCGTCCTCACCGATCGCCTCGGTCACGGCGTCGGAGAGGGAGGTGCCGTCCTGTATGGCGGCAAGGATGTTGTCCGCGGTCTCCTTGGCGGCGGCCATTGTCTCATCGGTGACGGCTTCTGTGGTCTCTTCCTTTTCCTCGCCGGTCTCCTCGTCGGTGACGGTTTCAGTCGTCTCGACCTTCTCGGCGGCTACGAGGTAGTACTCGAAGCTGAAGGCGTCGAGTTCGTCCTTGTGCTCGTCGTAGTAGGCGTCGAGCTCGTCCTGGCTGTACTCAAAGGAATCGAACTGCTCCTGCGCGTAGCCGGATGCGATGTAGCCGCGGGTCATGAGTTCGCGCACGGAGTCTATGGTGTTGCCCTTGCCGTAGTAGAGAGAGACAAAGGCCTCCGCGTTCCTGAGCCCGTTATAGGAGGCGGCGGTGTCGAAGCCGGCGATGACCTCTTCGATTTCAGCGGCGTCCTCTTCGGAGAGAGTGTAGCCCGCCTTCACGGCCTGGTCATAGAGAGCGGTGACCTCGACCATGTTCTGAAGGGCGACGGCCTTGAAGTAGTCCTTCCAGCTGGAGGTCTCGTCCACGCCCTCGGGGACGGTCCCGCCCATCATGGTGATGTAGGTGGGGTTGAAGGCCTGGTCGTCAAGGTCCTGGCTCGAGTCAAAGAAAAGGCTGAGGTAGCTCGAGTTGGAGTTGACGAAGCTGGAATAGGCGGTGTTGTAGTAATACTGGAAGTCGGCGTTCGTATACTTGTAGCCGCCTATGGTGATAGCGGTCGTCCCGCTGTAGAACAGGTTGGTGTTCAGCAGTATGACAACTACGGCAAAGACGACGATAATGGCGCCGACGATACCCCAGCGCGTGCGCTCTTTCTTGGCCTTTATTGCGGCCTCGCGCTCTGCGAGGGTGCGCTTGTCAGTACCCTCCATGCGCTCGGTCTGGCGTCTCTTCTTGTCCTGCGATGCGCTCATTGGTGCTTCATCCTTTACATTTAATAAAATACCTTTTCAGATAGCCATAGCATTATAACTCAATCGTTCCCACCTTTCAAGACCAAATTGTAAACAGTTCCCGGTTTTTTCCCCGCTTGTGAAATCCGGCGGGACGTGTTAGAATATGCTTTGGCGGCTATTATTTGGAAAGACGTGATCAGATGACAATAGAAAACCTGCGCCTCGCCGTACTCATCGACGGGGACAACGCCCCGAGGGACTGCCTCAAGAGCATCATGGAGGAGATAGCCATCTACGGTACTCCCATGATAAAACGCATCTACGGCGACTGGGCCAGCCACGGCCTCGCAAGCTGGAAGGACAGTCTCCTCGAAAACGCCGTGACGCCGAAGCAGCAGTTCGCCTACACCACAGGCAAGAACGCCACGGACTCTGCCATGATAATCGACGCGATGGACATACTCTACACCGGCAAGACGGACGGTTTTGTCCTCGTCTCCTCGGACTCGGACTTCACGCCCCTGGCCATACGACTGCGTGAGAGCGGGATGTACGTCATAGGCATAGGCGAGGAAAAAACGCCGAAGGCCTTTGTCCAGGCCTGCGACAAGTTCATCCGCATAGAGGTCATACGAGACAGATATAAAAAGCCAGAGAAGGCAGCCCAGGCCAAAAAGACCGCGGTCAAAAAGACCGCCGCCCAGGCCAAGGCGGAAAAGACGGAAAAGACAACTGCCTCCACGTCAAAGACCGCGGCCAAAAAGGCGGCGGAGGAGAAAAAACCCGCCGTTCCCGACGGTGTCATAGACCTCATCGCGGACTCCGTCGCGGACCTCGCGGACGACGACGGATATATCGACCTCTCAAACCTCGGCAATCTCATCATCAAGAAGCAGCCGGACTTCGACCCGCGCACCTACGGTTTCGGCAAGCTCTCGACCATGCTCAAGAGCCTGCCGCGCTTTGAGGTACAGGTCCGCGAGACCTCGGACCCGAACGTGCGGCCAATCTACATCCGCGACCAGGAGGCACAATGAAAAAGCGGCGGCGGATCGTGTGGCTTGCCGCCCTCATCCTGCTGGCGCTCGCGGGTGCTTCGATGCTGCTCTCGAAATACGGCCTGGAGGTCACGCGGCTGGAGCTGGGCTTTGATGGGCTGCCGGCGGGCTTCGACGGCTTCAAAATAGTCCAGCTGAGCGACCTGCACGGCTCGAGCTTCGGCCAGGACAACGAAAAGCTGATCAAAAAAATCAGGGAGGAGGAGCCCGAGCTCATCGCCCTCACCGGCGATTTCCTGGACGAGGGCAAAGCCGGACGCGAACTGCCCGAGCTCTCGGGACTGGTTTCCGAGCTGATTCGTATAGCGCCGGTTTATTTCGTCAGCGGCAACCATGACTGGGCATCGGGCGAGGTCCACACGCTCTTCGAGACCCTGGAGGAAGCGGGCGCCGTCTGCCTGCGCAATGAATACCTGACCCTGGAGCGGAACGGCAGCCGACTCATACTCTGCGGCGTGGAGGACCCAAACGGCCCCGCGGATATGGAAACTCCGGAAGAACTCGTCGCCCGGCTGCGCGCCTCGGAGCCGGAGAGCTTCGTGCTCATGCTGGCGCACCGGGCCTACTGGGCGGAAAAATACCCAGAGCTCGATGTGGACCTCATCCTCTGCGGCCACACTCACGGCGGCATCGTTCGCCTGCCGCTTGTGGGCGGACTTGCGGCCTCGAACATGGGCCTCTTCCCGGAATATGACGCCGGACTCTTCGAGCTGCCAGCCTACAAGCTCTTCATCTCCCGCGGTCTCGGCAACTCAGTGCCGCTGCCGAGATTCCTGAACACGCCGGAGATCGTCTCAATAACTCTGAGAACGGAATAAGCACTGAGGGACGCGCCGCGGCGCGTCCCTCGTTAGTTCATGTGTTCATATAGGCCAAGGCCGCTTCGGCGGCCTTTTTCAGCGCCTCCATGGCCTCTGCGGGGTATTTGCCTGCGGCTGTCTCGTTCGTCAGCATGAGGGCTGAGGCCCCGTCGAGCACGGCGTTGAAAATGTCCGACACCTCCGCCCGTGTGGGCAGGGGGTTCTCCTGCATGGAGTAGAGCAGCTGCGTGACCGCCATGAAGGGGACCCCGGAGGTGCGGCAGAGCTCTGCGATGTCCTTCTGCAGCGCGGGCAGGGCATAGAGCCCGTAGGCGCTGCCCAAGTCGCCCCGGGCTATGACGATCATGTCGGAGACGGGCAGCAGCTCGGGCAGGGCAGCGACGCCGCTTTTGCTCTCGACCTTGGCAAAGATGCGGATGTCCTGCCCGCCCAGAGCGGACCGCACCGCGGCGATGTCCGAGGCCGAGCGCGTGAATGACTGCATCACCGCTGTGACGCCCCAGGAGGAGGCGGCCTTCAGGTTTTCCCTGTCCGCCGCGGTGAGCGGTTCCGTTTCTATCTCCGGACCCTCGAGCGTTATGCCCTTGCGGCTGCCCAGGACACCGCCACGCAGCACCTTTGCCCTGCTGCGGTCCACGACCTCGAGCGACAGCCTCGCGTCGTCCAGCAGGAGCTCCATGCCGGGCTCTAGCCGGGCCAGCACCGTTTCCGGCAGGGGTACGCCTCCGGCACCAAGCCTGACCGTCTCGCCCGGCGCGAGTTCGAGCGGCTGCTCAAGCGCCCCGGTCCTGAGCTCAGGACCCTGCGTATCAATGAGCAGCTCGGGATTCAGACCCCGGATGCGCCCCGCCTCGAACAGCGCTTCGATATATTTTGCTGCGCCCTTCAGCCCCGTGTGCGAGAGGTTCAGCCGCGCGCCGGTCATGCCGGCGTCCAGCATCCTGCCCAGCGTCTCGGCCCGGGCGCAGGAGGGGCCGAGAGTGCCGTAAAGCTCCATGTTCATATGCCGTAGAACCCCGCGTTGGAGATTTTGAGGATGAGCTCTGCTATCTCCGAAGCGGGCTTTTTAGCGCCATCGGCCAGCCACTTGCGGATGAGGCCGACGCTGCCGAGCGCGATGAAGGTGTAGAGATATTCCGCCTCCTCCTGGCTGAGCTTCCGCGCCGCGGCCCAGGAGCTCATGAACTGCCCCTCGATAACGTTCACGACCTTGGCCTGAAAACTGTTGTCTCCCTTGTCCGAGAGAAGTACGGAGCAGATATCCGCGTTTTCACCTATATACTCCACGAGCCTGGTCAGCACATCCTTCAGGTCGCTGCCCACCGCCGTCAGCGCGGGCGTGACCCAGCGCGTCACGTCCTCGATGACTTCGGCCTCGAGGGAGTGCAGCAGGTCCGAAGGGTCGGAGTAGTGCGCATAAAACGTTGCCCGGTTTATGTCCGCTCGTTCGCATATCTCGGTGACCGTGATTTTGGCGATGGGCTTTATCCGCAGCAACTCCAACAGACTGTTGCGTATTACCATTTTTGTGTAGCGCACGCGCGCATCCTGCTTTTTTTCCGGCATATTTGCCTCCAGTAAAGTTAAAATTTTTGTGTCTTATTATACAGATTTTTGAGAAACGTTTAGGAACTTGCAGATTTTATAAAACTGTCTGTTGCGTCATTTGCAAAACGAAATATACTATAAAAGCGTAAGTATGTCAACACAGCGTTTATTAGGAGGCCTGCCATGGACGGATTCACGGGGGGCATCATCAGGCATCGGCGGCTGGTGATAGCCTTATTTCTTATTTGTACCGTCGTCTGCGCCGTGCTTTTTCTCGGCGTTGAGGTCAACTATGACCTGACGGACTATCTCCCCGAGGACGCGGAGAGCACAGTTGCGCTCGACCTCATGCTGGAGGAGTTCGGTTCGGGGATCCCGAACACGCGGGTCATGGCCGTGGACCTGACCATAGCGGAGGCGCTCGAGCTCAAGGAAGAGATAGCCGCCGCTCCGGGTGTCACAGACGTTATGTGGCTCGACGACGTTGCGGACCTGACTACGCCTGTCGAGCTGATGGACGAGGCCACGGTGGAGCAGTATTGGAAGGACGGAAAGGCCCTGTTCAGCGTCACGATAGAGAGCGGGCGTGAGGTAGAGGCAACGGACGCCCTCTATGAGATCATAGGCGAGGGCGGAGCTATTTCCGGCGACGCCGCCAGCACGGCGAGCGTGCAGAAGCTGGCCGTGAGCGAGGTCGTCGGCGCAGCGCTGGTGCTCGTTCCGCTCATCATCGTCCTGCTCATTCTCACGACGACCTCGTGGATCGCACCGCTGCTCTTCCTCGTGACGATAGGAGTCGCGGTGGTGCTGAACATGGGCTCGAACGTCGTGTTCGGGCAGATCAGCTTTGTCACGCAGTCGGTCAGCCCTATCATGCAGCTGGCTGTCTCGCTCGACTACGCTATCTTCCTGCTCAACAGCTTCGAACGGCACAGGAAGGAGGTCCCGGACCCGCACGAGGCCATGCGCATGGCCATAAAGGAGTCCTTCTCGTCCATCGCGGCCTCCGCCGCTACAACGGTGTTCGGCTTCCTGGCGCTCATCTTCATGCGCTTCGGCATAGGCAAAGACCTGGGCCTGAACCTCGTGAAAGGTGTTGTCCTGAGCTACATAAGCGTCATGGTGTTCCTGCCGGCGCTCGCGCTCTCCTGTATGAAGCTCATGGACAAGACTCACCACAAGCGCATCATCCCCGAGCTGGGTAGGGTCGGCAAGATCTTTGTCAAGGTCCGCATCCCCGCTCTCATACTCGTCATCCTCGTGGTCGTACCCTGTTTCCTGGGCCAGAGCCGCGCGGACTTCCTCTACGGCATGGGCAACCCGGACCCCGGCGTGCAGTACGGCGCGGACACCGAGCTCATAAACTCCGAGTTTGGCGAGAGCCAGGCCATAGTTCTGCTCGTCCCCAGGGGAGACCCCGGCGCAGAAGCCGAGCTGGCAGAGGAGATCGCGGAGATCGACCACGTCACGAGCGTCATGTCCTACGCCGGGACCGTGGGCAAGATACCCTCCGGCTTCCTCTCTGAGGACATAGTCTCACAGTTCTACTCCGACAACTACGCCCGGATAATCATCTACACAGATACGGGCGAGGAAGGCGACGACGCCTTTGCGGTCGTCACAGCGGTGCGCGAGGCTGCGGCGGCGCGCTACGACGAGTACTGGGCCTGCGGACAGAGTGCCAACCTGCTCGACATGAAGGAGGTCGTCACGGACGACTCCGTGACCGTCAACCTCGTTGCCATAGCGTTCATTTTCCTCACCCTGCTCGTGACCTTCCGCTCGCTGACGCTGCCCTTCATACTGCTGTTCGTCATCGAGTCGGCCATCTGGATAAACCTCTCCGTTCCGTATTTCACGGACACGCCGCTGGTGTACCTGGGCTATCTCGTCATAAACACGGTGCAGCTCGGCGCGACGATAGACTACGCCATCCTGATGACGGAGGGCTACGTCGTGAACCGGCGCACGATGACGAAGCGCGCGGCGGTGGAGGGTACGCTCTCGAAGAACTTCATCTCGGTCCTGACGAGCGGGCTGATACTTTCTGCGGCGGGCTTCTGCCTGGGCTTCGAGTCCTCGCTGGAGGTAGTGGCGGAGCTGGGCATCCTGCTGTGCCGCGGCACGCTGCTCTCCATGGCCATGGTGCTGCTGGCATTGCCTGCGCTGCTCATGCTGTTTGACCCGCTGACCGCAAAGCTCACGCTCAAGGCCGGGTTCCTCAAAAAGTCCGACAAGGAGGTCGAAACGAAATGAAACGTAAACTCACAGCAGTTTTGAGCCTGGCGCTCATAGTCTGCCTCTGCCTCACGTCCGTCCCCGCCGCCGCGGCCTCCGAGGCGAAGTTCACGGCGGAGGAGGTCATCTACGCGCGGCTCGACGCGAACGGTACGCCCAAGGAGGGCTACGCAGTCGTGGCCCTGAATGTCACGGGAGCGGGCACAGTCACGCACTACGGTGACTACAGCCAGGTAGTTAACCTCAGCAACACGACTCCCGTCGAATATTCCGACGGCAAGGTGACGATGGAGGCCGAGAGCGGGCGCTGGTACTATGAGGGTACTCTTTCAACGGTTGAGCTGCCCTGGAACATCGAAATTAGCTACTTCCTCGACGGCAAGGAAGTTTCACCCGACGAGCTGGGCGGCAAGTCCGGCGAGCTGGAAATAAACATAAAGACCTCGAAGAACGGGGCCGTCTCCGGCGGCTTCTACGACAATTACCTGCTCCAATTCACGATAACGCTGGACGCCGATCTCTGCGAGAACGTCGTTGTCACGGGCGGCACGGCTGCAAACGCGGGCAGCTCCAAGACCGTCTCGCTCATGGTGCTTCCCGGCTCCGACGGGGACGTGGGACTGACGGCGGACGTGCATGACTTCCGCATGGACGGCATGACCATAGCCGCGGTACCCTATGACGTGGCGGACAGCCTGGGGGACATGAGCGAGGTCACGGATGGGCTGGATCAGCTTGTGGACGCGATCGACCAGCTCTCGAGCGGCGCGAGCCAGCTCTCGAGCGGGGCCTCCCAGCTCTCGAGCGGCGCCTCGCAGTACGGCAGCGGATTGACGCAGCTCTCCGAGGGGTCGGCCCAGCTCACGGCGGCCTCCGACCAGATCGCCTCCGCGCTCGCGCAGATCGGCTCCATGGGCGGCCAGACGCCCGAGGGCGGTTCGGTGAGTCTCTCGGCTCTGGCGCAGCTGCCCTCCGCACTCCGGCAGCTCAAGTCCGGTCTTGACCAGGTCGCGTCGGGCATCGACCAACTCAATGAGGGCTACGCCGCGGCCTATACGGCGCTGGCCGCCGCCATAGACGCGATCCCCGCGGCGAACGTCACGGAGGAGGACATAGGCGCGCTCATGGCCGCGAACCCCGACAGCGCGGCGCTTCAGTCGCTCATAGCCAACTACCAGGCGGCGCAGACGGTGAAGGGTACCTGGGAGCAGACTAAGGCCGCCTTCGCCGCGGTACAGCAGAACCTGCCCACCTTCTCGAAGTCGCTGGCGACGGTGTCTACCTCGCTCGAGACCATGGCCTCCCAGATAGAGGTGGCGCTTACGGCGACGGGCGGCAGCGTAGACCTCGGCAGCCTCGTGCAGCTCATGAGCGGATTGGAGGAGCTCGCCGCGAACTACGCCGAGTTCAACGAGGCGCTCAAGACCTATACCGGGGGCGTGGACAGCCTGGCGGCGAACTGGTCCGGCATCCAGAGTGGCATCAACAGCCTTACCAGCGGGGCTTCCAGCCTGGCGGGAGGCGCCAGCACTCTCAACGAAGAGACGCAGGCCATCCCCGGCGAGATTGACGGGCTGCTCGGCGGCGGTGACGAGGAGAGCGAGTACGAGCCGGAGTCCTTCCTCAGCGAGAAGAACTCAGACCCCGACTCAGTCCAGTTCGTCATCTCCACGGAGTCCATTGAGGTCCCGGCGGAGGATGCCCCGGACGAGGCTCCGGCGGAGAGCCAGGGCTTCTTCGCAAGGCTCTGGGACAAACTCACGGCCCTCTTCAGCTGAGAGCCAGCAACGGCAAAGCCCCCGGACACTTGTCCGGGGGCTTTGTTCTGTGTTGGGGCGGTCAGGTTCTGCGCAGGCTGGAGGTAAAGGCGTAGACGAGTACGGCGAGTATGGCCGCGCCCATGAGCCAGGCAAAGATAGCAAGGTCCGTCAGCACCCAGAGGCCCATGAACAAAAAGACGAAAGCCAGGATCAGGAAAACTATCGCCGACTGCCTGTACCAGCGTTTCAAATTGTCCTTTGACCGCTCTCTCTTTTCCGAGACCAGCATAGAGTTGTTCAAAATGGGACCCCTTTCCCTGAACTGCATGAAGCTGAGTATGAAGAGTACCAGGGAAACAAGTGCGCAGATCGCGACGTTTATCTCCCTCATCCCCGCCTCCTTTTCCCGGACAGGTTTTCGTCCGCGCGCATTATTATCTCCTTCACCAGGCCCGCGGCGCGCTCGCCGTCGCCGGCCTTGACAGCCTCGGCCAGCTCTGCGTGCAGTTTCACGGACTGCTTGCGCTCGGCCGCCGAGCGGTAGTGTTCCGCCGTAAGGCCCCTCAGCGGGCCGTGGAAGGCCTTGAAAGTCATGGCGTATACGTCGTTGCCGGAGAGCTTGGTCAGCTGGTAGTGAAAGTCGCAGATGGCTTCTATCTGCGCCGGGCCGGAGGAGCTCTTTATCTTGGCCATGAGCTCGGGCAGCACCTCGTCCGCCGGACCGCGTCCGCTCTCGCAGGCCAGGCGCGCGCACTCGCACTCTATGAGCGCGCGCATGTCCATGAGGTCGTGCAGCAGGGAGAGGTCCATCTGAGCGGAGCCGTAGTCCATGATGACGGAGAGCGTCTGCGGAGTGGCTTCCCGCAGAAAGTCGGACACAAAGGCGCCGCGGCGCGGCACTATGCGCACAAATCCCTTCCGCTCCAGCTCCAACATGCCCAGGTTCACGCTGCTGCGGGAGAGTCCAAAGCGCAGGGCCAGCTCCCGCTCCGCCTCCAACCTCTCGCCTGGTTTCAGCTTGCCGGATAGTATCTGGGCCTCTATCTCCTTCACAAAACCCTCGCGCTTGGAATTCTCCGCTGTACCGGCCATGTCGTACCTCCAAAAACCACTTTCTCTTGACAATAGGATAAACTGAAACCCGGATAAAATCAAGCTCGTGCTCCGCGGGGGAGTGAATTGTGCATAATATAACAAAGAACCGTTGAAATCCCTGCCCGGCGCGTATATAATGCTGTTGTGGCCATACCAGAGTACGAAGGAGGGCGAGCTATGCAAAAATATGACGTAGTGGTGGTCGGCGCCGGCAACGGGGGCCTGACCGCCGCGGCCTGCCTGGCGAAGGCGGGCAAGAAGGTTCTGCTCCTGGAAAAGCACAACCTGCCCGGAGGCTGCGCGACCAGCTTCCGCAGGGGAAGATTTGAGTTTGAGTCCGCACTGCACGAGCTCTGCCAGATGGGAGAGCCGGGCCAGGGAGGACATGTGCGCGAGCTTTTGGATGAGCTTGGGCTCGAAGTCGAGTGGGTACCGGTGGACGAGGCCTTCCGCTCCATAAATACGGACCCGTCGGAGGGCTTCGACGTGACGATCCCTGCCAGTGAGCAGGGTTTCCTGGACGCGATGGAAAAGGCCGTCCCCGGCTGCCGGGCCTCCATGGAAAACCTCATGGAGCTGACCCGGATGATAGGCGACGGCGTGGACTGGCTCTATGAGCGCGACAATGACCCGCCCAAGCTGCCCATGCTGCTCAAGTGGTCGGACCTCATGCGCTGTGTCTCCGTGCCGACGGAGGAGATGCTCGTGAAGCTCGGTGTGCCGAAAAAGGCGCGGGAGATCTATGAGAGCTACTGGGATTACGTCGGAGTGGACTCGACGAAGATGAGCTTTGCCGTCTATGCGCAGATGTTCAGAATGTATCTGAACTTCAAGCCATATATCTGCAAAATGCGCAGCCACGAGATAGCCCTGGCCTTCGACAGGCGCATACGCGAGCTGGGCGGCGAGGTCTGGTATAACACCGAGGTCGCAAAGATAGACGTGAAAGGCGGCGCTGTGCGCGGAGTCATCCTGAAGGATGGGACGAAAATTGCCTGCGACAGGGTGGTGTCGAATCTCATGCCGACGGTCGTGTTTTCCAGGATGGTGGACCCGGCGGAGGTCCCGGAACGGGACAGGCGGGCCTGCAACGCACGCAAGCTGGCGCAGAACTGCTTCACCATCTACCTCGGCCTTGACGCGACGGCGGACGAGCTCGGCATAGAGGGCTACGACACCTTCGTGCGCGACACGGGCGACACGCTAAGGCAGTACGAGAGCTCTGCCACGATAGAGGGACACAAGACCTACTGCGTCACCTGCCTGAACCGGGCGATACCCGACTGCTCGCCCCCGGGGACCTGCATACTGTCCTTCTCGAAGTTCTATTCCGCAGACGCTTTTGCAGAGGTCTCCGAGCGCGAGTATTTCGACGTCAAGACCAGGATAGCAGAGGAGACGATAGACCACTTCGAAAAGTGGTTCGGCATAGACATCCGCAGCCACATAGAGGAGATCGTGACGGCGAGCCCCGTGACCTTTGCGCGCTACATCGGCACGCCGCAGGGCGACGTCTACGGTTACGCGAGCGAGATGTGGGACGGCATGTTCCCGCGCGTTATGTGCTGCGAGAAGCTGGACTACACCGTGAAGGGCCTGCGCTTCTGCGGCGGTCACGGTACAAACATGGACGGCTACAGCCAGGCATATCTCTCCGGCGCTGAGGCAGCAAGATACACGCTCAAGGACATGAAGGAGGGCCGCTGAGATGAAATACAGCTACGACAGAAGCGAGATAAAAAAGATCTCCCTTTCCGGCTTCCTCTCCATGGTGTCCGTGCGCAACAAGCGCATCGCCGCAGCGCCGGACGACCTGCCCGTGTCCGAATTCAACGCCAACCGCCTGGCGAAGAGCCTGCACCCGGCGGTCCAGCATGTGAAGATAGCAAAGGTCGAGGAGCACACCGAGGCCAAGAGCTTCACGCTGGTACCGGACAAGGAGCGCGGCACGGAGAGCCTGGCGTATTTCCGGGCCAGCCAGTATGTGAGCGTCAACCTCAACATAAACGGGACGGCGCTCTCGAAGCCCTATACGATACGTTCCGGCCCCGGCTCCGCGCTGGGCGAGGACGGCACGAGCTATGTTCTGACGATCAAGCTCACGAGGCCCGGCTTTGCCTCGCAGTGGATACTCGAGAACTGGAAAGAGGGCGACAGGGTCGATATATCCGGACCGCTGGGCGACTTCTACTATGACCGCATACGCGACGCCGGGACCGTCGTGGCCCTGGCGGGCGGCAGCGGTATAACTCCCTTCTACTCCATGGCCGAGGCGATAGCGGACGGTATCGAGGATTTCAGGCTCACCATCCTTTATGGCAGCAGGACGGCGGAGGGCATACTCCTGAAGGACGAGCTGGACGAGGTCATCGCCCGCGCCGGAGGGAAGGTGAAGGTCGTCCACGTCCTGAGCGACGAGGCGCGCGAGGGATATGAGCACGGCTTCCTGACAGCGGAGCTTGTGAAAAAGTACGCGCCGGAGGGGGACTATTCGGTTTTCATGTGCGGCCCGCAGGCGATGTACGACTACGAGGAACAGGAGCTCAAAAAGCTGGGCCTGCCCAGGCGCAGGATACGCCGAGAGCTCTCCGGGGACTGGCTGATGTCCGAGCCCTCCGCGCGCAGCTACAAGCTGACCCTGGACGTCCAGGGCTACCGCCGGACGGTGGATTGCCTCGAGAACGAGAGCCTGGAGTGGGCGATAGAGCGAGCTGGGATAAAGGCGCCCACACACTGCCGCAGCGGCGAATGCGGCTGGTGCCACGCGCGCCTGGTCTCCGGCGAGGTGTTCGTACCCGAGCAGGCGGACGGCCGCCGCGCCGCCGACCTTAAGTTCGGCTGGGTCCACCCCTGCGCCAGCTTCCCGCGCTCCGACGTGGAACTGGAGATATTCCCCGGCTGAGCCGGAGGAATAGAAACGAGCCCCCGGTCCATTTTTTGGACCGGGGGCTTTTTATTATTTTCGACTTACACGCTTTCCCGCGTGACGGAGTTTATCCACTTTGCGGACCTGAGCCTGGTGATGCAGAGAAAGACCTTTGCCACGTCGTCAAAGCAGATGCAGATATAGACGGCGGTGATGCCCAGGCCGAACACCAGGCCGCAGAGCGCGGCCGTGGGCAGGCATATGCAATAGAGCGGCCCAACGTCGCAGAAAAGCCCATAGCGCACGTCTCCGCCGCCGCGGAACACGCCGACGATGTTGCAGAGGTTCAGCGAACGGATAGGCATGATGACCGCGATGAAGGCCAGCATCATCTTGGCGATCTCTCCGGCTTCGGCCGAGATATCCATGAGCGGGAAAATGAAGGAGTCGAGCAGGGTCGCGCGGATGAGCAGAAGTATGCCCATGCTCACGATGCCGGTGATGAAGCAGACGAAGTTGAGCGCCACGCCCTTGCCGTAGACCTCTTTTGTATCACCGCAGCCGATCTCCCGGCCTATCATGACCGCCGTTGTGTTGCCGGCGGCGAAGAGAGCGACGGCGGCTAGCCTGTCTATATTTCCGGCTATGGTATAGGCTGCGACGATTGGCGTGTTGTTCGGCATGTGCGCCATTATGATGGAAAACAGCGACATCGCCAGGCTCCACATGCCCTCGTTGAGCACGACGGGCAGGGAGTATTTCATGAAGTCTCCCGCGATGAGCTTGCCCGGCTTTGCCATCAGCCGCGGATTTATGGGGAGCCGTTTGCTCCAGAGCATACAGCCCAGGATAACAACGACCTCGAACGCGCGGCTTATCAGCGTTGCTACGGCGGCGCCGGCGCAGCCCATGGCGGGTGCGCCCAGCTTGCCGAAGATCAGCATGTAGTTGAGAAGAATGTTCAGGGCTCCGGACACCGTCAGCAGGATCGCGCCGAGCTTCGGATTCTCCATGCTTCTCTGTACGGCGATATAGACGCCGGAAAAGGACATGCAGACGTAGGAGAAGCCGACTATCCTGGCATACTCCGCGCCGGGTTCCCAGAGGTCTGGGTTGTTGGTAACGATGCGCATCATCTGCATGGGGAACAAGCAGGCCAGCAGGGCAACGACGGCCGTCAGCCCGATGGAGACGTAATAGCCCATGCCCATGATGCGGTTTATGGCGTCCAGCCTGCCCTTGCCGTAGTACTGGGCGACCAGTACGCCCGTCCCGCTCTGTATCCCGAAGATGACCAGCGAGAGCACGAAGAATACGGAGTTCGCCATGGACACGGCTGCAAGTTCCGTTTCGCCCAGGATGCCCACCATGAAGGTGTCGGCAAGGGCCATGAAGTTTGTGACCAGGTTTTGTAGTATCATCGGCAGCATCAGAGCGATTGCATTGCGATAGAAGCCCCGGTCCTGTCTCAGGTAGTGCATTTTACTCAGTCCTCAGCGCCTCCACCGGGTCACGTCTCGCGGCTATGCCGGAGGGGATGAGCCCTGCGATGAAGGTCAAGATCATTGAAATTATAACAAGCGCTACTCCGCCTCCTGCGGGAAGGATCGCCCGCAGGCTCTCTATGCCGGTCAGGTCCTGCACGATTGCGTTAATCGGGATGATGAGCAGCAGGGTAATGCCGATGCCGATCGCGCCTGCGGCGAAGCCCTCGATCAAGGTTTCCGCATTGAAAACGTTGGATACGTCTCGCTTCGACGCGCCTATGGAGCGCAGGATGCCTATCTCCTTTGTCCTCTCAAGCACGGAGATATAGGTGATGATGCCTATCATGATGCTGGACACCACGAGGGAGATGGCCACAAAGGCGATGAGCACATAGCTTATCGCATTTATAATTGTGGATACGGAGCTCATGAGTATGGCGACGTAGTCGGTATAGCTTATCTCGTCCTCCTCGTTTTCGACGGAGGCGTTGTACTCGGAGATTATACGAGCTATTTCGTCTTTGTCTGCGAAGCTCGCGGCATAGAGGTTTATGGAGCTGGGGCTGTCCTTGTCGACGTAGCCGAGCAGCTCGAGGTTTTCCTCATAGGTGCTCTCAGAGTACTTCGGCGGCAGTTTCTCATCGTATACGTACTCATACTGTTCGTCTGTGAGCGGGGTCATGGTGAGAGCCATTGCAAGCTGCTCGGCGCTCATGGATGAGAGCTGGGCGCGCGCGGCGTCCGCATACTGCTCCCTCACCGCTTCGGCGGTCATATCTCGGACATAGCTCATGAGCGTTTCATCGTCCATGTCTGCGATATAGTCGCGGATGGTGTCCGGTTCCACGCCCATCTCGACGGCGTAGCCCTCGAGCATCATCTCCTCAATGTACTCGCGGGTCATGCCTTCCATGGCCTGTTCGACAGTGAGCGTTACATAGTCCTCGGGCGCGCGGGCGGCGAGGTCGGAGTAGAGGGCGGCACGGCCCGAGACGTCCAGCCCCTCAATATAGGAGTCAACGTCGGCGCGTATCTCGTCCATGGTCGGCTCGGGCTCGTCGCCTGTGGCGAAAGGCAGACCGAGGATGGCGTCGGTCTCCGGGTCTGCGAGCTGAGCCTTTACAATGTCAGACTCGTTTGAGATCTCTATTATCTTGTCGGTCAAAGCGGAGGTGTAGCCTATGGCGCCGGTCATCATTCCCGCAACGGCGTCCTCGTTTTGGCGGACGATGCCGCAGATCTTCAGCGGTATTCCGGTGTCCTTCGACTCGAAGAGGTATTCCATGCCGGCGTCGGTGGAGCTGAGGTCTGTATACTTGCCGGTCTGTTCGTCATAGACATAGTATTCCGGCCTGGAAACGAGCTTGAACGTGAGACCACAGAGCTCCTCATAGCTCCAGCTTTCGACCTCGGCATCCAGCGTCTCTCCGGACATGCTGGTTTCAAAGCCCTCCGCCATCTGCTCCTCAGTGCGCAGTCCGAGGGAGTAGAGTACAAGGTCGCTGACCTCATTGTTCTTGTCCACTATGAGCACTACCTCGTCATAGTTCTGCGGCCAGGAGCCGTATATGACGTCGTACTGGCCCATGAGCGTATCGTCTATGAGGCTGCCGCCCTCGCCGGGCAGCATCTCCTGCCAGACCTCAAAGCTGGAATAGAAGTCGCCCATAGTGTTGAAGTAGCTGGAATAATCTCCGCCGTATACGCTGCTCATCATATCGTTGAGCAGGGAGATGACGTCGGATTTGACGATATCCCCGTCCGAGTCCTTGGTATAGACGCCGAAGCCGAGGTCGTAGCCGTACTGGATGGCGCTGACGTAGTCCTCGAGGCCGCTCGTGCCGGACTCGATGAATTCCTTGAAGGCCTTGAGGTTGTTCGTATTCACGTCCATGGTGTTGAGGCTGTCCATGAGGTCGTACATGACGACGTTGGAGTAGACGGCGTCCAGCTCGTGCTGGTCGCCGGAGGCGGCCTCGTCATGCGCGCCGCTGAGGGCCTCGACCATGGAGCCGAGGTCGGCGGCCTCAGCCTCTATTGTCAGCGGGTAAGAGGAGAGCGTGTCCTCCTGGACACGGTCGATATAGGTCTGAATGCCGTTCGAGAGCGAGAGTATCAGCGCAATGCCTATTATGCCTATGCTGCCCGCAAAGGCCGTGAGGATGGTGCGGGCCTTTTTGGTCATGAGATTGTTGAGCGAGAGGGAGAGCGCCGTGAAAAAGCTCATCGAGGGGCGCTTTTTGTTCGTATCCCGGGGCTTGTCCGGGACGGAATCGGGGTCGAAGGGGTCCGTGTCGCCCTGGATCTGGCCGTCGAGCAGTCGGACGATTCGCGTCGAGTATTTCTCGGCCAGGTCCGGGTTGTGCGTTACCATGATGACCAGCTTGTCCTTGGAGATCTCCTTCAAAAGCTCCATGATCTGCACGCTGGTCTCGGAATCCAGCGCGCCGGTGGGCTCATCTGCAAGCAGGATGTCCGGATCGTTTATGAGCGCGCGGGCTATGGCGACGCGCTGCATCTGACCGCCGGACATCTGATTGGGCTTTTTGTTCAGCTGATCGCCGAGGCCGACCTGTTCAAGGACTTTGACTGCTCTCTCCCTGCGCTCGGCCCTGGAGACGCCGGAGATGGTGAGCGCAAGCTCAACGTTCGCCAGCACCGACTGGTGCGGGATGAGGTTGTAGGTTTGAAATACAAAGCCGATGGAGTGGTTTCTGTAAGTATCCCAATCCTTATCTCCGTATTCCTTCGTCGAGCGGCCGTTTATGACGAGGTCGCCCTCGGTATACTTGTCCAGGCCGCCGATGATATTTAGCAGCGTGGTTTTGCCGCAACCCGAAGGGCCGAGGACGCAGACGAATTCGCTTTCCCTGAAGCTGATGCTGACGCCGCGCAGCGCGTGGACGCTCATATCGCCGGCGAGGTAGTCTTTAGTGATGTTCCTGAGTGTGAGCAAGTTTCCAGATCCTTTCTGAGTATGCGGTGTGGAGGAATCAATCCCTGGTGACTTTACGGATATCGTCTAGGCTGCCCAGGACCAGCACATGTTCGCCGCTTACAAAGATATAGGCCGGGTCCAGAACAGGGTGCAGATGCTCGCCACGGCGCGCGGCGATGAGGTTGAGGCTGTGCCTGTTGCGCAGCCCGACTTCGGCGACGGAGCGGCCGATCCACTCCTCCGGGGCTTCGATCTCGCAGATGGCGCAACCCTCGGAGAGACCGATGAAGTCAAAGATACGGTCGGAGGACTCGCGCACGGCGATGCGCTCGGCAGCGTCACGTTCGGGGTAGATGATGAAGTCGGCCCCGCAGCGCATGAGGAACTTGGCCTCGAGGTCGCGGTCAGCCTTGCTGTAGACGCGCTTTGCGCCGAGCTCCTTGAGCTGGTCGGTTATCTCGAGGCAGGCCTGGAAGGCCTGGTTCACGCAGACAAAGCAGGCGTCGAAGTTCTGAACGCCGAATGAGCGCAGGACTTCGATGTTGGTGCAGTCACAGATCTTGGCAGAGGTGACGTAGGGCAGCATGTCCTCCAGCGCCTCTCCGTTCTGGTCCGCGATCATGACCTCGCACTTGTTTTTGCAGAGCGCCCGGCAGAGATGGTGGCCGAAGGTGCCCATGCCTATTATAAGGAACGATTTCATTTTAGCCTCCTGTCAACCTACTGTAACCTGTTCCGTGGGGTACGTCACAGGCGGGTCGGAGCGCCGCTCGAGCAGCGCCATTGCAAAAGATACGCTCCCGACTCTGCCGCAGTACATGAGCAGGGCGACGATGAGCGCCGAGAAATTGGTGAGTTCTCTCGTTATTCCAGTGGACATGCCCACCGTGCCGATCGCGGAAAAGGTCTCTATGAGCACGTCGGAAAGAGGCAGCGACTGCGTCCCGCAGAGGACGAGCGCGCCGCAGAGCGCGAGGATGAGGTTCGTGCTCACTATCATGCCGGTCCGCTTCATTGCGTCGTCCGGTATTCTACGCCCAAACACATAGGCGCCCCGCCTGCCGCGTATGCCGGAGAAGAGAAAAACGAGCACAACGGCTACTGAGGTGGTCTTGATGCCGCCGGCGGTGGAGCCGGGGCTGCCGCCTATGAACATAAGTATGACAGTGAGCAGCTTTGAAGCGTCCGAGAGAGCCGCAGTATCCACGCTGTTAAAGCCCGCGGTCCTTGGCGTCACCGCAGAAAAGAAACTCACCAGTATCTGCTCGCCGAGGGGCATGTCCGCGTTCATGCGGTTTCGCTCTATGAGGAAGAAGAGCAGCGCCCCGCCCAAAATCAGCGCGAGCGTCATGACGAGGACCAGCTTGGTCTGGAGGTCATATCGCCGCCAGTGCAGGCCCTTTTGCCTCACGTCGTCCCAGACGAGGAAGCCCAGGCCGCCCAGGATTATGAGCAGCATTATGGTGACGCAGACGAGCGCGTCGTCAGAATACGATACCAGGGACGAAAACGGCGCCTTCACACCCATTAGGTCAAAGCCGGCGTTGCAGAAGGCTGAGACCGAGTGAAATACCGAATACCAGATCCCCTGGCCGAGGCCGAACTCGGGGATGAAGCGTATGGCGAGCAGCAGCGCGCCGGTTCCCTCGAAGATCAGCGTTCCAAGGCCGATGGTGGTGGTGATCTCCAGGATCCTGCCGACGCGGACGGTGTTGATGCTCTCGGCCATGACGCCGCGCTCGCGCAGACTCATCCTCCGGCGCAGCAGCCGGGAGAAGAGAGTGGCTATGGTCATGAACCCGAGCCCGCCTATCTGGATGAGCAGCAGCACTATGGCCTGCCCGAAGCCTGACCAGTATGTAGCCGTGTCAACGAGCACCAGACCGGTGACGCAGGAGGCGCTGACCGAGGTGAAGAGCGCAGTCACAAAGCCCGTGGCCTCTCCGCTCCGCGATGAGACGGGCAGCATGAGCAATATTGTACCCGCAGCGATGACGGTTAAAAAGCCCAGAGCGATGGCCTGGACATATGAGAGCTGTTTTATCTTCATAACTTATCTATTATAGCATACCGGTTTATATATGCAACAGAAAGGCTCCGGTTTCCGGAGCCTTTGGATTATTTCTTCTCCGGCAGTATCTCGATCCAGTAACCGTCCGGGTCCTCGATGAAGTAGACGCCCATCTTCTCGTTTACAAAGCAGACGCAGCCCATTTCCTCGTGCTTTTTGCGCGCGGCGGCGATATCATCCACGCGCATGGCGAGGTGTATTTCGCCCTCGCCGAGATCATAGGGCTCCTTGTGGTCGCGCAGCCAGGTGAGCTCCAGCTGGAAACCGGTGACGCCGTCGCCCAGGAAGATGAGCTTATATGACCCGTCCTCGGCTGACTTTTCCCGCACGGGCTTGAGACCCAGGGCCTCGTCGTAGAATTTCAGGCTGCGCTCAAGGTCCAGCACGTTGAAATTGAAGTGGTAAAAGGTAAAACGCATCATAATCGCCTCCAAGCCACAGGATAGCGCAGTTTTCACGTTTTGGCAACTAAAATCATGGGGCGCATAGGCTGTCGAGGGCTTTGGCTTGATATTTTCGGCAGTATGTGAGAAAATGATGTGCTGAAAGGGAGGTGAAGCCGTGAAGGATACCATGAGAGATATCTATGACGCTGTAGACGAATTCTTCGGCGGCATGGGCAGCCGGAGGATAACGACCTATTCCGCCGCCTGCGCCTATTACCTCTTCATGTCTCTGGTGCCGGTCATCATGCTTCTTGTGTCCGTGCTGCAGTACACGCCCCTCACGCGCGACGTCGTGCTGGAGGCGGTTGCGGACTATGTGCCGGAGTCTCTTTACGAGATTGTGGACTATATCGTCACCAGCATCTACAACGGCGGCCGAGTCGCGCTGACGGTCTCCATACTGCTGACGCTCTGGTCTGCCTCCGCCTGTATGAAGGCGCTGCTGCGGGGGATGGACTCCGTCTACGACGCAGAGCGGCGGGAGGACTATATCCGCTTCAGCCTGCGCGCCTGCTTTTATATGGTCATCTTCGTGTTCATCCTGCTGCTCAGCTTCTTCGTTATGGTCTACGGCGGGCAGATCCTGGACATGATCGAGGACAGCATGCCCGCAAACCACTCCCTCGATTTTCTCTTCACTCTGGCAAAGCACCTGCGATTTCTCATAATCCTGGCTCTGCTGGCGCTGGTGTTCAGCCTGTTGTACAAATGGATGCCCGCAAAAAATCTCAAATACCGCAGGCAGCTGCCGGGCGCTGTTTTCAGCGCAGTGGTCTGGGCGGCGTTTTCATTCATCTTTTCCTTCTACGTTTCGCTCTCCGACAAGTTCGGCGCCTACGGATATATCGGAACCATCATGGTGGCCATGATCTGGATATTCTACTGCTTTTACTTCCTCCTGATGGGGGGATTTATAAACCACTATATAGAAATGAAACGGGCTGGGCCTGAAAAATGACAGACATAAGCATGCAAAACCTGAAAAAATCCTTTGAAGTTGGCCATCCGGTCCTGGACGGCCTGACGTTCGAGGTCGCGGCGGGGGAGCGCGTGGGCATACTTGGCGCGAACGGCTGCGGAAAGACGACTCTCTTTCGCATTCTCTCCGGCGAGCTTGAGCCGGACGAGGGTACGGCGGCGGTGCGTCGGGGCCGGAGAATCGGCCTAATAAGCCAGATACCTGTCTATCCCAAGGGCTGGACAACGGAGGACGTGCTGCGCGAGGCGCACAGCCGCCTGCGTGCCATGGCAGCGCGCATGGAGGAGCTTGAGAGCCTCATGGCCACGGACGGCAGCTCGACGCTGCTCTCGGAGTATGACCGGCTCGCGGATGATTTCCGCCGCCTGGGCGGCTACGATATGGACAGGGAGCGCAACCGCGTCGCCAACGGCCTGGACATACCCATGGAGCTTAGGCAACGGGAATTCGACCTGCTTTCCGGTGGGGAAAAGACCCGAGTAAACCTCGCCAGGCTCATACTGGAGGACACGGATATCCTCCTGTTGGACGAGCCAACGAACCACCTGGACATGCGCGCCACGGAGTGGCTGGAGGACTACGTCCTGCATTTTAACGGCACGGTGCTGGCGATAAGCCACGACAGGTACTTCCTGGACGTGGTAGCGCAACGCTGCGTTGAGATAAGCGAGGGGAAGGCCGAGCTCTATTCCGGCAACTACAGCTTCTACACCGTGGAGCGGCAGCGCCGCTTTGAGGAGAAGCTCAAAAAGTACGAAAAAGATCAGGCGAAGATCGCCCAGCTGGAGGCCGCGGCGGCGAAGCTGCATCTCTGGGCCTTCATGGGCAACGACAAGCTCCACAAGCGGGCCTTTTCGATGGAAAAGCGGATAGAAAAGCTCAGCCAGACCGAAAAGCCCAAGACTGAAAAGCGCCTGCACGCGACCTTCAAGGAGCGCGAGTTCCGGGGCGACGAGGCCCTTGCCATGGACGGGCTGACCAAGGGCTACGAGGGACGGCGGCTCTTCCACGACCTCAGCCTGGAGGTCACGGGCGGCGAGAGGATAGCCGTCATAGGCGAAAACGGCAGCGGAAAGACGACTCTCGTGAAGCTCATAGTTGGCGAGGAGGAGCCGGATTCCGGCTGGGTCCGGCGAGGTCCTGCGGTGAAGTGCGCCTATCTGCCGCAGCACGTCCGCTTTGAGGAGCCGGAGCGCTCCGCCGTGGACACGCTGATATACGAGTGCAAGTGCTCGCCCCAGGAGGCGCGGGACTCGCTGGGCGCCTTCGGCTTTTCGGGCGAGGACGCGCTCAAGGCGGTAGGCACGCTCTCAGGCGGGGAACAGAGCCGGCTGCGGCTGTGTATGCTCATGCGCGGGGACTTGAACCTGCTCATCCTGGACGAGCCGACGAACCACCTCGACCTCGCCTCCCGCGAGTGGATGGAGGACGCGCTTGAGGGCTACTCGGAGACCCTGCTCTTCGTCTCGCACGACAGGTATTTCATAGAGAAATTCGCCACTCGCATCTGGAGCCTGGAAAACGGCGAGCTGACGGACTTCAGGGGCAGCTTTCGGGAGTTCCGCGAATACCGCGCCCGTCAGGAGGCCATCGCCCAGGCGGCTAGGGCCGCGGCGCCCAAGCCGGAGAAAAAGCCGCAGCGGAAAAAAGGTACGCCCGAAAGGGAAAAGGAAGCCCGCCGCTGCGAGAGAGAAATAGAAAAAATCGAATCCCGTCTCAAGGAGATTGAGCGCGAAGAGGGGGAACACGCCTCGGATTACCAGCGTCTAATGGAACTGGAGGAAGAAAAGGCGCGACTCGACTCCGAACTGGACGCGCTCTACTCCAGATGGGAGGAACTACAGGATGAAAAATAAACTCTGGCTGGTTTTTGTCATCATACTGCTCGCCGCGGCGGCCGTGTTTGCCTTCGTGGCGACGGGGCATACATATTTTGCAGCGCTTCTGGCCTTCATCGCGCTACTCATCGTCATCTACCGCTTTGCGGGGCGGGTTTTGAAGCTGGTCGTCACGGTGCTGCTCGTCATAGGCATAGCCGTGTTTGTCATAATCGAAATACCCATAGTCAAGGCAGCGCGGACGGACGCCCCGGACGACTGCGACTACATAGTCGTGCTCGGCGCGGGCCTGCACGGGGACGTACCCTCGCTTTCTCTGCGCAACCGGCTGGACGCCGCGCTGGACTGGCTGGAGTCCCACCCGGACTGCGTGGCGGTAGTCTCCGGAGGGCAGGGCCCCGGCGAGACGATGACCGAGGGCGAGGCCATGTCCGTCTGGCTCGAGGCCCGGGGCGTGGACCCCTCGCGCATCATAGTCGAGGACAAGGCCACCTCCACGATGGAAAACCTCGAATTCTCCTTCAAGCTCATCCGCGAGGCCGGCGGCGAGCCGGACGGGAACGTCGCCATAGTCACGAGCGAGTACCACCTCTGCCGCGCCAAGCTCATGGCAGAGGAGCTGGGGGTCGAGGCCTGGGGAGTTGCCGGGCATACCACATGGCCTACGCTCATGCTCAACTATTTCATCCGCGAGGCCTTTGCCGTCACATACTACCGGATTTTTGGAGCTTGATATGGAAAAGGTAAACGTCTACGACTTTGACAAAACCATACTGCCTTACGACAGCACGGAGGCCTTTTTCCGCCACTGCCTGCGGCGCTATCCCAGGGCCATATACCCGGCGCTGGGCGCGCTCCCGCTTGCAGCGGGGATGCCGCTTGGGCTGATCTCCAAGACTCGGGTAAAGGAGGCGTTCTACCGCTTCCTCACCTGTGTTCCGGACATAGATGCCGAGGTGGAGCGCTTTTGGAAGGAGCACATTCGAGACGTGAATGCCTGGTATCTCGCGCGCAGGCGGGAGAGCGACGTCGTATCCTCGGCTTCGCCCGAGTTTTTGCTCCGACCCGTCGCGGAGCAGCTGGGTTTCCGGCTCATGGCCTCGCGCGTGGACCGCTACAGCGGCTGGACCCTGGGAGAGAACAACCACGGTGAGGAAAAGGTCCGGCGGCTCCGGCGTGAGTACCCCGGGCTGGAGATAGCGGAGTTCTATTCTGACTCCCTTTCGGATACGCCGCTGGCCCGGCTCGCGGAGCGGGCCTTTATCGTGAAGGGCCAGTGCCTCGAGCCTTGGCCCGAGCGGAGCCTCCGGTCATGAGGCGCGGCGTAAAGGCAGCGGCCTGGGCGCTGTTTGCGCTCTACGGCCTTATCATGCTCTGGCTGCTCTTCATACGCGGGCGTCAGCCGGAGATGATGAGCTACTTCATCGGACACGGAGAGTATTGGAAATGGGTGAGCTGGAGCGTCAATCTCCGGCCTTTCCACACAATAGCGGAATTCCTAGAGACGCTCTCGACAAAGGAGGGCTATCTTGCGCGCCATGCCTTTGTCAACCTGGCGGGCAACGTCGCCATGTTTGTGCCGCTGGGCGTGTTTCTGCCGCTGCTCATGAGGAAGCTGCGGCGGTTTTGGCGTTTCCTGCTCGTCTGCGCCCTGACCATCGCCCTCGTCGAAACGGCGCAGGCGCTGCTGCTCGTCGGTTCGGCGGATGTGGACGACCTCATTTTGAACCTCTGCGGCGTGTCGATAGGCTTTCCCTTCGGCCTGCTCGCCGTCAAACTGCTGGACAAAGGGGATAGAGAGAATTGAAAAAAGTGGACTATGAGCACTTTGCCCGATTCCTGATGCCGCATTCGCCCAAGGCGCGGGGGGACGAGCTGTATTTCTGCGTAAAGCGCGCGGACCTGGAGGAGAACCGCTACCGGTCCGACCTGTGGGTCTGGAAGGATGGCGCCGCCAGGCGGCTGACTTCCGCCGGCGACGTATCCGGCTTCTGGCTGACGGACGATGGCGTGGTGTTTTCCGCCCTGCGGGAGAAGCGGGACAGGGAGCGCGCCGAGGCCGGAGAACCCCTGACGGTACTCAACATCCTGCCCTACGACGGCGGCGAGGCCCGCGAGCTCTGCAGGCTCGGCCTGAGCCTTGAGGCAGTCGAGTTCCTGGGTGGGGACAGGTTCATCTTCACGGCCTCCTGCTCGCGCGAGTGGGACGCGGCTCTGAAAGAGGCCGGCGGTGACGTGAAAAAGGCCGCCGAGTTGCTGAAGGCCGACGACTGCCGCGCAATAGACGAGCTGCCATTCTGGTTCAACGGCCGGGGCTTTGTGAGCGGCAAGCGCAGCCGTCTCGGCATATATGAGAAGGGCGAATACCGATTCCTCACCGGTGAGAATTCAGACGTGGAGCTGGGCGGCCTCTCTCCCGAGGGGGACAGGCTCTATTATGCCTGCACGGACTGGACGGGCAGTATGCCTCTGGGCAACCGGCTATATTCGCTAGACACCGCAACGCTTGAGTCCGAGGATATCACGGTGCGGGAGGGCGCACAGCACTACTGGTCCCTGCCGCTCGGCGGCGGACGCGCCGCGGCCCTGGTGAACACGATGGACAAATACGGAATAAACGAGAACCCGAAGCTGTACCTGCGCGAAAACGGAGCCTGGCGGCGCCTCCTGGGCGACGGGATGCACTGCTTCGGCAACAGCGTTGGCAGCGACGTGAAGGCAGAGGGCGGTTTTTCCGGCAAAGAGCGCGAGCGGGACGGTAAGCTCTTCTTCCTGGACACCCAGGGCAGTTCGACTCAGCTCATCTCGATCGATGAGGCGGCGGGCGAGGTCAAAAACCACGCGAAGCCGGGCCTCAATATCGTCAGCGCCTGCCTGTGGCGTGAGGGCTTCGCCGTTTCGGCCATGCGCGGGAACTCCGGCTGCGAACTCATGTACATAGCCCCCGACGGCGCCGAGACCGTCCTCACGGACTTCAACGCCGCCATCTGCGCGGAGTACGCCTACTCAGCCCCGGAACCCCTGAGCTTTGTTAATTCCGAGGGCCGCATGATAGAGGGCTGGGTCATAAAGCCCGTAGACATGGAGTCGGGCAAAAAATACCCCGCCATCCTGGACATACACGGCGGGCCAAAGACGGTCTACGGCAGCTGTTATTTCCACGAGATGCAGCTCTGGGCCTCAAGGGGTTTTGCCGTCTTGTTCTGCAACCCCACGGGCGGTGACGGCGGCGGCGACGAGTTCGCGGACATACGTGGACGTTACGGAGAGCAGGACTTCGCGGACCTCATGCTCTTTGTGGATACCGCGCTGGAAAACTGCGACTTCATAGACCCGGAAAGGCTCGGCGTCACGGGCGGCAGCTACGGCGGTTTTATGACAAACTGGATAATCGGCCACACGGACCGCTTCAAATGTGCCGCGAGCCAGCGGAGCATCTCGAACTGGATAAGTTTCCACAACAGCTCGGACATCGGCTGGTACTTCGCCCAGGACCAGGTGGGCGGCGAACCCTGGACGGGCCTGGAGAGGATCTGGGCGCAGTCCCCGCTCAAGTACGCGGACCGGGTGACGACGCCGACGCTGTTTATCCACTCGGACGAGGACTACCGCTGCCCGATCTCAGAGGGCATCCAGATGTTTTACGCGCTCAGATACCGTGGCGTGGAGAGCCGTATGTGCATTTTCAAGGGTGAGAATCACGAGCTCTCCCGCTCCGGAAAGCCGAAGAACCGGATGAGAAGGCTAAGAGAGATAACGGAGTGGATGGAAAAACACCTCAAAGCCTGAAAAAGCCGGAGCCCCGAGGGGCTCCGGCTCTGTTTATTCTATTGCTGTTGTGACGCATCTTGTTCAGGCTGGGAGGAGGTTTCGGAGGCCTCGTCCTTGTGGTAATCGGAGTAGTCCACGACAAGGTCCGGGCCGGTGAAGCTGCCGAGGAGCTTGGACATCGTCCTTTCATACTCCTCGCTGCCCTCGGCATAGGGTTCAGGCCGGTAGTCGTTCACGCCGGGCGTACTGGAGAGGCAGCACGGTATGGCTTCCCAACCCTCCACGCTCACGGAGCCGTCCACGTCGCGCTTTACTGTGAACTGCACTATGGCGGTATCCCTGTCCCTGGGTGCGGTGTTGCCGCCGAAGGACCAGTTGCCCAGGCTGTTTACGATATAGCCGCCGTTATATTCGTCTATCTGCTGGAGCACGTGCGGGTGCGAGCCGTAGACAATGTCCGCGCCCGCGTCTATGGCGGCACGGCCCAGCTGCTTCTGGCTTTCCGTCACGCGGTAGCTGCCCTCCAAGCCCCAGTGCATGAGGCAGATGACGAGGTCTATATCCTCGCGCTCCGCCAGAGCGGAGACGCCGGCGCGGATCTCTGCCTCACCCGCCAGCCAGCGCGCAGCGTAAAGGCCGACGACTATGCCGTCGTCCCTTGAATAAACGTAACTCTCATTGGGGCCGGCGTAGGGTACGCCGACGGCGTCCAGTGACTTCTTAGTGTTCTCAAGCCCGGTCTCTCCGAAGTCCAGCGTGTGGTTGTTGGCGAGCGTGACAAAGTCCACGCTGCCCTCCACAAGTATCTGAGCGTTCTCCGCAGCGCCGCAGAACTGGAAGGTCGTGCTGCCGGTGAGCTTTTCTTCCGAAAGACTGCATTCAAGGTTTGCTATCGTCAGATAGTCGTCCTCAAAATACTGCAGCGTACCGGAAAAGGGCCAGCTCATATCTCCCTTCAGCGTATCTTCAAAGTGGGAGTTATACTGAGAGGAGCTGAGAGTGCAGTCACCCACCATGGAAACAGTGAAATACTCCGGCGTGGGCTCAGGGGTCGGTTCGGGCGTCGGCTCCGGTGTGGGGCTGGGCGTCGGCTCCGGACTGGGGCTTGGCGAGGGCGACGCAGACGCAGCAGGCTCAGCCGTGTGCTGCGGGCCTGCCTCCGCAGTCATGCGGAAAAACAAAAGGCAGCCCAACGCAGCCACGGCTATCGTAAATATCAGAATAAGCGTAAATTTCTTTGCAGCATTCATAACCCTGCTGAGACTATAAACGCGGCGGAAATGTTCCCGCTCACACGCGTTCCTTGCCTACGAAAAACACGGAGATGAGCCCTGGACCGGTGTGAGCTCCGATTATGGGGCCAATGTGCGTATAGAAAACATCCCTGAAGCCGCAGGTCTCAACCAGGGCCGCGCCGTACTCGCGTGCCTTTTCCGGAGCGTCAGCCTCGGAAACGATCAGGGTTTGGTTGCCGGCGTTCTCCACCAGCTCCTGTATGTCCTTCAGCACCTTCTTGAAGCACTGCTTATCTCCGCGGACCTTCTGCCAGACCTCAAGGTGTCCCTCATAGTCCAGATGCATTATGGGAACAATATTGAGGGCGGTTCCGAAGGCTGCGGCGGTTTTGCTCACGCGGCCGCCGCGGTAGAGATAGGTGAGGTCATTCGTGGTGAAGATCGAGTTCACCCTGTGTGCCACGCTCTCGAGCTCCAGGGCGTTTGCCTCCAGGGCGAGCCCCGCGTCCCGGTTCGCCGCGGCGCGCAGCACCAACAGGCCGAAGCCGGCGGAGGCGTTGGTGGAATCCACCACGCGGCAGCTCCAGCCGGGGTACTCCTCCTCCAGCGCGGCCGCTGCGGTGCGCGCGTTGCCGCAGGACCCGGATATCGCCGCGGCCAGGGAAATGTGCAGCACGGGAGTGCCTGCCTCCGCCAGCGGACGCCAGAATTCCATGAACTCATCCGGATTTATTTGGCTCGTACGGGCTATGCCGCCCGCGCGCATCAAGTCGTAAAATTCGCGGAAGCTCTCTTCCGTCATCTCGTCGGTCATGGGCTTGCCGTCCATCGTAAACGGCATTTTATATGGCAGTATGCCGCGCTCCGTGCATTTTTCAAGCGAGAGGTCGCAGCCGGAATCCGCCGTGATCTGGTAATTGGTGATGTCAGCCATGTTGCACCAGCCTTTCCATATACAATTCTGTCGCTTGATTATAGACCAATGTCACGATTATATCAAGCTAAAGTTTGTCAAGACTACCCGATGCAGACAAAAATCCAGGCTTAACGAAAGCCCGCGAGCCGGTTCGACATACAAGCCCTATCAAGTTTGCGCGGTTTTATTAAGACCGCGGAGGACCCGTTTGTGTTGAAAACGGCGGCATCCGATGCTATAATCGGGGCAGACCTTAGGCAGGGACTCCGCTGCAAATTTTATCGGGAGGCAATTGCATGACAAACAGAGAGCTTGAGCTCATCGCCGCGCGCGGGCGGCGTTTGGGCATGGAGATGGTGTTCCGCGCAGCGAGTGGGCATATAGGCGGCTCGCTCTCGGCAATGGATATTCTGACGGAGCTGTATTTTGAGGAGCTGAGGCTGGACCCGGCCGCGCCGAAGGCGCCTGGGCGGGACCGCTTCGTCATGAGCAAGGGTCACTGCACGCCCGCGCTCTACCCTGTGCTGGCTATGCGCGGCTTCTTCCCCGAAAAGCAGCTCGAGCTGTTCCGCAGCATCGAGGGTCACATGTCCGGCCACCCGGATATGGTGAACGTCCCGGGCGTGGATATGTCCACAGGTTCGCTGGGGCAGGGGCTCTCCGCGGCCGTCGGCATGGCGCTGGCCGGCAAGCTTGACGGCGCAGACTACAGGGTCTACGCTCTGATGGGCGACGGCGAGATCGAAGAAGGCCAGATCTGGGAGGCCGCAATGTCCGCCGCCAAGTATAAGCTGGACGGGCTCTGCGGCATAGTGGACGTAAACGGACTGCAGATAGACGGCAGGACGGCAGACGTCATGCCCTCCGAACCGCTGGACAAGAAGTTCGAGGCCTTCGGCTGGAAGGTCATAAAGGCCGACGGACACGATTTCGACTCGCTCCGCGCCGCTCTGGCCGAGGCCAGGGCAGAGAAGGGCAGGCCGAGCGTCATCCTGGCCAAAACGGTGAAGGGCAAGGGCGTATCCTTCATGGAGAACGACGCGGGCTGGCATGGCAAGGCCCCGAACGCCGAGCAATATGAGCGGGCGATGGCCGAGCTGGACGCCGCCCTGGCAAAACTGGAGGTGGAGTGAAATGGCTGAAAAGAAGGCGACGCGCGCGGTCTACGGAGAAATGCTCGTGGAGCTCGCTGAGAAATACCCGGAGCTCATAGTCCTGGACGCCGACCTCTCCAGCGCAACGATGACCAAAGACTTTGCCAAGGCCTATCCCGACCGCTTCCTGGACATGGGCATCGCCGAGGCGAATATGATAGGCGTGGCGGCGGGCCTCGCCACCTGCGGGAAGAAGCCTTTTGCTAACTCCTTCGCTATGTTCACTGCGGGCAGAGCCTATGAGCAGGTCCGCAACTCCGTGGCCTATCCCGGCCTGAACGTCAAGTGCGTCGGCTCGCACGGCGGCCTCTCCGTCGGCGAGGACGGGGCCACCCACCAGTGCCTGGAGGACCTGGCGCTCATGAGCGCCATACCGGGCATGACCGTCGTGAACCCCTGCGACGGGGCTGAGATGCGCCAGGCCGTCCTCGCACTCATCGACTACGACGGCCCCGCATACCTCAGACTGGGCCGCATGGCCGTGGAATACGTCACAGACTCCGTCCCGGGCTACAAGTTTGAGCTCGGCAAGGCCGCCAAGCTGCGCGAGGGCAAGGACCTCACCATCTGCGCCACCGGCCTCATGGTCCAGCGCGCGCTGGCCGCGGCGGAACTGCTCGAGGCCGAGGGAATCTCCGCCCGCGTCCTGGACTTCCACACCATAAAGCCCCTGGACGGCGAGGCCCTGCTCGCCGCTGCCAAAGAGACCGGCTGCCTCGTCACCACCGAGGAACACAGTGTCATGGGAGGATTGGGCTCCGCAGTCGCGGCCTTCCTGGCCGAGAACTTCCCCGTTCCCGTCGTGCGCCATGGCGTTTATGATGAGTTCGGCCGCTCCGGCAAGGCCGAAAAGGTCCTCGAAGCCTACGGCCTGACCCCCGAGGGAATAGTCGAAAAGGCCAGAGCTGCCCTCGCCAAAAAACAGTGAAGCGTTAAATTAGCAGTTCGTTAAAATTGCAACAATATTGGCATAATCCATGCGCAGTTTTGTGCGGTTTAACGAAATCTTTGGGCAAAATTCATCAGCATCATGCATTGCTTTTATAGCATTGCTGAGCTAAAATACAGGTAAGATAATATTTGCACAGAGAATAGAGGTGCGAAATCACGGGTCTGTGGCTCGTAATTTCGCACCGTTTTTTTATTAATCTATTGGGAGAGGGCCGCAATGAACAAAAGACTGCACTTTTTTGAAACTGAACCGATAATCGCGGCGGTCAAGACAGAGGAGCAGCTCGTCCGCGCGCTGTCCTCTGAATGCAACGTAATATTCTTTCTTTTTGGAAACATATGCAACATCCCCAAGTTGGTCGAGAGCGTAAAGGAGCGTGGCAAGCACGCCTTTGTACACCTAGACCTGATAAACGGCCTGGCCGCGAAGGAGATCGCGGCGGACTACATCCGCAGCTTTACGAAAGCGGACGGAGTGTTGAGCACAAAGCCCCAAATCCTGAGGCATGCCAAGGAGATAGGGCTTATTACGGTACTGCGGGTCTTTGTGCTGGACTCGCTGGCGCTGGACAACATAGAAAAGCTGCGCGCGGCGTGCAACCCGGACCTCATAGAGCTGGTCCCGGGGCTGATGCCGAAGATCATCCGGCAGGTACACTCCCTGCACAGGACGCCGCTCATCGCCGGGGGGCTGATCCGTGACAAGGAGGACACGATGAGCGCGCTGTCCGCAGGCGCGATCAGCATATCGACGTCCTGCGAGGAGGCGTGGCAGGAGCTGGATGCGGGCGCGCCGGCCAGCGCGAAACAATTTTTAAAGGGAAGGGATGTGAGAGGGTGAAGTACATTATGGCCCTCGACCAGGGGACGACGAGTTCCAGATGCATAATCTTCGACCGCGCTGGCGCAATGCGCTCGGTGGCGCAGAAGGAATTCCGCCAGCACTACCCGAAGCCCGGCTGGGTGGAGCACGACGCGGCTGAGATCTGGGATACGACTCTCGAGGTCGCAAGAAGGGCCATGCAGCAGGAGGGCCTGACGGCGGCGGACATTGCCGCCATAGGCATAACGAACCAGCGTGAGACCACGGTGGTCTGGGACAAGGCCACGGGCGAGCCGGTCTGCCCCGCGATAGTGTGGCAGTGCAGGCGGACAGCGCCCATGGCGGACGCACTGGTGGCCGCAGGCTGGTCGGACCGGATACGCGAAAAGACGGGCCTGGTGCCGGATGCATATTTTTCCGGAACGAAGCTGCGCTGGATCCTGGACAATGTGCCTGGGGCGCGGCATAGGGCCGAGGCGGGAGAACTGCTTTTCGGCACGATAGACACCTGGCTGATCTGGAAGCTGACCGGCGGCAGGGCGCATGTGACGGACGTGACGAACGCGTCGCGGACGATGCTGTTCGACATACGCCGCCTGCGCTGGGACGCGGAGCTTTTGGAGCTCTTCGGCATACCCGAGCAGATGCTTCCGAAGGTGCAGCCCTCGAGCTGCATATACGGCGAATCGGACGTGGAGCTGTTCGGTGGAAAGATCCCTGTGGCGGGAGCCGCGGGGGACCAGCAGAGCGCGCTGTTTGGGCAGTGCTGCTTTGAGGCAGGGGACGTGAAGAACACATACGGCACTGGCTGCTTCCTGCTAATGCATACCGGCGCGGAGCCTGTGTTCTCGAAGAACGGGCTGATAACCACGATAGCGGCCTCCGGGCCGGGGAAGATACGCTACGCCCTGGAGGGCAGCGTGTTCACGGCGGGCGCGGCGGTGCAGTGGCTGAGGGACGAGCTGGCGCTCATCCCGGACGCTGCGGCGTCTGAGGCCTGCGCGCTGGCGGCGGAGGACACCGGCGGTGTGTACGTGGTGCCGGCCTTCACGGGCATGGGCGCGCCGTATTGGAACCAGTACGCCCGCGGCACGATAACGGGCATAACGCGGGGCTTCACGCGGAACCAGCTCATCCGCGCTACGCTGGAGTCGATAGCGTACCAGACCTGCGACATCTGCCGGGCCATGGAGAGCGACGCGGGCGTAAAGCTGACGCGGCTGCGCGTAGACGGCGGCGCGTCTGCGAACGATTTCCTGATGCAGTTCCAGAGCGACCTGTTGGGCGCGGAGGTGCTCCGCCCCGCCTGCATAGAGACGACGGCGCTGGGCGCGGCGTACCTGGCCGGTCTGGCCGTCGGATATTGGAAGGACACGGCGGATATCCGGCAGAACCGCCAGACGGGCCGCATCTTCCTGCCCGAGATGTCCGAAGAAAGCCGCACAGAACTCAAAAAGGGCTGGCAAAGGGCCCTTAAAACCGCCCTCGCCTGGGCGGAAATGGAATAGGACGACTGATTTTAGGAGGGGGAACTATGGAGAAGATCAAAAAGAGAGCCAAGATATGGCTGTGCGTAGCGATCGCGCTGATGTTTATCAGCATGATAGGCGTATCTGTTGTTCAGACTTCAAGCGGTAAAGTTGATATTAGCGAGCTCTATTTTGAGACTGACGAAGGTTACACCATGTGTGCGAACCTGTATGTGCCTGAGGGGGCGACGGCAGAGAACCCTGCGCCCGCCATCGTTGCCAGCCACGGCGCATATAACAACAAGGAAATGCAGGACGCGAACTGTGTCGAGCTTGCAAGGCGCGGCTATGTCGTCCTGGCAATAGACCAGCCTGGACACGGCAATACGGACCTGTACTCCGGCAGCAACGGCGTATATCAGGGCGTGCTCGCGCTGTCGCGTATGCCCTACGTCGACACCACCAGGATAGGCGTGACGGGCCACTCCATGGGCGGTATGTCCTGCAACAATGCCGTTGTTCAGGATAACGCCGCTGAGACCCAGCTCATCGCCGCAGTCGTGCTTAACAGCGCGGACGCGACATATGTGGATACGACAGACACCTCTCTGAGCGACGAGCAGACCACCAACTACGCCAACATCTACGGCAGCAGGGACGTGGCCATCATCTCCTGCGTATACGACGAGTTCTTCCACAAATCCACGGACGAGAACGGCAACCAGCTCAGCTCCCCGTACTTCATGGAAAGCGATAACGCCCAGTCCTTCCTGTATTTCGGTGTTGACCCCACCGGCCTTGAGCCGCGCGAGGCTGACACCATCTACACCCAGGAAGTTGACGGAGAGACCGCCACCAGGGCCATCTACAGGCCGGCCATAATCCACCCCTGGTCTCACTTCAGCACCAAGTCTACCGCGTTCACGATAGAGTTCTTCGAGCAGGCGCTGGGCGCCCCGAATCCCATTGAATCTTCCAACCAGGTTTGGACCGTCAAAGAGGCCCTGAACCTCGTCGGCCTTGTCGGCCTGTTCATGTTCATCGTGAACTTTGCCATCCTCATGCTCTACACGCCGTTCTTCGGCAGCCTGCGTGCAAACGAGGTCGCCAAGCCCGTGAAGCTCGCGGACAAGGCGGGCGTGGCCTGGTTCTGGCTCAGCATGATAGTCTCCTCGCTCTTTGCAATGGTCACATATCTGCCTATCTTGACGATAGGAAACGCCGCCGACGTAACGGCTCCGTCTCCTTACGGCGTGGGCCTCTGGGCCGCGGCCTGCGGTGTGTTCGCCATTCTTAGTATGTTCGTTTCCTATAAGGCATACGGCCAGAAGCGCGGATTCAGCCTGGTCGAAAGGGGCGTTAAGATCTCCCTCCCGAACCTGGGCAAGACCATACTCCTTGGCATCATAGTTGTCTGTGTCGGCTATGGCTGGGTGTTCTTTGCAGACTACTTCTTCGCCTCCGACTTCCGCATCTGGACCCTTGGCGTCAAGGCGTTCACGGCTGACAAGGTCGTGGTGTCCCTCTTCCCGTACCTGCCGCTCTTCCTGCTGTTCTATGTTGCGTCTGCGGTCTCTGCCAACAGTTTCAACTTCAACAGCATAGGCGGCAAGAAGGAGTGGGTGAATAACGTCATCGTCTCCCTGATGACTGCGTCTCCCGCGATAATCATGGCTGGCATCCAGTACGGCACCTACTTCACCGCGAACCACATGATGTGGCCGCAGTCCTCGTTCTCTGGTGGAGGCAATCCTCCCATGTACATACTCTGGCTCATCCAGATCAGCTTCATTCTCTTCTTTGCCACCTTCATGACCAGGTTCATTTACAAGGCGTCCAAAAACCCGTATCTGCCCGGTATCATAAACGGCGCAATGGTCACCTTGATAAGCCTCACCAATACGAGATTCTATTGATATCGAATTGCTTTCGGGATATTGTAATTCCCTTTCGTATGTGGTAGAATCTTTCCAAACCAACAATTAGAGTGCAGGCGGCGGCGGGAACCGCCGCCTGCTTTTTTAAGGAGGTTTTCCCTTGATCCTAGACTGCGCAAAATACTCCGGGCCTTGCTCCTGCGGGCGGGAGCATCCGCTGGAGACCAAGCTGGTGGTAGTCGAGGCGGGGGCGCTTGAGAATTTTGACGAGTACATGCGTCAGTGCGGCCTCACGGGCCGGCGCACCGTCCTCTACGACACCAACACCTATAACCTTCCGGGCATGGTCCACGTCCCGGCAGACAAGGAGATTGTCCTCGAGGCCCAGGGCCTCCACTCCGAGAAAAACATGATCGAGGCCGTCATCCCTCAGCTCGACAACCCCGATGTCATCGTCACAGTCGGCAGCGGTACGCTCATGGACTTCGCCCGTTACCCCGCCCACAAGCTGGGCGTCCCCTTCGTCGCCATACCCACCCTCGCGTCCTCGGACGGCTTCACCGCCAACATCTGCTCCATCGTCATCGACGGGCAGAAGAAGTCCTTACCAATGTCCGCCCCGGCCCTCGTCGTCGCGGACCTGAACATCATCTCCGGGGCGCCCAAGTTCCTGATGGTCAGCGGCATCGCGGATATTCTCTCCAAATACACCTCCATCGCGGACTGGAAGATGGCTGCGCTCGTCTCCGGCGAGTACTACTGCGAGCGCGTGGCAGGCATGGCCCAGCAGGCCCTGGACATGATGGCTGAGTGCGTCGAGAACATCCTGGCCGGCGGGGAGCCGGATCACGAGGCAATGACCATGGCCCAGATGATCTCCGGGCTCACGATGCAGATGCTTCGCAACTCGCGCGCGGCTTCCGGCGCCGAGCACCTAATAGCCCATCTGGTCGAGATGAAGCCGCCCAGGTTTGAAAACGCCCACGGCATCCACGGCGAATGTGTCGGCGTCGGCACCATCCTCTGCGCGGAGGAGTACCACCGCATGGCCGCCAAAACGCCAAAAGCCAAGCCATTTGCGCCCATCGACGAGGCCTGGGTCCGCGAGAAGTTCGGGCCACTGGCCGAGGGCATACTCAAGGAGAACGAAAACGACGTCCTTGCAACATTCGACCCGCAGAACATTGTTGACCACTGGGATGAGATCCGCGCCCTGGTGGCGAAGATACCCCAGGCCGAAGAACTGCGCGAGACCTTCCGCCTCCTGGGCGGGAAGTATCGGCTCGAGGACATAGGCATCGATGAGGCCCTGGCCCCGGAGATCATGGATATCTCCGCCGCGGTCAGGAACCGGCTCACCCTTGCGCGTATGCGCCGGGTGCTGACATTTGAGGAGTGACGTATCTGCATGAAGATCTGCGTATTCGGCGCGTCCAGCCGCGAGCTGAGACAGGAATATTACGACGCCGCCTTTGAGTTGGGCGCGGAGATGGCCCGGCGCGGGCATGAGCTCGTGTTCGGCGGCGGTACGAGCGGCCTCATGGGCGCGGCGGCCCGCGGCATGTCGAGCGTCGGCGGCAGGGGCATTATCGGCGTCGCCCCACGCTTCTTCGACGAGCCCGGCATCCTCTACGAGGGCTGCACGGAGATGATCTTCACAGAGACCATGTCCGAGCGCAAAAAGGCCATGGAGGATATGTCTGAGGCCTTTGTAACTCTGCCAGGCGGCATCGGCACCTTTGAGGAGTTCTTCGAGGCCCTGACGCTCAAGCAGCTCGGCCGCCACGCCAAGGCTATGGCTGTGCTAAACACCCTCGGCTACTACGACAGCATGGAGTCCATGCTCCAAAAGGCCGTGGATGAGCGCTTTTTCCCCGAGGACGGCCACGCCCTCTACGCGATCTTCAGCGACTGTAAAGCCCTCCTCGACTATGTCGAGAGCTATAAGGCCGAGCCCGAAGACGTCTGGAAGGAAAAAATCTTCGGAAAGTACAATGTGAAATAATAAGACGTCCCCGGAACACGGGGACGTTTTTATACGATAATAAGTAAAATATACTTGACATTATGTCGGGTCTGTGTTATGCTCCGGACAGAAGGAAGGAGTGTTCGGCATGGTGTTCAACAGGGACGAGTACGACGAGCGGCAGGTGCTGGCGCGGGGCAGGGCGTTCATGTGGGGCTTTTTCACGCTGATGATCTGCCTAATGGTGTATGGGATGCTGGATATGCTCATTGACCGCTGGTGCGACACTTTGACGGGCTGCATCATCTGCATCTGCGTGGCGCTGCTGGTGTTCGCGTCCATCTGCATAAAACAGGACGCCTTTGCGGGCATCGGGAAGAACCGGAAGCGAAACCTGACGGTGCTGCTGGTGCTGACGCTGGCGAACATGTTTTTCGGCGTGGAGAACATAACAGGAGGGGACGTCGTTAGGGACGGGCTGCTCACCTTCCGTTCGGTCAGCCTGATAGTCGGGGCGACGACGGGCGTCGTGCTTCTCATCTACTGGCTTCACGGGCTGCGGGACAGGGGCGAGGAGGAATGAAGAACCTGCGTCTCAAATCCGCGCGGGCGGCGCTGGACATGTCCCAGCAGCAGCTGGCCGACGCGGTGGGGGTCTCGCGGCAGACGATAAACGCAATCGAGAAGGGCGACTACAACCCCACGATAAGGCTCTGCCTGGCCATCTGCCGCGTTTTGGGCAAGACCCTGGACGAGCTCTTTTGGGAGCCTGAGGAACAGTAAAAGGGAGGGCGTGATGCCCTCCCTTCCTGCGGCTTATTTCTCCTCGTAGAGCTCGATTATGGCGTCGTCCTTCACTATGAAGGCTAGGCGGACGTTGTCGCCCAGGGCCTCGGGTCCGAAGATGACGCGGTCGGCTTCGGCCAGATAGGGGTCGGCGTTATCGACCTTGTAGGCGACGTGTGGCTGCTTGGAGAGGATCTCGGGGAAGCGGGTGCCTTCCTCGAACTTGAGGTATTCGATCTTGTAGTCGTAGGCGTCCACGCTTTCGTTGACCCAGAACTTGCCCCAGTCGTTATAGACCATGCCGGGCTTTTTGTTCAGGACGGGTATACCGATGTGCATATACTCTGCTGCCATTTTTATTCCTCCTTATTTGTTGACGGCGTTGACAAATTTGGGCTCATACCAGCCGCGGAAGGCGACGGTCAAAAAGCCGCAGACGAGGCCGAGAACGCAGTAGCCCATTTCGATGAGCCCGGCCTCGAGGTAGGCGGACCAGCTGCCGTCCGTGACGACGTAGGAGCACATTCCAAAGTACACGCCCGCGCCGACGAAGAGCGCCGGCACGAAGTTCAGGAGCTCCGGCCCTATCTCAAGCTGCATGACCACAGTGACGAGAATGACGAGACAGGCGGGCATGGCCCAGAAGCCCAGAGCCCCGAATGCCCCGCCGAGCTTGAAGATGGCGATGGATGCGATGATGCCGAGCAGATAGCTGAAGAAAGCCTTCACGCCGCCTTTCACAGTGCAGCCGCCGAGGAAATACACGGCCCAGGCCTGGAAGGAGATCCAGCCGAAACCGGCGTATTTCGTGAGCATATTCTGGGAGAGGAGCTGGTCCACGCACTGGAGCGCCGCCGCGATCACCGCGATCACAAAGGCGATGGGCAGGTATTTTTTGAATGTCATGTCTGTTCCTCCTTAAAATTTTGAGGTGGGCATGGCATTCCTGTTGCGAAAAGCGCCGAAAGGCGTTATACTTTGAAATGCCATGCATGGGAAGCGGGCTTCGTTGGCAGACGGTCTCCGCTCCCGTGTCCGGGCCTGGGCGGCTTTATGCCGCCCAGTTTTTGTTTTATGCGTTTGCGAGCTCGAGATAGTATTCGTAAGCGCGCTTTGCGTCGAAACCGCGGTGTACGACTGCGGCGACGGCTTGGCACATTGCGGCGGGGTGCTCGGACTGGAAGATGTTCCGGCCCATATCCACGCCTCTGGCGCCCTCGCTCATGGCCCTCCAGGCCATTTCCAGGGCCTCGGCCTCCGGCAGCTTCTTGCCGCCGGCTATGACTATGGGGACGGGGCAGGAGGCAGCGACCTTTTCAAAGTCCTCGCAGTAATAGGTCTTGACGGCGCTCGCACCCAGCTCCGCTAGGATGCGCGTGGCCAGCAGGAAGTACTGCGTCGTGCGGGCCATCTCCTTGCCCACGGCCGTGACGCCCAGTACGGGCACGCCGTACCTGTAGCCGGCGTCCGCTGCGCGGCAGAGGGCCTCCAGCGAGTCCCGCTCACCCGCGCCGCCGACGAAGCACTGTATCGCCAGGGCCGCTGCGTTCATGCGCAGGGCGTCCTCCATGTCCATGGCGAGGCCGGAGCCCAGGCTCATGTCCTCAAAGAGGACGGAGCTGTCGTGCGTGGCGCGCAGGCATATCGCCTTTTTCGTCGTGGGCGGGATGCAGGAGCGTATCGCCCCGCGCGTACCCATAAGCACGTCCGCATACTCGCACAGAGGCGCGATGGTCACGTCCAGCCGCTCCAGGCCCGCCGTCGAGCCCATTATATAGCCGTGGTCGAAGGCCAACATGACGGTGTTGCCGGTCTCCGGGGAGAAGAGGCGGGAGATGCGGTTCTTCATGCCCCAGTCCGTGTGGCCGAGGCCGCGGGCGAAGAAGCCCTGGTCGGGGGCGGGTACGTCGAAGTGGTAGTCCTTCGCGGCCTTGTTTCCAACTGCGTCAGCCATGGCTCACTCCTTGAAGAACGCGGGCGTGTGCGCCGGGGTGTTCCAGAGACGCAGGAACTCCTCGTCCCACTTCGCAATGTTGAGCTGGAAGCCGGCCTGCTCCTGGACGGTGAGGATCTCGCCCACCATGTTGGCGACGACCTCTATGCCCAGGCTCTCGAGGTAATGCACGCAGTCCTTGTAAAGGATGAACATTTCCATGAGCGTTGTGGCACCGGAGCCGTTTATCATGACGAAGGCCTTGTCGCCCGCGGCGAGCGGGATGTCCTTCACGAGGGCGTTTGCCATGATCTCGATGGTCTCTTTCGCGGTCTTCATGGGCTGGCGTCCGCCGCCGCCCTCGCCATGCTGGCCCATGCCGATCTCCATATCCACGTCGCCCAGGTCGCCGAACTCTGCCCCGGTGGCGGGATGCGTGGCGCAGCGGGCGGCGACTGCGATGGTGGCCATGCTGTCCGCGTAGCGCTGGGCGAGAGAGGCGACCTCGTCGAGCGTCCTGCCCTCGCGGGCGGCAGCGGCGGCGATGTGGTACAGCGGGATGGCGCCGGCCAGGCCGCGCCTGTCGTCGGAGTTGGAGCGCGGCGCGTTGGAGATGTCCTCCTGCGTCACGACCTTGCGGACGTTCATGCCGGCCTTGCCGACCATCTTCATGACCATGTTGCCGCAGAGCATGTCGCCGGCGTGGTTCAGGACCAGCAGCAGCACGCCGTGGCCCTTGTCGGCCATCTTGACGGCCTCGAACACCAGCTGCGGATTCGGCGCGGCGAAAATGTCGCCTACGACCTGGATGTCCACCATGCCCTCGCCGACGAAGCCGCACTGCGCGGGCTCATGGCCGGAGCCGCCGAAAGTGACGATGGTGACGCGGTCCGCCTTTTCCAGCGCGCGGCTGATGACGAGGTGGCCCTGGACGTCCACGGTGTCCGCGTGGGCGAGGGCGAGACCCTCGAGCAGTTCGTCGGTCAGGCTGTTGGGGTCGTTAATAAACTTCTTCATCTGCATTGTTTTTTCCTCCTTATATGCTGTCAGTTTGACCTTTCACTTTTCCGCGAGGCCGGCGAAGAAACGGCTCATGGACACGGCGCCCGCGTCCGGCGTGCCTATCGTGGCCTCTCCATAGCTCCTGGCCCTGCCAAACTTCGAGACAAAGTTTCGGCTGGCCTCCGCGCCCTCCAGCGCGGCCTTTGCCGCGGCGGCAAATATCTCGTCCGCGCTGCCCTGGCAGGCCAGCGCGGCCTCAGTGGCCGGTATGAGCGCGTCCATCATCGTCTTGTCCCCGACCTTCGCCTTCGAGAGTGCCGCAAGCTCCTCCAGCGCGTGGCCGAGCATCTGCTTGAGGCCCTCTGCGTCCAGCTCGTCGCCCTCGGGCGCGGCCTCGGCCAGGCCGTCCAGCCAGGTGTTCCAGAGCGGCACGGCGCTGCCGCCGTTTATCATCATGACTTCCATCGCCGCGTCCTCCAGCATGGCCTTTATGCCGCCCTGCGCCGCGCCTACAGCGCCTTCGACCGCCTCCGCGATCTTGGTCATCGTCACGCCGTGGTCCGCGTCTCCGAAGTGCGAGTCTATCTCCGTAAGCTCGTCCTGGGCCGCGATGACTGCTGAGCAGGCGTTTTTGAGCCGGGACGCCAGTTCATCCTTGTTCATATCAAAGGCACCTCCGTTTTAAATTAACAAATGTTAATAATTATCGCTCTTTTACTAAAAATATCGTAACATATGTAAGCGCACATGTGCAAGAGCTTTTTTTGTCCCAGGGCGCAAAAAGGCCGATCTGCCAGAGTTTTCAGGACTCTGAACAAATCGGCCGGGTTTGTTTTGGTAATTTTTACGTCAGCTCAAGGACCTTTTCGGCAAGGGACTGGGGCAGGCAGAGGGTGTCTATGACGCCGAGAGCCAGGGCGCCGGTGACGCTCTGGGGCCTGAGCAGGGTGGAGCAGACGGCGACGGTGCGCGGGGCTTTTCTGAGCTGTTCGATGCCGGCCTGCAGGGCGTTCTTGACGCTTGCCTCAATGACGCGGCCCTCCGCGTCGTAGTAGTGGGCGAGGACGCGGCCTACGGCGCGCTCCTCGGTGAGCCGGCTGCCGTAGCGGTATTCTACGCCGAGGTCTGGATAGGAGGGGAAGTTGGAGATGTTGATGAGCGCGAGTTCCATGGTGCTCCAGTCTGCCTGGACGGCGCTATATGCCTCCAGCTTCTGGGCGAAATTGAGCTCCGCCTCGGAGTCGAAGAAGGCGGGGAGATAGAGGTATTCAGCCTCATATCCGGCCTTGCCGGAGACGATGCGGGCCAGTTCATTCGTGTGGTAGCCGCGGTAGGAGGCGCCTATGCCGCCGATGAGCGGAAAGAGGCGGCCCTTGGCACCGCCGCCGAAGTCCGGAAGGCTCTCGGCATAATCGGCCATTCGGCCGAGCATGGAGCCCCAGCCGAGGCCCACGCGGCCGGGCCGGTCCTCGCCAAGAAAGCAGAGCTCATAGACCCGAGCGGCGACGAGGTTGTTCGTATCCTCGGCGCTCTTCGCGTCCGGGACGACTTCCGCCCGGCGCAGGCCGAAGCGGGACTCAAGCCGCTTTGCCAGCAGCTCCTGCGCGCTTTCGACGTTGTTTATCGTTATCGTCACTATACCGCATTCCCGCGCCTCCGACAGCAGCACGCTTACCAGCGGGCGCGATACGCCCAGCGCCCGGGCGATCTCGCTCTGGTTCATGTTCTGTTCGTAGTACATCCGCGCGACCTGCGTCAGCCGTTCTATCCGCTTATCCGCCGGTATCATATCTCATGTGCTCCCAAACATAAAAATAGGCGCCCGCTGTCAAAAACGGACGCCTATATGCTAACACGATTTTTAACAAATGTCAAGTTTCAAGCCCGGCAAGCGTGGCTGCCATGACGGCTTTTATGGTGTGCATACGGTTTTCGGCCTCGTCAAAGACAATGGACTGCGGGCCTTCAAAGACCTCGTTCGTGACTTCGAGCGAGTCGAGTCCATACTGCTCTCCGACCTCCTTGCCTATGGTCGTCTTGAGGTCATGGAAGGCGGGCAAACAGTGCATGAACACGGCCGTCGGCTTGGCGTAGCTCATGGCCTTGGCGTTCACCTGGTAGGGCAGCATGGCGTTTATGCGCTCGGCCCAGGCCTCGGGCGGCTCGCCCATGGAGACCCAGATGTCGGTATACACCACGTCGGCGTCGCGCAGCGCGGTCTCGGGCTCGGTCCAGAACTCGAGGATGGCGCCGGTCTCGGCGGCTATCTCCTGCGCCTGGTCTATGAGCTTTTCATCCGGGAAGAACTCCAGCGGTGCGCAGGCGACAAAGTGCATACCCAGCTTCGCGCAGCCGATCATGAGCGAGTTGCCCATGTTGTAGCGCGCGTCGCCCATGTAGACGAGCTTTATCCCCTTGAGCGTGCCGAAGTGCTCACGTATGGTGAGCATATCCGCAAGGATCTGAGTGGGGTGGAATTCGTTTGTAAGCCCGTTCCAGACGGGGACGGAGGCATACTGCGCGAGTTCTTCGACTATGCTCTGTCCGAATCCGCGGTACTCGATGCCGTCAAACATGCGTGAGAGCACGCGGGCGGTGTCCGCGATGGATTCCTTCTTGCCGATCTGCGAGCCAGAGGGGTCAAGATAGACGGGGTGCATGCCGAGATCATAGGCCGCGACCTCAAAGGAGCAGCGGGTGCGGGTGCTGGTCTTTTCAAAGATGAGCGCGACGCTCTGGCCCTCGCAAAGTTTGTGCGGTATGCCGGCCTTCTTCTTGGCCTTGAGCTCGGCGGCTAGGTCAAGAAGCGCGGTGATCTCGGCGGGGCTGAAGTCAAGAAGTTTCAGAAAATCCTTGCCCTTGAAGTCCATTTTGTACCTCCCATCAGGCGCAGGCGGCGATGATGACCTCGGCCGCCTTTTTCACAAGTTCTATCGGTATGTTCAGGGCGGGCAGGAGACGCACCCTGTCGTGCGCGGTCAGTACGAGGACGCCCTGCTCACGGCACTTTGCCACGATCTCCGCGGCGGGCTTTTCCGTCTCGAGGCCTATCATGAGGCCCAGGCCCGTCACGGCTTTTATCCCGGGCTTGCCAGCAAAGGCGCCGAAGAGGTAGGCGCTCTTGGCCTTCACGTCCTCGAGCAGAGCTTCGTCTATCCTATCGAGGATGGTGAGCGCGCCGGCGCAGACGGCGGGGCTGCCGCCGAAGGTGGAGCCATGCGTGCCGGGAGTGAGGACGTTTTCGGTTTTTTCTCCGAAAAGGCAGGCACCTATGGGCAGGCCGCCGCCGAGGCCCTTGGCCGTCGTCATAATGTCCGGCATAAAGCCGTACTGCATCCAGGCGTAGAGGCTGCCGGTTCTGCCGTTGCCCGTCTGCACCTCGTCGCAGACGAGGAGGATATCCTTTTCCTTGGCCAGCTCCGCCATGCAATCCACGAAATTCGGCTCCAGCGGCATGACTCCGCCCTCGCCCTGGACGAGCTCGAACATAAAGGCGGCGATGTCATCATGCTCCGAGACGAGCTTGCGGAGTGCCTCACAGTCGTTCGCGGGCGTATACAGAAAGCCGGGCAGAAGGGGCTGGAAGTCCTTGTGCATGGCGTCCTGGCCCGTGGCGGTCAGGGTAGCGATGGTGCGGCCGTGGAAGCTGTTCACGAGCGTCACGATCTTGTGCCGCTCCGGGCCGTATTTGTCGGCTGCGTACTTGCGCGCGGCCTTTATGGCGCACTCGTTGGCCTCGGCGCCGGAGTTGCCGAAAAAGACCTTTTTCATGCCGGTCTTTTCGCAGAGCGCCGCGGCGAGTTTGGCGCAGGGCACGGAGAAGTAGAGGTTGGAGCAGTGCTGGAGCTTTCCAAGCTGCGCCGAGACGGCGGCGGCCCAGATGTCATCCGCGATGCCGAAGGCGTTCACGGCGATGCCGCTGCCCATGTCTATGTATTCCTTGCCCTCCTCGTCACGGACGAGAGAACCCTTGCCCTCCGTGAGGACTATCGGGAACCTTGCGTAGGTCCCGGCTACATATTTTCCATCGAGTTCCTTTGTGTTCATTTCTTCTCCCCCACCATCATGGTCCCGCTGCCCTCGTCGGTGAGCATCTCGAGCAGGATGGAGTGCGGGATGCGCCCGTCGAGGATAAAGACCTTCTTGACGCCGCAGAGCAGCGCCTCTATGCAGCTTTCGACCTTGGGTATCATGCCGCCCTTTATGATGCCGCGGCGGAAGAGCTCCACGGCGTCGTTTATGTCAGCGACGGGGATAAGGCTGGCCGGGTCTGCGGGGTCCTCCATGATGCCGGCGATATCCGTCATGGAGATGAGGCACTCCGCGCCCATGGCGCCGGAGATGTGCGCGGCCATGGTGTCCGCGTTGATGTTATAAACATTGCCCTCCGCATCACAGCCGAGGCTGGAGACGACGGGGATATAGCCCTTTTCAAGCAGGTCCTTTATGGGCTCGACGTTCACGTGCGTGATATCGCCGACGTAGCCGAGGGCTGAGCTCTTCGACTTGGCTTCGACCATCCGGCCGTCTATGCCGCAGATGCCCATGGCCTTGCCGCCTGTGGTCTCTATGAGGTTTACGAGGCTCTTGCCGACCTTGCCGGCGAGGACCATCTGCACTACCTGAGCTGTCTCTGCGTCGGTGACGCGCAGGCCGTTCACAAATTCGGTCTTGACGCCCATGGCGTCCAGGGTGTCGTTTATCTCCGGGCCGCCGCCGTGCACCAGCACGACCTTGACGCCCACGAGCTGCAGGAGGACGATGTCCTCCATGACCTGCGCCTTGAGCTCCTCGCTCTCCATGGCGTGGCCGCCGTACTTGATGACGACGACGCGGTTCCAATACCTCTGGATGTAAGGCAGGGCCTGCACCAGCACCTGCGCTCTCTGGCTTTTAGAAATAAGTCCGTCCATGTCTCCCTCTCCCCTCAAGTCCTGTAGTCTCCGTTTATTTTAACATAGTCGTAGGTAAGGTCGCAGCCCCAGGCGGTTGCCGAGGCACTGCCGTCTCCTAGCGAGACGAGAATGTCGATCTCGCTTTCCGAGAGGATCTTCTTGGCCTCATCCTCGGAGAAGTCTATGCCCGCGCCGTCCTTGCAGACTTTTACGGTACCAGCCTTGGAGCGGAAGGCCACGTCGACCTTATGGATATCGACGTCCGCGCCCGAATAGCCGACGGCGCAGAGCACGCGGCCCCAGTTTGCGTCGGCGCCGAACATGGCGGCCTTGAGCAGAGAGGAGCAGATGACGCCGCGCGCCACGGTTTTGGCGGCGGATCTGTCCTTCGCGCCGGTGACGGAGCACTCGAGCAGCTTCGTCGCGCCCTCGCCGTCTCCGGCGATGCAGCGGCAGAGATAGACGGTGACGCTGTTGAGCGCCTTCATGAAGCTCTCGAAGTCCTCGCCCTCGGATGATATCTCGGCGTTCCCGGCTAGACCGTTGGCCATGATGGAGACCATGTCGTTTGTGGAGGTGTCCCCGTCCACGCTGACCATGTTGAAGGTGTCCTGCACGTCGCTGGACAGGGCCTTTTTGAGCATCTCGGGCGAGATCGCGCAGTCGGTGGTGAGAAAGACGAGCATGGTGGCCATGTTGGGGTGTATCATGCCGCTGCCCTTGGCTATGCCGCCGAGCCTGCAGGTCTTGCCGCCCGCGGTGAACTCCACGGCGACCTCCTTGAGCTTTGTGTCAGTGGTCATGATGGCCTCGCCGACGAGGGCGCTGTTGTTCTCGCCCAGGGCGGCGCAGAGCACCGGGATACCGGTTTTGAAGGGCTCTATGCTCATCCTCTGGCCGATGACGCCCGTGGACGCGACGATGACATCCTCCGCGGCGATGCCCAGCTCCTTTGCCAGGAGCTCGCAGGTCGTCTCCGCAATTTCTATGCCGTCGGCGTTGCAAGTGTTGGCGTTGCCGCTGTTGCAGATGACCGCGCGGGCGATGCCGTTTTCAAGGTGCTTTTTGGTGACCTCCAGAGGGGCGCCCTTCACGAGGTTGGTTGTATACACGGCTGCCGCCGAGGCGGGGACGCTGCTCAGTATGAGCGCCAGGTCTCTTTTCGTGTGGTTTTTGCGTATGCCGCAGTGTATGCCGGCTCCGGAAAAACCCTGCGGCGCGCAGACGCCGCCGGATATTTGCTTTATGTCAGTCATTTCGGAAACTCCCTTCTCAGAGCACAAGGCCCGCGCACTCGTCCGCGCCGAGCATCAGGTTTATGCACTGCACGGCGGCGCCGGAAGCGCCCTTGCCGAGATTGTCGAAGCGCGAGACGAGCAGCATCCGCTCCTCATTGCCGAACACGGCGACCTCCATCGTATCCTTACCGGCGAGTGCGTTGGAGTTTATGAAGCCGCCCTCATCCATGGTTTCGGTGTAGCTCACGATGGGACCCGCGTACTTGGCGCGGTAGCAGTCCTTTACGTCAGCTATGCCGAAGCCCGCGTTCAGCTGCTCGCGGAAGAGCGGCACCGTGACGACCATGCCGCAGTAATAGTCCGCGACGATGGGGCAGAATATCGGCGCGGCCTCGAGCCCGGTGATGCCGACCATCTCCGGCAGGTGCTTGTGCGCCTGCGAGAGGCCGTAGGGCCTGGCGGAGTCCAGTCCAGTGGGCCTGTCGGCGGCCTCGTAGTCTGCGATCATGCCCTTGCCGCCGCCGGAGTAGCCGGTGAGCGAGTGGCAGCAGAGCTTTGCCGAGGCGGGCAGCAGCCCGGCCTCTATGAGCGGCTGGACGAGGACGATGAAGCCGCCAGCGTGGCAGCCGGGGGAGGCGACGCGCTTGCCGGATATCACGGCGTCGCGCCTGGACTGCGAGAGCTCAGGAAAGCCATAGGCCCAGCCGGGGGCGACACGGTGGGCGGTGGAGGTGTCCACCACACGCACCGCGGGGTTTTCGATCATGGCGACGGACTCGCGGCTCGCGGCGTCCGGCAGGCAGAGGACGGCCAGGTCACAGGAGTTGAGCGCGGCGCGCCGGGCCTCCGGGTCCTTCCGAGCTTCACCGGAGAGGGTGATGAGCTCCAGGTCGGAGCGGCCCTCCAGTCGGGAATGTATGCGCAGGCCGGCCGTACCGGCGCTGCCGTCTATGAATACCTTTGTCATGCCGTCACCTGCTTCAAATATTCGATCTGCGCCGCTATGTTTGCCGGGGAGGCGCCGCCCTTTGAGGTGCGCTTCGCCACACAGGCGGCGATGGAGATGTCCTCGTAGAGGCTCTCGTCAAAGACCTCGGAGAAGGACTTGTATTCCTCGAGAGTCATATCCTCCAGAGTTTTGCCATGCTCAATGCACCAGGCGACGATCTCGCCCGTGAGCTTGTAGGCCGTGCGGAAGGGTACGCCGCGCTTGGCCAGCCAGTCCGCGAGGTCGGTGGCGTTTATGAAGCCGCTCTTCGCTGCGGCGAGCATATTGTCCTTTTTGACCGTCATCGTCTCGATCATCGGTGCAAAGACGCCGAGACAGGCCTGCACGGTGTCAAAGGCGTCGAACACGGCTTCCTTGTCCTCCTGCATGTCCTTGTTATAGGCCAGGGGCAGGCCCTTGAGCATGGTGAGGAGCGTGATGAGGTCGCCGTAGACCCGGCCGGTCTTGCCGCGGACGAGCTCGGCCATGTCCGAGTTTTTCTTCTGCGGCATGATGGAGGAGCCCGTTGTATATGCGTCGGAGAGCTCGACGAAGCGGAACTCCCAGCTGGTCCAGAGGATGAGCTCCTCGGCCAGACGCGAGAGGTGGGTCATGACCAGCGCGAGCGCGGAGCAGAGCTCTACGCAGAAGTCGCGGTCGGAGACGGCGTCAAGGCTGTTGAGGCAGATCCCGTCGAAGCCGAGCTCCGCGGCGGACATCTCGCGGTCTATGGGGTAGGTGGTACCAGCCAGCGCGCAGGCGCCGAGCGGGGAGACGTTCATGCGCTTCACAGCGTCCCCAAGTCTGCCTAGGTCCCGGGCAAGCATCATGCCGTAGGCCAGCAGCTGGTGCGCAAAGGTGATGGGCTGCGCACGCTGCAGGTGCGTATAGCCGGGCATGACGGCGTCCGCGTTCTTTTCCGCCTGGTCGCAGAGCGCGTTTATGAGCTTTACGATGAGCTCGATAGTGTCCGCTGTTCGATCGCGCAGGTAGAGCCTGGTGTCCAGGGCCACCTGGTCGTTCCGGCTCCGGGCTGTGTGCAGCTTGCGCCCGGTATCTCCCAAGCGCTCCGTCAGAACGCCCTCTACAAAGCTGTGTATGTCCTCAGCGGCAGGGTCTATTTGGAGCTTACCGGAGTCTATCTCCGCGAGGATGCCGCCCAGCCCTTCAATGATTGCTGTACCCTCTGCGTCCGACACTATGCCCATCTTGGCCAGCACGCCCGCGTGGGCTATGCTGCCGCGGATATCCTGCCTGTACATTCTTGAATCGACTGAGATGGACGAGTTGAAGTCGTCCGCGGCTTTGTCGAGCGCGCCGTGCGCCCTGCCCGCCCAGAGCTTTTCCATGTCTTTCCCCCTGTTATCCTTTAAGGGCGGGGGAGAGCCCCCGCCCTGTGTATTGACCTCGCAGGTCTTTTATTTCTTGGCGTTTTTCGCATCCACCTGGGCCTGGACCTTGATCGGCAGGCCGAAGAGGTTTATGAAGCCCTTGGAGTCCGCCTGGTCGTAGACGTGGTCCTCGCCGAAGGTGGCGATCTCCTCGCTGTAGAGGCTCCAGTCGCTCCAGGCGCCGGCCTTTATCACGTTGCCCTTGTAGAGGCAGAGCTTGACCTTGCCGGTGACGTGCTCCTGCGTCTTGTCAACAAAGGCGGAGAGCGCCTCGCGCAGCGGTGTGTACCACTGGCCGTCATAGACCAGTTCGCCGAAGGTGATGGCCAGCTCCTGCTTCTTGTGCATGGTCATCTTGTCGAGGCAGAGCGTCTCAAGGTATTCATGAGCGGCGTAGAGGATGGTTCCGCCCGGCGTCTCGTATACGCCGCGGCACTTCATGCCGACGAGCCTGTTCTCCACGATGTCCAGAAGGCCGATGCCGTTTTTGCCGCCCAGCTCGTTGAGCTTGAGAATGATATCCTTCGCGCTCATTTTGACGCCGTCCAGCGCTACGGGGACGCCTGCCTCGAAGTCGAGGGTAATATAGGTCGGCGTGTCCGGCGCGTCGATGGGGGAGACGCCCATCTCGAGGAAGCCCTTCTTCTCGTACTGCGGCTCGTTGCCCGCATCCTCGAGGTCGAGACCCTCGTGGCTGAGGTGCCAGAGGTTCTTGTCCTTGGAGTAGTTGGTCTCCCGGTTTATCTTCAGAGGCACGTTGTGCGCCTCAGCGTAGGCGATCTCCTCTTCCCTGGACTTGATGCTCCACTCACGCCAGGGGGCGATGATGGGCATGTCGGGGACGAAGTGCTTGAGAGTCAGCTCGAACCGGACCTGGTCGTTGCCCTTGCCGGTGCAGCCGTGGCAGATGGCGTCCGCGCCCTCGGCTATCGCGATCTCCGCGAGCCTCTTGGCGATGACCGGCCTCGCCAGCGAGGTGCCGAGCATGTAGTCCTCATACATCGCGCCGGCCTTGACAGCGGGGATGATGAAGTCGTCCACGAACTCGTCCGTCAGGTCCTCGACATAGAGCTTGGACGCTCCGGTCTTTATCGCCTTCTCCTCCAGGCCCTCGAGCTCGTCGGCCTGGCCGACGTTGCCGGAGACGGCAATGACCTCGCAGTTATTATAGTTTTCCTTCAGCCAGGGGATGATGACAGAGGTGTCCAGCCCGCCGGAATATGCAAGCACGACTTTTTTGATGTCCGATTTATTCATAACGATGCCTCCAAACACATTTGCGTTTCGCTTAAGATGCGCTAAGTATATACCCGAATGAATAAATATGCAAGAGCATTTTTGACTTTCGGCGCTTTTTAAATGAAAGCGAATTTTCCAATCCCCTTTTTGTGGGCATTGCACAAAAGCCTAGACAATCTGGAAGATATAGAACTTGAGATAGGAGGTTTCCGGCACGTTCCAGAGCACGGGATGGTCCGGTGCCTGCTTCCTGACTTCCACCTCGCGCAGTTTGACATTTGCATCTTTTGCAGCGTTATGCAGCATATATTCAAAATTGGCGGAGTCCATGAAATGCGAGCAGGAGCAGGTGGCGAGGTAGCCTCCGCGCGGCAGCAGGCGCATGGCGCGGTAGTTAATCTCCCTGTAGCCTCGCTCCGCGGAGCGTATGGTCCTGCGGCTCTTGGTAAAAGCCGGAGGGTCCAGAATGACCAGGTCGTATTTTGCTTTCTCCTCGCAGAGCCTGGGGAGAAGCTCAAAGACGTCCGCAGCCAGGAAGCTCATTTTGGGCTCGAGTCCGTTCAGCTCAGCATTTTTCCGGGCCATTGCGACTGCGGACTCAGAGACGTCCACGGCTGTCACATGCTCCGCCCCGTGCAGCGCGGCGTTGAGCGCGAAGGAGCCCGTGTGAGTGAAGCAGTCGAGCACGCGGCGGCCCCGCGCCAGTTTTGCGACGGCGAGACGGTTCAGCTTCTGGTCGAGGAAGAAACCGGTCTTTTGCCCGTTTTCGAAGTCCACGGAGTATCTCACCCCGTTTTCGACTATCTCGGTCACGGTGCTTTCCGGATGCGGCAGACCCTCGTACCAGCCCTTGTGCTTCGGCAGGCCCTCAAGCTCGCGGAGCGCCGCCTCGTTCCGCTCATAGACGCCGTTTATGCGTTCGCCCATGGCCTCCAGCTGGCGGCAGAGGGCGCGGTAGATGGTGTCCTTTACCTTGTCGGTACCGAAGGACAGGGCCTGTGCGACAAGGATGCCGGAAAACTTGTCCACGGTGAGTCCGGGCAGGCCGTCCGCCTCGCCGAAGATGAGGCGGCAGCAGCCGAGGTCGTCCATGACGGTGCGGCGGTATTCGAGCGCGTACCTGACGCGGCGCTCGAAGAACTCCGGGCCGAAGCTCTCGTTGGCGTTGTCCGATAGGATGCGGACGCCTATCTTGCTGGTTTCGCTGTAGAAACCTGCGCCCAGCCAGGCGCCTTTTTGAGAAAAGACGTCCACTATGCCGCCTTGTTCGGGTTCTCCTGCGATGTCCGTGAATTCCTCCCTGTATACCCAGGGGTGGCCGGCTCGTGCCGCTGCCTCCGCTTTTTTGGTTACTGTAACACTTGGAAAACTGCGTTCCTGCTTCATATTTCCTCCAGACCACAGAGAAGCGGGCAGAGAGGCTCCGCCCGCTTGAAGATGTTGAATATCGTTCAGCTCAGCTCAAATATCAGTGCGGATTCCGCCGGGAGGCTGAGCTTTATGAGCCCGTCCGCCACAGTCGTTTCCTGACCCGTCAGCAGGCATTTTGCCCTCGTGAGGTTGAGGGACCGGAGGCCTTCCAGTTCCTTGGAGCTGAGACCGGCGTTGTCCAGCCAGATGTCTGCGACGAGCTCCTTGCTCCAATTTGACCGATTGATGACGGCCAGGAAGGCTCCGTCTTTAGCGGGCAGTCCGAACACGTCCTTTCCACCGGAGACGCAGCGCAGGATGCACAATACGTCCGGGTCCGGCGCGGAAAAGGCCGCTGCGCCCGTGGAGAGCGCGTCGTGCTCGTTGCGTATTTGGCCGAGGCTGGTATACCAGTCGGTGAGCGGCCTTGCGCCCATGGTGAAGGGAGCGCGGTCGAAGGGGTCCAGCATACCGCCCATGCCGGTCTCGTCCCCATAATAGACGCTCGGCACGCCGGGGACGGAAAACTGTACCGCCGCTGCCAACCTCTGCATGGACGCGCCGCGGATATCCTGAGCGTCGCCCACAATGAAGCCGGCCTGCTGCTCACGGCTCAGGCTGCGCGCATCGAGCCGTGTGGCCAGAGCGGTCCTCGCCCTCTCGACGTCGTGCGAAGAGATGAGGTTCATGAGCGACCAATACATCGGCTCGGGGTAGTTGAGGCGCTGGGACAGAAGAAGGGAGGCGAGAGCCCTGGCGTCCGAGCGGAAGCAGAGGAAGTCTATGAGCGCGGAGCGGAAGGGGTAATTCATCACGGAGTCCAGCGATTCGCCGAGGGCGTATTTCCGCCTTGTCCCGTAGCTGAACTTGATGACCGCATCCTCCCAGACCTCGCCCAGGACGACGGCGTCCGGGTCCTCGGCCTTGGCGGCCTGACGTATGAGCCTGAGCGCCTCGTCCGGCAGCTCGTCGGCCACGTCCAGCCTCCAGCCGGAGGCGCCCCGGCGTATCCAGGTGCGCACGACGCTGTCCCGCCCGCTTATGACAAAGTCGCGCCAATCGGCGTTGTTCTCGTCCACCTCGGGCAGGTCGGGGAAGTTCCACCAGCAGCGGTACTCCTGCGGGAACTTCCGGAAGTCGTACCAGCCGTAATATGGAGAGGCGGTCCCGGCGTTATAGGCGCCGGCGTCGTCATAGTGAGAGAACTTGTTGAAATAGATGCTGTCCGCCCCGGTGTGGGAGAAAACTCCGTCCAGCATTATACGGATGCCCAGCTTTTCAGCCGCGGTGCAGAGGTCCTCAAAGTCGGCGTTGCTGCCGAGGATGGGGTCTATCTTGAGGTAATCGGCGGTATCGTATCTGTGGTTAGAGCAGGCCTCGAACACGGGATTCAGGTAGATGACGCCGACTCCGAGGCTCTTGAGGTAATTCAGGCGGCTCTCTATACCCTTCAGCGTGCCGCCGTAGAAGTCGAGCGGGAAGTAAAAGCCGTCTGCGCTGTTGGGCTGCCAATCCACGGGTTCGCCCCAATCCTCGTGGAACTTGACTTGCCTGCCCATGGCCCGGTGTTTTTCTATTCCGTCCCTGGCCGTGTCGCTCCAATCGCGGGCGAAGCGGTCGGGGAAGATCTGGTACATGACGCTCTTCCTGAACCAGGCGGGGGTCTCGAAGTCTTTGTCGTAGACCGTGAGGCGGAAACCGTCGCCCCTGGAGCTCATGAGCTGACCGAAGCGGCCGTTTTCGCCTGCGCAGAGCCAGTATTCACCGCCGGCGAGGGTCATCCTGAACGAGTACCAGAGCGCGCCGGGCTCATCCGGCATCCTGAGCGTTACAGACCAGCGCCCATCCTCAAGCGACAGCTCAAAGCGTTTTTCGAAACCGTCGCCATTGAGGACCAGCTCGGCTCCGAGCACGGCGCCCGCTCCGTCCGTGAAAGCGAGCGTCAGCTCGCTCCCGGTCTTGGCGGGACCTATGGGACAGCGGCAGCTCTCACGCGCCGTATCATGCACAATGTGCGGAGTGAGTTCCGAAATTATCATATATCAGCAAACTTGGCGGGCATGAGTACATACATGGCGCGGAGCGACCCTGCCCGCCTCTCCTTCGAACAATTTATGCGCCCGCAGAGCGCCGCGCAGAGGGTCGAGAGGTCTGCCTCCTCGTCCCTGATCACTGCGCTTGCTCCGATCCTGAGCCAGTCTCCCGGCCAGGTGCGCCAGAGACGTTCGCAGAGCTTTTCGTTGACGGCCCTGATGAGCCCAGCGTCCCTCGGCTGCAGCGCTGCGATGGCGCCCAGCGGGACCCTTGCGTCCCTGGCGCCTTCGTCCGGGCGGAAACTGAAGCAGCTTCCGACGATCTCAACGGCGTCCTCCCAGGAGGCGCCGTGCTCGTCCAGCAGCAGGCGCAGAAGCTCTGGCAGGATGAGCGATTCCAGACCGCCGCGCAGCTCTCCGCTCAAACGCTCGGGCAGCAGCCGCATGTTGTAGAGGCCGGAAAGGGCCTCCGCAGCCGCGGCCGCAGCCTGAAAATATGCCTGAGTCGCCGGCGAAGCCTTGCCGGAATTTATCTGTGCGGCAAGCTCCGCGCTGCGGGCGGATTCGTTATAGTCGGCTTTTACGTCGCCGGAGCGCACAGAGGGGCGGACCTCGGCGCGGAACGTTTCACCGTCACGCACGGCCGAGACCTCCAGTCTGCCCTTATATGTGACGGTCAGGCCGCTGTTTGTCCACACCTCATCGGCCTGACCTCCGAAATACACGCTTACCCTTTCGGGTCCCGAAAACCCTTGCATCATAGCAGATCTATATACAGCCTCGCATAGCCCTCTGCGGAGCGTTCGAAGCCGAAGTCTGCGGCCATTGCGTTCCTGACGAGCTTGTTCCAGGTTTCGGGCTCGTCTCTATAGACGGAGAGCGCACGTTCTATCGTGGCTTTCATCTCGTGTGCGTTGTAGTTTGCGAAGGTGAAGCCCGTGCCTTCGCCGGTGAACTGGTTATAGGGTACCACGGAGTCGCGCAGGCCGCCGGTCTCGCGGACGATGGGCAGAGTGCCGTAGCGCATGGCTATCATCTGAGAGAGGCCGCAGGGCTCGAACTTGGAAGGCATGAGCAGCATATCCGCGCCCGCGTATACCCTGTGCGAGAGTTCTTCGTTATAGCCGATATAGGCGCAGACACGCCCGCGGTGGCGCCGCTCCGCGTCCTGCATGAAGTTTTCATACTGTTTGTCGCCGCTGCCGAGCAGCAGGAAGCAGATATCGAGCTCCATCATCTCGTCGAGCATTCTTTCCACGAGGTCGAAGCCCTTCTGGTCTGTCATTCTGCTCACCATGGCGATGAGCGGAGTGTGCGGGTCTGCCTGCAGGCCCATGTCGAACATGAGGCTCTCCTTGCAGGTCTGCTTGCCCTTGAGGTGGCCTTTGTCGTAGCGCTTGGGGATGAGTTGGTCCGAGTAGGGATTAAAGACCTTTTTGTCTATGCCGTTGAGTATGCCGCTGAGCTGGTGCCGCCTCGCGGAGAGGATGCCCTCCATGCCCTCGCCGTAATAGGGAGTGCAGAGCTCGTCCGCGTAGGAGGGGCTCACCGTGCTGAGCCTGTCTGCGAATACGCAGCCGGCCTTGAGGAAGGCGGCGCAGCCGTTTATCTCCATGAACTCGGACGTGAAGTATCGGTCCTCCACGCGCAGCAGGTCGCGGAAGAAGTCAAAGCTGAACTTGCCCTGGTAGAGGATGTTGTGGATGGTGAGGAGCGTCTTGATCCTGCCGTGGACATAATAGCCGTACTGGGTCCTGAGCAGCATGGGCAGCATGGCGGTATGCCAGTCGTTGCAGTGGAGGATGTCCGGGAAGAAGCCGAGGTTCGGGATGGCGTCCAGCACGGCCCTCGTGAAGAAGGCGTACTGCTCGCCCTCCGCCTGGCCGCCCCTGTAGATCTTGTCTCCGAAATAGTATTCGTTGTCCACGAGGTAGATTGTGACGCCGTCCAGCACCATCCGCTCTATGCCAACATACTGGCTGCGCCAGCCAAGATCCACGGAGAAGCTGAACATGTGTTCCACCATGTCGTGGTATTTGTCCTTGACACAGCGGTGGTAGGGCGTGATTACCCTGGCGTCTATACCGAGAGCGGCGAGGCTTTTTGGAAGGGTGCCGACGACGTCGGCCAGGCCGCCGGTCTTGGAGATCGGCGCGCACTCTGCGGAGGCTATGAGCACATTGGGCAGCCTCTCGAGCCCCTTGTCGAGCAAGGCCTGCTGAAATTCACGTTTCATTTTTACCATTCCTTTCGCTTGGATGGTGATTTGACCGCAGACGGGGCCTGCGGTGACTCATTTCTTTTTGCGGGCGGGTGCTTTTTTCTTTGCCGCCTTTGCCTTTTGCGCCTCGAGCTCCTTGAGCTTTTTTGCGGAGGTCGGCGTGAAGCGGAACCAGACCGCGGACATGGGCGGCAGGGTTATCTTGGCCGAGCAGGGGTGGTCAAGGAAGCTCTCGTCCGCGGACTCTATCTCGGCCTTGTTGAGGATGCCGGAGCCGCCGTACTGCGTGTCGTCCGAATTTATCACTTCCTTGAGGACGCCGGGCTTCGGCAGGCCGATTGTGAAGTCGTCGTATCTGACCGGCGTGAAGTTCAGCGCGCAGACGATATAGGAGCGCTGGGACATGCGCATGAAGGCGACGGAGCTGCGCTCCGAGTCGTCCACGTTGAGCCAGGAGAAGCCGTCCCAGGAGTCGTCCACCTTCCAGAGCGCGGGGGTGGAGGCGTAGAGCCGGCCGAGCTCGCGGACATATTTGCGCATACCGTCATGCAGGGGGTATTCCAGGAGGGACCAGTCCAGCTGCTGGAGGTAGTTCCACTCTATGAACTGCGCGAACTCCCCGCCCATGAACATCAGCTTCTTGCCGGGATGCGCGAACTGGTAGCCGTAGAGCGCGCGCAGGGAGGCGAACTTAGTCTCATAGTCGCCCCACATCTTGTTCACCATGGAGGCCTTGCCGTGGACGACCTCGTCGTGCGAGAAGGCGAGGACGAAGTTCTCGGAGAAGGCGTACATCATGGAGAAGGTGAGCCGGCTGTGGTTGTAGCTGCGGAAGTAGGGGTCCAGAGCCATATAATCCAGGGTGTCGTGCATGAAGCCCATGTCCCACTTGAACATGAAGCCCAGACCGCCGACCTCGGGCGGACGGGACACCAGCGGGAAGGCCGTGGACTCCTCGGCGATCGTGATCGCGCCGGGGTACTCGGTGAGGATGGCGGTGTTGAGCTTGCGGAGGAAGTCCACCGCGCCGAGGTTTATGTTGCCGCCGTCCTTGTTGGGGGTCCACTCCCCGAACTTGCGGCCGTAATCGAGGTAGAGCATGGAGCTGACTGCGTCCACCCTGATGCCGTCCACGTGGTATTTGTCGAAGAAAAACACGGCGGAGGAGGTGAGGAAGCTCTGCACCTGCGGCCTGGAGTAGTCAAAGATCATGGTGCCCCAGTCCGGGTGTTCGGCCATGCGCTGCTCGGAGCACTCATAGCAGGGCGCGCCGTCGAACATGCGCAGGCCGTGCTCGTCCCTGGGGAAGTGTGCCGGGACCCAGTCGATGATGACGCCGATGCCCTCGGAGTGCAGCTTGTCCACAAAATACATGAAGTCCTGCGGAGTACCGTAACGGCTCGTGGGTGCGAAGAAGCCCGTTACCTGGTAGCCCCAGCTGCCGTCATAGGGGTATTCCGTGATGGGCAGCAGCTCGACATGGGTGTAGTGCATATATTTGAGGTACTCCACGAGCTCGTCCGCGACGCGGCGGTAGTTGGGAAACACCTCGCCGTCTTTCTTCCTCCATGAGCCCATGTGCATCTCATATATAGACATCGGCGCGTGTACGGAGTCTTTCCCGCGCCGCTTTTCCATATAATCCGAATCCGTCCACTCATAGCCCTCTATATCCCAAATCTTGGAGCCGGTCGCGGGGCCGGTCTCTGCATGGAAAGCGAAGGGGTCCGCCTTCAGAACGGTGTTCCAGTCCTCGCCGACCACGCGGTATTTATAGATATCTCCATTTTTAAGGCCGGGGATGAAGGTGACCCAGATCTCATCGTCCCTGCGCCACATGGGGTGAGCGTAACCGTCCCAACCGTTGAAGTCCCCCACAACGGAGACCTCCCTGGCGTGCGGCGCCCAGACTGCGAAACGGTGCATCCCGCACTCCGGTATGTACCGGCAGCCGAGGGCGTGGTACGCCCTGCGCGCGTTGCCTGTATTATATAGCCAAATGTCGTCGTTGGAAACATATCTTTCGATAAGCTCTTTCAGCTCCATTATGCCACCTCCTGTTGATCACCGCCCGGGTACGTACACTGCGCCCCGGACATATCTTACGTCCTATTATACAATTTTTCCAGCGCGAATCAAAGCATTTTTTCATATATGTCGTTTTGACTTTCAGCAGAGGGTATTATATACTAAAATATAATGTCGTTTTTGTGGGGTTGAGCCATGATTTATGTAGTTGAGGACGACAAAAGCATACGCGAGCTGGTGGCCTACGCCCTCGGCTCCGCGGGTTATGAGACGGAGAGCTACACCTCTTCGGCGGAGTTTTTCGCGGCGCTCGTCCCACAGCGGGCAAGGCTGGTGCTGCTGGACATCATGCTCCCCGGAGAGGACGGGTTGGCAATCCTGCGCCGCCTGCGTGAGACTCCGGAGACTGCGGCGATACCTGTCATGATAATGTCCGCCCTTGGGACCGAGCTGGACAAGGTCCGCGGTTTGGACCTCGGCGCGGACGACTATATCGCCAAGCCCTTCGGCATCATGGAGTTTCTGGCCCGGGTACGCGCGCTGCTGCGCCGCGGCGAGCCCAGGGAGATGATAACGGTCCGCGGAGTCACGCTCTACCCGGCCGCGAGAAGGGTGGAGAGCTCCGGCCAGGACGTGCAGCTCACGGCAAAGGAGTTCAACCTCCTCGAATACCTCATGCGCCGCGCCGGGACGGTGATAAGGCGCGAGGAACTGCTCGAGGCCGTCTGGGGCTACTCCGGCGGAGAGGAGACGAGGACTGTGGACGTCCACATCAGGTCGCTGAGGCTCAAACTCGGCGAGGAGGGCGGCGCCGTCATACGCACGGTGCGCGGCGTCGGCTACATGGCGGAGGAAGCGTGATGGAAAAAAAGCTCTCTTCTATCTCGGAAAACATGCGCCGCAATTTCACGGCGAATGTCTCTCACGAGCTCAAGACGCCCATAACCTCGATCTCGGGCTACGCTGAAATGATGATGACCGGCCTCGCCCCGAGCGAGGACCTGCCGCTTCTGGCGGAAAAGATCTACACCGAGGCCCAGCGCCTCATCGCGCTCATAGACGATATAATAAACCTCTCCCGCCTGGACGAGGGCGCGGTGGAGGCCCCCGCGGAGCGGGTGGAGCTCTATTCCGCGGCCAAGCGCTGTGCGGAGCGGCTGGAGGACAAAGCCGCTGCCTGCAGCGTCAGCGTGGAGGTCCGGGGCGGGGAAGAAACCGTCACGGGCTATGCCCAACTCATAGACGAGATGATAACGAACCTCTGCGACAATGCCATCAAATACAACCGCCCCGGCGGCCACGTTCGCGTGACCGTGGGCCAGGCTCAGGGTGCGCCATACATCTGCGTGGAGGACGACGGCATAGGCATTGCAGCCGAGCACCTGGACAGGGTGTTCGAGCGCTTTTACCGGGTGGACAAGAGCCGCTCAAAGGAGACGGGCGGCACCGGCCTGGGACTCTCGATAGTTAAACACGCCGCGGCCTGGCACCATGCCACGCTCAAGGCGGAGAGCGAGCCGGACAAAGGCACGCGCATAAGCATAATTTTCGACGGAAAGGGCGGAGAATGAAATGGAAAAGAAATTGCCGTTCGTGACAAAGGAAAAGCTGCTGGAGCTGGACAAGCAGTTCCCGACGCCTTACCATCTCTATGACGAGCGCGGGATAAGGCGCAACGCCCGCCTGGTGCGAGAGGCCTTTGCGTGGAACCCCGGCTTCAAGGAGTATTTTGCCGTCAAGGCGACGCCCAACCCGACGATCATGAGCATACTGCATGAGGAAGGCTGCGGCATGGACTGCTCCTCGCTCACGGAGCTCATGCTCTGCGAGCGCCAGGGCATCACCGGCGGCGACATCATGTTCTCCTCGAACGACACCCCCGCTGAGGACTATAAGCTCGCGGACAGGCTCGGCGCCACGATAAACTTGGACGACATCACCCACATAGACTTCCTGGAAAAGACCATCGGCCATATCCCGGAGACCATCAGCTGCCGCTTCAATCCGGGCGGCTACTTTGAGATCTCGAACACCATCATGGACTCGCCCGGCGACGCAAAGTACGGCATGACTAAGCCGCAGATGTTCCAAGCCTACCGCATCCTCATGGAGAAGGGCGCGAAGGAGTTCGGCATCCACGCTTTCCTCGCCTCGAACACTACGACCGATGACTATTATCCCACCCTCGCCATGCAGCTCTTCCGCCTGGCGGTGGAGCTCCACGAGGAGACAGGAGCGCACATAGGCTTCATAAACCTCTCCGGCGGCGTGGGGATCCCTTACAGGCCGGACGGACACCACCCGGACATTCTGGCAATAGGCGAGGGCGTGCGAAAGGTCTATGAGCAGATCCTCGTCCCCGCGGGCATGGGCGACGTGAAGCTCTGCGCCGAGATGGGCCGTTTTATGCTGGGACCCTACGGCTGTCTCGTGACAAAGTGCCTGCACCAGAAGCACATCCACAAGGAGTATGTCGGAGTGGACGCCTGCGCCTGCAACCTCATGCGCCCGGCGATGTATGGGGCCTACCACCACATAACCGTGGCCGGCAAGGAGGACGCCCCCTGCGACCACCTCTACGACGTCACCGGAGGCCTGTGCGAGAACAACGACAAGTTTGCCATAGACCGCTGGCTGCCCGCCATCGTCCCCGGCGACTTTTTGGTCATCCACGATACCGGCGCACACGGCCATGCCATGGGCTACAACTACAACGGCAAGCTCCGCAGCGCGGAGGTCCTCCTCTGCGAGGACGGCTCTGCCAAGCTCATAAGGCGGGCCGAGACCCCTGAGGACTACTTCGCTACCCTGAATTTCTGATAAGAACAAAAAACAGACCGGCATGGCCGAAAGGCCATGCCGGTCTTGCGATATCCGGTGGATGGTTTTGCTTACACGCCCTGGGCCATCATTGCGGCGGCAACTTTGAGGAAGCCCGCCACGTTGGCGCCGACCATGAGGTCGCCGGGCTTGCCGACCTCGACGGAGGCGTCGTAGGCGGCGTGGAAGATGTTGTTCATGATGCCCTGCAGCTTCTGGTCGACCTCCTCGAAGCTCCAGGAGAGACGCATGCTGTTCTGGGTCATCTCGAGGCCGCTGGTGGCGACGCCGCCGGCGTTCGAGGCTTTGCCGGGGGAGTACATCAGGCCGGCGCCCTGGACCGCGGCTATTGCCTCCGGGGTGAGCGGCATGTTTGCGCCCTCGAAAACGCCCATGCATCCGTTGGCGATGAGGGCCTTCGCGCCCTCGAGGTCCATCTCGTTCTGAGTGGCGCAGGGCAGGGCAATGTCGCACTTGACGGTCCAGATGCCGTGGCAGCCCTCGTGGTACTCGCTGCCGGGGACTTCGTCGGCATATACCTTGATCCTGGCGCGGCGCCTCTGCTTGATGTCGATGATCTTGGCAAGGTCAATGCCGCTCGGGTCATAGACGTAGCCGTTGGAGTCGCACATGGCGACGACCTTGCCGCCGAGCTGCATGCACTTTTCAGCGGCGTAGGTGGCGACGTTGCCGCTGCCAGAGACAACGACGATCTTGCCGGCGAAGCTGTCGTTCTTCATGCAGCGCATGGCCTCCTGCGCGAAGTAGCACAGGCCGTAGCCGGTGGCCTGGGTCCTGGCGAGGGAGCCGCCGAAGGGGATGCCCTTGCCGGTTATGGTGCCGCCCTCAAAGGTACCCATGATCCTCTTGTACTGACCGAAGAGATAACCGACCTCGCGCGCGCCGACGCCGATGTCGCCTGCGGGGATATCGACAAACTGACCGATGTGCCTATAGAGCTCAGTCATGAAGCTCTGGCAGAAGCGCATGACCTCGCCGTCGGACTTGCCCTTGGGGTCAAAGTCAGAGCCGCCCTTGCCGCCGCCCATGGGCAGAGTTGTGAGGCTGTTTTTCAGAGTCTGCTCAAAGCCGAGGAACTTTATGACCGAGGCCGTGACCGAGGGGTGGAAACGCAGACCGCCCTTATAGGGGCCGATCGCGCCGTTGAACTGGACGCGGAAACCGCGGTTCACCTGGACCTTGCCGCTGTCATCCACCCAGGGGACAGCAAACTGAATGAAACGTTCCGGCTCAACAAAACGCTCGATAATGCCGTTTTTCTCGTACTCAGGGTGCTTCTCGACAACGCACTCGAGGCTTTCCAGGACCTCCATGACCGCCTGATGGAACTCCGCCTCGCCGGGGTTGCGGGCCAGCACAGTATCATATACTCTCTTCAGGTACTCGTTTGTCAGCATTTGCCTTACCTCACTTTAAATCGAAATAGTTTGTATAATTTGCCGATAACCACACTTATTCTAAACGATTTTTTGTTATATTTCAAGAGGCAAAGGCAAATTGGGGGATATTTTTCTGTCTCCGGGCGAACAAGTTATAAAACGGCCTTGAAAGGAGGGATTTGAGGTGATATCATTGTCACAAATGAACAAACAGGGGGCAAAAGACATGAAGGAAATGAGACCTGGCAGGGAATTTGCATTGGAACTCGATGCACAGGACGCCCTCGCCTCCAGGCGGGAGCTGTTTTATATCCGAGAAGGACAGATATATATGGACGGCAATTCGCTCGGCCTATGCTCCAAGCCGGCAGAGCGAGCCGTGCTTCGCGCGCTTGAGGATTGGAAAAAGTATGGGATAGGGATCTGGACCGGAGCCGAGACAAACTACTTCCTCTATTTCGAAGGCATAGGCGCAAAACTGGCGCGTCTCATAAACGCGAGGCCCGAGGAGGTCACGGTCTGCGCCAGCACAACGCTGAATATCCACCAGTGCATAGCGACGTTCTGGAGGCCGGACGAGAGGCGGTATAAAATAGTAGTAGACGAGCTCAACTTCCCGACGGACCGCTACGCCGTGACGAGCCAAATCAGGCAGCGCGGGATGGACCCGGACAAGGTCCTGAAGGTGATAAAGAGCCGTGACGGAAAGACCCTCGACATGGAGGACATCCTTTCCGCGCTGACGGAGGACGTGTCGGTGGTGCTGCTGCCCTCGGTGCTCTATCGGAGCGCGCAGCTGCTGGATATGGCCGAAATAACGAGGGCGGCGCATGAGAAGGGGATAGTCTGCGGCTTCGACCTCTGCCACAGCATCGGCAGCGTGGACCACGACATGGAGGCCGTGGACTGCGACTTTGCGGTGTGGTGCAACTACAAATACCTTTCCGGCGGCCCCGGAGCCACTGCCGGCCTGTATGTGAACCGGAAGCACTTTGCAAAGGAGCCGGGCCTGGCCGGCTGGTGGGGCAACCGGAACGACACGCAGTTTGAGCTGCGGCCGGAGTTCGAGCATGCTATGAACGCCGGCGGCTGGCAGACAGGTACCTCCCCCATCCTGAGCATGGCGGGCGTGGACGGCGCACTGGACGCTTACGAGGGCATCACGATGGCTCAGGTACGCGCCCGATCGCTGGAGCTGACGAGGTACATGATGTACCTCATAGATACGGAGCTCGCCGGATATGGTTTTACGATAGGCAACCCGAGGGAGGACGCTGTGCGCGGCGGTCACGTGGCGCTTGAGCACGCGGACGCCGTACGGATAAACGAGGCACTCAAGGCGGCGGACGTCATTCCGGACTTCCGGTATCCGAATGTCATACGGCTTGCGCCGAGCCCTCTCTACACGAGCTTTGCCGAGGTCTGGGAGTTCGTGCGCAGGCTAAAGGAGATCATGGATACGAAAGCCTATGAAAAGTACGAGGATAAGGCCGGTACCGTGGCCTGAATAAAAAATATTGGGGCAGGGCGTAAGTTTTTGTTGACAAACGGTTGCTGTTTTGCTATTATAGCTGTCGCCGGTATTGCGCTGGTGTAGCTCAGTCGGTAGAGCAGCTGATTTGTAATCAGCAGGTCGGGGGTTCGAGTCCGTCCACCAGCTCCACGCTGAGTGAAGCGAACACGGGGGTGTTCCCGAGTGGCCAAAGGGGACAGACTGTAAATCTGCTGGCAATGCCTACGGTGGTTCGAATCCACCCGCCCCCACCAAAGCCCGTCTGCTTTAGCAGACGGGCTTTTTGTTTTCCGGTCTGGGCGGCGGGGACAGAGCTGATTTTGGAAGAGCTTTTTTTGGAAGGAAGAACAAAATGCATAAAGCGTTGTGATATGCATGGATTCTGAATATTTTGGAGGATTTATGCTGCAAATAGAGGTAATATATTTGGTGACTCTGGCGGAAATTATGTTTTTTGACAAAACCCTCTTCCCAATTATCCCATGATATGGTATAACATAGTCGGCGGAACGGATACGCTGCCCTCCGGCGGTGTTCTGCCCCGCCCCCGGGAGTCCAGCTCGGGGGCGGTTTTTGATGTGAGGCCTCCGCGCAGCTTGCGTGAGCAGTTTTTCTGAGTTGACAAGCGCGGACAAATGGGGTAAAATACTTAGGCTCATGCCCCCGTACCTCACCAGGATAGAGGGTCCGCCTCCTAAAAATCGAATCGTTCGAATCCTGGAGCCCTGCAAAATTGAATATTTTCTGTATAAGCCCCCGTAGCTCAGTTGGATAGAGCGGTCGCCTCCTAAAAATCGAATCGTTCGAATCCTAGAGCCCTGTAAAACTGAATATTTTCTGTATAAGCCCCCGTAGCTCAGTTGGATAGAGCGGTCGCCTCCTAACAATCGAACCGTTCGAATCCCGGAGCCTTGTATAACTGAATAATTTCTGTATATGCCCCCGTACCTCACCAGGATAGAGGGTCCGCCTCCTAAGCGGAATGTAGTGAGTTCGAGTCTCGCCGGGGGTGCCAAAAATGACCGCTGTAAGCCGTTTCTTGATGGTTTACAGCGGTTTTTCGTTATCGTTTCCTTTGGGCAGCCTTGCCGCTCGGACGGAACGATTTTATACATTTTCCGCTGTATCCCTGCTAATTGGCTTCGAACATTTTTTCCGGGTTTGCTAATGAAAATCGCGGATTTGCTAACACGATTTTTCCGAACTATTTTTCGGATGGGGCCGACGCCAGTAATGCGGCCAGTGTGTTGGCCAGTTCCGGCGACTTGCGAAGCTGTTCCACCAGGGCCTCCAGGTCCAATGACACGCTCTCCGGCTCCTTCGGCCCCCTGGTTTTTGCTGGAGGGCGCACCGTCCGAAGGTCAGGATTGGCGCTGGCGTAGAAGGCGTCCTCAAACTTCTGGGCGTTCACCTTGCGGTCCTCGTCCAGAATATGAGCATACACGCTGGTAATCATGTCGATCTGGGCGTGGCCCGTGTCGCCCTGGGTGGCCTTCAGGTCGCCGTGGTTCAGTTTCAGCTTGTAAGTGGTGCTGGAATGGCGGAGAGAGTGAAAGACCACTTTCGGGAGTCCAGCTTTCTCCCGCAGCTTTTCAAACTCCTTCAGGAGCACCCGGTCCTCACAGGGTCGCCCGTTGGGCAGCGCCACCACCAGGTCGTAGTCCTGATACTCGTCCCGAAGCATCTCTTTCAGTTCGTCCTGGGACTTCTTCCATTCCAGCAGAATGTAGGCCAGAGTCTTGGGCAGCCACACCTTGCGGATGCTGGAATCGGTCTTGGGCTTCTTCAGGATAATCCGGGTACTGGTGTTGGCAAACAAGGGAGGGAACACATAGTAGACATCCCTATGCCCCAGCATTTCAATGGCCCGCTTGGAGGCCCGCGCCAGCTCCTTGTCGATGTAGACATAGGCATTGTCAGCGGCGATGTCCTCGTCGGAGATGTGGACATTGCTCCAGGTCAGCCCCATGATTTCACCCATGCGCATGGAACAGGCAAAGGCCAGATTCATTGCCACATAGAGTTTCCCGTCCGTACACTGATCCAGGGCGGTGCGGATCATATCGGCGGTCCAGATGTCCCGCTTTTTATGTTCCACTTTGGGCAGGATCACATTGTCGAAGGGGTTCTTGGGGACCAGCTCCCACCGGACTGCCTGCTTGAAGGCGCAGCGGAGGAGCTTGATGATCTTGTCAATAGTGGCGTTGGTCACGAACTCTGTTTTGGCATGGTGGTTCTTGGTGTTCACCGCAGGGGTTTTCTGCAAGGTCTGGATGTACTTGTCCACCACACGGGGCGTGATGTCCTGCACCTTCATGTTCCCGATGATGGGGTTGATGTAGTTGGCAATCAGCGAGTTTTGGCTGTCGTACATGGAAACTCCCCACCGCTTTTCGCCGTAGAGGGAGACGAAGTCCAGCAGGAACTCCGAGATGCTTTGGTTGCTAGGCGGGAGAAAAGACCGGGTGGTTTTCTGATTCTCCACCTCCGCCTTGCGCTTCAACGCATCCTGATAGCTGGAGCGAGTCTCCCATTTCTGCTTGGTCTCGCCGTTCTCGTCCACATAGGTATAGACGATGGAATAGTTTTTCTTTCTTTTGATAATGGATGCCATAACGAACCTTCCTTTCTTGTGTCACAGGTCAAGTGACTCCAGCCAGTGGTCGAACGACCGCTTGGAAATCCGTATGGCGTTGCCAATTCGTACGCTTTTGAAAAGGTCCTCCCGCACAAGGCTATATGCCCGCGCTTGGCTGACACCTAAAATCACGGCAATGTCATTGACCGTATAGGTGCGGCACTCCAAAGGCCTTTTCTCCGTACCGTTCTGAATCTCTGACACAGCAGCCTCCTTTCCAGTCAGAAACGGCACGCAAAAGGGTGTTCATTCATAACTTCCACCCTCATTGTACCGCGCCGTTTCGGGTTTGTCTGCTGCTAATGAAAAGTTTACGAACTATCCGTAAACAGAAAAGCAGAAGATTTATCTGAAAATTAAAGAGGCAAAAAACGGATGGCTGCTGGCCGCAGCTCCACGGGAATCTCACCCCGGCCCATGCTGATGGGTGCGCCGCGCAATGCTTTGAGGGCGTTCAACGCGGGAGTCTCATTATCCTGTCTGTGTATCCTCGCCCACAGGCTGCC